>QCLO01000059.1 GCA_003214465.1 Acidimicrobiales bacterium AG-414-N20 | reverse complement strand
AGCGCGTAGCTACTTTTTTGAAACTGGAGATTTGCAATTCGCCGGCTGTACTTCGGAAATTATAGGACCGGAAAGAACTCTTGAAATTACGACAGGAGTTCCCACTGACCAAGAACTAGCAAGTATTGAAGGTTGCATAAAGGAGCATGAAATCCGTGTAGGGCAAGACACTTGGGGCAAAAAAGTCGATATAGACCCAGAGTTCTTCTATGCCTCAGATGTTGAACCAAGAGTGAAAGAACTACTCGAAGAAACACTCTATGCGGCAACAGATCTTTGGGGCAACTATGGGCCACTTGAGTACTGGGTGTCAGGTAAAGACATTCCAGCTGCAAGAGAGCTTGCGGATCAATTCTGCTCGCGACGTGAAGAGCGAGGACAAATGGAGAAGACAGTCTGTCTTGAAAACGAACATACTCCTAACTTTCTTATAGAACAAGCAGAAGTAGTTGCGGAAGCAATAGCTGAAGGAAATAGCACTAGCAGCGCCGGACGAAACGGTAATCGTTCCTGGGGCATACACCTTTTTTCTTCTTCCTACCCAATTTGCTTTAATGACAATCTCGCAATGGTTCCATATGCAGATTGTCAGGTCACTGTTCTACATGAGTATTTTCACGCAGTTCAACATGCCCACATTATGACCTTCGACGGTGATCGCCGACAAAACGAATTCCATCTACAACAATCAGACAACTGGTGGGGAGAAGGTGGCGCAGAATGGAAGGCTCAAATGGCCTCAGAATATCTCCGAAATAACGACCTTGTAACAGCGTCTGATTGGAATCCTTTGCAAGAAAGAATGCAATGGAAAATGGAAATCATAAAAGAATGGAACGAAAATAATCCGGATGGAGAATTGTCAAATTACCCACCCCACGGCAATAACAACCCCGGGTATGACTACGGTACATGGGCTCATGCTTACCTGGAGAATATGGTTGGTCCAGATGCCTTACTTGATATCTACTACCCTAATCTAAACGAATTGGGACCTCACGAAGCTTTCATTAAGACTTATGGAATGACAATGTCGGAATTTGTTATCGAGTTCGACAATTTCATAGAACTCGACATTGAAGAACAACTTTTAATACTTCCTGATTTCGAAAATTCTCAGGCTGCCGACACTGATTTCGAAAATTCTCAGACTACAGACACTTGGGGTCAGGAAATCGATACGCCTGTCGAGTTCCTCTACGCATCGGATGTACCGTCTAGAGTTCGTGAACTCTTAGAAGAAGCAATAACTGCTGCGACTGAGGAATGGGGTAATTTCGGTCCAACAGAGTATTGGGTCGCCGGCTTAGATACTTCTGCGGCCCAACAGTTAGCTGACCAGTTCTGTTCACGGCGTGATGCAAGAGGAGAGCTGCAGAAGGCAGACTGTCTGGAGTATGAACACACACCCAACTTCCTTGTAGAGCAAGCCATAGAAAGCAGTGAAAGGATAGCTCAAGGGCAAACTGGTGGCTCTGCCGGACGCAACGGGGCACGCCAATGGGGAATCCACCTTTTCAGTTCCTCCTACCCGATTTGTTTCGATGAACGAAACTTTTGCGCTTACGCTGACGACCAAAAAACCGCTTTCCACGAATACTTTCACGCCGTTCAACACGCCTATATCTTCACAAAAAATAGAGACACTAGAGATGAACTGATGGGTCCTATGTGGTGGTCAGAAGGCACTGCCGAATACATGGCACAAGTAACTTCACAAAGCCTCCGCGAATCTGGGGCTATCACAGCATCAGATTGGAACCCACTCAGAGATCGTTTTCAATGGAAAATGGAAGACGTCCAAGAATGGCTTCAATCAAACCCAGGTCAGACCGCTAATACAATCGAATACGGTCCGGAACAGAATATTGGTTACAGCTACGGAACTTGGGCAATTGCCTACCTGGTTGACAAATTTGGTGAAGGTTTAGTACTAGGCAATTTTTATCCAAAACTGAATGATCTCGGATGGGAAGGTGCCTTTGTTGACACTTACGGCATGAGTTCTTCAGATTTCATTTACGAGTTCAATCAATTCGTTTCCCTGCCAATCTCTGAACAACTTTTAATACTTTAGTAACCGTAAATATTTTTGAAAAAGTTTCCCTCTGGCTTGACAAAAAGACGATAACGCGACTAAAAAT
>QCLO01000058.1 GCA_003214465.1 Acidimicrobiales bacterium AG-414-N20 | reverse complement strand
GACATGGGCGGAGTTGGTGGAAAACCCCTCTCAGAGTCTTTGGACTCCTGACGGAGGTCAGCAAAGTATCGCTCTAAAGTTTGTTTACTCTTGTGAAGGGGAGCAGCATCTTGAACTGCTTGAAGGTCACCCCGGCTCTTTCTGGGACGGTAAAGAAAATTCTGGTGTGCACCATTTTGGCGTGTGGGTCGATGACGTGAAGGCAGAGACCGAAAGGCTTATAGGGCTTAATTGGGAACTACTTGGAGCAGCTAAATCTCCAGCAGATGGTTTTGGAAGTATGTCCTATCTAGCGCCCCCGAATGGGACAATGTTAGAACTCGTTGCTTCAGTGAATAAACCACGATTTGAGAGATGGTGGAACGGGGGTCCGTTTTACGACACTCCACCTACTTAGCAAATATTGCTTCTTTTAAGTACGGCAACAAATTCGAAAAATGTTCGATTCATATGTTTCTAAGCAGTTCTCTTTTTTTCTTGGGTAAGTTCTCAGTTACTTCGTACCAACTTTCAGCAACCAGATCGCTAATTTCACGCTTGCTATTCACAGAGGTCAAGTCAACTGCTATCCAGTTTTTCCAAACTTTAAGGGGAGCAAACCCTTCGATCGTGTCAGAAATTTCAAAAAAATCTCTTGGTACTCTTACGTTTAAAATACGTTTCTCTTCAGAAACGATCGCGAAGATAGGTCCCTTCCTGTCATAAATCCTAAACACAGTAATCTTTTCACCAAATGGGTAATCTTCAAGCGCTCCGGGCATAGATAATGCTGCTGTACGAACTTTTTCCACTTAAGTACATTAGTATTCACGCCGAGCTACTCTGCAAGACGCAATTTCTATTGATTACTTTTGCTTTATTTTTTAAAAGTTATGATTCGAGGGTGTTGTAATAGACAACAGTACCTTTCATCTCCAGATCTGGGTATGCATCTGCGACAGCTTGTTCAGTCTGTGCCCACCAGTCATGTTTACGGATAGCGTCTGTGAAAGCTCCATAAGACTCAACAGATTCAAAGTCAATGGAGTAAAAAGCTACCCCTTGGTCTCCGCTAACTGGTCGCATGAATCTCGGATTGCTAGCTCCTAAAGATTCGTGTACTTCGACGGCACCCTTTGCAGCTTCAACAACAAACTTGATTGCTGCGGGAGTTCCTTGCCATGTGGTTACTGCAGTAATTTCCATGATTTCTCCTTTAAATAACTGATATCAACTAATAGCAGGTCCTTCTGGGATTAAAAAATTCTGGATTCATTTAAAATTCATTCCAACCAGTTTGTATTCTTTTCATTTTTCTGCTTCTATTCGTTCTGAACAGAAAGGAAATTTATGCGTTCAGACTTACTTACTGCTGTTATGGGTAATAGGAGTAGAGATTGGCATACAGTCATTCTTCCATTCACATTGGCTCATTCAGCTATTCTTATTATTCTCGGATTTGGTGGCGCGGGTCTAGAAGACTCAGGTGTACAACTAGCGCTAGCCGCAATGTCTGTTTTAGGTTCACTTTGGATAGTGATTGCATTTGACGGGGCTATAGCTGATCTAGCTGCTGGAATGAAAGACATGGATGAGGAAATGGCTTCAAGTCATATAGGAAGAAATTTTGCTAAAGCACCGTTTGCCGCATTCAGGATATTGAATGTTGCGATTGTGGCTCTGATAGTCATAGCGGAGCTAATGGCGATTTATTAAGAGCAAGTAGTAAATTTAAGATGTGCCACTTGCTTAAAGGTGGCACATCTTTTTTTTAAGAAACGTTTGAGCTGTGTCTAGTTAATTATGAAAAAAATACTCGCACTGTGGGGGGTGCCTCGATCGACATCGACAGCATTCGAGTGGATGATGAGAATGCGTGGTGATTTCGAATGTTTTCATGAACCATTTGGGGAAGTTTGGTACCAAGGGGAAGAGCCCTTATGGCCACGTGTAACTGAAGACAGTTTACGCACCCCAGGTTTGACTTATGAGACCTGTTGGCAAAACCTTAAGGATGCTTCATCTAAGAAACCTGTATTTATAAAAGATTTCCCCTTGTACTTGGATCCAGTACTATCAGACGATTTTCTTTCAAATTTTAATCATAGTTTTCTGATCCGTGATCCATTAAAGACTCTTACTTCTATGTACCAAAAATGGCCTGATTTCCATGAAAAAGAAATCGGATTTATTGAACAGCGTGAACTTTTCGACCTTCTATGTGATTTGAATGGCGCTCCACCGCCAGTAATAGAT
>QCLO01000057.1 GCA_003214465.1 Acidimicrobiales bacterium AG-414-N20 | reverse complement strand
TTATTCAAAGTTGATGGTGATGCAGATGGATTATCTCGCACACAGCTAGCAACTATGGATATGACCAGAAAACAGTCACGTCTGGACTTTGAAAATGTTAAAGCGACCCTTATAGGTGAAGAAGGACAAGGTTGGGCAACACTCGAAAGAGTTTTGGATTTGGCTGCTGTCGCTCTTGCAGCTGAACAAGTAGGGGGAGCTCAACAGTGTCTCGATACAGCAGTTCAATACGCTAAGGACAGAGTTCAGTTTGGACGTCCTATAGGAAGCTTTCAGGCTATTAAACATAAGTGTGCAGACATGTTATTGGAAGTTGAGTCTGCTAAATCAGCTGCTTATTATGCCGGCTGGTGTGCTGCCGAACTGAATGATGAACTGCCATCCGTGGCTAGTTTGGCAAAGGCTTATTGCTCTGAGGCTTATTTCAATACGACAGCTGAGAATATTCAAATTCACGGAGGTATAGGTTTCACTTGGGAACACCCTGCACACCTCTATTTCAAAAGAGCGAAAAGTTCTGAGCTGTTGTTTGGAGATCCGACCTATCACAGAGAGCTTTTGGCGCAAAGAATCGGGATCTAAGTAGCGTTTCAACTGTTGGGTTTATATTTTTATAGTTGATTGGTGTTTGGGAAGATTGTTCTGATTTTATCGATCAGTGAAATTAAGCAGAATTTCTTTAAAGTGTGAGTGACGTAACTTAGATGTTGCTATAACCGAAGTGTGCTTTTATTATTTGTGTTTTTCGGAATATTGCTGGTTCTATTAATTGCTTTTGTTTCTGTCGCTCTTACAGTTAGGAATTTGAGTGAGGCATCTCTTCCTTCCGTTCTTGAAGTGGATGATGCAGTTGAATGGATATCAGAGAGACTCCCTGAAGAGGCGGCTTCACAACTTCGAAAAGACGAGGTTTTAGAAATAATTAGCTGGTGGCTTGATTCTCTCGGTTCGGCAGGTTTGGCATCAGAACACGGACAAGAAATTGGAGAAGGCAGAGCGAAAGATAATAATGCAGAATCAATTGCCGATCTTGATGTTGCAGTAGATGAAGTCGTGGCTAGGGCTTTAGAAGGTCCAGAACCTTTGAATGAGGTAGCTGTAGTTGTCGTGCTTGATCTTCTCGTTGTTTATTTAACTGAGATTGGTGCGATTGGTAGTCAACCTACAGAACAAGGGTAACTTCAATACATGATTGATCGTCAAAGTTCAGTTTTCGTTGCAGGTCATAAAGGACTTGTTGGGTCTGCAATTTTACGTAGATTGGACTCTGCCGGCTTTTCGGACGTAAGGGTTGTAGAAAGAAAAGATCTTGATTTACGTGACCAGTCCGCAGTAAATGCATGGTTTGAAACTGAGCGTCCTAAGTATGTCTTTCTTGTCGCAGGAACAGTCGGCGGAATAATGGCTAACAGTACTCGTCCGGCAGATTTTATTTACGACAACTTAATGATCCATGGAACCGTAGTGCACGCTAGCCACAGAGTAGGTGTAGAGAAGTTGATTTACTTAGGTAGTTCATGCATTTATCCGCGTGAGGCTGATCAACCGATAATTGAAGATTCATTATTAAGTGGACCTTTGGAACCTACAAATGAAAGCTACGCTCTGGCTAAAATTGCGGGAATAAAACTTTGTGAGGGTTACAGGAGACAGTATGGAGATGACTTCATTTCTGCAATGCCAACGAATTTGTATGGACCAGGGGACAATTTTGATGAAATGAATGGACATGTACTGCCGAGTTTGATGAGACGGTTTCATGAAGCTAAAGATGAACAACAGGAGACTGTTGAAGTTTGGGGGAGTGGAAAAGCCAAACGAGAATTCCTGCATGTGGATGACCTTGCTGATGCCTGTCTATTTCTAATGGATAATTATTCCGATCTGGAGCACATAAATGTAGGTACCGGCATAGATCACAGTATTAAAGAATTAGCAGAGAACATAAGAGATTTGATTTATCCCGAAGCAGAACTCGTATTCGACACCTCCAAGCCCGATGGAATGCCTAGAAAAGTTCTGAACGTTTCAAAGTTGACAGAATTGGGTTGGAAAGCAAAAATTCCATTGCTGGAAGGTCTATCTAGCACCTATGACTGGTTTCGTACCGCTAAGGCAAAAGGAGAAGTAAGAGAGTAATTTATTATTCTTGTTTTGACTTACCAGCTGCCTTTTGTGCTTTTTTCCAAGCTCTAACTTTTGTTAACGACTCAGGACTATTGATGTCAGCTACAGATCTGGGTGTTTTGTCGGCAAATGGTCCGGCAGATTTCTGCCAACCCGGAGGAGAGCAACCCATTCGTTTAGCTAAAAGAGCGGTAAAGATCATCGACTTTTCTGAGCCAAAACCTGGTAAGTCTATTAGACGGTTATATAGGGTTTCACCAGAATCTGAG
>QCLO01000056.1 GCA_003214465.1 Acidimicrobiales bacterium AG-414-N20 | reverse complement strand
TTGAATATTTGATCAAGTCCTTAGTTAATGAACCAGATGAAGTTCATATCGAAAGTTCCGGTGAAGAAAGATGCGTGTTTGCTGTGACAGTCGCGGAAGAAGACATGGGACGTGTGATCGGCCGCAGGGGAAGGGTTGCAAATGCAATCAGAACAGTGGTGAGAGCTGCAGCAATAAATGATGAAATTGAAATAGACGTCGACTTTGTTGATTGACTAGATGTATGACCGAAAAGCCGGATGAAAATAATCCGGTTCTCCTAGAAATCGGAAAAATACTTAAACCACATGGGTTAAATGGAGAGTTGATAGTTGATTTGTCGACAAATAGGACTGAGAGGATCAATCCAGGTTCTATTATAAGTACACAAAAATTAGAACTTATTGTAAGAACAAGTAAACCGCATCAAAAAAAGTTCATCGTACATTTTGAAGGAATTCAAAATCGCGAAAAAGCTGATGAGCTGAGAGGTGAAATTCTTTTTGCTGAATCGATCAAAGACGAAACGGTCTGGGCACACGAACTTATAGGAGCTGAGGTAATCGATCAGAAAGGTATTAGCAGAGGTCACGTCACCTCAGTGCTGCATAACCCCGCAAGTGATCTGCTTGAACTCGAAGATGGAAATTTAGTTCCCTTAAATTTTCTTACAAGCTACAAGGCAGGTGAAACCATATTTGTAAAGACACCAGAAGGACTGTTTTTCCAAGAGAGTTCAGATGGGGAAAATAAAGATGAAAATTGATGTTTTCAGCATCTTCCCAGAGATGATTACTGGTTACACCAAGCAAAGCATCTTGGGTCGTTCAATAGAAAGTGGACTTTTAGAAGTTTCAGTTCATGACCTCCGGCTAGCCACAACAGATATACACAGAACTGTCGATGATCCACCTTTTGGAGGTGGAGCAGGAATGGTACTAATGCCAGAACCTGTTTTTCAAGCTGTTGAAGAAGTAGAACCTGAAAGACCTTTGATACTTTTAGGGCCTTCCGGAAGAAAGTTCGATCAAAAATTAGCCAATGAACTCTCAGACCTAAAAGGTTTTTCACTCCTCTGTGGACGTTATGAAGGAGTTGATGAACGAATAAGAACAGATCTTTGTGATGATGAAATTTCTATAGGCGATTTCGTTTTAGCAGGGGGTGAACTGGCTGCTTTAACCATCATTGAAACAGTTGCAAGACTTGAACCAGGTGTGCTTGGCAATGAGTTTTCGGTTACGGAAGAGTCGTTCAGCGACGGTCTTCTCGAATACCCACAATTCACACGACCATCAAATTTTCGGGATCTTGAGGTTCCCGAAATATTACTATCCGGTGATCATGGAAAAATAGAACGGTGGAGGAAAGCAGCTTCTCTAGCCAAAACTCTTTCCCAGAGACCTGATCTCATCGAAATAAGAGGTGGTCTAAGTGAAGATGAGAACAAACTTCTAGAAGAATTTGGATTTTAATTTAACTCTTTAACCATCTTTGGTGGGCTCACAGGTGCTAAGCCTCTATGCTTTAGAGTCGGTTCGAAAAACGAACCAAGAATTTTTTACAGGAATCTAAAATGAAATCCACCGACCTAGTAGACCAGTTGTCACAGCGAGACGACTTGCCAGATTTTGATGCAGGAGACACATTAAAAGTCCATGTGCGAGTAGTGGAAGGAAACCGAGAAAGAGTCCAGGTTTTCGAAGGGGTAGTTATATCTCGCAGAGGTAGTGGTATCGCTGAGTCATTTACTGTAAGAAAATTAAGTTTTGGTGTTGGGGTTGAAAGAACATTCCCAATGCACTCTCCGATAATTGAGAAAATCGAAAGAGTTACCCGAGGGGATGTGAGAAGAGCAAAGCTTTACTATCTCCGAGACCGAATCGGCAAAAAAGCTAAAATTCGCGAAAAGCGCGAAGACTAAACACTTTTCTTTTCCCAGCATCCCCTGTGCCAGTGTCTTCGAAGATCTGGAGATTCAACAGGTACAACCACCACGTGCCCTATTCCTTCATCTATTGATCGGTTGCAACCAGGACATTCATAACTTTTTTTGGCTTGATAAGGCTGAATAAAGCGGACTTCTAATTCACCAAAAATTTCAGGATTCTCCATTAATTCACCCTAAAAAAGCCCATAAGAGAATGAAAAATATTGCTATAAGACCTGCAGAAACAAAAATGATGTCAGTCCTTCTTCTTTTAAATGGCCTTCGAGGATCAAATCCCATAAATGAATTATTACTTAAAAAAAGTAAAATTTTTGTTTTGGTGTTAGACATTCGCAAAATACGCGCATATCTTCGAATACATCTATATAGAAATAGACCTACGCCCTAGGTCTCATATTTGGCTCAACGCCCGAGCCGGAGGTAAAAAATGAAACATCGTCGAATGGCGAAGAAATTTAGGATTGTATTAGTCGCGCTATTAGCAGTGGTGATGATACCCGTAACAGCAACTACTGCTTATGCTCAGGATGGACCTCCACCTCCTCCACCTCCTCCACCTCCTGCTGGCGGCGGCGGCGGTGCTCCACCTCCACCACCTCCACCTCCTGCTGGCGGCGGCGGTGACATGGGCGGCGGCGGCAGTGCTCCACCTCCACCTCCTGCTGGCGGCGGCGGT
>QCLO01000055.1 GCA_003214465.1 Acidimicrobiales bacterium AG-414-N20 | reverse complement strand
TCGCATTATCTCGTCTTAGCGAAACCCCTGACACGCCGACTCCCATGGGAGTTTTCAGAGCAGTTGAACGTGACGAGTACAGTACATCTCTTAAAAGCCAGATAGACGGAGTTGTGGAAAATCAGGGATCAGCTGACCTTGATGAGCTGCTACATTCACTTCCCACTTGGGAGGTCTGAGTCCCTAACGAAAAAAGGGATTTAAGTATGACTTGGGCTCTCGATCTAGACGGAGTTGTTTGGCTTGGAGACAAAGTTATCCAAGGGGTCGGAGAATCAATTACGTTCCTGAGGGAAAAAGGTGAACAAGTTTTTTTTGTTACCAATAATTCTGGGCGAACTGTATCGGAAGTAGAGGAAAAACTTAATTCATTTAATATTGAACCGAATGGTGGCGTGATTACTTCAGCAATGGCCATGGCGACTTTGTTAAGCCCTGACGAGACAGTTCTGACTCTTTGCGGAAAAGGCGCTGTAGAGGAGATGGAAAAAGTAGGGGCAAAACCCGTGAAAGACGGTAAAGCAGATTCAGTCGTAGTTGGATTTCATGAAGACTTTGATTATTGGAAACTAACCGCTGCCTTGCAGGCAATTGATGCAGGAGCACGCCTACTTGCTACTAATGACGACCTTACTTACCCCTCGCATGATGGGATAAGACCTGGCGCTGGATCCATTCTCGCATCTTTGGTAGCAGCAACAGAAGCGGTTCCAGAAATAGCTGGAAAACCGTACCAACCTATGTGTGACCTACTTAACGAACTAAGCGGAGAAAACGGGATAATGGTTGGAGACCGTCCTGATACCGATGGAAGATTCGCCAAAAATTTAGGTTGGGATTTCGGACTAGTTCTAAGTGGTGTTACTAAAAAGTCAGATCTTCCTGTAGACCCTCCACATGATTTCTTAGCGGATGACTTACCCGACATGGTTGAGCAGATCTTTTCCTAATGGCACGTCGGAGGCTAGACCTTGAAATGGTAAGAAGAGGTTTAGCTGAATCACGAGAAATAGCACAGTCATTGATCAAATCAGGAAAGGTGCTTGTTTCAGGTACATCAGCCTTAAAGCCATCGAGCATGATTGATCCAAGTCAACCGTTGAAGATTATTGACCCTTTACCCAAATACGTAAGCAGAGCTGGCGGAAAATTAGAAGCAGCTTTGGAAACCTTCGAAGTTGAGGTTAAATCAAGCAGATGTATAGATATAGGTGCCAGCACAGGAGGATTTACAGATTGTCTTTTACAAAATGGCGCTAAGTCAGTTCTAGCTGTAGATGTCGGTCGCGGTCAGATTCATGAACGTCTCGCAGCAAATCAAAGAGTCAAAGTTCTTGAAAAGACTGATGTCAGGTCACTTGTGCCAGAACAAATAGGTGCACCTTTTGAAGTGCTGACAGCCGATTTAGCTTTCATCTCATTACGCACAGTAATGATGAACCTTTTTTCTTTAGTCGAAAAAAACAGCAACATGTTACTTCTGGTCAAACCACAGTTTGAAGCAGGAAAAAAAGAAGTAGATAGAGGGAGAGGAGTAATTAGTGACCCAAAAATATGGAAAGAAGTTCTCGAGAACGTGCAGGATTCAATTAATGCCCATGATGGTGCCATAATTGAATGTATGCCATCACCAATTAAAGGCTCAGAAGGTAACGTAGAATTCTTCCTACACGTCGTGCCTGAAACACAGCAGAGAGAGTTCGAAATTTCAAAAGTGGTTTCGTTAGCTAATCGACAGGGAGAAGATTGATGGCAGAAATTGGACTTTACGTCCACGAATTTAGACCTGAAGCTATGTCTAATTCAGTTGAATTAACTGAACATCTCCAAGAAAAAGGACACAGTGTAAGACAATCTAGTGATTTGAAAGAAAACCTTTCAGAGTTCGTTGATGACCTTGACCTTCTCGTGAGCATGGGAGGGGATGGCTCCATTCTCAGAGCAATAAATCTTTTAGGCGGCCGACCTACTCCTGTTCTAGGAATAAATTTTGGACAGCTTGGATACCTAACTGCGGCCGAGCCTTCAGAGGCTTTTGATGCAGTAATCAGAACTCTAGAGGGCAACCATGACCTTGAAGAGAGAATGATGCTTAAGGTCACGGTTGAGCAAGAACACTCTGAGTCTCTAATTGAAGACCATGCTTTAAACGAAGTGGTGGTCGAAAGAACAGCAGTTAGTCAGACAGTTCGGATGAACGTCTCCATGGACAGTTCGTTTTTTACTTCTTATGCAGCAGACGGACTAATCATTTCCACCCCCACAGGTTCGACGGCGTATGCTTTTTCCGCCAGGGGGCCGATAGTGGATGCGAGCCACCATTCCATTCAGATAACACCTGTGTCTCCTCACATGTTGTTTGATAGAACCTTGGTTTTGGCTCCCTCAACTGAAATTGAACTGCAAGTTACCGGAAACAGGACAGCTACCTGCACTGTCGATGGGAGAGAAATAGCAACATTAGAGGAAAAAGATCGTGTTGTATGCACGAAATCAGATCGAATTGCAAAACTTGTTACATTTGGAAAACGTGATTTTTTAAATCCTCTCAAGACAAAATTCGGTTTAGAAGATAGGTAAAACAAGACCCAAAGTATCGATTCGAATTTCC
>QCLO01000054.1 GCA_003214465.1 Acidimicrobiales bacterium AG-414-N20 | reverse complement strand
TTCAAGAAGGCGACGTAAATTAGAAAGATAATGAGAGAGGTTCCCGTCTGGAGCTGGAATTACAGTCGTCGACCATCCCATAACATGATCGCCAGTAAACAAAGTAGATTCCTCTTCCAAAGAAAAACATAAATGGTTGGAGATATGTCCTGGTGTGTGGAGAGCTTCAAAAGTGAAACCTTCACCTACAATCACATCTCCATTTCCTATTTCAACATCAGGAACAAAGTCGGTGTCACCCCTATCTTCGAGATCATCTTGTTGTGCCCCATCGAGATCGTCAGATTTTTGAGAAGCCGCTAGCGGATGTTTCCCAAATCCGTATGTCGGAGCTGAAGTAATCTCAGCGAGGCTGATAGCAGCGGGAGAGTGATCAGGGTGCGTGTGTGTCACCAAAATATGGCTCACATTTTTGTTTCCTATAGAATCCAAAAGAGCAGCCAGATGCTTATCATCACGAGGGCCTGGGTCTATTACGGCAAGTTCGTTTCCATCAGGATCCCCAATTATGTAAGTGCCGGTTCCGTGATAAGTAAATTTAGAAGGATTTTTTGCAACGATTCTTCTAACCATTGGCGAAACGTATTGCACTACCCCGTAGGTTGGCGATTCTTCAGTGAGAAATACAGGTGCCATTTTTATTCAAAAATATTACGAGTTTTCTTCAATGTTCGTACCGAAGATTTCTTTCAAATAGAAAGGGCTCTCTCCGCCTCCATGCACCTCAACAGTGGTTCCAGTCATCCAGCGAGCCAAAGGCGAAGCTAGCACCATGCACATATCAGCGATTTCTTCGGGTTTCCCCAGACGTTTCATAGCTAGGTGGTTAGCGAGCTTTAAACGTTTCTCGTCATCGCCGTAAAAGTCAGACGATTCATCGGTTTCTATTAATCCAACCGACAAAGTCAGAACGCGTATTTTTGGACTCCACTCATGAGCTAAAGTTTTACTCAAATTGTCCAAACCAGCTTTAGCAGCCCCGTAAGCCATTCCCGTGGGATTGGGTCTACTCCCACTGACTGAAGAGATATTTATGATGACACCGGTGTCCTCTTGCGAGGTCATCACAGGGAACACGGATTGAGAACAGTGCATAGAAGCTAAAAGATTCAATGAAACAACTTTTTCATTAAAGCGAGCTGAAGCGTCTGAAGATTTAACTGAAGGAGCCCCTCCAGCATTGTTTACAAGTACATCGATGCGACCAAACTTTTGAAAAACTTCAGAAATAAATGATTCAACCTGATCAGGGTTTCGCACATCAGTTTCAAAAAAAATGGCTTCTTTGTTATTCAATTGAGAAAAAATCGGTTTCTCAGGCGCATTACGCGCACACGTGACAACATTTGCTCCAGCATCTAGAAAAGATTCTGAAATAACACGTCCAAGACCCCGAGTCCCTCCAGTAACAATCACCGTTTTACCTGAGAAATCAAGGATTTCAGTTTTGTCCATAGAAATATTCACACTAGAAGATTATCTCAGGTCGGTGCATAGCGCGGGTTGCTCTAGCGTTGAAGTTGTGATTGACAAAAAAATGACAGAAATGGAAGTTGTCGAAGAATTATCAGATGGAATGACTATTGGAATAGGTGGTTGGGGTTCACGTCGAAAACCCATGTCTCTGGTTCGAGCAATAGCATGCAGTAATTTGAAGGATCTCACAATCGTTAGTTACGGAGGGCCAGAAGTAGGGCTGCTTTGTGCTACAGGCAAGATTCGTAAAGCAATTTATGGTTTCGTTTCACTTGATTCAATACCTCTAGAACCGCATTTTAGAAACGCGAAGCAAGAAGGAACTATCGAAACTGGTGAACTAGACGAAGGTGCTTTTTATTTAGGGTTACTAGCTGCAGCGCATCGGATGCCTTTTTATCCAACAAGAGCTGGTTTAGGTAGCGACATGCTCATGATGAATCCTGAAATAAAGACAATCGAATCTCCTTACGAAACAAGTGATGGGGAAAAAGGTGAAGAATTGGTAGCGATACCTGCCCTAAATCTTGACGTTTCTCTTATTCATATGAATAGGGCGGATTCCCAAGGAAACGGACAATTTTTAGGTCCGGATTTATATTTTGATGACCTTTTTGCAAAAGCAGCTAAACGTACGTTCATGAGTTGCGAAAAGATAATCCCTATTGAAGATTTTTTGAAAGAAGGAAGTATCCACACTCTTAAAATTCCGAGGTTATTCGTCGACGGTGTAATTGAAGCTCCAAGAGGAGCTCACTTCACTGAATGTCCTCCTGATTACGGCAGAGACGAGGTTTTCCAAAGTGAATATGCAGCCAGTGCTAAAGATCTCCAAAGTTGGGAAAACTTCAAACAAAAATACATAGAGGTAACTGACCATCAGGAATACTTGAAAGCAGTTGACTCAAGAACTCAAATAGGAGAGAGTCAAAATGGCTGATGATGCAACACTCGATGAAATATGTATCACTGCAATTGCTGACGGCTTCCGAGGCGACGGAGAGATTTTGTGCAACCCCATAGGGAATGTTCCTGTGATAGCTGGGCGTTTGGCTAAAGCCACATTTGAATCTGCCATGGTAATGACGGACACGGTTTCTGTTCTTGCTGCTAACACCATTCCTGTGGGAGATCCAGATGCAGAACGATTGGTGGAAGCATGGATGCCTTACCGGGACCTTTTCGACATTGTGTGGTCAGGACGCCGTCACATAGTCATGGGTGCAAGCCAGATAGACCCATACGGAAATCAGAATTTTGCTGCAATTGGAGACTGGAAAAAACCTAAAGCTCAACTCTTAGGACTTCGAGGAGCTCCTGGAAATCTGGTAAACAACACGACCAGTTATTGGATACCAAATCATTCAACTCGTAGTTTTGTCGAAAAAGTAGATGTTGTTTCAGGCCCAGGCTACGACAGAGTTTCTGAACTTTCAGGTTGGATACAAAGCAATCAT
>QCLO01000053.1 GCA_003214465.1 Acidimicrobiales bacterium AG-414-N20 | reverse complement strand
CTTGGAAATACAAAATTTATCGACAATTAATTATGAAGATGCTCGTGTTCGCTATGCAGTTCTCAAGGTTCTGTTTCTAACTTTTAGTTAAAAGGGCTTTTTTTACACAAGTAAAAAAGAGGCCAGGGAGCTAATGCTCCCTCAAAACGAGATAGAGAACGAAAATTCAAAACCAGTGCACTAACTGGGAGTTGATGAAGCAAAAATTAAAATATTAAATTTTGCTTTCATGAATACTCCTTAGAAAGGAGGTGATCCAGCCGCACCTTCCGGTACGGCTACCTTGTTACGACTTCACCCCAATCGCTAACCCCACCTTCGGCAGCTCCCTCTCAAAGAGTTGGGCCACTGACTTCGGGCGTTGCCAACTTTCGTGGTGTGACGGGCGGTGTGTACAAGGCCCGGGAACGTATTCACCCCGGCGTTGCTGATCCGGGATTACTAGCGACTCCGCCTTCATGGAGTCGAGTTGCAGACTCCAATCCGAACTGAGACCGGCTTTTTGGGATTCGCTCAACCTCGCGGTCTCGCAGCCCTCTGTACCGGCCATTGTAGCATGTTTGCAGCCCTGGATATAAGGGGCATGATGACTTGACGTCGTCCCCACCTTCCTCCGAGTTGACCCCGGCGGTCTCCTACGAGTCCCCGGCATTACCCGCTGGCAACATAGGACAAGGGTTGCGCTCGTTGCGGGACTTAACCCAACATCTCACGACACGAGCTGACGACAGCCATGCACCACCTGTGTAGGACCCCTAAGGACACCATATCTCTATGGCTTTTCCCTACATGTCAAACCCAGGTAAGGTTCTTCGCGTTGCCTCGAATTAAGCAACATGCTCCGCCGCTTGTGCGGGCCCCCGTCAATTCCTTTGAGTTTTAGCCTTGCGGCCGTACTCCCCAGGCGGGGCACTTAATGCGTTAGCTACGGCACGGAATCGGTTAGTTCGATCCCACACCTAGTGCCCAACGTTTACGGCGTGGACTACCAGGGTATCTAATCCTGTTCGCTCCCCACGCTTTCGCTCCTCAGCGTCAGTACCGGCCCAGAGTGCTGCCTTCGCAATTGGTGTTCCTCCTGATATCTGCGCATTTCACCGCTACACCAGGAATTCCACACTCCTCTACCGGACTCAAGTCACGGCAGTATCAGGTGGCATCTCGAGGTTGAGCCTCGAGCTTTCACACCTGACTTACCGAACCGCCTACGAGCTCTTTACGCCCAATAAATCCGGACAACGCTCGGTCCCTACGTGTTACCGCGGCTGCTGGCACGTAGTTGGCCGGACCTTATTCTGCAGGTACCGTCATTTTCTTCCCTGCCTAAAGCGGTTTACAACCCTAGAGCCTTCATCCCGCACGCGGCGTGGCTGCGTCAGGCTTTCGCCCATTGCGCAATATTCCCCACTGCTGCCTCCCGTAGGAGTCTGGGCCGTGTCTCAGTCCCAGTGTGGCTGATCGTCCTCTCAGACCAGCTACCCGTCGTTGCCTTGGTGAGCCGTTACCTCACCAACTAGCTGATAGGCCGCGAGACCCTCCCGAAGCGCCGGAGCATTTCCTCATCAAATCATGCGATCCGATGGGGGTATCCGGTATTAGCCCGAGTTTCCTCGGGTTGTTCCAGTCTTCGGGGCAGGTTTCTCACGTGTTACTCACCCGTTCGCCACTCACTATATGACCCGAAGGTCGAGTTCGTTCGACTTGCATGTGTTAGGCCCGCCGCCAGCGTTCGTCCTGAGCCAGGATCAAACTCTCCGTCAAAATCTCAGTCCTATTCTCAAAGAAAATAAGACTTTGAAATCATGGTGCGATGCCGCAAAAGCGACATCTGCGAGTTTGTAGTCGAAAGGGACACCAATCCCAATCGACAAGGCACAGGTCCAAGGTGTCTGACTTAGTCAAACACCGTTGTCCGTCAGTGCTTTATTTATTTCATTGAATTGTTTAGGTTCATCCACGGCGACTCGCGATCGCTATGTGGACGACCCGCACTGGCTTTAATTCGTCCTCTATCCCGTTTTCAAGGAGCACCTGATGACCATCGGCCATCCGGCATACATCTATAAACATAAATTTCATAGCTGTTTAATGCCCTGAATCGCTCTTGAAGGGCTTTCGCTTTAATCGAGAGCAACCCACCCACGTTAAGCGCGCTTGGTGCAAAGATCAAGAACTTGCGGGCAGAAAAACGCTATCCGCTGCAGAGTGATGATCCACCTTATTCAGAGGATTAGTTTAAATAATTGTTCAATTAAACGATTACAAGTAAATGACGATTTTTTTTACCTTTTTGTATTAAAACGTAATCACTATTTAGAAGTAAGTCATTGGGTAGAGAAACAGTATCTGCAGCTTGCCGGTCTCCATTTACTGAGATTCCTCCGGCTGTAATAGTTCTGCGTGCGTCACCCTTTGAACTACATAAACCGCTCAAAACTAAAACATCTATCAAGGATTCTTCCGCTTTCTTTAACTCTGATGCTTTTACTTCTGTTTCTGGAACTATCCCTCGGAGCGATTCGAATGAATTCTCTTCGGTTGATTCAGTCCCAAAAAGACCCCTCGTGGCTAATAGTGCTTGTTCTGCTTCTTCATCACCGTGCACTAAACGACAAACTTCAGTTGCTAAACGTTGTTGTGCAGTTCGATCTTCTGGAGATTTTCGATGTTCCATCATTAATTCAGAGATCTCCGATACAGAAACAAGCGTTAGTTGTAGAAGCAGTTTTTCAACATCTCTATCATCGGTATTTATCAAATATTGGTACAACTCGTAAGGCAAAGTTCGTTTTGAATCAAGCCACACGGTACCTTCAGCTGTTTTACCGAACTTTGCGCCGTCTGATCTAGTAATTAGAGGAACTGTCAATCCGTAAGCAGTTGCTGAGCTGCGCCTTCTGATCATGTCAATTCCAGCAGTGATATTTCCCCACTGATCTGAACCCCCAATCTGCATCTCACATCCATAATTTTTATGCAACTCATAAAAATCGTTTGCCTGTAGAAGCATGTAACTGAATTCCGTAAAGGAAAGTCCTTGTTCACTTGATAATCGTGTTTTAACTGATTCTTTCGAAAGCATTGTCCCTACTGTGACGTGCTTCCCCACATCTCTTAAAAAATC
>QCLO01000052.1 GCA_003214465.1 Acidimicrobiales bacterium AG-414-N20 | reverse complement strand
AGCACTCTATTTTTAAGGGATTTGTGTCATGATCATGCCCGTTTTCACTCGCAGAGATGATTTCTCGCATAATTTCTCCAACGAGTGGAGCGTTTTTGAATTGGTTACCAGAAGTTCCAATAGCTACATAAAAACCTGGGAGCGAAGTTCGGTCGTAAATAGGAACCCAGTCTGGTGTTACATCGTAGACACCCGCAATTCCTAGGGGACGAGTTGGAATTCCAAGTTCTGGAACTCTTCTAGCTAGTCGCCAAACTTGAGCTTCAAATCTTGCAACAGTCGGGTTAAGCGATACTCCATCTGGATCATCGACCCATTCCAAGGGGTCACAATCTGGTTCGACACCTCCAACATAAAAAGTTCCGCCCATTTTTGGAACTGCGTAATACCCGAGATCAAGATCTGTTAGCAGAGGAGCGCCGGAATCAAAATTGAAATCTTCTGGCGCTTCGGCTGCGTGGACTTCTTGCCGCATTGGACTTGTAGTAATAGCCATTTCAGATTCCACGCCAGCTATCCGGTTGAGCGCTGAACTCCATGGCCCGGCGGCATTTACAACTATCGGGGCGTCTATTGTCGTTCCATCTTTCAGTTTGACACCTGACACCCTTTCATCTTGTTTGACAATTTCTTCTACCTGAGTGTGAAGGCGAAGAGTGGCGCCGTTTCTTTTTGCAGCATCCATTAGATTCACTGCTGCAAGTTGAGGATCATCAATGAAACCTGCATCAGGGGTGATCCAACCATTCAAATTGTTCTTTGGTTCATTGAAGAAGTTTTCATCATCTGGCAATTTCGGAGGCCAAAATCTACCAAGGTTAAGGGAGGGAAATTTTTTCGTTAACTCTTCACTGTCGTAGGATTCATAAGGAATATTAAATTCGTCTAGCAGATCAAGAAAGATTGAACGCGGGAAATCAGGTGGTTCCAGAAAGAGCATCCCAGTTTTGTGAAACTTAGCTAATGGTTCATGATGGTCTTCCTCTAAACCCAAATGATCCGCCCATGAAAGCCACCTTTGCCGTGATTCCCAAGCGGCAGTTACGCCAGCATGAGTTGAATAATTGAATCGTATTACTGCTGAGGAGGCACTTGTGGAGCCCCCTCCGACAGCGTCACCTTTATCTAAAACTAGGGTTTCTAGGCCTGATCTTTGGAGTTCATAAGCAATTGAAGATCCCATTACTCCCGCACCTATAACAATTGCATCTGGCATTCGCAAACTATACGTTCAAAGAGGAAGATTCGCTAATTTATTTATCGAGTTACTCCGGATGTATTTCTGAAACGTATTCCGTTCGGACGTTTGGTCCCGCTTCTGTCCAAAGCTGCCGCCCAAGCTGGTGAGAATCCGAGAGCGTAGCGGAGCACTTTTGTAAGAAAGTTACCTGCGGTCTTTGCACCTTTTTTTGGGGTGACTCCTATGGCTGCTCGAAGTTCTTTAGGCATGGTAGCGACAGCTGCATTGAAAAGAATTTTGTAGGCAACGAGAGTAAAAAAAGGTAATGGAGGTTTTTTGAGAAAAGAAACTGCTTCAGTGCCTTCTTTGGATGATCCCACTTTTGGGTTTTCCGACAACCAACAGCTCAAAGATGCCGCATTCTCAGGCAGGGGAGAGGCTTTCATTAGTTTTCCTAAGTTTGTCTGCTCGTAAACGTAAGAATCTGCCTCTTCATCCTTAAGAAGAAACGGGCCGAAGTTCTGATAAGAGACCAAAAATGAATCAATTAATGCATTGTGAACCCAAGCAGCCATCTCAGGGTTTCCGGCCGAGTACTTTTCTCCTCGGCTCGAAGTGCCACTAACTGGACGGTGAGCTGAAGATACCATTTTGATCGATTTTTCAACTTCAGGCATTGAGCCAAAAGCAGTTGCAGTTACATAAGAAGCAGTTCGAGAAAGTCTTCCGAGGGGGTCATCTCGGTAGGTTGAGTGATTTGCAACTCCTGCAGCGACTTCAGGATGGGCGGCTTGGATCAGAAGCGCTCTTATTCCGCCTATAAAAGAAGAAACATCTCCCATTATTTTCCAAGTAGTTGACTTGGGTCCAAAGAGTCCGGGATCGTCTGGGTATTGGAAAGTTTCTTCTAATGGATCCGGAGCATGACTAAAAAGTCCTACTGCGGTTTCAGTTAGACGAACTTTCCAATCTGAGGATTTAGATTTGTTGCTCTTAGATGGTTTATTGTCTTTAATTTCGGAAGTATCCACGTTCATATTTTGCCGACTCAAAAAGGTAATCGGTCATTTTGTGACAAGCGTCAAGATTAATTACTTATGCTTTTCTTTTCGTTCAGTTCATTTTGTTCTACACATTCAGAACAAATGCCAGTTGGTTGAGCTGAAGCACCTGCCCTATCACAAACAAGACTGGTAAGCCTAAGAGAAACTATTTGTCTGCATCGCACACAAAGTCCTTTTTCTGTCATTTAAGCCCCTCACCTTTGAGTGCTCTGTAAACACGCGCGAATTAATGTCAAATTCACAGATGTTTAGACGACATGCCTTGTAATCATTTTACAAAATAATCTTTAACACTTCGGGGATAGTGGAAAACCCTTTAAGGAAAAGAAAATTTAGTAATTAACAGCCATCAACTGTTTCAGGTTGTGCAGGCGGTGGGATCTCATTTTGCTCTTCTGCTATGAGCAGGAATTCAATTCTTCTATTGGCAGCCTTACCAGCCTTACTCAGATTGTCAGCTATCGGATCTGTATGCCCCATTCCAGTAGAAATAAGTCGTTCAGCTTCGATTCCTCGGGCAAGTAATTGTGCTCTAACAGCTTCTGCACGTCTCTGTGAAAGTATTAGATTATCGCCTGGACATTTTTCGTCGCTGTCTGTATGTCCCAGTATTTGAACGTTTATTTCTTTCTCATTGTTTAAGAAATAAGCAAGTCTTTCCAATGTAGGTATTGATTCAAGAGTTAAAACGTCACCTCCTGACTCGAATTGGATACCAGAAGACGCCCCAGCGGCACTTAGTCGTGTTTGCAAAAGAAGATCTTTCTGGCTAGCGGGCAGGTTTGGAGCGGTAGTGGTAGTCACTTGATTAACAATTACCGGTACTTCCAACATGTTTTCAACACTTATAACGCCAGTTTGTGCTTGCGCCACTCGCGTAGCTGCTTCCTTTAATTCTTGGGTCGCTATGGTTCCTTCGAGCACAACTGTTGAATCGATTATTTTTATTTGCACACTGGGCAACCCGGATCTAACCATTGACTCCTGAACTGTTGCTGCCAGACCTTGTTCCTCTTCTATTTTTTCTGAATTGCTGCTTCGGCCTAT
>QCLO01000051.1 GCA_003214465.1 Acidimicrobiales bacterium AG-414-N20 | reverse complement strand
GGCATCCAGGTTGATGGTGTCGATCAACACCTCGTAGACGCCGGCTCCGCTGTTGGCCCCGAAGTAGATCCGGTCGTCGTGACTCCACGCCGCACCAAAGTCTGTTTCCGGTATTCCCGCAGTCGACCCATCCGAATCGGTAAGTGCAACCGACCAGACGCCCATCGGGTTGTCGTATCCGAAGATACGGAGTTGACGTCCCGGGGTGACCCCCATCGCGTAGGAGCCCTCGCCGTCACCTAGATCAACCCGGAGGGTTGCGATATCCGAAACGTTCGTCAGTCCACTAACGACGGGATTGATCTGTGACAGGTCCACGGCGTCGTTCGGGCTAGCGAAGCCTTCCATCTCGGCGATTCCGTAGATCGCGTAGAAGTGGGTTCCTTTCTCCCAGACGAAGGTTCCTTCGTGGTCTACACCGCCAGCGGCGCTAAGTTCCGGCACCCGGGCGAGAAACGCGACGTTCTGTGCGTCGAAGCGCACAAGGTAGGCGGCGTCAGTGCTCAACTTCATCAGCCCGTAAATGATCGAGTCGACAGGGTTGATGCCAATGGCATTCATCCCGGTGAATGGTGGGGTGCGATCAAACGGGATGGAATAGATCTCGGTGTACTCGCCGGAGGCGATGTCGAGCTGTTTGACCTCCATGCCGGAATTGGGTTTGCCCATGATCTGTATGAGAGCCGGATAGGCCGCGCAGTCAAAGCCTCCTACTTCTACAACTTCAGGTGTTGGGTCAGGTTCGATGAAGTCGATGCCCACGCAGGTGGTGCCGTCGTTGATTGATGTTGCCTGTGAGTTGGCGACCCGGCGGATGGTTGCTGTTTTGGTGTTCAGGTCAATAGTGGGGATGATGACTTCATAGACACCCTCCCCCTTGTTCGAAGCGAAGTAGAACCGGTCTTCGTGGCTCCATGCAGCGCCGAACCCTCCGTTGACGAATTGCGCTGGTGAGCCATCCTCGTTGAACAGGTTTATGGTCCATGTTCTGGTCGGGTTTTCGTAGTCGAAGATCCGCAATTTGTGAACATGAGTGTCGACCCCCATGGCGTAGGAACGTTCACCGCTGCCGAGGTTCACTTGCAGTGCGGCAACGTCGGCGGTAGCGCCTGTTCCGGTAACAACTGGAGTTATTTGTGAACGGTCTGCTGCATCTCCGGGATCGGCGAAGCCGTCCATTCCGGCTACGTTATCCAAGACGTAGAAATTGGTGCCGGAAGTCGTCCCTTGCGGCCATACGAATCTTCCCTGAGCGTCGACGTCACCAGCGTTACTCATCCCGGGAACCCGAGCGACGAAAGCGACATTATCGGCATCGTCGAAACGAACCAGATATGCGAATCCCTGCACCCGCATCAGCCCGTAAAGGGCACTATCAACAGGGTTGATGCCGATGGCGTTCAGACCTATATACCTAGGGGTTCGGTTCGCAGAGATAGAGAAAATCTCGGAGTACTCACCGGTGTTCACATCGAGCTGTTTCACTGAATCTCCAACCCCCGGAGTGCCCATAACTTGAATCAAAGACGGGTATGTAGAACAGTCAAAGCTTCCTACTTCTACAACTTCAGGTTCAGGGGTGGGAGACGGCGGCGGTGTGGGAACGGTAATAGACACCGTGTTCGACGATGCAAAACTACCGTCGACGTAAGAGGTGAGGATCTCGAACGAATGAACCCCGTCGGACAGATCAAAAATGGTGTCTTCATTAAGAACAGTGCCGTCATAGGAGTTGTGCATGCTCCAGTTACCAGAAGGGTCACGCCAAGCCAGAGCGTGTGACTGCACGCCATCAGCAGGATCAGGCACCCAACTGATGAAAGCATCAGTTTCGACAGCGGCCGCAGACAAAACCACCGAAGGCGAATCAGCCGGAACAGTTGTGGTTGTGGTTGTGGTTGTGGTCGTCGCCGTTGGTGTTGTCGTCACAACTGGTGATTCGTTATCAGAGGTGGTAGATGTCACCGTCTGATCCGCTACGTTATCGTAACTGTCGTGACTCAGGTCGTCGTCGATCTTCACGGTGAAGATCGCCTGCTGGTCGCCATCAACGATTGAATCGTCACGACCTGTGATCGTGAAATTCTGAGGAGCAGCCCAGTTCGAGGATGTGAACGTCAAAGGTGCACCGACCTGAGCTTCACCGGGGTCGCTGGAGAAAGCGTAAATGACCACATTGCCTGCCGGTTGTGTGTCAAGCACGACACTGAATGTGGCAGTCGTACCAGACTCCGCCACTGACACCGACGTTGTCGACAACGTGAACCCGGGAGGGGTGGCTGCAACCGCAGGCGCCAGGTTCCCTGACGAATCTAATTTCACTAGGAACCCGTCGTAGTCGTCGTTGCAGCAGTCATCGTCTTCGACCGAGGTGAAGCTCACAGTGCCCGAACCAGGATCGAAATCGGCCGTACCCTCGAACTGTCCCGTAACGTAGACGTTGCCCGACGAGTCCAACGCCATGCCATAGCCCCGTTCACCGGGGCCGTAAAAACTATATCCGTCGCCGCTGATCTGCTTGGCCCACACGTAGTTGCCCGACGAGTCCAACTTCGACACGAACACGTCGTCATCGGTGTTGAACGTTAGGTTAGCGGTTCCCGCACCTGGGTCGAAGTCAACCGTTTCCCTAAAGTGCCCGGTGGTGTAGACGTTGCCTGACGAGTCGACCGCAATCGAAGTAGCCATGTCGTGGCTGGTGCTTCCGAAGGATTTGGACCACACGTAGTTGCCCGACGAGTCCAACTTCGACACGAACACGTCTTTTCTGAAGTTTTCGGGTGCCGAGTGGTTGGCGGTTCCCGCACCCGGGTCGAAGTCGAACGTTTCTGCGAAGTACCCGGTGGTGTAGACGTTGCCTGACGAGTCGACCGCAATCGAACTACCGTGGCCATTCTTAGTCCCACCGAAGGACTTGGCCCACACATAGTTGCCCGACGAGTCCAGTTTCGACACGAACACATCACGATTGGTAAATAATGATCCCGGATTAGCTGGGGTCGATGCGAGTTCGGCGGTTCCCGTACCCGGGTCGAAGTCGAGCGCGCCCTCGAAGTATCCGATGGTGTAGACGTTCCCCGACGAGTCGACAGCCACGTCGGACGCATTGTCACCGCTACTGCCGCTATCGCCGGTCTTCTCGAAGGATTTTACCCACACGTAGTTGCCCGACGAGTCCAGCTTCAAAATGTACATATCCTGCCCACGCTGTCCGTAACTGGACAGGTTGGCGGTTCCCGGACCCGGGTCGAAGTTGACTGTTACTCCGTGATCCGTGCGGTAACTTCCGGTGATGTAGACGTT
>QCLO01000050.1 GCA_003214465.1 Acidimicrobiales bacterium AG-414-N20 | reverse complement strand
GGAGCAGGACCCTATACATAAACACAAAGATGTTTTGGCGCATACGATCGCTGTGGTTAACAAAACAAAACCTGACATAGTTGTCCGCTTGGCAGCTCTTTTTCATGACATCGGAAAACCCGATACAAGATCTTTCTCACATGGGGGAGTTACTTTCAGACATCATGAAGAAGTAGGAGCACGAATTGCTCGTAAAAGACTCAAAGCTCTTGATTTCCCAGAGGAGATAGTGCAACAAGTAAGTGAACTTGTAAGACTCTCTGGAAGGTTTAAAGGCTACGCAGATGGATGGTCAGATTCAGCTGTGCGCAGATACGCAAGAGATGCAGGTCCTTTATTAGGGAAGTTAAATCATTTAATTCGCTGTGATTGCACCACCCGGAACCGTGTCAAAGAAGAAGGGATTCAAGCAGCAATGGATGATTTGGAAATCCGAATCAAAGACTTGGCCGAAGAAGAGAGAGTCAAGTCAGAACGTCCTGGTTTGGATGGCGATGAGATAATGGAGCACTTAGGTTTAGAGCCGGGAAGAGAAGTAGGACAAGCTCTGAAGTTTCTCTTGGAGTTAAAGCGTGAAGAGGGAGATCTTGAGAAAGAAGAATTGAAACAACGTTTGAATAGTTGGTGGTCCCAAAGAAGCTAGTGGACAAGTTCACTTCGTATTAGATGAGATAACTTCGTTGACAATCCATTCAGCTATTTCTGAAAGTCCTCGTTCTGTTAGGTGAACACCATCATCGCGTATTTGTTTTTCTCTACTGCTACCGACTTCGCCAATAAATTCCTTATATGGAGCGATCGTTACGTAATCAAGATCCGAAACTGCTTCGGTGACCAGCTGATTTAGAGCGTCAATACGGTCAGGGTGATTTTGAGGTTTTATTTCTCGACGTAGGTGCGCTCCTTCCAGCCAGTAAACGTGGGCGCCTGTTGACGCGAGAGTTTCGCTACCAATTCTGTATTCCGAAGAGATGTAATCGTCATATTCATCAGTTCCAACCCAAACCCATTTTTCGCCCAAAGATGGAATCAGTCGATCGGTTACATCCCAAGGCGTAATATGTCCAATGACGACGTCAGGCTGAAAAATTTCAACTGCAGTAGGCCATGAAACCACATCTCTATCTAGCATCTCATACGAAGGAACGGGGTCATTCCAAGCAGAACACAGATCTCCTACAGGACCTTCGATACCTTCTGGGATACGTTTCTGTCCGTAGCGTCCTACAACACATCCAAGATGAGCTTCATTCATGACTACGATTTCACCCGGATTTTCTAACGACCAGCCACAAAGAGCTTCGGCAATTTGCACAGACACTGAGTCTCCAACAACAAGAATTCTTGTCCTCTCATCAGTTGGTGGTGGCAATAATCCTTGCTTGACGCAGACACCGCCCGCAGCTGAGAAGTCTTCTCTAGCATCAGCTGGTCTTGTATTAACCCAAAGTAGGCCAAACAGAATGGCTGCTATTCCTATAGAAGCAGCGACTGTGCCGGATAGGGCTGTTATGGGTTTTTTCGTTAAAGGAAAACGACGTTTTTGGAAAGGGCTTTCTATTAGATGAAAGCTTATGGAAGCTAAAATTCCTGTAATCAACAAGTGGCATAAAAGAAGAGGAACTCCTTCAATTTCATCTACTCCTGGAAGCAAGCGGGAAAGTCTGTTTCCTGTTAAAAGCATATAAACAGGCCAGTGATACAGGTAGAGGCCGTAACTTATGCGTCCCAGATACCTGAGTGGTGTTGATTCCATAAAGCGATGTAAAGGACTCCATTGAGCTGAAACCGTCAAACCATAAATAATCAGGGCACTCATAACAGCAATGAGAAGGAACCCTCCACGTTCGAACATCCATTCATTCTCTTGAGAAACAAAAAGCACTGCCCAGAGGTGAAATGCGGTGGCTGGGTATGCAAGCAGAGCGATTAGTTTTGTGGCCTTCTCAGATTTTGGTGGTCCTATTTGTCTTGCGAGTAGGGCCAAGATTATTCCCACGAAAAGAGCTTGAGCTCTAGTGTCTGTACCGAAATAGACGCGAGATGGATCTGTTCCGGGTTGGTGAAGTAAAGCCATCCAGCAAGCGGAAGCTATAGCCCCTGCAATAGCAAACCACAAGAGCAACTTTTCACTTTTTTTCAGAATACCTAAACCAACGATGATGAAGAGGGGAGCGAATATATAGAACTGTTCTTCGATTGAAAATGACCAAATGTGTTTCAAGGGAGAGGGGGTTCTGTAGTGTTCGAAGTAAGAAATATCTGCGGCTATCTCATGCCAGTTTGCGCTGTAAGTTAATGCAGAAACGATCGCTCCGGTCCAACGGCTTACCTGATCTGCATGTCCGAAAAGAACCAAATAAGCAGTTAGACCTACGAGTGCTACAAGTAAAGCAGGAAGCAGTCTTCTAGCTCGTCTTCCTGCGTATCCTTTCAAATCTATTTTGCCCGCCTGATCCCATTCTTTTAGAGCGATAGTGACAATAAGAAAACTTGACAATACAAAAAACAAGTCAAGAGAGAGAATTCCCCCTGGAACGATTGAAGGTCCACCGGGTACATTTTCAGGTCGAGCATGATAAAGAAGAGGCCCCAGAATCACCCATAGACCACGGGCCCCATCAAGACCAGGCATATGCCTGATTTTTGGCCTTGGTGAATCAGTCATTCTTAGATATCCCAGAGTTTTGGGAGTGTCGAAAGACTTTTAGGTAATGGCGTCATTTAGCATCTGCTGGGATTGGGTTTGTGACAGTGTGGGTTCCCGAGCGTAAGACAATACCTGATAAAGATTCTGTAGGTTTCCCATCATTGATGCTAAGAACCCCGTTTACGAAAACTTTTTCAATCCCTTCAGCTCCTCCATAAAGGCGGGGGCTTTCGCCAGGTAGGTCGTTTAATACTTTTAGTTCTTGTGAATTGATTTGATCAGGATTGAAGATAACTAAATCAGCACAAAAACCTTTTTCGATTCTACCTCGATCCACTAAACCAAAAAATTTAGCTGGGACATCAGTCATATGCTCTATGGCTCTTTCGATGGATGTGAGTTTTCTCCCGCTAAGGCAGTCGCGGATCCATTCTGTTGGATAAGAAGCACCCGCCATTCGATCTAGGTGAGCCCCAGCGTCGGAACCACCTATCATTACCTCTTCGTGGTCCCAAATAGTTTGTCGCATCAGCCAACTAGCAGGATCATCATCGGTAGGCCCAGGCCAAAGAACTGTTTTGAGGTCATCGGCTAAAACTATGTCGAGAAGAGTATAAAAGTCGCGGTTCCCGCGTTCTCTAGCAATGTCAGAAACCAGTCTTCCGTCAAGTCCTTTATTTTCGTCAGAGAAAGTTTCTCCTATACGATATTTACCCCAACCAGTAAGTCTTGAGAAAACTCCCGCTTCTGGTGAAGCCGCCTTTTCTTCAAGTACTTTTCTTATAGAAGGATCAGCTAGTTTCTGTTTTTTCTCATCTACTGGCAAGGTCATTATTTCATCCCAACCTGGGAGCTTGTAAAGAGCACAGTATGAATGAAAATGCATAGTCATTCCAACCAGAATCGGCAT
>QCLO01000049.1 GCA_003214465.1 Acidimicrobiales bacterium AG-414-N20 | reverse complement strand
TTTCGTGATGAGTAGCAGATGGTGATTATTAGATAATTCACTTAGGGTTTCTTCAACACCGGGAAGTAAGTCAACTGGAGCATTTATTAGTTCATCTCCCCAAGAAACAATTTGTGTGATCTCTTTTGTTTCAATTTCATTGTCTGAGATTTGAATGGCTGTAACAATCATCGATCTGACAAAGCTTGTGACACCGTAACCGTATTGAGGGATTGAGGCTCTTTCATTTTCTAACAGAGCAGCATTTGTATCATGCGCTTCACTCCAAGGAGATAACAGTTCAAAGAAGCGATCCTGAATCGTGTAGAACCCAGCTTCATTTTCCCAAAGAGTGTCATCTGCATCGATTCCTAAAACAAAGGAGGTAGAGAATTCGGGATGCTTTTCTTGGTTTAACATAAATTTGAGCCTAGAACTATAGGAAGTATTTAGAGTGTCCCCGACAGGAGTCTCCCGCGGTACTAACTTTAAGTCTATGCGGTACCTATGTATGCGTTCAGCTTGCTCAGGAAAAGCTGTTTATCTGGTTGAAATGGACGTCAAGGGCACGTCTTTTATTATTCGTGACCTTGACGAGGTGGAAGGACCAGGACAGGTTGTGCTTTGCGAAGTTCATGTTGGGCGTCTGAAAGCTCCCAAAGGGTGGCAACTGATCGACGAACGCAACAGAGGGAATTTGGTCCAATTCCCTGAAGATCCAGAAAATAGGCCGAAACGTCGTAAAAGGGGAGTGCTTGCAGGGCTTAAGCGGGAAAGTTCTGACGAGGTTGTAAGGCCTATTGGTGAGGCGCGGCATCCTTTGGAAACAGAAGATGCCGCTCAAACCCCTTCACCTGAAAAAACACCTCTGTTAGCCCGTGCTTTCACAGGTTTGAGTAAACACCCGTCTTTGCCTCAAAGCGAGTCTGTTGAAGGAAATCATAAAACAGACCAGCAGGGCATCTTTGATGAAGAAGACTGGGATCAAAGAGATGCTTCAGAGGTTGATGAAGAACGCCGGGATGGCGATCAAATGGATTTCGATTCCATTGATTTAGAGCCGATTGCTTAATTTTTAACGCCACAAACCCTTAACCCATTGGTAGGTTGAAGCCGGTTATTTATTTTCTGCGAGACTTATGGAGGAACAGTGGCCGAAATTACTGAAGCTGAAATCAGGGATTTAGCAAAAAAACTTGTTGAAGAAGTCCCACCAGACAAAGTAGATCAGTTCGAGTTTCGTGGCGCCCAGTTCGACCACGGATTGGCTTTCGTGCAGTTCCCAGAAGGCCTCGGAGGTCTTGGTCTTGAAAGCCGAAAACTGCAAACGGTGGTTGATGCTGAACTACGAGGCGCTGGAGTTCCTTATCATGATCTAGCCATCAACCCTATTGGTATCGGTATGGGGGCACCAGTTGTTCTCACTTATGCCTCCGACGAACAGAAGGAAAGACTATTGCGTCCCATGTTCACCGGTGAGGAAATCTGGTGTCAGCTTTTCAGCGAACCAGGCGCCGGATCTGATGTCGCTGGATTATCATCTCGAGCTGTTCTAGATGGTGACGAATGGATCGTTAATGGACAAAAAGTGTGGACAACACTCGCGCATGTTTCCAAATGGGGAATGCTCGTAGCGAGAACAGATCCTGATCAACCCAAACATAAAGGCATGACATATTTTCTTCTTGATATGGAATCACCTGGAGTGGAGGTAAGGCCTTTGCATCAGATCACAGGAGAAGCTGAGTTCAACGAAGTTTTCTTCAACGATGTTCGCATACCTAACGACAGGGTTTTTGGAGATGTAGGTGCCGGCTGGAGCGCAGCTGTCACCACATTGATGAATGAGCGTGTGGCACTCGGTGGTGGTGTGCCCAAAAAAGGAGTAGGTCCGATCCGTGACTTGATGCAAGTCTGGGAAGAAAAGAAAGAAACACTTGACCCGGTAACCAGGTCAGTTTTTCGTGACAAAGTAAGCAGATTTTGGATGGAAGCTGAGGCTTTGCGACTCACAAACTGGAGGGCCAGAGAAGCAAGCAAATCAGGAAATCCGGGTCCTGAAGGTTCAGTTGGAAAACTCATGTCAGCGGAAATGAATCAGCGCATATATGAGACATGTGTTGAAATAGCAGGAGCTGAAGGTCTTCTCTATGAAGCAGGATATGACCGCAAACGGCCTGAAGGTTTACGAACTGAAGGTGATCTTACGAGGTACTCATTTTTAAGATCCCGTGCCAACACAATAGAAGGTGGCACATCTGAGATCATGAGAAACATCCTTGGAGAAAGAGTTTTGGGACTTCCAGGAGATGTGAGAGTTGACAAGGATGTTTCCTGGGCGGACGTGCCGAGAAATTAAAAATAGTCAGGAACGGTGCCAACCAGTTCCTTGAGCTGAATCTTCGAGAACTATGCCACTTGCAGATAGCGAATCGCGTATCTCATCAGCCCTTGCATAATCTCCACTTTCGCGAGCCTGATTACGTTCAACTATCAGCTCTTCGATCTTGTTTTCATCTAACTCTGATTCCTTTGAACCTGATGGTCGTTGATCTCGACCGATTTTCAAACCGAGAACATCTGCGAGAGTCTCAATAGCGCATCCGATGCTTGCAGCTTCATCAGAGTTGTCTTCGTCCAAGTGACGGTTGGCTTCACGAACAGCGTCAAAAATCACTGCAACGGCTGCAGGGGTGCCAAGATCGTCATCCATTGCCTCATTGAACTTTTCGACAACACTCCCGTCAGGTTCAGAATCTTCCAGATTTGCTGATCTGAAACGGTCAGCGAAAGCATCGAGGCGATCAAGGGCTGAAACAGCACCGTCAAGAGCGTCTGCTCCTATTTCCATGGTGTGACGGTAATGGGTTTGAAGAACCAGAAGTCTCAGGGCACGCGGATCCCAGTGGTCCAGCATTGCTTCAAGAGTTGTGAAATTACCCAAAGATTTAGACATTTTCTCACCGTCGACTTGAACCATTCCGTTGTGAATCCAATATTTCGCAAATTCTCGTCCGCAACCCAGAGCTTCAGCTCTTTCGTTTTCATGATGAGGGAAGATCAGGTCATCGCCGCCACCGTGTATGTCAAAACCGTCACCCAAAAGGTCTAGGGACATGGCGACACATTCGATATGCCACCCGGGTCGTCCCGGACCCCAGGGGGAATCCCAGGTTGGTTCACCGGGTTTTGCGGCTTTCCACAGTGCGAAATCGAGAGGGTCGTCTTTGCCTTCGTCAACGTCGACTCGTGCACCGGCACCTTCTCTGAGGTCATCAACAGTCCGGTTAACCAGAGCACCGTATTCATCTAATTTGTCAACGTCAAAATAGACGCCGTCATCTGTGGTGTAAGCCATTTCACGGTCGATCAGATCAGTGATTACTGAAACCATACGGTCTACGAATTCGGTGGCACGGGGTCGCAGGTCGGGATGCGCTATGTTCAAACGGTCCATTTCGGCAATAAAGATTTCTTCGAACCGTGCAGCCAGATCAGGTTCAGAGGTTCCTTCTTCGGCTGCTCGTGCGATTATCTTGTCGTCAATGTCGGTGATGTTGGAAACAGCTTTAACCTCATACCCTGACCATCTCAGATACCTGACGAGAATATCGAAAGCCATGGTT
>QCLO01000048.1 GCA_003214465.1 Acidimicrobiales bacterium AG-414-N20 | reverse complement strand
GCATCTACGGACATGTGTTACTTCGCTTCAGGGCATTTTGATTTTCCGGCAGCTATGGTAACTGCCAGTCACAATCCAGCGGAATACAACGGGCTTAAAATTTGTATGAACAAAGCTCGACCGGTAGGGCAGGATTCAGGGTTGCAGGAAATATTGGAAATAGTTAATGCCTTACCAGAGAGACAATCAGTAATCGGAAGTATTGAAAAAATAGATGTCCTGAGTGAATTCGCGGATCACGTCTGTTCGGTTATAGATACATCAAATCTTCGCGACCTTAAGGTTGTGGCTGATACAGCTAACGGGATGGGAGGATTAATCCTTCCACCTGTCTTTAAAAAATTACCTTTTGAACTAGAGATTCTTTTTCCTGAATTAGATGGAAATTTTCCTAATCATCCGGCAGATCCTCTGCGACAAGAAAACCAAGAACATTTGAGACAAAGAGTGCTAGAGACAAAAGCTGATATAGGTCTGGCCTTTGATGGAGATGCCGACCGAGTTTTCCTACTAGATGAGAGAGGCGAATCTATCTCTGGGTCCCTCACAACTGCGCTTATCGCTGATCAGATTCTTGCGGAAAGACCAGATGAGTCGGTTATCTATAATTTGATTTGCTCAAAAGTAGTACCAGAAGTGATTCTTGAGCGTGGAGGTATGGGGATACGTAGTCGTGTCGGTCATTCATTTATTAAAGAATCAATGGAAAAACATGATGCAGTATTCGCTGGGGAGCACTCGGGGCACTATTATTTTCGGGAAAATTATAGAGCTGATTCCGGTGTGATAGCGGCTTTAGTCGTCTTGAAGGCGTTATCTCAGTATCAGGGCAAATTAAGTGAACTGTTAGAACCATTTAAAAGGTATGAAAGTTCTGGTGAACTAAATTTTTCAGTTACGGATGTGGAGGCGTCTATAGAAAAAATAGAAGAGCACTATGTGGGATCAATAGTTGATCGATTAGACGGATTGACAGTAGATGTGGGTGATTGGTGGTTTAATTTAAGACCATCGAACACGGAGCCTCTTCTTAGACTGAATATTGAAGCAAATAACAAAAAAATATGTGCACAAGCAATAGAGGAAGTCAGAACCCTTTTAACCCAATAACCTGAAATGAGTAGTTAGGAGAAAGTATGCCCCTCGATCCAATGTTGCTAGAGATTTTAGCCTGCCCTGAAGATAAGGGACCATTGTTTTATCTTGAAGATGAGAACTCTCTTTATAATCCAAGATTACAAAGGATCTACCGCGTAGAAGATGACATCCCGATCATGCTTATAGACGAAGCAGATGAAGTTGACGAGAATGAGCATAAAAGAATCATCGAAAAAGTTGAGTCAGATGGAATCTCATTCACTTTTGAAGCTTAATTGAAATAAAAATGCCTCGTCTAGAAGGAACTCTTAAACACTACGACTGGGGTTCCAAAACAGCGATTGCAGAGTTGAGAGGAATTCCTCCTAGTGGGGAACCAGAAGCAGAACTTTGGTTTGGGCCTGGAAAAAATTTACCGTGGCTTGTGAAAATTCTTGCAATACAAAAACCTCTATCCCTCCAACTGCATCCAAATGCTAAACAGGCATTAAGAGGATTTGAACTTGAAGAAGGTAGGGGAATCAAACTAGATGACCCCAAGCGTCTATACCGAGATGAAAAGTCAAAATCAGAACTGGTATGTGCACTGACCCCATTTAAAGCGTTTTGTGGGCTACGCGAAATAGATTCTGCGATTGAATCAGCAGAGATATTTGACTTGCCGAAAGAATTTTTTGCTCCTCTGCTGACAGATGGAGAAAAGGGGTGGGGCAAAGTCATTGCTGGTCTTCTTTTAGGAGAATGGAATCAAGAAATTGAAGATTTGCTTTACCGTTGCAGGAGTGGTGTCGATGAAACCCGAGAGAAAGAAGCTGAGGAAATTATCAAAATTGCGAAAATACATAAAATAGACGCATCTATCATGCTTCTTCCTTTTATGAATTATCACGAACTAGGTATTGGTGACGCCATACATGTCGAACCTGGGGTTGCTCATATTTATATTCAAGGAATGGCAGTCGAAGTAATGGAACCCGGCGACAACGTGCTCAGAGCAGGTCTAACAAAAAAGCATACTGATAAAAGCGAGTTCATTTCTCTCTTGGATGTCAAAGCAGAAGAAACTCAGGTGCAAAACGCTAGTGAAGAAGATCATGAATATACAGGACCAGTTGACAATCTGACGGTGAGAAGAATAGAGGATACGAAAATAGAGGTAAATGGTTCAAAGAGTATCGATTTGATTTTGGCTACAACTGGAGTGTCGAAAGTTGAAAATGGAGAAGAGATGCAATTGGAATCAGGACAGGCTTTCTTGATTCATGGAGAAGACTCGGATTACACAATCGAGACTACAGGAAGCGCATTTCTAGTTAGAGGCGAAACCTGCTCCTATTAAGTGTCACCCGATATCGTGATTACATATGTCTTATGAAAATGATTACAAAATCGCTGATATAAATCTCTACGAGTTTGGCCGTAAGGAAATTCGACTTGCTGAACATGAGATGCCAGGTTTGATGTCTTTACGGGCTGAGTACTTCGATGAACAACCACTTTTAGGAGCGCGAATAGCAGGTTCGCTTCATATGACCGTTCAAACAGCGGTACTTATCGAAACCCTAGTGGTTTTAGGAGCAGAAGTTCGTTGGGCTAGCTGTAACATTTTTTCAACTCAAGACCACGCAGCGGCGGCAGTGGTTTGTGGCCCAGATGGAAATCCAGAAGACTTGAAAGGTGTTCCAGTTTTCGCTTGGAAGGGTGAAACACTTGAAGAGTACTGGTGGGCAACACAAAAAATATTCGAATGGCAAGGAGAAGGACCTAATCTCATTCTTGACGACGGAGGTGACGCTACCTTACTCGTTCATAAAGGTAGAGAATACGAACAAAAAGGCGAGGTTCCCGAAGCTCAAGATGAAGATTCGGAAGAGTGGAAAGTTTTCCTAGAAACATTAAAAAGATCTTTGGATGACAGCCCTAAAAGATGGACAAAAATTTCTGATCAGATAAAAGGTGTCTCGGAAGAAACGACAACAGGTGTAAAAAGACTTTATCAAATGCAAGAATCTGGAGAACTTTTATTTCCGGCAATCAACGTGAACGATTCGGTTACAAAATCAAAGTTTGACAATTTGTACGGATGCAGACATTCCCTCATCGACGGTATTAATCGTGCAACCGATGTGATGATCGGAGGTAAGACAGCAGTTGTATGCGGTTTCGGCGACGTTGGGAAAGGGTGTGCTGAATCGCTAAGAGGTCAAGGGGCACGTGTGATTGTTACCGAGGTGGACCCCATATGCGCACTGCAAGCTGCAATGCAAGGTTATGAAGTTAACACTTTGGAACAGGTAATAAGTGAAGCAGACATATTCATTACCGCTACAGGGTGTCACGGTGTGATTACAGCTGAACATATGGGTCTTATGAAACATCAGGCAATTGTCGGCAATATCGGACATTTTGACAACGAAATTGATATGGCTGGTCTCCAGAAGATGTCCGATGTTAAACAGGTCAATATAAAACCACAGGTAGATGAGTTTGTTTTCCCAGACGGGCACTCAATAATACTTTTGTCTGAAGGACGCTTGCTAAATCTTGGGAATGCGACTGGACATCCAAGTTTCGTAATGTCAGCTAGTTTTTCAAATCAAGTTTTAGCTCAAATGGAACTTCATAAAAATGC
>QCLO01000047.1 GCA_003214465.1 Acidimicrobiales bacterium AG-414-N20 | reverse complement strand
AATTGTTTGAAAAAAATGGGAAAATCTAATCACCAAAAGTTAGGAAACATTTTTATGGCTACGTACACCTGTAGTTCATGCGGCATGAGTGTTAACGCCACTTGCGCTGCTTGTAACACTGCTTTAACGAATACAACATTGACAAAAGATGACGGCTCCACTGTTCAAATTTCTCAGTGTCAAGTTCCTGAGTGCGAAAATGAAACCAAAAAAATTAAATCTCCTCTGTGCTGCGGTGCAGACATGGCCTGTTCAATTGCTTAGAGGCAAAAACTAATATTAGTTGTCTATTTTTTTTAAATAAACAGCAACATCAGTTCTGCACAAGTACCTTTGGAACGTGAACAGAGTTTTTTCAGGGATTAAGCCTTCGGGGGAAGTTCAGTTAGGAAACTATCTCGGTGCTTTACAAAACTGGGTTTCGATGCAAGATGAGTCAGACGCCGTTTATTGCGTCGTTGATCTTCATGCTCTTACCGTCCCTCATGATGCAGATGAGCTTAGATCTTCCACTCTTTCTTTAGCCCAAATGCTTATGGCAGTGGGCCTTGACCCTGAGCGTTGCATACTGTTTGTCCAGAGTCATGTTCAAGAACACGCCGAGTGTGCCTGGCTTATGGAGTGCACAGCAGCTTTTGGGGAACTCAGGAGAATGACCCAATTTAAGGATAAGTCAACTGGCAACGAATTTGTTTCTGCTGGTCTTTTCACCTATCCCGCCCTTCAGGCGGCTGACATTTTACTCTATGACACCAATCAGGTTCCTGTTGGCGAGGACCAGAGGCAACATATTGAGTTGACAAGAGACATAGCTATACGCTTCAACAGTCGATTCGGTGATACTTTCACTGTGCCTGAAGCAGTAATTCCACCTTCTGGGGCAAGAGTGATGGATCTTCAGCACCCAGATAGGAAAATGTCAAAATCTGAGGAAAGTCCTCAAGGAACTATTTTGATTTTAGATCCCCCTGAAGTAATCGAAAAGAAAATCAAACGAGCAGTTACTGACAGTAATGATGAAGTATTTTTTGATGTCGAAAAAAAACCGGGTGTTTCGAATTTGCTTTCTATTCTTGGCGCAGCGACAGGAAAAACGCCTAAAGAGGCTTGCGATGGTATAACTCGTTACGGAGATCTAAAAAATGCAACAGCCGAAGCAGTGATAGAGCTTCTCAGACCTGTTCAGGAGAAATACTACACACTCGCTGATGACCCTGCTGAGACAAGCCGCTTGATAGCTAAAGGGGCTGAAAAAGCCAGGGAGGTAGCTTCAACCACATTGTCTAGAGCACGACAGAACATCGGACTGCTTAACCTATGACCACAGTTAGTCATTGTCTGAACTAGATAAAATCTCTGCTATCTCTCTTGGGGTCTCCCACTTTTCGCTTTCTGAATGATGTTCTAAAACCCATGTAATTGTCTGTTCTTTACTGCCAATTTGTCTTAGTAATTTCGCTCCAAGTTCTGGATGTTTCGCATAGTCAATTAATCGTCGTCGTATACCTTTATTTTTTTGTACCCATTTTTCCATTTTTCTCAGTGGGAAAAGTAAGCAACACAGAGTCGCAAAAACTCTTCCAAAAGTAGTAAATCCACTTTCTAGTTTCCCTATGTCATGCAGAAGAGCTGCCGCCACGAATTCTTTTCCCTCTTCGCCAATTTCAGATGATGCCTGTTTAGCTACCTGAAAAGAGTGATGTTTGTCAGCCGTGGAAAACTTTTCCCAATAATCGAATTCGTTTTCGGAAAGATGCGACCTGACCCAATCAAGATTCTCTTCTGATAATTTCCGTGGGTTTAGCGAGAACCAAAATCTTTTGGTGAGATGAAAAAAATTTGGAAACAACTGCAACTCATTTACCTATAAAACGCATCGCTGCATAAATGCCAATGATGGTTTTTGCATCAGTGATGTGCCCGGAATCAATCAGTTCATATACATCCTCTAAGGGAAATCTCTCGGTTGTCATGTACTGCTCTTCAACGCTTGCTGCAATTTTCTCAACACGTGTCATTTCAGTAGCTAGATAAACGACTGTCTTCTCATCGGAGAAACCGGCTGAATTATAAAAACTGCATAGTTCTTCAAGCCTTAAAGCATCCAACCCTGCTTCTTCAATCAATTCTCGATGCGCGGCTTTTTCAGGCTCTTCTCCTTCAATATCTAATTTGCCTGCCGGAATTTCTAACATTTCCTTTTCGAGTGCAGGTCGGTACTGGCGAACCAAAACTATCTTTCCGTCCTCTATTGGCACTACTGCGACTGCACCTGGATGATGGAATACGTATCTCTTTATTCTTTCCCCGACCGGGCCTTCGAACTCCGCTGCTGCGAAGGAAAACCAGTCTTCCTCGTAAATCAGTTCCTCAGAAACTTTTTCAAATTCTTTAAAAGATTCACTTGACATTCAGTTAGAAAATTCTTCTTCCATTTGAACAAGCTGCGGATTGCGTCCCTCAGCTCGATGCAAAGCGGCTTCCACAAATGCCCTGAACAAGGGGGCGGGTCGATCGGGTCTGCTTTTAAACTCTGGATGCGCTTGAGTTGCGACCCAGAACGGATGGCCTTTTAGCTCTATGAACTCGACCAAGCGACCGTCAGGAGACTCTCCAGAACAAACGAAGTTAGTATCTTCGAACTTTGCCCTGTAGCGCGAATTGAATTCATATCTGTGTCTGTGTCGTTCCGAAACAACTTCTTCGCCGTATATGGCTGACACTTGGGAGTCAGGTTTTAATTGCGCAACATAGGTTCCTAGACGCATCGTTCCACCCATATCTGACACGTCACGCTGAGATTCCATCAAATCTATTACTGGGTGAGGTGAAGATGGGTCAAACTCACTTGAATGCGCTCTCTCTAGTCCTAGTACATTTCTTGCAAAATCTATCGTCATGCATTGCAGCCCTAGACACAGCCCTAGACAAGGGATCTCATTTTGTCTAGTGAAACCTGCTGCGGCAATCTTTCCTTCAATGCCTCTCTCCCCGAAACCACCAGGGATTACGATTCCGTCTAAATCTTTTAAGCGTCCCTCGCTAAGCATTCCCTCAACTTCTTCAGCTTGGATCCAGTCAATTTCTACCTGAACCCCATGATGTGCGCCTGCATGGTTTAGAGCTTCTACTACTGAGAGATAGGCATCAACCAAACTTACATACTTTCCGATAAGTCCGATTCTGACTGTTGCTGTTGCTGAAACAACACGGCTAACTAACGCTCTCCAATCCTCAAGATCAGGCTCTGGGTTATCGAGTCCCAACGAATCACATATATAACTATCCAAACCTTCTTCATTCAAAAGCAAAGGTATTTCGTAGAGACTGTTGGCATCTGGAGCGTTTACAACGCCCTCAAAAGGAACATTCGAAAGACGTGATATCTTTCTCTCAAGATCATCGCTTATAGGTTCATTGCTTCGACAAACTATTGCATGTGGCTGTATACCTGCTGAACGGAGTTCGGTTACTGAGTGCTGGGTAGGTTTGGTTTTATGTTCACCTGAGGGTCCGATGAAAGGAATCAGCGTGACATGCACATAGCAAATATTGTGTTCCCCTACATCAAGTCGAAACTGTCTAATCGCTTCCAGGAAGGGCAATATCTCGATGTCACCTACTGTTCCTCCCACCTCGGTAATAAGTACGTCGGTGTCTTCAGTCGCCAGCACTCTAATTCTTCTTTTAATTTCATCGGTGATATGGGGAATTACTTGAACGGTTTTCCCCAAGTATTCTCCGTGTCTCTCAGCGGCTATTACTGCGGAATAAATCGACCCAGTTGTTGCATTTGACTCTGTGGTCAGATTCTCATCGATAAATCTTTCATAGTGGCCTAAATCAAGATCTGTTTCACCACCATCGTCTGTAACAA
>QCLO01000046.1 GCA_003214465.1 Acidimicrobiales bacterium AG-414-N20 | reverse complement strand
TGGGTGTTCCACCCCAACATCTTTGAATCTGAGAGTTGTTCGAATCTCAAAATCTGTTGAACGTAAACTCAGAGCATTTCTAAATAAAACTCCGGAAATTTCTTTCTGTAATGGCCTACCATCTAAAATTCCTTTTAGAAGGATTGTTTTTACACTCCCGGAATCGTTCCTTTCAGTGATTTTTGCATCCACTACCCAACTAAAATTGAAGGCTTGGGCAAGAGTTTTCTGAGAATAGCCTGCTGTCCATGTTGCGTGAGGGTTTGAGGCTGAATCTGAAAAAGCCGCACTGTCGTTGACTGTTACCAGATACGGGTGTCCATCTGATGCAAAAACATCAAAATAGTTTTCAGTGAAACCACCCGATGAAGAAGAATACATGCCCAAAGCCGTACTTCCGAAATAACTAATTACTTTGGCAGATGTTGACTTCACTGCTTTTAGCCAAACAGGGTGTAACACCTCTCCTGAGTAGCCTCTAAATATTTGATCTCTGTTGTCATCATAAATGTTGCAATAACAGTCATTTTTTCGGTCTAAGTCGAAACTGTTGGCTTCTCCCCGATCAATAGCATTCCAAACTACGTGAGAACGAGAAGTTACTACCTGAGCTTCAATTGCAGACTCTGGCCATGAATCCGGAACTTCTGAAATGCCTTTCATGTAATCCTCTACACCTAGGGCATAAACTGTATGTAGCTTTTTTGAAACAGGATTCTGTCTAACTTTTAAAACACCTCTTTTGTAGGAACGTGCCTTAAAAGGAACCTTAACTATCGTGTCTTTTGAATCTGGAATAATGGAAGCTGAGCACTCCGAAGATGGGCCAACAGTTTGAAAAGCACCGTCAAGCCTTATTTTTGAAAAAATGCAGCTACCTTTTCCATCTAACCCAAACCACCAATGCTCATCCGGTAAAGCATTTGCTACGCAAAGGTTGCTTTGGTCAAAGCAGAGTCTGGCACTACCTGTCTCCACTATAAAACTTATGTTGTCCGAGTTTTGTCTGAGTCCTACCCATAAAGGAAATTCTTCGGTAGTAAGAAAAGTTCCGTACTCGGTTGTCGTGTAAGGAGTAACAGAACTATTTAGAAAATACTTTGAAATAATGTCTGTGTGAGAAGCACCGTCAATTGCCAGAGCTTTAGCCCCATACTGACTTAAACCGACCCCATGGCCCCACCCTGAACCAACGAAAGAAAAACTTGACGCAGAAGCAGGAGTAGTTGTCAAAAAGGCTACTAGGACTAAAAATATTAAACACCTAAATACGCTTCTCACATAGCCCATATTAGAAGAAGAATAAGCACATTTACTTTGATTGCAGATAAGCAATCCTTTTAAATTCAATTCTGCTTCTAGTTACTGCTTCTAGAATCAATCCAACCGCAAAGAAAAGCAAACCCACGAGGATGAATCCAGTAGCTAGAACCGCCGTAGGTAACCGTTCAACAAGTCCCGTATCTACATAATCTACAATTACCGGTATCCCTATAGCAGCTGCTGCAATAGTCGAGATACTTGAAAGAATTCCGAAGAGAAAAAAGGGGCGATTTTCTTTTAAAAGAATTATCATTGCCTTTAATATTTCCCACCCGTCATAGAAAGTTCGGAGTTTGCTCTTAGACCCCTCGGGTCTAGTTCCATAAAGCGTTCCCACCTCTGCCGTTGATAAGTGTAACTGGGAAGCGTGAACAGACATTTCTGTCTCTATCTCAAAACCATTAGAAGTGGCAGGGAAACTTTTTACAAAGCCGCGGTTAAAAACTCTATAGCCCGAAAAAATGTCAGTGAAGCCCGCTCCAAACATCCAACGATATAAACAATTAAAAACCCTATTGCCATAAGCATGACCGGCACGGTTACCCGAACTCGTTCGTGAAGCCACTACCATGTCCAAGTTTTGATCTTGAAGCAAATTAACAAGATTTCTTGCCTCAGATGAGTCATATGTGCCATCACCATCAACTAAAACGTAAACATCGGCGTCAATTTCCGAAAACATTCGACGAACCACATTGCCTTTACCTCTAGTAGGTTCAATTCGAACAATTGCACCGGCTTCTCGTGCCATATGAACTGTTGAATCACTCGAATCGTTATCGTATACGTAAACTTTAGCTTCAGGAATTGAAGCGGAGAATCCTCTTACAACTTCGGCTATAGTCGTTTCTTCATTCAAGCAAGGAATTAGAATGGCAGTCTTCATAAATGAAGACCTTAGCTAATAGTTTGAAGCTTTATTGATAGCGAACTATAAAGAAATTTTTTATCTAGCTTCATTTTGATATAAGTTAACTATCCACTGTAAGTAACTACTGTGACCATCGTGACTCCATTCGCATGAACATCATTGTCATAAGAAGTCGTGGGTGAAGAAGTCCACGCATAAATCTCTTGAGTTGAAAGCGTCGGGATTGACTCAAAGAAAGTTGCCAAATTTCCATTAACATCGGTCTTTGGATCAGCGGCATCTAACGTGCATTTAATGTTACCGATCGAGGTCAAAATAGTATCTTTGCAAAATCCATTGGCATCAAATCTTGCCGACGTTGCGAGGCCTGAAAGCGTATATTTGAAAGTATCAACATATGAGCCGCTTATTGGGTTGAAGTTAGAATCACGATGAGTAACCGAAAAATAAACAGCTGGGGAACCAGGAACTCTATAAGCGCTTGCCTGTATCACAAGACCTGCAGGGCGGGCATTAGTGTGAGCTAACGCATTAGCCATAAAAATAGCCATGGCTTTCCTTGTCATATTTTTTGTTGGTTCATACTGTTCGACCGATTGAGAATCGGTGACGCCGAGATTCCAAAGTTTCGCAATAGCATTTATGGACTCAAAAGTTAATCCGCCTGTCAAATCAGTGAAATTGCTATCTGTGTCATTTGATTTAATTTCTTTTAAACCACTGAAACCAGAAACGAACTCTTCGTTGCCACCTGGTCCCACTTTGGCTTTGAGCAGCAAACGGTTTATAAATAATGCCATCTCTTCTCTAGTCACATTGTCTGCTGGCGCATATGTTGTAGCTGTTTTACCAATTGTTATCCCTAACTGTTTCAATTGATTAATAGCTGTTTTAATTTCGTTGGAATAATTCGAAATGTCGCTAAAACCTTGTGCGCTGCCATCAGGTAGAACTGTTCCGGCTGTAGAAGCCATACGTGTCAAAAACAAAGCCATTTGCCATCTTGTAACTGGATCATTTGGCGAATAAGTCGTGTCAGTGGTGCCTTTGGTAATTCCGTAATACTTTATGCAATCAACAGATGCAGAATAATTGGTGGTTATGTCAGTAAAAGAAGACGCTGGTATAACACCAGTTGGGCATGCAGAAAATAGAGGCAAATCAGCTGGTGTGTGAACTAAAGCAGGAATTGCGGTAGCTACAGCAGATGCAGGTCCTAAATCACCCGCATTTTTCGCATAAACACGAAAGGAATACGTCCAAGTATTAGTTAATCCGGTGACAGTTATTGATGTTGCAGTGCTTACCGAATCAATGAACTGATAATAGGTTGTTCCTGCGTCGGGCGAGTACTCAATTATGTAGTCACTAATACCCCCTCCTCCACCAGTCGAAGCAGGTGCTGTCCATGAAAGAACTACCTGTGAATTGCCAGATACAGCTGTTAAGCCCGTAGGAGCGCCTGGCGCTGCAGCCGAAGCTGTTCCTGGTAATAGAAAAACTGAGAAAAGGGTAACGGTCAAAAAAATTGCTAATCGACGTTTAAAAGACGGTTTCATAGAAAAAATCCTTATTTTAAAGTGCATAACCATGCTATGTCACATCGGTAGTAAAACGGTGGCAAACAAGTTGAAATACTTATTTATATATAAAAGCAAAGGTGCCCCTGGCTTGAGCCAGGGGCACCTTTTCAGTTATTTGTTGGCCTTAAATCAGGTCAACTTTTATGTTCTTATTGTCTAGCTTCCTAGGTGGAATACGCTAACACCGCCACCTGCTGCATTGTTGGTGTATCCAAGCATGTAGACATCACCAGCATTTGCTAGCGCAGCTCCGAGAGCTGAGAACTTAGCAGCAACATGTGTCTCAAACGAAGCCAAACTTACGGCTGTCTGAGACGCTGCTATGTCTGAGTAAACAGTGAACTGGTCACCGGAATCGTACATGATCTCATAATAATCGA
>QCLO01000045.1 GCA_003214465.1 Acidimicrobiales bacterium AG-414-N20 | reverse complement strand
TCACCAGTTTTCCCTGTAATTGCAGGCGTACTGCTTCTTACCGGTGAGGGCGAGGCGGATTCAACAATTGCATGTTGGACAGCTCGCGGGAGCCAGGAATCATTTTCTAAGGACCCTAGGCCTCTAGCTGAAAGTTCTTGTGCAATCAAAGCGAATTGAGCGTCAAGCATCATTTCTCTTAATTCATCAGTCGAATTAGGTTTAATAGAATTTGCAATTTTTGGGGCTATATCCAGAGTAAAGGAACTATAAGAAGCGCTACTGATCAGTCGTAGACGTTCGCGGCCAGTGTTCTTTTCTATTGACTCCTCTATTAATAGCTGTTGCATGGCATCGTTACGAATACGTACATGACTAGAATTTTCACTAGTTGTTTCTTCTAACAGGTTTCTAGCAAAAGGAGTTTGCATTGCACGGTCTAGGGCTTTTTTCTGGTCGACGTGGTTCCTTAACGAACACAGTTCAACTTGTAGTTCATCAAATGGTTCCTTCTGTCCTGTCGAATATATAGATTTCAATAATTTAGAAACAGCTTCATTTCCTCCAACCAAAGCGGGCTGCATAGGGTAATCGACTGGGTAGCTTTTCAACTCTCCAGTAAATAGGCGCCAAACCAATACTGAAACCAATGCTCTATCTCGTTCGAAAGGGTCAAAATGATCAGGAGCATCCCAGTCGGGTGTTCTAATATTTTCTATTTCAATTTCCTCTGCTAAACCAATTGAGTCAGTGTCGATGATAAAAATTTCAGGCAGATCTCCTAAACTCGCGCAAAAGTTATTGTCAGAAATATCTCCGTACACCAAATCATTCCTGTGCAGAGTTTTTACGCTACGGATTATGTCTATAGCTAGTTCACGTCGCCCATAATCTCCTATTTCTGGTTGCGGCGAAGTGATCGCTTTTCCTGACCAAAAAGACGTGTCATTGAAGTATTTGAGTTGAAGCAACTTAGAGCTAGTTTTACGCGCTGCAGTCAACTCAAACCATGCATTCAAAGGGGCTTTCGGCATCGCAAAACCTACGACTAAACCGTTTTCTTTATAACCCTCAATCGGCCAACTGAACCTCGTAGTCCAAGTGTGTAAATCGCTGGGCATTGCCCAATCCGTGGCATTTAAAAGCCGCGTAAGACGATCAGAATCGTCTACAGGTATGGGTTCATTTAAAAGCTTAATGCAGAGGCCGCTACTATCAGGGTGCTCAAAAACTTTTGCACGCCCCCCAGTACCAATAATTTTAACATCTTGTAAATCAGGTAATGAATAGAACAAGGTTAAATACCAATGATTCTCTAATTCTCATTGTCGGGTTTATTCATTTTGATTGTAGGACGCTCTCGCTGCTCAGCTGGTTTAGCTTCTCCTTGAGTAGATTCGGGTGTGGGGTCTGTTACACCGGGAGGTGTAACAGATGTGTTGCCGGGTGTTGGGCCATCAAGAATTGCCGGTGGTGTAGGAGCTGACCCGCTCGAAGAAGTTGATTGTTGCCCAGGGTTTTGTGACTGCGTTAGATATTGAGTATTTATCTTTGGCGGTAGACACCAGAGAACCAGAAGCGCTATTCCACCCAGAAACGGAATTAAGATTATCCACTGCAGATGACCACTTTGGCCTATGTCATGTAAGCGTCTAGCACCGACTGCAAGAGTAGGAATAAAGCAGAATATATAGAACAGGAAGGAGAAAATTACAACAAATGGCAACACTAAAGAAAGAAAATATAGAGCTAGACCATAAATTAAGCAAGATAGTTGCCAAAACCAAAACTCGCTTCTTGTGGCTATTCCCGAAAATTCTGCGTACTTGTGTTTAATTATGTACGGGAACCACTGATGCCATTCCATGGGGCCTCCTTATTCACTGCATAAGAATATCCTTACACATAAATTCTCGACGGTCAGAGCTATTGCAATATTTTCTGCATCTGTGTACCCCGCAGAATTTATTCCGATAACGTCACCGCTGGAATTTAACAAAGGTCCACCCGAATTTCCTGGGTTGATAGCCGCGTCCGTAAATATGACCCCGTCAACTGTGTTAGAAACACGGCCCATATTTACCGAACTCTTTGAATTTTGCGTTCCGATACTTGGGTAACCGAGTGCCATGACCCAATGGCCAACTTCGGCATTAGAAAAAGAAACACGGAATGGTTCAATTTTCGAAGCAGTTTCGATGACTGCCAAATCATTTAGTTCATCGACGTAAGAGACGACACCCTCACTTGAGCGATCTTCCAATAATAGAGTCACTTTTCGATTTGAAAATGCACAATCTTGTATAACGTGATAATTCGTAACGAGTAAAGTTTTATCTAAATACGTGCTTATGGGCCAGCTGCTCCCAGATGAATAAGCACAGACAGTTTCGAATACATGTTTGCGCCCAAATGAAATAATATCTGAGAGATTACTTGGTTGTTCATAGAGAGATTCTGAACCTACATCAAGCTTTTCTGCACTAAGGACTTTAGGCCTGTCGTCAACTTCGAAAAGAGAATCAGTTGTATCGTCAGTTACCGTATCATTTTCTTCGGATAAATATGAAAGTATGGAATGACTTAACAATGAAAGGGCAACGACTCCGGTGACAACTCCAACTGTTTTGATTATCGTTTCGTGTTTCAAAATCTAACTTCTAGATTTTCTGAATCAGTCATACAACTCCTTTTTTAAAACGTTATTAGCAATGAGATAACGGTCACATGAGATAACGGTCACATTTTGCTATTTTTAAAGCCTTTTTTCTCTAGTGTTTCTTTGTGTCAATACTTCAACTTGGTAACGATTCAATTCAGATTAATGGAATACGTGTATCAACTATAATCGGCGTATTAGAGCAAGAGCGTGTATCAGAGCAGCCGATACAGATCGACCTAAAACTAGAGATTGATTTAAGCGAGTCTTCATTAACTGATGAGCTTGATGATACCGCTAATTATGGTTCCGTCACAGAACAGGTTTATAAGGTTGCTAAAGAAAGCAAAGACCTTCTTTTGGAACGCTTAGCTCAACGAGTAGCTGATGAAGTTTTAAGTTTTCAAAAAGTTCTTGCAGTTGAAGTCACAATCACCAAACTGCGACCCCCCATCCCAGTTGATGTTTCTAGCACTTCCGTAAACATATGGCGAAAGCAATCTGCGGATTCCAATTTAGTTACTTCCTCCTCTGCTGTAATAGCGTTGGGTTCAAACATTGGTGACCGGATGAGTTACCTGCGTTTCGCCTGCGACAGTTTTGACAGAAAACTGAAAATCTCTTCAATTTATGAAACAGAACCTATCGGCGGACCTTCTGATCAAGATGCTTACCTAAACCTAGTGTTGTCAATTGAAACCTCCTTAGACCCACACGCTCTATTAAGAAAATGTCAACGGATCGAAGGCGGGGCTGCACGTCAACGAACAATCCGATGGGGACCGAGAACTTTAGACGTAGACATACTTTTCTATGAAGGCTGTCTAATCGAATCAGAGTTGTTGACTATCCCCCACCCCAGAATCAATGAAAGAAGATTTGTATTAACTCCGCTTTCGGAAATTCATCCTGAATTATGCCCAGCGAACTGGAGTGAAACATTAGATCCAGAAGAAATTAAACTTTTCGGAAGTATCGACGAGTCGCATTGAACTACATGTTTTTAAGTCGTTTCTCTACTTGCCTAACTTTTCCCGGGAAGTGTGCTCTAGCATATTCAGGCTCAGATTTTAGGACAATTTCAAGCAGCTCATCATGATCAGACGTTTCTTTCCAAGGAAGTGCTACGTAGAGAGGCAAGGAAAAGTCCCGCAACTTTCCCAAATTAGAATAAACGTACTTTTGGTATTCAAATCTTTCCGACCACTCCCAATTAGACGGAGCGAAACCGGTACCTGGATCCAAAATACAGTTCTTCTCCAAAGAGTATTGTTTAGCTTTTTCCAATCGATGCGAAAAAAAATCTTTCATGGCCTTAATTGGATCAGTCTTGACTATCGACATTTCTCTAGGATTTTGACCCGACAAAAATGGCACAACAATAGGGACATTGAAATTAGATGCAACTTCCCACATTCTTTCCGACTGCATTCCATCCGCAGCATTAATAACAGTGGCTCCAGCTTGAAGCGCACGCTCAACCACTTCAGGACGCCAGGAGTCAATGGAAACTTCTACTCCAAGTTTCGCCACAGAATTAATAACTGTGTCCACACGGAGCCATTCAGTTTCCCAATCGACCACTTCAGCA
>QCLO01000044.1 GCA_003214465.1 Acidimicrobiales bacterium AG-414-N20 | reverse complement strand
ATGTGGACCATGAAACAGGCAGTGTCGTTTATCTTCGCTCATCTCATAAGAATAAAAAAGTGTTCAAGCCGAATTGGTTTGTCGTTAATGAGCCTTTACCTGATACAAAAGGTAAAGACCTGCCCAATATTGAAATCGATGACAAAAAGCTTGATTTGGTAAGGTTCGATACGAAACCTGGAGATTTAGTTGTGCATCATGCATTAACTCTTCATGGGGCAGGTGCAAACAGCTCAGCCGCTAGACAACGACGCGCTGTTTCAGTTCGCTACTGTGGAGATGACTCCACTTATAAGATTCGCCCTGGTGCTCCTAAAAAACCTCATCATGAAAATATATGCACCGGAGAACCTGTGGTGGATCACCCAGACTGTCCACTGGTTTGGGGTTAGGATATTAAAGTTTTAAGTTACTTATGTCTATGAGATAAGACAGCCCGCACAGCATCATTTGATGCGGTTCTATTTAATACCGCCATAGCTTCATCTATTTGGTCTATTCCGAAGACTTCTCCTAGCAAGGGGGCGGTAGGAAATTTTTTTGTATTAAGAATTTCTACAGCTTCCTTCAATGATTTGTTGGTACCACCAGCTCCACCATGAATAGTGAGTCCTCTCATCACTGCATTGTCTGTTATGACTGGAACTGCTTCTCGATCTTTAAGGCCTGCCCAAATCACATCCCCGCCATACCTGACTAGGTCAAGACATAACCCAGGCACTAATGGGGCACTGCTTAGATCTACTACAAGGTCAGCCATTCCACCGCTAGTAATTTCTGCAACTTTTTGGATGGGATCGTCGTTTGATACATCAATAACAAAATCGGCACCAATTTCTTCTGCTATTGAGAGTCTGTGACTATCTTCGCTGGTTCCTGTGACAATCACTTTGTCGGCTTCCATTTGCTTGGCCATAGCAGCAAAAGTCAAACCCATGTGGCCAGGTCCTTGTATTACCACTTTCATTTTTTGACTCCAGCGGATACGACTTGTCCAGGCGATGACATTACTTAACGGTTCAAAAATAGTTAACTCTTCAGCCGATATATCGTCGGTTAAGCGTTCAAGTTGGGTTCTCGGGAGAATGGACATGTATTCTCCGTAACCTCCCCAGAGTCCCTCAGCTTCGTCAAGTCCAAAACTGTACCCATAGCAACTAAAACCAAAAGGATTCGAATCCGAAGGTTCCGTGGGCACAACAATGTTGACTGCTACACGGTCACCAATTTTGACACCAAGTTCTGAATCAGAGTCCAAGTCATGGACTCTGCCAACGATTTCGTGCCCGGGAACAGTTGGCGATACTTCTCCAGGAACATGTTTTTGACCGTTTAATTGAGCTACATCGCTATGACAGAGGCCAACGGCTTCAACAGCGATGACTGCTCCACCTTCTGGAGGTTTGGGTATATCAAAATTGTCTTTTCGCTCCCAACTGCCATCCCCATTAAAGATGACAGCTGAACAGTTATTCACGTTTGACACCGACATTAATTCAAAAGTTATAAACGTTGTAAAAGGGTTCCGGTTCCCAGACCTCCACCGCAACACATTGTTACCAAAGCGTGTTCGGTGTCTGTCCGATGAAGTTCATGAACTGCCTTAGTCATCAGTATTGCGCCTGTTCCACCAAGAGGATGTCCTAAAGCTATTGCTCCTCCATTTGGATTGACACGCTCCATGTCAGGGCTTGTCTCTTTTTCCCATGCTAGAACAACAGAAGCAAATGCTTCATTGATTTCAACGAGGTCTATGTCGTCAATTTTCATTCCGTTATCATTTAAGATTTTTTCGGTCGCAAATATTGGTCCTGTAAGCATGAATTCAGGATCTGAACCGACTAAACAGCTGTCAACAATTTTTGCTAAAGGCTTCAATCCAAGGTCTGCTGCTTTTTGCGCCGTCATCATTAATACTGCTCCGGCACCATCCGAGATTTGTGAGGAAGTTCCAGCAGTATGAACTCCATTTTCACGTCCTGATGGTTTAAGACCCGCAAGTGATTCCAAAGTGGTTTCTCGAAGCCCCTCGTCGCGAGTAACTGTAACACTCTCTCCTGAAGGATTTCCTTCTTCATCATTAACTGGGACTTCTATTGGAGTTATTTGTGTAGCGAATCGATCTTCTGACCACGCTCTAGCTGCGCGATCTTGCGAAAGCTTTCCGAATGCGTCACAATCGTCGCGAGTAATTTCCCAATGATCAGCAATTCTTTCTGATCCTTCGAACTGGCTGGTCATCTCGAAATGGTCAAAGTAGTTACGATTTACCGGACTTCCAGCGTTTGGTTCTTTGGGAATCGTCGCCCCGAAGCCAACCTGGCTCATAAGTTCTACTCCACATCCAACAGCAGAGTCGACGGTTCCCGAAGCCACCAGAGCGTATGCAAGGTTAGTTGCTTGTTGAGAAGAACCGCATTGTGCATCGACTGTCGTAGCGGCTACTTCAATCGGCAACCCGGCAGTTAGCCATGCTGTACGAGTGACATTCATTGTCTGCATGCCTACTTGACCTACACATCCTCCAACGACTTGACCAACTTCTTTAGGATCCATTCCAGTTCTTTCGAATAAGGAACTTTGAACTGCTCCTAGTAGGTCTATGGAGTGTGAGTTAGAAAGACCTCCACCCCTTTTACCTATAGGGCTTCTCACAGCGTCTACTATCACAACTTCTTGCATTTTATATCTCCTTATTTATTACAGTTAGTGGGTATCAGTACTTTCAGATCGGTAGGTTTCCGGTAGCCGAAGAAGTTGAGCCATGATCCTTGAAGGCGGCTATTGTTCTCTGAGCTATACGCATTTGATGAATTTCATCAGCGCCATCAGCAAATCTAGACCATCTAGCATGCTGATACATATGAGCTAGGGGAGTGTCTGTTGAGTACCCAAGAGCACCATGTACTTGTATCGCACGGTCTATTATTCGGTTCAGACTGTTTGCTACAAAGTGTTTCGCCATTGAAACTTCTGATTTGAAGTCATCTCCATTGTCAATTTTCGAAGCGGCATGTAGAACCATTAGTTTGCATTGGTAAAGCTCCATCGCAGAATCAGCAATCATCCACTGGATTCCCTGTTTTTCAGCCAGAATTGAACCATGGCTGTATCTTTCTAAAGATCTTTCAACGGTCATGTCAAGCGCCATCTCAGCTTGAGCGATCCATCTCATGCAATGTGCCAATCGAGCTGGACCTAAACGATATTGACCGAGCAGATGCCCCTGACCTCTGCCGCCTAGCATCTGAGAGTCGTGAACTCTCAGATCTTCGATGATTATCTCGGAGTGACCGGTTGAGCCGTGCATTGTCTCAATCTCTCGCGCTTCAGTCCAACCATCGGAAGGAAGATCAATAATAAAGGCTGTGTTTGCTGCCTGAGGAAGTTCAGGATCATCTTCGGTTCTGGCAATCAGGATTGCAAAATTTGCCCGATGTGCATTTGAAATGAACCATTTATGTCCGTTTATAACCCACTCTTCACCATCTTGGTAAGCATTTGTCTGGATAAGCGTAGGATCTGAGCCAGCCACTTCAGGCTCAGTCATAGCAAAACAAGAAGTAGCTGTTCCCTGACAAAGAGGCCTCAGATATTTTTCTTTTTGATCGTCTGTAGCCCAGTGCAACATGGTATGCATGTTTCCTTCATCAGGGGCCTGACAATTCAGCACCCAGGGCCCGTAGTAGGACTTAGCTGCTTCAGCTTGGACCATAGCCATAGCCACGTGTCCCAATTCCATTCCGCCCCATTCTTTTGGCATGTGTGGCAGCCAAAGACCCTCTTCGAAAGCCTCTTTGCGCATTTCAATTAATTTGCTAATCCTGTCTTTAGGATTTAATGGTTCGGTTCCATTGGAGCCTTCTATTGTTTCTTCTCCGGGTTTCACTACCCGTTCAATAAAGTCGCGGACGTTGTTCCGTACTTCTTCGAGCTCCGGCGAAAGTGTGAAATCAATTGCCATTAGATATCTTTGCTGGGCCTTCCAGGTCCTTCCGTTGGCATCCCGCTCATATCAGGATTAAGTTGGGCATCTTTCATTAGTTCCTTGACTATGTCTGTGAGCCCTTCAGGGTCATCTGTCTGTTTAGCAGATGGTCCTAGGTGCCATTGTTCGGCAATTCCAAGTCTTTCCCCAACAACGTCGAAAACTCGTCCTGTTACGTTTTGGGCTGCTTCGCTACACAGCCAAGCAGTAATTACAGAAATCCATCTTGGGCTCATTGCTTCTTCAGCACCTTCGTCTGTGCCGACTATTCCTGGGAGGTCGGCGGTCATACGTGTGAAAGCAGCAGGCGCAAGACAGTTAACGGTGACACCATATTTGACAAGTTCCATTGCGGTGATAACAGAAAATGCTGCTATACCAGCTTTCGCTGCGCCATAGTTTGCTTGACCAACATTTCCGTAAATGCCGGAAGGGGAAGAAGTGTTGATGATTCTTCCGAAAGCTTCACCTCCAGCTTTTACTGTTTCTCGCCAGAAGACCGAGGCGTGATGAACAGTTGAAAATGTTCCTTTAAGGTGAACATTGATCACGGCATCGAAGTCGTCTTCAGACATTGAAAAAATCATTCGGTCGCGC
>QCLO01000043.1 GCA_003214465.1 Acidimicrobiales bacterium AG-414-N20 | reverse complement strand
CCTTTCACGCCGGTAACACGGGTTCGAATCCCGTTGGGGGTACAAAACTAAATAAATCATAAAGTAGCTAAAAAACACTTTTGGTGTGAAGTTGCTTTGGTCCTGTGGTGCAGTTTGGAGTGCACGCCGCCCTGTCAAGGCGGAGGTCGCGGGTTCAAATCCCGTCAGGACCGCAAAACTGGAGTTTTTACCGCAGTTTGCGGTCGGGTAGCTCAGTTGGCAGAGCGTCCGCCTGAAAAGCGGAAGGTCCCCGGATCGATGCCGGGCCCGACCACAATTGTCTATAAAATTTGTAACATCATGACTGTCACGTTCTTAAACAAAATGATCACATGAAACTAAACGAAACAGCATCCCAACAAGCGTTACGAAATGACTTGCGAAAATATTTTGCTGGAATCATGACTGAAGAGACAAGAGAAAGTCTAAGAAATACAGATCAAAGTTCAGAAATCCGTAAAAAGATTTTCCTACAATTAGGAGCAGACGGGATGTTAGGCCTCGGTTGGCCTGTTGAATACGGAGGTGGTGGACGGCCACCATCAGATCAGTTTATTCTTTTCGATGAAGCTCAAAGAGCCAACTGTCCAATGCCTTTCGTAACATTGAATACAGTTGGACCAACAATTATAGAATTTGGCACAGAAGAACAAAAACAAAAATATCTACCAGGGATTTTAAATGGTGAGATAATTTTTGCGTGTGGATATTCCGAACCCTCTGCAGGAACGGATCTTGCTTCTCTCCGCACTAAAGCTGTTAAAGACGGAGATGAGTGGGTAATAAACGGAGGGAAAATTTATACAAGTGGCGCTAATGAAGCGAACTATGTCTGGTTAGCTTGCAGAACTGACCCAGAAGCAAAAAAACATAGAGGTATTTCACTAATTATCGTTCCTACAGATTCAGAAGGTTTTTCTTGGACTCCGATAAATACTGTTGGCGGTGTTCCAACAACTAGTACTTACTATGACAATGTAAGAGTCCCAGCAGAGAATCTGTTAGGTGAAATCAACAGTGGCTGGCAACTAATTACTACTCAACTGAATCATGAAAGAGTTGGTCTTGCAGCTACTAGCGCTTTAGCTTTTCGTCTTTACGAAGAAACACTGACCTGGTCTACTCAAAATGAGTCCTCAGAGGGAGGATTGGTAATCGATCAGCCCTGGGTCCAATTAGATTTTGCCCGATGCTATGCAGAACTTGAAGCACTAAAACTTTTGAACTGGCGTATGACAATTGACGTGGAAAAAGGCCGCCTAACTCCCGATCGTTCATCTGCAGTAAAGGTCTACGGGACTGAGGCAGCTGTAAGGATTTACGAACGATTACTAGGAATTATCGGCATAGAGGGACGTATAAAAGGAGGTCAACACGGAACAGTTCTTTTAGGTGAGCTGGAAAGAGCGGGACGAGCAGCTCAAATTAACACTTTTGGTGGAGGTGTTAACGAAGTCATGCGAGAAATTGTTTCGTGGGTTGGACTAGGAATGGCGAGGGCTAGCCGTCAAGCAGAGAGCAAAAAAAGCTAATGGATTTCGACTTTTCGGAAGATCAAATAGATTTATCTAACCTCGCTAAAACAATTTTCAGTGACTTGTCAACAAGTGACAGGGTTGCGCAGATTGAAAAAACCGATCAAAGATTTGACAAGAATCTATGGGAAGCACTTTCCGATTCCGGGTTACTGGGAATAACTCTTCCTGAAAGTTATGGGGGTCTCGGTTTAGGAATGGTCGAACTATCTCTTGTACTTGAACAACTAGGAAGGAGAGTTGCCCCTGTCCCACTTTTTGCAACTTCTATTCTTGGATCTTGGGCAATAGCGAAATTCGGTAAAAGTGATCAAAAAGAGTATTGGTTGAGAGATGTTTGCGCAGGAAATCAAATACTTACGGGAGCATGGACTCCGCAAACAAATTTAAAAAATCTCATCGCTGAAAATGATGGTAATAAATGGCGCATAACAGGCGAAAAACTTGCAGTTCCTGCTTGTAATTTAAGCAGCGCTGTTTTAGTTCCAGTAACTATTGATGAAAATCAAAGAATTGCAATCATCTCTCTAGAAAAAAAGGGGTTACATAACAAAATCGTAGAAACTACAAACCTTGAACTCCAAGGGAATCTATCATTTGATGCTGTTGAATTAAGTGAAGAAGATCTTTTAGATGAAAAAGGTGAAATTATTTTTCAGGAAGTCTCTCAAAGAGCAAAAGTGGGTATCTGTGCAATGGTTCTTGGCTGTTGTGAAGAAGCTTTAACTATGACCGCTCAACATGTTTCAGAACGAGAACAATTTGGAAGACCATTGTCTACAAATCAAGGTGTCGCATTACAAGCGGCCGATGCTCATATTGACATAGATGGAATAAGAGTCACACAACTACAAGCTGCATGGCAAATTGATGAGGGTTTGGAATGTTCTAAAGCTGTGTCTGTAGCAAAATGGTGGGCATCAGAAGCTGGGCAAAGAATTGTGGTTACCACCCAACATTTGCATGGTGGAACAGGTGCAGATACGACACATCCAATTCACCGTTACTTCTTATGGGTTATCCAATTAGCTGATACTTTGGACGGAGCGGGCAAAAGCTTAAGCGCTCTAGGAAAATTAATCACCGAAGAAGCTTTGAACTAAAATATTTAAATACCAAAACCGTCAATTATTGGTTCTTTATCCGAGAAAAAAGGGGCCAATTCTGAATCAATTGTTTCAAAGGACCACGCTTCATTTGTCGAAGTTTCAAAAATTCGTTGAGGTTTCTCATACACGACAAGTTCTCCACCCCAAATTTGTAAGACATTTCCAGAAACGCTTTCAGAATTAGATGACGCTAACCAAGCCACTAATGGAGCCACGTGTTCAGGTGCGTATGTATCAAAACCTTCTTCTGGTTTTTCAAAAAGTGAAGCTGAAGGGCCACCCATATTCATACGCGTTCTAGCTCTCGGAACCAAAACGTTTGCATTACACCCAAATCTTTGTAATTCTCTAGCAGCTGAAAGTGTTAAGGCGATAATCCCCGCTTTGGCCGCACTGTAGTTTCCTGTTCCTAAAGCTCCTATCAACGCAGCTTCTGAAGAGGTGTTGATCATTCGTCCGCCTAAAGGTTTTTCACCACCCTGTTTCCAAACTTCTCTCCAATGAGCCATTGTGTGACGCATCATGCAGAAATGTCCTTTTAAATGAACCCTTACAACCGAGTCAAATTGTTCTTCAGTCATTTTTTGCAACATCGAATCCTGAATGAAACCTGCGTTGTTAACCAAAATATCTAAAGAACCGAATTTATCTACAGCTGTATTTATCAACTCCTTAGACTGACCCCAGTCAGCAATATCACCAAAATGTGCCGTTGCATTTCCTCCTTGTGCGATAATTTCAGCAACCGTAGAATCCGCTGGTTCAGTATCGGATCCAATTCCATCTCTTGAGAGTCCAAGATCATTAACAACAACACTTGCTCCGTGCATCGCCAACTCCACCGCCTCAGCTCGTCCCAGACCTCTTCCTGCACCAGTAACAACGGCCACTTTCCCGTCAAGAACACCCATGCTAAATCCTTTCAAAAATTGTTGCCGTGCCTATTGCTCCGCCGCAACACATAGTAACCATTGCTAAAGAACCATCTCTTCTTTCAAGTTCGTTTAATGCAGTAACCATCAGACGAGAACCCGTCGCTCCTACTGGATGACCTAGTGCAATCGCTCCACCGTTTACATTAACTTTTTCAGAATCAATATCTGGATTTTCCCCAAGCCAAGATAAAACAACAGATGCAAAAGCTTCATTGCATTCAAATAAGTCAATATCGGAAAGACTCATCCCAGACTTTGACAAAATCTTTTTTGTAGCATCTACAGGGCCATCCAGTAAATAATAAGGATCAGTGCCAACAACTACATTTGCGACAATTTTTGCACGAGGCTTTAATCCGAGAGCTTTGGCTCGCTTTTCATCCATCCATAACAAACCTGCTGCTCCGTCAGAAATTTGTGAAGAGTTGCCCGCTGTATGAATGCCCCCCTCTAATACTGGATTTAAACTTGCAAGAGATTCATAATTCGTATCACGAATACCTTGATCAGTATTCACCAATAAAGTCTCACCAGTTTCCTCTCCTTCAGAATCCAAAACAGGTGCATTTATTGGAAGAATCTCATTTTCAAATCTTCCTTCACTTTGTGCAACCGATGCATTTTCCTGTGAACGAAGACCCCAGCGATCTACCTCTTCACGACTAATACCTCTGTTTGAAGCTATTCGTTCTGCAGCTTCGAATTGATTAGGACTATCCCAAGGAAAATCATCAGGTTTCGAAGAACCAGGACCGTTGAAAACATTGGCTCCCAACCCTACTCGGCTCATCAATTCCACTCCACAAGCCAATCCAACATCAATTGTTCCAGCTTCTATGAGAGCATGAATCAAATTGTTGGCTTGCTGTCCTGAGCCACACTGAGTGTCGATAGTTGTGGCACCTGTCGTGTAATCCCCAGCTGTGTTTAACCATGCTGTTCGAGTTACGTTACTCGCTTGTTGCCCAGCCTGGGTCACGCAACCACCTATTACCTGCTCCACTTCAGAAGATTGAATTCCTGCTCTTTCAACTATTCCTTGCTGTAAAAGCCCGAGTAATTGAGTGGCATGAAAACCATTGAACTGACCGACTAATTCTCTTCCCCTTCCGATAGGGGTTCTCATCGCTTCTACAATGACAGCCTTCCCCATACAAACTCCTAACTTATTATTTTCTTAATCATCGCCGACGGCATTAGATTTCACCACATTGTTTTCAAAATAAACCATAAAGAAGCATCTCAGATA
>QCLO01000042.1 GCA_003214465.1 Acidimicrobiales bacterium AG-414-N20 | reverse complement strand
TCTGTCTTATGGTGAAATGGGATTAAACCCCTTGCCTTGTTCAGTTGACGTTGCAATCGCAACATGGCCATGGGGAGCTTATCTAGGTGACGAAGGTATTAATAGTGGGGTAAGGATGATGATTTCGTCGTGGCAAAGGCACGACCCCAACGCAATGCCACCAGCTGCAAAAGGCTGTGGCCACTATATAAATTCGCAGATGGCTAAAGTTCAAGCTGTAAGAGCTGGTTACGATGAGGCGATTTTGCTATCCCCACAAGGATATGTATCAGAGTGCACCGGAGAAAATCTTTTTCTAGTGAGAAATGGAGTGATAGTAACTCCACCTACCAGCGCAGGTGCTTTAGAAGGAATTACCCAAGATTCGGTTAGACAGATTGCGTCAGATTTAGATATCGAATATCGAGAAGGAAATATTTTACGAAGTGATCTATATACAGCCGAAGAAGCTTTTCTGTCTGGCACAGCCGCAGAAGTGGTTCCCATAAGATCTGTTGACGACAGAGAAATAGGAGATCCTGGGCCCATAACTAGAGCAATTCAAGAGAGATTGTTTGAAGCTTTTAGAGGTAAAAGATCTGAGTACTCCGACTGGAATGAATATGTCAATTGAGCAATCAATTCCTTTTGCGAAAGTCGAAATATATGACACGACTCTCCGCGACGGAGCTCAACTGGAAGGCATCTCCTTAACTGTCGATGACAAGCTGCGAATAGCTAATCAACTAGACCGTTTAGGAGTTCATTACATTGAAGGGGGATGGCCTGGAGCTAATCCGAAAGACGAAGAGTTTTTCGCAAGAGCTTCGAAAGAACTAGATTTAAAAACCTCTCAACTAGTGGCATTTGGTTCGACAAGAAGAGTTAACGGTGACGTAGAAGATGATCAGACTCTTAGAAATTTGCTAGATGCGAACACAGAAGTCGTTTGCATTGTGGGAAAAGCTTCTGCATATCACGTTACAGAAGCACTGCGAACAAGTCTTGAAGAAGGCATTGCAATGGTTGAGGAGTCAGTCAGATTTCTAAAAGGTAAAGATTTAAAAGTTTTTTTCGATGCAGAGCATTTTTTTGATGGTTATAAAGAGAATCCAGATTTTTCCTTGGACGTATTAGAAGGTGCAGCTCGAGGTGGAGCTGATTGCGTTGTCCTTTGTGATACAAATGGAGGCTCACTACCACACGAAGTAGAAAAAATTGTAAAAGAAGTTAGTGGCAAAATTGATTGCGAAATCGGTGTCCATTTGCATAATGACACAGGGTGTGGAGTCGCAAACGCTATAGCTGGTGTTATGGGTGGAGCAACACAAGTTCAGGGAACAATTAATGGTTACGGTGAAAGGGTAGGCAACTGTGACTTAGTCCCAGTTATAGCTAACCTCAGTCTCAAACTCGGATTCGAAACTATTTCGAAGGAGCATTTAGAAAATCTAACTTCAGTTTCAAGGCATATTGCTGAACTGGCTAATTTCGCTTCTGATCCCCAGCAACCTTACGTCGGAACAAAGGCATTCGCCCATAAGGCAGGACTGCATACCAGTGCCATAGCCAGAAGAAAAGATGCTTATGAACACATAGATCCAGAATCGGTTGGCAATGGAACAAGATTTTTAGTCTCTGAAATGTCAGGTAGATCGACTATAGAACTGAAAGTAAAAGAAATTGGAATTGATTTAGATACTGGAATAATTGGTGAAGTAGTTGAGACCCTAAAAGAACTTGAGTACGAGGGTTATCATTTTGAAGCGGCGGATGCATCTTTAGAACTTTTAATTAGGTCTGCAACAGGCTGGATGCAAGATTATTTCGAAGTTGATTCTTTTTCAGTCAACGTTGGTCACAACAAAGGGAGCGGTGCACGAGCTTGGAACGATGTGGCTGTAGAAGTAAATACCAATGCAGTAGTAACCGTTATTGTTGGCGAAGAAAAAATAACAGCCGAAGGGGAGGGTAATGGTCCTGTGAATGCACTCGATTCTGCTCTAAGGAAAGCTTTAAGAAATGAACTTCCTCATATAGATGCATTCAACTTGACTGATTACAAGGTTCGAGTTCTTGAATCCGAAAGAGGCACTGGAGCCGTAACAAGAGTTCTTCTCGACACCACGGATGGTGAACAGACTTGGACAACTATTGGTGTATCGACAAACATTATTGAAGCGTCTTGGCAGGCACTTGTTGATTCACTCGTTTATGGTCTTTTGCATACTGAAAGTTAACTTTTTTGCAACTTTTAATTAACCCAAGATTTGTAAAGTTCAGATTATGTTTTTAATCCGACCTCGTATCCTTCTATCTGAATTTTTAGGAACTATGTTTCTTCTAATCGGTGTGATTGGTTCCGGAATAATGGCTGAAAGGCTAAGCCCATCAGACGTCGGACTACAACTGTTGCAAAATGCAGCTGCGACTACGGGAGTACTCATAGCAATAATTTCAATTTTCGGAACGATTTCAGCAGATTTCAACCCAGCAGTTACGGTCACAGCATGGCTTCTTGGACACCGCCAAAAAAATGAAGTTATACCTGTAATTGTCTTTCAGGTCATTGGAGGTTGTGCAGGAACTGTACTAGCGAACATTATGTTTGACTTGGATTGGTTTCAGTTAGCAGAAAAGACAAGGTCAGGTGCAAATTTATGGCTTGCTGAAGTAATCGCTACATTAGGTCTTTTGCTCATCGTATTCAGCTTGTTGAAAACTAAGAGATCAAATCATATTCCCTATGTTGTTGGGGCGTATATAGGAGGTGCTTACTATTTCACTTCATCGACAAGCTTCGCTAATCCGGCTGTATCAGTAGCTAGGATGCTCTCGGATACTTTCGCAGGAATAGAACCATCTTCAGCACCGATGTTTATTCTGATGCAAATAGTCGGATTAGGTTTAGCTGTATTGGTTATAAGATTTTTATTTCCAAAATCTCAAACGAACTCAGGTTAGCTAATTGCATTGGTCATTAGCAGGAATACCGCTGATTCTTTCATTAGACCAATTTATTAAATCATCCCAATATGCAATTACCGATGCCGCATGAGTGACGCCTGGGTATTCCTTAAGTTCGATAGGAGCAGAATCAGCGAAAGCACAAAGTTGACCTAAAAGTAATTGGCTCGCGATAAAAGGTATCTGCTCGTCGTCTGTTCCATGAAGAATAACAGTAGGGGCTTGAAGTTTTCTTTGGTTTGTATCATTTTCTGTAAGGCGAGCATTCCATTCTGGAAGAGAAAAAATATCATCGATGGTTAAAAAACTCTTCGTAAGGAATTGGGTTGAAGACTTCAAAAATGTGGCCCAAGCAGCCTTTTTCTAGTTCTTCTAAAAGAGGCAAATATTGAGGTTTAACAAGGCTTTCATAATCGAGTTCTGGATAGGCAGAACTAAGAGAGGCACCGACCATTACTAGGTATCCCTGAAAAGGACCGCTTTGTAGAAACGATTTAAGTAAAGGAAACTGTGAAGGAGGTGCTCCCGCTGCAACACCTACTAGGTTCAATTCTGGGGCTAGATCCAGCCAGCGTTGGCTGGCATGTAATGCTGCGTGCCCACCTTGAGAATGACCCCAAACTACAAGGGGTCCATCAGCATTTATTCCGTCAATGTTTTTTGCTGCTCTTACGATGTCAAATATTCCGCGGGCTTCACTTTCACCCACTATGTAGTGATGAATACCATCGGTGCCTAGTCCTTCGAAATCAGATGCTACAACTACCCAACCTGCTTCAATAAATGGTTGTATTAGCGAAAGGTTAGGCAAAGGTTCTTGTCGTGATGGAGCACACTGGTCTGCAAGACCAGGAGTTCCATTTGTTACAGAAAGAACAGGGCGCGATTTTTTTGCATTGCGATCCGGTGCCAATACAAGACCGCTTACTTCAATTGGTTCGCCAAGAATTGATTCCGATTCGTAAATAACACGAAAACCTACACCCATCTCACCCACATCTATTTCTTCTATTTCAATTAAAGATCCAACAGAAGTTTCCGGGACTTCGGTTAGTTCAACTGGTTTAGATGGAGGCTCGTTGTATCCCCGAAGTTCGATATCTGGAATTAGATCAGCGATCTCTGCTGTCATTCTAAATGTTCCTGTCGGAAGGCCGAGAACTTCATAGGTGAAACCAGTCAGATAAATACGTAAAAGATCATGAACAGCTCTTGCATCGGCGTCACCAGGTAAACAACCATCTTCACCAGCTCGAACCGTGGAATCACCGAGAGCATCACGCAATTCAGTAAGGCCACCTCTTTCTTGAATCAGAGGACATGCGTCTATCGCTGTAGCGTGTCCAGTTCCAGCGATATTAATGAAAATCGAATTATCGAGTGTTTCGTGTAATTCCCATGAGATTGATGGCTCAACTATTGAGTCATTTTCAAACACAACCAGCAGAGCAGGCCGGTCAACTGTAAGATCCTGAAACCCACCAGCGAGAAGAGCGACACCCGCGACTCGATCATCCGCAGTCGCAAGAGCCGCAGTTCTCGTGCCCGCAGAATGTCCAATTATCACTATTTTAGAACCATCAGTTATAGGGCCAAATTCAGAGTCTTCATCAATAACTTCCAAAGCTTCAAAAAGATCAGCAACGTTATCTTCCGGAGCATCAGAATCGGCCAACGGGGTCAATAGGGTAGTGAGGCTTCGACCGAGATGCTCCACGGCAATTGTGATCACACCATGGCTAGCAAGATGGCTCGTTAGAAAAGTAGCTGCCTGACGGTAGCCAGGGCTTCCATGACTATAAGCAGCAACTGGGAAAGGACCTCCCTTACTTGCAGGAGCTGCATCCCTGTAGGAATTTGTATCTACTGCACCACCGAGATCACCTGGAATAAAAGGCCGAACAACTTCAGAGATCACATTTATGCTGTCAAAGATTTCAGGTGTTAGCCCTTCAACTGTATTTGGTTCAACGGGGTACCAAACTTCAACTGGCCGATCTTCTAACTGAATAGTACGTACGCCTACTACCCAAGGCCCCCTATCTAGAAATTGCTCAGGGCCGGACGGCATTAAAACTGTTGTTGTGGGTGTTTGGGTTGT
>QCLO01000041.1 GCA_003214465.1 Acidimicrobiales bacterium AG-414-N20 | reverse complement strand
GAAACTAATGCTTCGACCATTTCATCTTCTTTAACTTCCAAACAATCTCAAAAAGAGTCAGCAAAATGCAGGAATACCAGCGTATGCGTGAGTCAGGTGAGTTTGATGCAATGATCAAAAAGGAAGCCCTAATGCTAACCCGTGAGCTTGAAAAACTCGAGCGTAACTTAACCGGTATAAAAGACATGACACGACTTCCGGATGCAGTTTTCGTCATAGATACGATACGGGAACACATAGCTGTCACCGAAGCAAACAAGTTAGGTATACCCGTCATTGCTATTGTCGACACTGATTGCAATCCAGATGTAATTGAACACGCGATACCAGGAAATGATGACGCAATTCGCGCTAGTCAGATAATGTGCCACATGATTTCAGAAGCCGTTGAAGAAGGCAGACATATACATAACTCACGTTCAAAGAAACCTGAAGCGCCTTCGCTCGATACAGAAGAAAAGGCAGCAGAACAAGCTAAAGCACGCGAAGAAGCAGCTATTGCTGAAACTGAAAGAGAGAAAAGAATCTCTCAAGAAAACTCCGAAGACGCTCAGAACAGTGACTCTGAAGATGAGGTAGTAGCTGAACCAGAAACAGAAGGTGAAGGGTCTGAAAATGACTGAAATAACTGCAAAAGATGTAAAAGAACTTCGTGACCTAACAGGCGCTGGAATGATGGATGCGAAAAAAGCTTTAGTCGACAGCAATGGAGATCCAGAAGCGGCGGCTCAAGCTCTAAGAGAGAAAGGTCTAGCTAAGGCTGCGTCTCGATCAGATCGAGATAACAGTGAAGGAGCTGTTGCCATAGCGACAGACGGTAATAAAGCTGCAATGGTTCATCTGTGTTGTGAAACTGACTTCTCAGCAAAGTCAGATGGTTTTGTAGAATTAGTTAATAGCCTCGCTGAGGTAGTTTTACAAGAAGGTGAACAGGCAATTGAGGCTAGAGCTGAAGTTATTGACGACGTTCGACTATCGATAAAAGAAAACGTTTCAGTTGGGAAAGTCACACTAATCGAAGCAGATGATAATCATCTAGTAGACACGTATTTGCATGTGCAAGATGGACGAGGTGTTAACGGAGTTTTATTACAAGCATCAGGAGTTGATCAAGAAACACTTCACCAAGTAGCGCTGCACATCGCTTTCGCTAAGCCAACAGCCCTTAGCAGAGAAGAAGTTCCAGAAGATCTAGTTGAACAAGAACGAACCTCTTTGTTAGAAGTCACAAAAGCGGAAGGTAAACCAGAGCAAGCGTGGGACAAAATTGTCGAAGGCAGACTAACTGCATGGTATAAAGAATCAGTTCTCCTAGAACAAGGACTACATGGTGATAAGACAACAGTTCAGGAAACTATCGGAGAAGGTCAGATAGTCAGATTTGAGCAAGCCTTTATCGGTGACTAAACATGGCACCTTCTGGATCTGACAAGTCGTCAAAAATTAAAAAAGCTAAATGGGATCGAATCGTTTTAAAGGTTTCTGGAGAGGCTTTCGCAGGCAATGCAGGATTTGGAATTGATGGAGACATCGTCGGTGTAATAGCTGAAGAAATTTTTCAAGTTAGATCTGAATACGAAGTTGATATAGCGATAGTAGTCGGTGGTGGAAATATTTGGCGAGGAATGGCCGGAGCTGGAGCCGGTATGGACAGAGCTCAAGCTGACTATATGGGAATGCTGGCTACCGTAATCAATGCACTTGCCCTACAGGACACACTTGAACAATTAGGTCAACCAACTCGTGTTCAAACAGCTGTACATATGGCACAGATAGCTGAGCCATATATTCGACGAAAGGCTATTCGGCATTTAGAAAAGGGGAGGGTGGTTATTTTTGCAGGTGGAACAGGAAATCCTTTCTTCACGACTGATACGACTGCAGCACTCCGTGCAGTAGAAATAGAAGCTGGTGTTGTCTTGAAAGGAACCCATTCCGGAACCGGCGGAATATACACAGCTGACCCTAAAATCGACCCTTCCGCTACTTTGCTGGAAGAGGTTTCACATATAGAAGTTATTCAAAAAGGTCTGCAAGCCATGGATGCAACTGCGATAACTCTTTGTATGGATAACGACCTTCCAATCGTCATGTTCGATTTAATGCAAGCAGGTAATGTTAGGTCAATACTCGCTGGAGACACCGTAGGTACACTAGTCTCTTAGGAGAAAGAGGTAGCGGTGAGTGAAGAACTCCTCCAGATAATTTTGGATGAAGCAAAAGAAAAGATGACTGAATCTGTAGCTCATGTTCGTCGCGAGTTTGGAACAGTTCGAACCGGTAGGGCTTCTTCATCGATTGTCGAACGTTTAACGGTTGAGGCCTATGGTGTGGAAATGCCCATGCAGGAATTAGCTTCTTTTTCTGTTCCTGAGGCAAGACAATTACTAATAACCCCACATGACCAAGGAAATGTTGAGGCAATTGAAAGATGTCTAAATCAGGCTGATCTAGGGTTGACTCCAAGTACTGATGGAAGAACTATCAGATTGATTTTCCCTGAGCTGACACAAGAACGACGCCAAGATCTGGTACGAATGGTTAATGGTATGGCCGAAGAAGGAAAAAATCGTTTACGCGGAATCAGACGAAATTCTAGAAAGGATTTGGATGACTTAGCTAGCAATGGCGGAGTTTCTGAAGACAACATTCAATGGCTGTCTTCTCAGCTTGATGATTTGACTCATGTAAACGAAAGTGAGATTGAAAAATCAAGGTCTTCCAAGGAAGAAGAGTTGTTAGATGTTTAGTTTTAAAAGAATAGTGAGGTGACTTGTGGCAGATCACAGAGGATCAGATGAATTTGAGGAGATCCGAATTCTTGGACTTGAAACTCCTGAAGATGTTGTAGAGCCAGGAAGGTCAGTATTTGGCGGAGAAAGTGAGTCTTCGGAAGAATTGCCTCATTGGACTGAAGAACCTGAAGAAAAAAGTCAAAATGACGATTTGTGGTCCGAAATCGATCAAAAACCAAAATGGTCTGATGAAGTTTTAATAGACCATGAGTCGCAGCAACCTGTAGGCGATTTAGATGAAGCGACTGCCGCAATTTTTTTTGATGAAGAGCTACCGGAGAATGATCCTTTTAGCGGAGAATTTAACCCACCCGTACTCCCTCCTGAAGAAATAAAGACAGAAGAAGTGTCTCAAACTTTTCAACCGTCAAATCAGCCGTCTGTGCAAACTCAGAATTCACAAAGTAGAGACATGCCTAAAGCGCTTGCAACAGGGTTAGCTCTCGGAGCGATTTTTCTAGCGGTATGTGCAATAGGTGCTACAGCAATTTTGATATTCAGCACTGTGCTGCTTGTTTTTGCTGGGTCAGAATTTTTTCTAGCAGCGCGACGTGCGGGTTACCAGCCGGCGACCTTGTTAGGAATGACAGCCATTGCTGCTTTGAATCTTGGAGCGTATTGGAGATTTGAATCTGCTATTCCTCTTATATTGGCTTTGACAGTAACGTTTACACTTCTCTGGTATCTAACAGGTGTAGATCGGAACATGCCCATAGCGAACACATCCATTACTTTGTTTGGTGTCGGCTATATAGGGTTATTAGGGTGTTTCATTGGCCTGATGCTTAGTGATAAAAACGGCGTCGGAATGCTCCTAGCAGCTGTCTTAATAACTGTCGGTTATGACACAGGTGGGCTATTAGTGGGAAGACTGATGGGTAGAACTCCTTTGTCTTCGGTCAGTCCTAATAAAACTATGGAAGGCTTATTAGGTGGCATGGCAATTTCATTTCTTACCGGTGTGATCGTAGTGGGGCAGATAACTCCCTTTGGGCAAGACCCTGGTGATCTTGGAACAGCTTTTGTTCTAGGTCTAGTGGGTGCATTGGCAGCGCCACTAGGAGATTTGTCCGAATCAATGCTTAAGAGAGACCTAGGAGTCAAAGATATGGGTTCTGTATTACCAGGACATGGTGGTTTTCTTGACCGTTTTGATGCTTTGTTGTTTGTTCTTCCGGCGACATATTTCACGGCTCGTTTGTTAAATCTTTTTGCTACTTGATTTCATATAGCGATAAAAGATTTAACAGGTAAAATTACTAGATGGTAGCGACAACTGTCGCCGTAATGGGGTCGACGGGATCTATTGGAACTCAAACACTTGAGATCATTCAAGATCATCCGGATGAATTTGAAGTGGTTGTTTTGGGAGCAGCCAAATCTGTCGAACTATTGATAGAGCAAGCAAAAAAACATGAACCTCAGATAGTTGCAATTTCTGATCCGTTGTTAGAAAAAGAACTACGACAAAAATTACCTCCACAAATTGATGTAATTTCAGGTCCAGAAGCATTAGCTAACTCTTGTCCTGTAGCTGATGTCGTAATCAACGGAGTGGTTGGATTCGCAGGTCTTCCTATTACAATCTCAGCACTGAAGGCAGGGAAAAGACTTGGATTAGCAAATAAAGAGTCTCTGATTGCTGCCGGTCCTCTAATTCAAAATTTTCGTTCAATAGAGGGAGCAGAGTTGATTCCTGTCGACAGCGAGCATTGTGCTATCCATCAATGCCTTGGTCTGAATGCGACCCAAAAGGATATAAAAAACATAGTTCTGACCGCTTCAGGTGGACCATTTCGAGGATTTTCGGCTGAGCGTCTTCGAAGCGTTTCTATAGAGGACGCCTTGTCTCATCCGACTTGGGATATGGGGCCTAAAATTACCGTTGATTCTTCAACACTCATGAACAAAGGTTTAGAAGTCATCGAAGCCCATGAACTATTTGGAATTCCATATGAAAATATAGACGTTGTTATACACCCTCAATCAATTGTTCATTCAATGGTGACATTTTCTGATGGTGCGACTTTGGCTCAAATGTCAAATCCAGACATGAGGCTCTGCATAGCGTACGCACTAACTTACCCTGACAGGATTAACGATCCTTTTGGGGAAATTGACTGGTCGAAAATGATCGAATTGAATTTTGAACCTCCAGACAAAAAATCTTTCCCTTGTCTAAATATCGCCTATGAGGCCGGTAGACAAAAAGGAACGGCCCCGGCATGGCTAAACGCTGCTAATGAAGAAGCAGTTTCCGCGTTTCTTTCGGGTCGACTCCTATGGAAAGAAATTTCAGAAGTGATCTCGGCAACCCTGCAAGAATGGTCTGGTGAAAACGCCGACAGTATAGAAACTGTTTTGAAAGCAGACTCAGAC
>QCLO01000040.1 GCA_003214465.1 Acidimicrobiales bacterium AG-414-N20 | reverse complement strand
AAATCCAAAAGACGATGTAATAAGTCACCTAACTCAAGGGATTTTTGGAGATGAACGACCGCTTACAGACAGTGAAATTGTTCGAATAATTGACCACCTGTACATAGGGGGTAATGAGACTACGACCTTTGCACTTACCTCCGGATTGTGGATTCTTTTACGAGAAGACGGTTTGTATGAAAAAATCTTAAATAATCGTGACCTTGTACAACCTTTCATCGAAGAAGTTTTGAGACTTGAGTCACCGACACAGGGCCTCTACCGAGAAACTACTCAAGATGAAGAGTTTCATGGAGTATCCATTCCTAAGGGTTCTGTGATTCACATTCGTTACGCGGCAGCTAATCGCGATGAAAGAATGTTCGATAATCCTGATGATGTTGATTTAGAAAGAAAGAACTTGAAGCGACATATGGCTTTTTCGCTAGGGGAACACCATTGTCCGGGGTCAGGTCTTTCACGAACTGAACAGCACATAGCTCTAAACGTTGTTTTAGATCGACTTCCAAATTTAGCTCTTTGTGAGGAAAAAAATGACTACAAGCACATGCCAGGACTTGTACTAAGGAGTCTCAACAAGCTTCATGTGACTTTCGATCCAACAGAACCTCTTAAAGCTAAATAAAAGAAGTCTTGTAATAGAAACTTTTCTATTTAGAAAGAATCGTTACGCCTGATATACCCGGTGCTCCGTATACATGCGTATAGGCAGTCTGGGGGTCATTTGGTACTTGTCTTTCACCAGCATCACCACGAAGCTGTAGAACATTTTCATAGACCTGTCTTAATCCCGACGCTCCTATTGGTTCGCCATTTGCTAAACAGCCACCGTCTGTATTTACAGGGAACCTTCCGTCGATTTCGGTTTCCCCATTTTGGATCATGGATTCTTGTTCTCCATGCTCACAGAATCCATTTTCTGCCATGTGCATGACCTCAGCTCCACTTTCTGTATCTTGTAGTTGCGCTAAATCAATTTCATCTGGTCCTATTCCGGCCATTTCAAAAGCTGCTTTGGACGCATCTACTGTTGGTCCTTCACTGAATTCATTGGCAAGGTGAGGTGAGAAAACTTCAAAACTTCCAAAACGACGTGACTTAACTACACATGACTTTAGATAAACAGGATTATCTGTAAATTCTTTAGCCTTATCTGCTCTTACTAGAACAAGAGCTACACCTCCCTCACCTGGAGAGCAAAACATGTATTGAGTCAATGGGTAAGAAAGCATAGTTGATTCAAGAACCTCTTCTTCAGAAAATGGTTTTCTGCGCCATGCCATTGGATTTAATGCACCGTTACGGAAAGCTTTTGTCGATACTTTAGCCAAAGTATTTTGAGTTATCCCATAATCATGCATGTACCTATTTATCTTCATACCGAAAAACTGTGTAGTGAGGGCCATTCCAGACTCTCCATACCATTCAAGATTGTCTCCTCGAGTTCTAACTCTGAAAGCACCTCGTTCATGTTTGTCAAAACCTAAAGCAATGCCAATTTCAAAAGTACCTGACCGTATTGCGTTATAAGAAGAAATCAAAGCTGAGCCACCAGTAGCACAACCATTATGAACATTTATAAATTGCAAACCTGTTAAACCTAGACGTGAAACCATCGTGTCAGGTGAACCGGCATCTTTACTTCCGCCAAAAGCAAACTCTAAATCCTCCCATTGAGCTCCTGCATCAGCTAAGGCTCTTCGAACAGCCACTACGCCTTGATCCATTCCAGTCACTCCGTCGTGGCGACCGAATTCGTGCATGCCAATCCCTACAATTGCAACATCATGCATTTCTATATCCCCTTCTTGTCTCAATATACATACTAGTTATTTTCAGTTGGTTGAAAAGCAAATGTAACTACTTCATTACCTTCTTCGTCTATAGCTAAAGGAACGACTGTTAGTTCCATCTCCATTCCGACTCGTAAACGTGTCGGATCATTTTCTGTAAGTCGAGCTTCAACTTTCACTTCGCCTGGGAGTTCTACGTATCCAACTCCATACGCTTCAAAATTCTCTGGATCAGTTTCACCAATATAAGGAGGTGACTTCGGCGGAAAGCCTTGTATGGTCCAAGTCCACAAAATTCCTTTAGTTGATAATTCAACTTTTTCAATCTGATCACCTGTGCATTTAGGGCAATCTTTTTGCATTGGAAAAACATGATTGCCACAATCTGGGCATTTCCCCCCGATCAAACGGGGTTCCCCTGGGATTCCTACTAGTACTGTGTCCTGCACGGAAACCTGCGTCATTCTCGCCTTTCCTTATAACTTCTAACGTTTTATTTTAATACCTTTGAGTCAAAAGTATTTAACTCATAAAAATATCGTACAGTGCCAACGAGTATTAAGGGAAAGCCTGACGATACGATCTTTATAAGAATGTAACGGGGGATCAATGACTACAACAGAAACTGACCAAAAATTATGGCATCTAAGCGGCAACTGGACGCCGATGTTAGAAGAGATAACCGCAAACGACTTAAAAGTCGAAGGAAATATTCCTGAAGAGCTTAGCGGTACATATTTGCGTGTAGGTCCTAACCCTTCCAGCGGATGGTCTCCTCATTGGTTCTTCGGAGATGGAATGCTGCATGGCATATCGCTAGAAAATGGAAAAGCACTTTGGTATAAGAATCGATTTGTCAAAACACGCGTCTATAAAGGTGAAGCCGGCGATGACCCTATGGCTGCTATGGGAGACCTAACAATGGGAACTGCTAATACCCATGTTGTTAGACATGCTGGAAAAATTCTTGCTCTAGAAGAAGGTCATTTCCCTTATGAATTAACACCAGAATTAGAAACAGTTGGCCCTTGGGACTTTGATGGAAAATTGAAAACTTCCATGACCGCACATCCAAAAATTTGTCCCGAGACAGGTGAAATGATGTTTTTCAGTTACTTCAATTTCGAAGCTCCCTACCTTAACTACCATCGTGTTAACGCTGATGGAGAATTAATTCAATCCGAAGGAATAGATATTCCAAATATCGTCATGATGCACGATTTCAATATCACTCGAAACCACACAATTTTTATGGATCTTCCATTGACTTTTAATCTTGAGGCTATTGATGAAAGTGGCTTACCATTTCGATTCGACCCAGAAGCTGGTGCACGTCTTGGAGTAATGAAAAGAGACGGCGACAATAATTCAATTTCTTGGCTCGAAATTGATCCTTGTTACGTGTTTCATCCAGTCAACGCTCATGAAGAAGGCGAAAACATAATTATTCATGTATCCCGTCTTGAATCAGCATTTGCTAACTCAGCCGATGACTACTCTGCTCAAGGGCATCTCTGGAAATGGACGATTGATACAACAACTGGAAAAGTAAGTGAAGAGCAAATCGATGATAAAGCAGTTGATTTCGGGCGTGTTGATGACCGCCGTGTAGGACTCCCAGCGCGTTTCGGATATGTAATGTCTTTGCCTGAAAACAAAGACTCTGTCGAATACGGAGAGTCTTTGTACAAATATGATTTTGCAACAGGTGAGCGTCTAGAACACAAACTTGGTTCTGGAGTAAAAGGAGGCGAACCAGTTTTTGCTCCTGCATCATCTAATGCAAAAGAAGATCAAGGTTGGATTATGTGTCTTGTACATGATGAGAACACAAATGCATCAAAATTTATCATTATTGATGCTCAAGATTTTGAATCAGATCCAGTAGCTACTATCCACATCCCACAGAGAGTGCCTTATGGCGCTCATGGTAGTTGGATGCCAAATTAGACTTGATTAGAAAGAATAAATTTTATGACAAAACGACTTGAAGGAATGGTCGCTGTAATAACTGGCGCTTCCAGTGGTATAGGAGCAGGAACTGTTCACCGGTTCGTGGAAGAAGGAGCTTCTGTCGTAGCAGCTGATATTCAACAAGAAGCAGGCGAAGCACTCGCAGCAGAATTTGGAGAGTCTGTTGTTTTCATTAGAACCGACGTTACACAAGAAGATCAGGTTGCCGCAGCGGTAGATCTAGCTGTTGAAAAATTTGGTCGTCTAGATTGCATGTTTAATAATGCAGGAATAGTCGGCGTAGTTGGACCGATTGCGGATACGCCCACCGATGATTGGGATACAACCATTGCTATCTTACTTAAAGGCGTTTTTCTTGGTTGCAAACATGCAGCTCGAGTGATGATTCCGCAAGGTTCAGGTTCAATCATTTCAACAAGTAGCACTGCTGGAGTGCTGGGAGGGCTTGGGTCACATGGTTACACAGCCGCTAAACATGGTGTTATAGGGTTAGCGAAATCAGTGGCATCGGAGTTAAGTGAACACGGTGTGAGAAGCAATGCTATTGCTCCAGGCAATACAGTGACTGCTATGACTGCAACTGTTACAACAGGTGATCACGAAAAATTGGAAGAAACTGCTGAAGGAATGGCCTCCAGATCAATGCTTGGAATTGCTGGGCAACCTGAAGATATCGCTGCTGCAGCCGCCTATCTAGCTAGCAATGATGCTCGACTGGTTAATGGCCACGTTTTGGTAGTTGATGGAGGACAAACAACTTCCGGCGGAAACAATCGTTTCATAAAATCCGGTTCTGGGATGCTACGTGAAGCTGGCAAGTGGGACCGGTACTAACTTTTATATCTAAAGGAATAAATCTATGATTATTATCGCTGGAACTATTGACTTTGAAGACGAAAAACATCGAAACACCGCTTTAGAACAAAGCCGACCCCTTCAACAAGCCACTCGTGACGACGAATCAGGATGTCTTGCTTACTGTTTTGCCGCTGATCCGTGTGTGTCAACTCGAATACAGGTTTACGAATTGTGGACTACAGGTCAAAGTTTGGATGACCATTTTGATCACGACAACTATCACAACATGCGCAAGACCCTTGGAGGAAATGGCATGGTCGGAAGTGATACCAGGAAATTTAGAATCGATGCAGATGATCCTGTCTATGGTGAAGACAGAATTGCGAGTTCAAAATTCTGGTCTGTCGAAGGAGACTAAGTTTTTTGGATAAAACTTTTGATGCCGTAGTTTTTGACTACGGCGGTGTGATGATCACATCCATAACTAACAAATTTGTTCCTTTAGCTGAACGCGCTGAGACATCAGTAGAAGTGATTCGAGAAATAGTAATGGGTCCACTTGGCGTCTCAACTAACCACCCATGGCACCGTGCCGAAAGGGGTGAAATAGATTTAGGTCAGATCCAGAAAGAACTTGAACCTTATGCAGATAAATACTCTGTAAATCTGTATGGCGATGAAATAGAAACCGTTTATTCAAATACAAAAAGTGGCCTTACAACTCCTTACACAATTATCAAACCTATGGTCCAAAAAGCAATTGAAGTACAAAAAAGAGGATTTTCTATAGCGCTACTAACGAA
>QCLO01000039.1 GCA_003214465.1 Acidimicrobiales bacterium AG-414-N20 | reverse complement strand
AGGATTGCCGCTGCTTGAGTTAAAGCTGTTTTGGCGTGAGAGTCATCTCCTTCACCTTCAATTGTTCTTTTAGCGAAGTCGTCGATAAGTTGACACGCTTTAGGAAGATCCATATCGTCATCAATTGCCTCCCTGACTTCAGTTAAAAGATTTTCAGAGTCAGGTCCGTGAGAGCAGGATGCTGCTTCAAGCATTCTTTTCAACATTGCTTCACCTTTGTCAATATCACCATCAAACCATTCGAAACCCCCACGATAATGGTGGGATAACAGCGCCAACCTGATAGCTCTGGGGTCATGCTCGGCTTTGAGGTCACGAACGAAAACAAGGTTTCCCAAAGATTTAGACATTTTCTCCCCTTCATAGGCGACCATCCCCACGTGCATCCAATGGCGTGCAAAAGGACTGTCGTTTGCGGCGACACTTTGAGCTGTTTCGCATTCATGATGAGGGAAGATCAGATCGTCGCCACCTCCGTGAAGGTCGATTGTCGGGCCGAGTTCAGACATGGCCATTGCTGAGCATTCAATATGCCATCCGGGTCGCCCGGGCCCGAATGGTGAATCCCAAGAAGGTTCACCTTCTTCTGATTTCTGCCACAAAATGAAATCAAGAGGATTGCGAAGTCGTTCATCTTCGGTGTTAGCGCCGCGTTCGTTAGCGAAAGAGATCATTGTTGGTTCGTCGTAACCAGAAATTTTCCCAAAATCAGAGAAAGTAGTTACATCAAAAAAAGTTGTTCCATCAACCGTGTAGGTGTGTCCCTTCTCAGCTAGCTGGCTTATAAGAGAAACAATTTCGTCGATTGAACCTGTGACAGTGGGTTCAGCAACAGCGGGACGTAAATCTAGTGCTTTAATGTCATCTCTGAACTGTGCAGTCTCAGATAAGCCCAACTCTAAGTAGTCAACATCGATTTCTTTAGCTTTTGCGAGTATTGAATCATCAACGTCGGTGACATTACGAACCATTTTGACTTCATGACCGAGGTCTTCAAGACGGCGTATCAGCACATCGAAACAAAGATAGGTGAATGCATGACCGAGATGAGTCGCGTCGTAGGGGGTTATCCCACATACATACATTGAAACAGTGGGACCAGGTTCGAAAGGAACAACTTCACGTCGGCTCGTGTCGTAGAGGCGCATACTCATAGAAGTGACCGTAGTTCCCTGATAGTCATTTTTCAGAGTCCGCTCAGTCTCTTTCGAAAGGAACTGAATGTTCCCAGTCAGCTAAAAGTGTCCGTATCGCAGCTACTACTAGCAGAGGCTGGTCGAGCATCATGTGATGGCCCGCCAAAGGGATCTCCACGATAGGGGCCACACGACCTAGCTGTTCGTACATGTAAGCTCCGATACCTGGTGTCACAAGCCCGTTTTCAGCTCTGAACAAAGCAATACGGCAGGTGACTTGCCGAAGAAGTTCATCAGCTGCAGAACGGCGTTGCTCTTGGAAGACAGCCGGGTCGAACTTCCATGTCACACCGCCTTCAACCTCGGTTAAAGACATGCGAGCAATATGGCGCATAAGGAAAGGTTCAGTGTTCTCCTGTTCAGGTACCGGACGGAACCTTGCCATAGCTGTTGGAAAATCGGCGTGAATTTTAGGATTCGCGAACTGGCTTCTGCGCTGAACCTGCATCTCAGGGTCAGGTGCTGTCACAGCAGAATCCAGGATTATCGCACCCGCTAGCTTGTCAGGATGGTTCGCGGCGGTAGCTAAAGTCACGTAACCACCCATTGAATGGCCGATAATGATAGGCGGACCTTCCATTTTGGCGTCAGCAGCCACAGCTGCGACCTCATCGCACCATTGGTTCAACGAATACGATTCACGTCTTCCACTGTCACCGTGACCTGAAAGGTCAAGAGCGGCAACACGGTAGATTTGCGCGAACTGGGAAGCCACGTGAGTCCACCAGTGTGCATGAGCGGCACCGCCGTGGACGAAAACAAGACCCGGCCGGCCGGCTTCACCCCAAGTCAAATAGTGGATGTCGACTCCTTCGACATTGACCATGTGGTCTTCATAGGGGACATCCATGGCTTTGCGGTACCAGGCTGGTGCGTCGTTAATTTCAGTTTCTTTTTCCATAAGCGCCCTCGGCAGGAATTGAACCTGCGGCCTACCGCTTAGGAGGCGGTCGCTCTATCCAACTGAGCTACGAGGGCAAACGTTTCTAATCAGGGGTTTTAACCTTTATGCGTAATTTAAGGATATTGATTTATTAAACTCTTTAGACGAACAGATTTGTCATGTGGGAGTAGTTGGTTTTGAAATCCGGTTTTGTGAAGCGTCTTAGCATGGTCACGCGTGTGCAAAAGGTTGTCGTCACAGCGGTGCTGGCTGTTTCGGCGGTAGTGGGGTTGTCTGGTTCAACCGCGGGTGCGTGGAGTTCGGAAGATGGTGCGGTAGCTGTGTGGGGCGGAGTCACCGAGAATGATGGTTTGGCTGCCCAATTTAATAACGAGACTGGATGGGAGTCTCTCGCGGTGGATGCAGCAGGGAGCATGTATTTGACCGGTCGTTTTCAACGTTCTGTTGACTTCAACGCGAGTCCGACTGGTACCACAACTATGACTGCCGACAACACCGCGGGATGCGGTACACAAAGTTTTGTGATGAAACTGGATTTGTTCGCTGAGCCTTACTGGGCTCGCCAGTTCGGCAACGACGTCAGTAACGTAACGTGCCACGCCTATCCGCGTTCGATCGCTGTCGATGGAAACGGCAACGTGTATACCACAGGAACGTTCAACGGCGGTTCAGTTGACTTTGACCCGGGTGCCGGTGTCACAAACCTTGTGCAAACTTATGTGCAAAGGAAAGCCGCGTTCGTGTCCAAGTTGAACTCGTCGGGTGAGTTTGTGTGGGCTTACCGTATCGGCAGTGAGAACGTTCCAGGAACGTTGTACGACGGTGGCCACTTAGGGGAAGCTGACGCGTACTCGGTAGCGGCGGACGGTGCGGGCAACGTGTACGTCGTCGGAACATTCTGGGGGTCGACCTCTTTTCAACATGGGGCCGGTGTCACGACACTCAACAGCTCCCGTCCAGAACATTCCAGACCTGACACTTTCATACTCAAGTTGAACTCGTCGGGAGAGCAGGTTTGGCTAAGACAAATAGAAGCCCCGACTGGCACTAGGAATTCGTGGCCGATCTCGGTGGCGGTGGATGGGTCGGGGAATGTATACACCGCTGGTATTTCAACTAATGGAGCGACAATCGATTTCGATCCGAGTGGGGGTGTTGCGAACCTGACTATTTCAGATGCCGGCCAGCAGCACGGCAATGATGCTTGGATCTTGAAGTTGGATTCTGCAGGCAACTACGTGTGGGCCAAGGGACCTGAATGTAACGGTTCGTCGACCATTCCTAATTCGCCGGTGAGAGGAAACGACCGTAGTTTGACGGTAGACGGGTCGGGGAACGTATTCTTCGTCGGAGACTTTGAGCAGAAGCATATTAACGATTCCGAGGATTGTGACTTTGACCCAGGTCCAGGCGAAGCGTTTGCCTTGGTGGGAACCGGAGAAGGCGGATTTGTCTGGAAACTGGACTCTGCGGGCAACTACCAGTGGGTCAAAGCACAAAGTGGAGGTTCTGCTTATGTTTCTGGACAATCGGTGGCCGTGGATGTTTTGGGCAACGTGTACAGCACAGGATATTTCAGAGGCACGGCCGACTTCGACCCCGGTGAAGGTACCGCCACTATGACCGCAGGAGCAGGAAACTGTTGTGGTTCAGTGTTTCTTTCGAAGTTGGATTCATCGGGTAACTACGTTTGGGCTAAACAGTTTGGGACTCTTACCACCAAAGAGGATGGTAGGCAGGTGGCTTTGGATGGGTCAGGCAACGTGTACTTGTCCGGTTACATCTGGACAAACGTAGAAGTCGATTATGACCCGGGGGACGGGGTCCTCAACTTGACCGACAAAGAAATGTTCCTCGTTAAATTGGATTCTTCAGGCAACCTCGCGCCAGGAGGCTTCAACGCCCCTACCGGAAACATCACGGTTTCACCTACATCTGTGACGGTTGCAGAATCCGGGACGACCGCAACCTTCACGGTCGTTCTTGGCGCTGTACCGGCATCAGATGTGGTTTTGTCCCTGACAGCTTCCGACACCGGTGAAGCAACCATAGATAAATCGACTTTGACTTTCACGGGCAGCAACTGGGCGACCCCGCAGACCGTCACAGTCACAGGAATCAGCGATGACGCAGTCGACGGCGACCAGAACTCAACTATCACCATCTCTGTGGTGGACGCTTCGTCACCTACCGCCTACCAAGCAGTAGCAGACAGCCAGATATCGGTAGTAACAACAGATACCGGTTCGGCAACACCGACCCTGATAACCGCAGTGACTGCTATCCAGTGTGGTGCCGGGTTGGAACCCACACCTGACGGCAATAACTGTGTGCCCATGGAGATCCCGTTACTACCTCCGACAGCTGTATCAGTGGACATCAGCTTGTTCGCTTCCGCTGCTGGCAGCGACGGTTATGTGAACTGGGTGCCGAGCACCACAAACGGCTTGTTGGAATACGTTCTGGCATGGTTTGGACCCTCAGGGCAACCACAAACCAGAACAATCAACAACACTGAAATCCCCGAAGATGTCTTCTACGACCTTGAAGACGGAATCCACAGTTTCGAAGTTCTAGGAACTTACGCCAATGGAGACATTGCAGAATCCAACAGGGCTTATATCACCGTTCCCACACCACCCCCTCCACCGACACAGAATCCTGAACCCATCGAAGTGGAACCATTTGACTGTGAAGCGTTCCCTTCTCTCATACAAGTAATGGGAACACCGGGCTTGGGCCACACCGTGAAACAACTTGACGTTCAAACAGGCGCCTATTCAGATATTTTCTCAATCTCGTTCAACAGGAACCCGAGGTACACACACCTGAACGGCATCGGTATAAACCCGGTGGACGGAGCCCTTTATGGGCTCATGAGAGTTAAGGGTTTCGGATACCTGGTTCGTTTCGACATGGCGGGCAACGTAGGGTTCGTAGCCCGAGTTCCCGCTCACAGCAACGCCGGTGACGTCGACGGGTTGGGAAGATTCATCTGGCCTTCCGGAAAGAACTTCTACGCGATCAGCGGAATCGCAGACATGGACAGCTTCTCTGACCCCGGTGACGCCGTCGACCTGTCAAGGATTTCTCCGGTTCACACCCGATCAGGATCCGGCGGTCACGGAATCGCAGACGCAGCCGCTCTAAAAGTTGATCTGGGTCAGGGTGAACGCTATTACGCCATGGGAGTCCACAGTTGGGATCATAAACTGCGGATCTACTCATACGAAAACCCGACCGGATTCTGGACAATTGATCTAAAAAACAACGGATCACCCGCACAGCTCACCAACGGAGGGTTCGGAGCTGCATGGAGCCACGAAGACAAAATCTACTTCTCATCCAACAGCGGCGACGGCGTATACGAAATCCTCATCCCGAGCGTCAACTTAAACGCCGGAACCGCGAACATCCGAAGAGTCGCCAATTCCCAGGCATCAGCGATCAACGACGGAACCACCTGTATAGGAATAGATTTCATTCCACCCCCACCCACAACAACCACAACACCTGACCCAACTGAACCTGATCCCACATCTAATCCATTTACACCAGATCCA
>QCLO01000038.1 GCA_003214465.1 Acidimicrobiales bacterium AG-414-N20 | reverse complement strand
TAGGAAAAGCCTATTTGAATATCCCAGTTAATTGGAGGGGAATTACTTATGACCAGCAAGTTCGTAAAACTACTTGCAGTAGCACTAGCCATTGGGGTTGTTGCAGCTGCTTGTGGTAGCGATGAAGAAGAAGCACCAGCGGCAGCACCTGCTACAACAGCAGCTGCCGTTGCTACAACAGCGCAAGTTGAAATGGTTGCTGACGGAAGTCTTCTTGACACCGTTCAAGCCCGTGGAACCTTGCACTGTGGAGTAAGTGGAAGCGCTGTTGCATTCTCAGAAACTCAAGCTGACGGTTCAGTAACCGGCTTTGATGCCGACTACTGTCGTGCCGTAGCAGCTGCAGTTCTTGGAGATGCAAACGCAGTTAAGTTCACTTCTCTAACAGCATCAGAGCGTTTCACCGCCGTACAAAGTGGCGATGTTGACGTACTGATTCGTAACACAACTTGGACTCAAAGCCGTGATACCGATGTCGGTATGGACTTTGGACCAACAACTTATTATGACGGACAGCAGCTTATGGGCCGCGCTTCAGATGGGTTTACCGCAAACTCTGGAGCAGCTGACCTTGAAGGTGCAGTCGTTTGCACAAACGCAGGAACAACAACTGAAAAGAATGTTTCTGAATACGCATCTCTTGCAGGTGTAAATATCACACTCAAGACATTCGAAACCAGTGACGAATACTGGCAAGGATTTATAGACGGAGCTTGTGACATTTCAACTACTGACGGATCGGCTCTCGTGGGTCGTAAAGTTAAACAGCAACCTGCCGATGAGGAATGGGTAATTTTCCCAGCTACTCCAATATCCAAGGAGCCTCTAGGACCTACCTACGGTCAAAATGACTCAAAGTGGGCAGATGCAGTGAACTGGACCGTTTATGCAACAATCATTGCTGATGAATACGGAGTAAACCAAAGCAACGTTGACTCAGCAGTTAAAGAAGGAGAGCTTGGACGTCTACTAGGCGGTGACGGTGAACTCCAGACCACTATGGGACTAAGCGCTGACGCTTTCCATCAAGTGATCAAACAAGTCGGTAACTACAGCGACATTTACAACAGAAACCTCAATCCAGTAGGTCTCTACCGTGAAGGTTCCGCTAATGCTGGCTGGAAAGATGGTGGACTTATTTATGCTCCACCAGCACGATAAGTAAAACTCTTATCTTTAAATAAAGTCCTAATGGCCCAAGGTGAATTTCACCTTGGGCCTAGGACTTTTTTACTTATACAGAGACGTTAGTATTTGCTATGATTTCCATAACCAGGTCTCAGGTTTAAGCTGAAAGAAAACCTATGCAATCATCTGCAGAAGAAAAATCAAGCACACTGAAAGCAGTCTCACAAAGAGTCCCCCTATGGCGTGACGTAGTTGTAATCAAATGGGTTACGCAATTAGCACTATTAGCAGTAGTAGTATCTTCTCTCTGGTTTTTAGCAGGACAAGCCGGCGACAATCTTCAAGCCAGAAATATAAATACCGGTTTTGATTTCCTTGAACGCCCCCCTGACATTCAACTAAGCGAAGGCATCGACACCTCTCCTGCAACTGGCGGTAGAGCCCTTTGGGTTGGAATGGTTAATACATTACGCATGGCAGTAGTCGGTATAATTTTCGCAACTTTTCTTGGAGTAATAGTTGGACTAGCACGTCTTTCAAATAATTGGCTTATTAAACGCCTGGCAGGAATATGGATAGAAACCTTAAGAAATGTGCCCCTTCTAGTCCAAATGATCTTCTATTTCGCTGTTTTAACCGCCCTGCCCCGTGTAAGTCTCGATTCAGGCCCAATCAATGGATGGTTCCATGTCTCGAATAAAGGCATTTCAATGCCTAGAGTTTTTATATCTGATGGCTTCTACCAATGGATTACCGTTGTTGGAGTCGGATGCATAGCCGCATACTTCATAAGAAAACAAAGACTCAGAAAACAAGATCTAACGGGTCAAGATACGCATGCAATTTCTTGGTCGTTTTTTACCGTCTGCACCTTTGCTATTATTGGAATTTTTGTCCACCCAATTTTCGGTTTTATAGGTGAAATATTTGCAGGCCTAGCCACTCTTTTCGAGAACATTCCAACGTCAATAATTAAAATTCTTTTGTCCGTAATTCTTATTTTCTTCGCTACTCGCTGGATCCGTAACTTCTTCGCTAGTCGTAGAAGCGCTACCGGACATCTTTCTTTGATTGATGATGATATTTTCAGAATGGTTTTTGTAGGCACCGGTGCCTTGATAGCAATAATTGTCGTTGTTAGTTGGACTGGGATATCTTCATGGATCCTAAACAGTGGACGAGACCTGTTTCACATGCTTGAGGCTAAATTCGAAGTAGACGGTGCCGCTCGTCCATTCGATGCGATGAAGCCAGACATAGTCAAACCAGGAAAATTTGCTAACTACGGCACAAGCGGACTAACAATGACCCCTGGATTCGCAGCGGTTTTCTTTGGTGTAGTTTTTTACACTTCTGCTTTTGTCGCAGAAATAATAAGAGGCGGTATTCTTGCTGTCCCTAAAGGTCAAATAGAAGCAGCAAACGCTGTTGGACTAAGTAGAGGTCAATCTCTTCGTCATATCGTTCTACCACAGGCAATAAGAATCATCCTGCCACCCATGGGTAATCAGTATCTGAATCTTACGAAAAATACATCGCTTGCAATAGCAGTCGGTTACAGCGACATCGTGCAAGTCGGTCAAACGGTCTACAACCAAACAGGTAAATCACTTCCCGTAATGGCAATTTGGATGCTCTTCTACCTAACTTGTTCGTTAACAATTTCTGTAATAGTCAACTACTACAACGTCCGAATGAAAATTGTGGAGCGATGATGAACTTAAAAAAATCTTCTTCACCAAACCAAATTAAAACGCCTTCTTCAATAGAGCCGCCTAATAGCCAACTCCCTCCAAAAGTCGCTGCTCTCTCTTCTACCGAATGGCTCAAAGCCAACCTTTTCTCTAATACCTTTAATTCGATTCTCACGATTCTCTCAACTGCAGCCATTCTTCTAATTATCCGTGGATTGCTTAGCTTCATTTTCAACCCTCTAAGACAGTGGTCTGCTACTGCCACCAATATGCGCCTACTAATGACGCAGGCTTACCCTGAACATCAATATGCAAGAATTTGGGTGAGTCTCGGATTTCTACTTTTCCTTACAGGAGTCTCTTTGGCTTTCTGGCGTGCCGCAAGAAGTGTCCTGATTTCGCAAGTCGGAAAACGTCTACTAGCAATTGGAGCTTTCATACTGTTAGTAACTCTTTTAGCACCCTTTAGCGACAGAGCAACGATTATTTGGCTGGCAATAGGGGTGTTTATCGCTGGAACCGGTTTCTTGTTAAAGTCCGCCCAGGAAGATAAAACAATCAGCTCCATGACACTACTTTCTGGAACTTTTCTTTTAGCTATCCTCTCACTCTGGGTGATTCCTTACGGACACCACAGCTATATATCAACTAGAACACCAAAGATCCTTGCTGAACCGGGAACAGTCGCAATGACAACTAAACTTCCCTGGACAATAATGTTAGCGGTTACCATTTGTTCATATTTTCTCGGCTCTCTCATAAGAGATAAAATCGATGAGAGTAAAGGCAAAGCTCTCCTCTCCATGACTTGGTTGATTTCGCCACTTTTCCTTCTCTTCCTAGTTCTTAGAGATCCAGACTTTGATACCGGACACCTTTTCTCAACGGATATACCAATATTTCTATTTTTTTCAATTGTGGGTTCTCTTCTCCTACTTTGGTTAACAAATCCAGATATCGGAGAAAAAGGAAGAGTGATTTCTACAGCAGTTCTTTTTGTTGGCTTTGCAACATTCTTATTCCAAATGCTCATGATCGTCAGAATTCTGACTCTGGTATTAGCCTTCTTCGCTCTAGCCGCTCCAACATTTAGTGGCCAGAAGCCAGCACGTATCAGATACACCAAAGTATGGATTGGAACTATGGTCATACTCTGCTGGCTGATAACAGCAATAAACACACCTTCAACAGCAAAAGTTCCTGGAGATTTCTTCATCGGCGGTTTCGCCATCACATTAATGATCTTTTTCTTCACGATGGTTCTAGCTTTTCCTTTAGGTGTTCTATTAGCTCTTGCACGAACATCAAAGTTTCCGATTTTCCGAATGGTTTCAACTACTTTCATTGAATTCATCAGAGGAGTTCCCCTCATAACCATTCTCATCTTCTTTAGTGTCATGGTTCCGCTCTTTTTACCGGACGGTATGGATCTAACTGAAATAGCTGCCGTGACTATCGCATTCATAATTTTCGAAGCTGCATATTTAGCCGAAAATGTACGAGGTGGGCTTCAGTCAGTCACACGCGGTCAACATGAAGCAGCTGAAGCAGTCGGAATGACGAACGCTCAAAAAACATTTTTTATAGTCCTACCACAAGCCCTCAGAGTTGCTATTCCGCCAATGGTGGGACAAATTATCGCAACTTTCAAAGAAACAGGTCTGTTAGCGATAATTGGCATATTCGATTTTCTATATATTGCTCGATCTGTAATCCCAGGACAAACAGAATACATGGGTAGCACCAGAGAGAACTTGCTATTCGTATCCCTCGTGTACCTAGTGATCTGTTTTGCCATGTCAAAAGCTAGTCAACGAGTTGAGAAACGCGTTGGACTCGGCGAAAGGTAAAGTAACAAAATGACTGAGAACGAAACCGCATCTTCAATCAGAGGAGACCGTGACCTTGCAAACGCCCAAGACATAATCGTTTGTGAAGGAGTTTCAAAATGGTTCGGCGACTTCCAAGCTTTGAATAACGTCTCTGCAACAATTAAAGAACAGGAAGTTGTAGTCGTTTTAGGACCTTCCGGTTCTGGAAAATCCACTTGGATTAGATGCATAAATAGATTAGAACAACACCAAGAAGGCCGAATAATGGTAGACGGCGTCGAGCTTTCAAACGATCTCCGCAACATAGAGAAAGTCAGATCAGAAGTCGGAATGGTTTTTCAAATGTTCAACCTTTTCCCCCATCTTACGGTCCGTGACAACATCAGTCTTGCCCCTATTTGGGTAAGAAAAAAGCCACGAGCCGAAGCGGAAGAACAGGCATCATCTTTGCTGGAAAGAGTTGGCATTCCAGAGCAGGCCGACAAATTTCCTGGACAACTATCGGGTGGGCAGCAACAAAGAGTCGCCATTGCACGTGCATTAGCAATGGAACCAAAAATTATGCTTTTCGATGAACCTACTTCAGCCTTGGATCCGGAAATGATTAAAGAAGTTCTAGACGTAATGAAAGAACTCGCATTGTCTGGCATGACGATGATGGTCGTTACCCACGAAATGGGATTCGCTAAAGAAGTGGCCGACAAAATAATGTTTATGGAAGGTGGACAAATAGTAGAAATTGGCACACCTGAACACTTCTTCACTAATCCAACCGAAGAACGAACAAAACTGTTCCTTTCACAAATACTTTAGAAAACTCGTGAAAAGTTCACTGAATGTTGAGCCGCTGACAGGAGTACTGGGGGCTCGAGTCTCAGAAATAGACATTAAAACCGATCTGGATAAAGAACTACTTACATCACTCAGGAATGCTATTTGTGAATTTGAAGTTGTGATAATACCTGATCAAAGCCTCACGCCTAATGAACAAGTTGAATTCAGTCACTTACTCGGCCCCTACTCCCCTGTCCCTTTTGTTAAACCAATAGACGGGCACCCTGAAGTTATTAAAGTTGTTAAAGAAAATACAGAGCCGGAAGCTTTCAACTTTGGGGGTGTCTGGCACAGTGATTTCTCCTTCCTTTCTATACCGCCAGCATTTACAATTCTTTACGCAATAGATGTTCCAATAACCGGTGGTGACACAGTTTGGGCTTCCACCACTGCGGCTTACCATCACCTAGATAACAACACGAAAACTCGTCTACATGAAATAACTGGAATACATTCTGCTAGTGCTTCCTACTCTCCCGATCAACAAGATCTTCATTCACAACTTTCAAATATGACTATCGAAACATCTGAAACAGCCAAGTCAACACAAGAACATCCTCTGGTCTGCAAACACCCTGAAACTGGAAAACCGTCACTTTTTTTCAATCCGACTTATGTCCGAGGATTGAAGGGGCCTGAATCAGAAACCGAAAAAAAAGAGGATTTAATGAAATGGCTAAGTCAGTGGACTACTGGAATTCAATTCACATTCCGACACAAATGGTCGCCTGGCGACCTCGTTATTTGGGATAACAGGTCGACACAGCACATCGCTCTAAACGACTACAAAGGAGCGAGAAGAGAACTAAATAGAACTACAGTCAGTGATTCAACCACACCATCGCCATACCGGTCTTAAACTTTTCCTTTTTGAATGCTACTTTTCTGCTAGTAACTCAATAAGAGAGGAAACATCTGATCTGCTATGGCCTTTTTCCTGCAACTCAGCAAAAAAACCGTCAACTAGCGAAGTGACTGGCAAGTCAAAACTAATTCTTTCTGCTTCATCGAAAACTATGCCAAAATCCTTTCTCATCCAATCAACTGCAAATCCATGATTGAACTCTCCTGCAAGCATCGTTTCTGAACGATTACTTAGGTACCAAGATGCAGACGCTCCTTGGCTGATTGCTTGTAGAACTTTTTCAGTATCCAAATTCGAACGTTTCGCAAATTCCAAGGCTTCTGACAAACCTTGCAATAAACCTCCGATGCATATCTGATTAACCATCTTTGTTAGCTGCCCATGACCCGCAGGACCGACAAGAATAGAAATTTTTGAATAAACTTCTATAACCTGTTCAATCTTTGAAAAAGCTTCTTGGGAACCTCCACACATAACAC
>QCLO01000037.1 GCA_003214465.1 Acidimicrobiales bacterium AG-414-N20 | reverse complement strand
AGGAGCACCTGTGTAATAGCTAGCTAAATCTGATGGTGAGATTCCGGCACGTAAAGAAATTGCTGTAAGAGAACCAGCTGAAGTTCCAACTATGACATCAGAAAGCCTTGCATCCCATCCAGTAGCTTTAAAAAGAGCGTCAAGAACTCCGCTATGGTGAGCAGCTCCAGAGAATCCTCCAGCGCTTAGAACAAGACCTATATTCGTTACTGTCCCATTTTCGCTCATCTGTTGTCTCTCCTGTATTTCATGTCATAAACGCATTTTTTAATCTATTTGTGTTTTTCAACTACGCGATAGGATTAATACCCTGTCAATTTTTGCTTTAAACCAGAAATTTAACTTAATTATTAGCACACAAGACCTTTGGGGGTATTTATCTCAAATGAGTTAGAAGCTGAACAAGCTTACGTAGACAAAGCTTATGGGTGTTTAGAAGCTGCTAAAGAAAGAGTTTTTGATCTCACTTCAATGGTTGAAGTCGGCGAAGGCGGAACAAACCAAGCGCGTGTTGAAAGAGATGCTATCTGGGACTCTGTTTCAACACGGTTGGGCCAATTAAACATGGGTGACGCGGCTTTAGTCTTCGGACGAATTGACCAAAATGTTGATTCAGAAAGTTTTTACATCGGCAGGGTTGGCGTATGGGATGATAAACAAGATCCGATAGTAGTTGACTGGCGTGCCCCCATTGCAGAGTCTTTTTATAGAGCCACAGGATTGGATCCGATGGGGCTTGAACGGCGACGCCATTTTGTAAGCCGCGGTCGAACACTTCTTTCATTAGAAGATGAAATATTCGGCGACATTGAAAAATTTCGTGATAGTGAAAACTCTTCTCTCAAAGGTGAAGGCGCTCTTATAGCGGCGCTTGAAACAGCCAGAACCGGTCGCCTTCAGGACATTATCGGGACCATCCAAGGAGAGCAAGATGAAATAATTCGTGCCCCAATCTCAGGTGTGGTAGCGGTTCAGGGAGGTCCCGGTACAGGGAAAACAGTTGTGGCTCTACACAGAGCGGCCTATTTGTTATACACACACAGGTTTCCTCTTGAAGGGCAAGGAGTTCTGGTAATAGGACCTAATCGTTTATTTTTGGCTTATATAGAACAAGTGCTTCCATCTTTAGGGGAAGCAGGAGTTGAGATGGCCTCCTTAGGGGATTTGGTTGGGGGAGTCAGGGTTGAAGATCATCGAGACCCCGAAGAAGTTTCACGACTTAAAGGCGATCTTCGTATGGTTAGATTTCTATCCCGGTCAGCAAAAATCCGTCAACGTCGTTTACGCGAAGATTTAAGGATCGGGTATGGGGTTCAGTGGTTGCACATCACTGTGGAACAGACTGCTCAAATAGTCGCCGAAGGGCAAAGGCGTTACCGAACCCATAACGCAGCTCGACGTTTTATTGAAGAAGAGTTTTATTCCACACTTGCTTTAAGTTCAAATGAAACTCTTGATTCTCGAACTGTGGAGGACCGACTTAAAGGTCAGATGGCTATAAGGGAAGCATTAGATTGGATGTGGCCTGTGCTTACCCCCGCACAGTTATTGAATGACGTATTTGGCTCTCATGCGTTGATAAAGGCAGCTGATCCGAAACTTACTGAAGAGCAAGTTGAGTCTCTATATAAACCTAGAGAGTCTTCATCAAAAGAAATTACTTGGTCGGCTTCTGACGCAGCTTTACTAGATGAAGCGCGTGCAGTTTTAGGGGCGCGACCCGGCAAAAGAGAAGAGGATTCAATTAGAACTTTCGGGCACATAGTTGTTGATGAAATTCAAGACCTTTCCCCAATGGATTTAAGAATGCTTTCAAGGAGGTCTTTAAATGGTTCAATGACAGTAGTCGGCGATATTGCACAGGCAACAGGGGCTTGGGCACACCAGAACTGGGAAAGTATCCTGCTGCACCTTCCAAATCGGAAAGAACCTCATATGAGTGAGTTGACAATTGGTTATCGTATTCCAGCTCCACTTATGGAGTTGGCTGCGAATGTACTCAAAGAAGCAGCTCCAGGTTTGAAACCCCCAAGTTCCGTTAGGGCTGAAGGGGAGTCCCCAATATTTGTAAGTGTTGACTCTTCACTAGATTCTCTGACAGAAGTAATAATTGAAGAGCAAAAAAAAGCTGATTCTGGAAACCTTGCGATAGTTGCTGCAAATTCACAGATAGAGCAAATTGAAGCATTACTCGACAAAGCAGAGATAGTTTTCGGACGCCCCAATCGAAGAGGTCTTGATGAACAGTTAACGGTAGTTCCAGTAGGACTCGTGAAAGGTCTAGAGGTCGATGTTGTAATTGTTGTCGAGCCTAAGAAAATTATCGAAGAACAGATACAAGGAATGAGAGCACTTTATGTTGCATTAACTCGTGCGACAAAACGAGTTGTTGTGGTTCACGCTGAAGAACTGCCTGCAAATATGAAAAATTAAATTCGTGATCAAGCATTACTCTTTTTTAGTTTTGCCATTTCACTAAAAAGTTCAATTGGAGACTGAATGGTTTGGTCTTCTCCAATTTCTCTAAAAATCGCATGAACATTAACCGCTATACGTTCCCACTCACCCCAGTCCTTAAAACCACCCAGATCTATCTCAGCTATTACTTCAGCCGCTGTTTGACCATTAGCGTGACGTTCTCGACACTCGTTATCAACAAAGGTTAGGTAATCACGAACAGCAGTTACTCCCACAGCATCAGTTAAAGGACCGTGACCTGGGATAATCACTTCAGCTTCTAATCCTAAAATACGGTCACAAGCATCAATCCAGTTAGATACAGGACCGTCCCAGATTATTGGAGTTCCATGAATAAAAAGAATGTCGCCACAGAACACAGTTGCAGCATCTGGTAGATGTACAAGCAAATCTCCAGAGGTGTGAGCAGGCCCAACTTCTATTAGTTCTACTGTGCGGCCACCAACATCGAGTTGCAGTTCACCGCTGAAAGTCCGGTCTGGTGGAGGTAATTCAATGTCACTAAATTCGAATGGTCCAAAAGCATCTTGTATATATGAATTAGTTGTTTCACCGAGATCTATATGCATTAGAGCTTCTAAGGCCGATGGCGGAATTGCTTCCATTTCAACTGCCGCTGCATTAGTAGTGATTATTTGGGCTCCGTTTTCACCGCCGACGAGACTATTTCCGTAGCAATGGTCACCATTCGCATGAGTATTAACTACAACATTTATGGGATGTGCTGAAGTAACTGAAGACATCGAATCAAGCATGTTCTGAGTAAGTTTCAAATCAAAAAGAGTATCTACTAGCAAGGATGACCATTCTGAAGCAATTAGTCCCGCATTGCTCCAACCCCAGCCGCCATCAGGTTGCAAATATGCGAAAACATTGTCAGCTACTTCATGGAGGCCATGTGTGTAGGGAACGTTATTTAATTCTTTGTCCACAAACTAACTTTAGGCGAACCGAGTATTTAAGTAAGCGTTTTGTTAGTTATGAGAAATAGCATCCAGCACATTGAGTCGTGAAGCTCTGAATGCAGGAAGGATGGAAGCTAAAATTCCAAATAAACCTGAGATGAGCATGTATTGCAATAGCGAGCCAAAGGGTATCGAGAGAATATTTACAAAATCATCAGGTAATGCCGCTGTGGCAGCCACACCGAAGAACACGCCTATAGAGACACCAAGTAGCCCACCAAATAAAGCTATTATGACAGCCTCCCAACGAACCATTCTTCTCATCTGACGTCTTGTCATGCCCACTGCTCTCAATAAACCGAGCTCGCGAGTTTGTTCATAAACCGACAGTGCCAAGGTATTGGTTATACCCAGTACGGCTATCAGTAATGAAAGAGCAAGGAAGGTAGTAATTACACTCAGAACTTGATCTAACTGGTTTTCGATCTCTTCGCGATATTCAGCCCGATTACTGACTGAAAGTTGAGGATACTCTTGCGTGTATAACTCAACTGAAGTTCTAGCCAGTTCTGGATCAGCATCAGGGTTGAACAAAATACTGAGAAAACTGTCTTGCGATTGAGGTAAGTAACGATCAAAAGTTTCCGTGTCGATAATCCAATTACCCAACATGGCATCATTTTTAAAAATTGCTGCTGTCGTAAGGGCTACTTCCTTGCTTCCCGGGAAGGTCACGTTAATAGGATCTCCTGCCTTTAGACCTCTTTCCTCAGCAGGGTCCTCATGGATAAGAATTATCCCTGCAGTTGATTCTGCAGCAGGGGTTTGGGGAGACCCCTGAATTATTTCTAAGTCCATATGTGACCCCATCAGCGCAAAGTCAGTACTTGCTACGTCCTTCAAATCACCATCTACACCTAGAGCATCAAAAGTAAACCTGTATGAGACAACAGAATCAATCAGGTCGGGTCTTTCATTGCTTAGTTCTTTGAGCTCATTTCCCAAGTCACTTGAAAATCCTTGAAAATCGCCGCCAAATCCATCTACTGAGACAACTAGATCCATTGAAGTACTGTCTTCTATTAGATCAATAAAAGTCGCTTTTAATGAACTACTTACTACCGCAGCGAGACTTACAAGTGCCAATCCGATTGTAAGAGCAGCTGCTGTTGCAGCTGTACGTCTTGGTCTACGTCCAGCATTCTCACGAGCGAGTCGTCCGGGAATTTTAAATAAACGCTGAATTGGTCGCCCGAAGAAATTTGCTACTGGTTTGGTAGCAATAGGGCTAAGCATATAAACACCGGCAAAAGTAGAGATAGCACCTGTTCCCAAGAGCCAGAGGATTCCTTTTGTTCCTATATCTAAAGTCATCCCTGAAATTAGTTCAGCTACGCCGATCAAAGTTATTGCACCACCGATCATGAGTCTTCTTCTAAGACTTGTCGGAGTAAAACTTATTTCTTCACGCATAGCAGTGACTGGTGCTATGGAACGTGTTCGTCTTGCGGGCAGTATCGAGGAAAGCACTGTTGCGCCGATACTTACAAAAGCTGCCACAATGATTGTTCTGGGTTTCATTGGTAATACACCTGGGAGGGCCCCAAAACCTACTGATTCTAGTAATTCTCGTAGACCAAGCGCGAGAAGGTAGCCGACTCCTAAACCTACTGCCGTTGCTGTTACACCGATTACTACTGCTTCTAAAATTACTGATCGGAAAACTTGACGTGTAGTTGCTCCAAGAGCACGGAGCAATGCGAGCTCGCGTACACGTTGGCCTAAAACTATCGAGAAGGTGTTGTTGATTATGAAGGCACTAACAATGACTGCAATGATCGCAAAAGCCAACAAGACTCCAGACAGTACGTTAAGAAAAGAATTGAAATCATCTCGTTGCTCTTCAATTAGAGTGTCTTTATCAACAACCTCGAGTTGAATATCTCCAAGGAAACTTAAAGCATTTTTTTGCTCTTCAGGCATCGCTGACATCGCAGCCAGGAAATCTTGTGAATACGAATCTAAACGGTTCTGAATACTGGCGGCCACTTTCCCATGATCAGCTCCAGGTGTAACAGCTACGTTTAAGTTGTCGTAAGTTCCCTCATAGTCAAGAAAAGTATGTGAGGTCCGTTCTTCGAAAGCAGCAAGAGTCGCTCCAAAGTTTTTGTTTTCTGTAGGTGATCTCCAGTTAGCAATACCGGTGAGAGTAAAAAGACGGTTTCCTAACGGACCGCTTACTTTATATATTTCACCGACCTCAAAGTCGAAATCTTCAGCAGTTTTCTTATCGACAATGAATTCACCTACAGTCGCAGAATCATTGATATCCCCAGTCCATTCTGGAGGTCTGCCCTCGTAAACAAAAAACTCTTGCAAAGGTCCCGAACCGGTGAAGTAGTTCATTCCAAATTGGGGAGCACCACGAGTTGAAGTTGCTTTAGGGTTACCCTCATCGTCAGTTACTATCGGAATGACATTCCAAGCCATAATTTGGCCGCTTACAGCATCCACTCCTGGTATGTCATCTGTGACTACTTCAAGTAATTCCTCTGGAACTGGCAGTCGGTTAAATCTTTCTCCATCCTGTATGGAAGCACGAACATTAAAATCAACATCTCCAATAATGTCAACGGACAATTCATCAAAAGAACTACGAAGCTTGTCCGTGAGTACAAAAGATGTGGACATGAAAGCCACACCTAGAACAACAGCAAAAGTTGTCAGAGCATAGCGGAGCTTTCGGCCACGAATATTTCGGAGAGTGAGCCCAAACATGAATTAGTTAGAGAAGTTCTTGATGTTGTCCAGGATCATATCGGCAGTTGGATCTGTCATCTCATCGACGATTTTTCCATCACCTAAAAAAAGCACTCGGTGGGCACGCGCAGCAGCTTGAGCGTCGTGAGTCACCATAACCATTGTTTGATTAAGTTCTTCGACAGCTCGTCTAAGGAAATCTAGTACCTCGTCACCGGTTTTAGAGTCAAGGTTCCCAGTTGGTTCATCGGCAAAAACTATTTCAGGTTTTGAAACAAGGGCTCGTGCAACAGCTACTCGTTGTTGCTGTCCGCCGGACAGTTCATCCGGTCGATGTTTTAAACGATCAGCAATACCTACCGCTTGTAAAACTTGATCCATCCATTCGTTATCAGGTTTCGTCCCAGCTAGATCCAGGGGAAGGGTTGTATTTTCTTTCGCGGTTAATGTTGGCAGAAGATTGAATGCTTGGAATACGAAACCAACTTTGTTTCTTCTTAGAAGTGTCAAATCTTTGTCAGAAAGGCTTCCGAGTTCTGTTTCACCAATATGAACCGTTCCTGAAGTGAGATCGTCAAGACCAGCTGAACAATGCATGAGAGTCGATTTTCCCGATCCAGAAGGACCCATAATTGCTGTAAATTTACCTTTTTCGAATTCAACTGTTACATCATCGAGTGCGCGAACCTCAGTTTCACCGGAACCATAAATTTTGCTTCCATTGGTGACACGCGCTGCTGCCGTTGAATTGTTTATAGTCATGCTTGCAGGATACGTTCCTATTTAGGAAAAAGTTGAGGAGGTAGTGTGCCAATTGACACTTTGAGAAGTTTCGGGGAAGACGACCTAGAAGCCGTACTTGCTCTCAATAATTCAGCTGCGCCTGCAGTAAACGAGTTGACCCCTTCAGATTTGGAATGGTTCCAAGAAGTATCTCACCTTTTCTTAGTTTCAGAGAGAAAGGTAGACCAAAAAACACAAATCACAGGATTTCTGATCGGCCTGACAGGTCCCGGTGTTGACTATCAAAGTATCAACTACAACTGGTTCACAAGCAGGTATGAAAACTTCTTGTACGTAGATCGTGTAGTCGTAGACGAGTCATCTTGGAGTCAAGGCAATGGACGTCGCTTTTATGAAGCACTTGCTAGTTCAGGTTCAAATCAGCCGGTCATGTGCGCAGAAGTTAATATAAAGCCTAGAAATGAACGCTCTCTAATATTTCATGAAAAATTCGGATTTACACCTGTAGGAGAACAAGATACAGAAGGTG
>QCLO01000036.1 GCA_003214465.1 Acidimicrobiales bacterium AG-414-N20 | reverse complement strand
TGTCTGATGCCCGAAATGCACACCTGCTTCGAGCAATTGTTTCATTGTTACGACTGCCATGTCGCTATTCCTTTCCCAACGGTTTAGCTGACCTCTGCCAAGCGCTTAAGCGACCGTGGGCAGGCAGAGATGAAAATTTTTACCTATTAAATCAGGCTTTCAAACTCTATCTCGTGTTCGAATTGAACACTATAGACGTTTATTTTTTTGTGAAATTTCGTAATTTATGAAATTACACAATCGTCATTGCGGAGCGTTCCGTCTACATAAATGCTGCTACACCAGAAAGAACGTCGTTCCACCAGCTGATCAGCAAGAGCTCCACTCATATTTACTGACTTAAGGTCAGCCTCCATAAGTACTGCTGCAGTTAAATCTGTTCTCATCATTGAAGCATGAGAAAGGTTTGTGCGGAAAAAAAGTGCTCCTGGTGCTTTTGCATCATTTAAGCTTGCCCCCGCAAGATTTGTATTTGAAAGAGCTGCTCCAGAAAGATTAGCTCCATCAAAATTTGCCCCTGCAAGCATCGTTCCATTTAGTAGTGCTCCTTCAAGATTAGCTCCAGAAAAGTTAATCCCAGGAAGAATCATTCCGGCCAGATTCTCACCAGCCATGTCTACATCTGAACAGTCAGCATTTGGAGCAACGTAGCAAGTCTTCTTGACTTCTGCTGCCGCTTCAGCTTCTGCTGCCGCTTCAGCTTCTGCTGCCGCTTCAGCTGCTTCAGCTGCTTCAGCTGCTTCTGCTTCTTCAACTTTCTTTTGTTCAGTTGCTTCAGCATCTGCTGTTTCAGTTGTATCAGCTTTATCCGCAGCCTGTGGTGTTTGTTCGTCATCACCACCGCCTCCGCATGCGCCGACGACAAGCGCTAGGATCAGTAACCCTAAAGCAATCGCCTTTCCTTGTCGTCGACCCATTTGGATTTTCATTGTTTCTCCTGTTGTAGTTTTTGTGTCAAATTTTTCCATGTCGATCACTACCCTTCGAATACCAGAGTTAGAGCAACCAAATCATCTACTGTGAATGGCTGGCCGTCAGCTTTGGTAGCTGGAGTACCATCCTCGTTGTAGTAAACAGGCATCTCATCATCTGCCGAAGCTTTTCTAGCTATCAGTGTTTCCCCAGTGGCAGTTGTTGCCCTTTGAAGAGCTCCTACTGCCAGGTTCTCCATCGCTATTTCGATTGGTTCCTGATCCATGGTGATAGTTACACCAGTGTCTGTTGTAATTGACGTGGCTGTGTAACCAGAAGCATCTTTGATCTGCATCTGTGTTCCATCAGCTGAAACTGTCACTGTTGCTGCTGCAGCTGCTTTCTCAGCTTCCGCTGCAGCTAACGCTTGAAGGAATTCAGCTACTTCTGCTGCTGCCGCATCTGCTTCTGCTTGAGCTTCTTCAGCTGCTGCAATTGTTGCTTCATCAGCATCTGGTGCTGCTGCAGCTAGCTGCGCCATTTGTGCTTCGACTGCTGCTGCTCGAGCTGCTTCTTCAGCTTCTGCAGCTTCTTCTGCTGCTGCATCTGCTTCTGCTTGAGCCTCTGCATAAGCTTCTCCCTGTATCGGCACCTGAATAGTCATACCCCCAGTATCAGTGAATGTTGATTCGATCAGAAGATCTCCACCTTCTGTTACGACTCCACCTTCTGCTGGGTTGAACACAACTACACGTGCCGAGTCGGATGCCGGAGCTACTCCTTCAGCTGCTGCTGTTGCCATTTCAGCAGCTTCTGCAGCAGCTGCTGCTGCTTCGACTGCTTCTTCAGCCTGAGCTGTTAGCGCTTCCTGATAGGCCGCTTCATCTAGATACTGTTCTGCAGCTCCTTCAGCTGCAGATGCTGCCACTTCAGCATCTGCCAAAGCTGTTGTTGCAGCTAGTAGAGCCTCTGTATCAGTTGGGTCAACCTCACCGAGAGCTGCTTGAGCATCAGCTAGAGCTGTTTGAGCTGATTCTGCTGCAGCAATTGCTGCTTCTGGTCTAGCCAAAGCCGCCTGTGCTGCGACAGCAAGTCGAGCTGCCTCAGTTGAGTCAGCTACTGCATCTGCTTGAGCACTATTTGCATTTGCTAACGCTGCTTGAGCGTCTGCAACAGCTGATGCTGCTACAACTGCATCAAAATCAGGATCTGCAAAAGCTGTAGCAACCGCAGTTGCTGCTTCTTCAGCTGCCTCTGTCACCGCCAACTCTCCGAGTGCCAAACTCACCGCTGTTGAAGCTTCCTGAACTGCAATCATCGCTGCTTGAGCTGCTTCTAACGCTTCCGGAGTTGCATCTTCAGCTGACGCTGCTGCAACAAGCGATTCAGCTTCAGCCAAAGCCGCTGCTGATGCTGCTTCTGCATCCGCCACAGCAGTTTCAGCTGCTTTACGTGAATCCGAAGCTTCACTCAAAGCATCTGCTGCGGATGGCGCATCCATAGTCGGATCGTTAAATGCTGACGATATCGCAACTGCCAAAGTTAAATCTTCCCCTGCAGCAGCAACCATGTCTGCTGCTTCTCCAGCTGCCTCTGCTGCTGCTTCAGCGTCTGCAAGTACTGATTCTGCAGTTCCTGCGGCCACAGCTTCAGCTACTACCTGTGCGGTAGCTGCTGCTGTTGTAACAGAATCCAGGTCTGCGGCTGCTTCAGCTGCGTCAGCTAACGCAGGATCCGCTGCTGCAGTTGACTGAAGCGTGATCACACCATCGTCACTTAGCGTGTATCCAACTGTATTTCCGCTTGAAAGCGTTATAGAAGTTGAACCATCTTCTGGATTCTGTTGAATGTTCTTCGGAGTAACACCTTCGACTGGTATATCAGGTGTTTCTGCTGCGACTTGTGCAGCTTCTTCTGCTGCTGCCGTTGCAGTAGCTGCAGCTTCCGCAGCTGCTCCTGCCTGTTCATCTAAGGCCGCTGCATATGCATCTGTGTCTGCCAATTGTGCTGCCGTTTCAGCTCTTGCATCAACTGTTTGTTGAGCGAACTCAAGCGATTCATTAGCTCTTAACAGAACTGCTTCATTAGCTGGGTCGTCAGCATCTATTGAAGCTATAGCAGCTTCAATATTAGCAAGCTGAGCTTCAGCATTTTCTGCTGCTGCTGCCGCTGCTGCGGGTGCTGCCAAAGCCTCTTCAACAGCATTTTGAGTTGAGACTGCCTGAGTCGCTGTTGCGAGAGCCGTATCAACTGCTGCATCTGCTGCTGCAAATGTTTGCTGCGTAGCTTCAACTGCTGCTGTTGCAGTTTCCACTGTGACAGTTGGATCTGCAATTGCTTCAACTACAGCTGCTGTCTGAGTAGCTTCTGTTGTCCAAAGATCTAGCAAAGCATTACTTTCTGCCTGGGCAGTTTCTGCTACAGAAACTGCAGCTATGGCGGCCTGAGCTGCCGCAATTGCGGCGCTTGCTGCCGATTGTGTATTACCAAGAAGTGCTGCTAGTGGATCGTCCGCTTGATAAGTGGTTCGACTTTTCTCAACATGCTTGGAATTTGAAGAACGTCTCATGTCAACTCTCTTATTCTGAGTTTGCTCAGCTTCTGCCCCAGCAAGACCAGCAATGAAAGCGTCAATTTCTTCTTGTGTGAATCCTGCAGCAAGAGCTTCTTCAATTGCTGCTTGAGCTGCTGCTGACGTCTCTTCTATTGCACCAACTGCTTCAACAAGATCATCAGTGGCCGCAGCTACCTCGGCTTCATTCGCTTCGACTGAGTTAACCGCATTCGCTAATTCTTCAACTGCTGTTGCCGCTGCTTCTTCAGCTGCTTCAATCACGGCTTCTTCAGCTGCTTCAGCGTCAGCTACAGCTTCTTCAGCAGCTTCAATTTGCTGCTCAGCTGCCTCTATTTCTTCAGGAGTTTCAGCCTCCTCAAGAGCGGTTGCCGCTGCATCAAGAGCTTGACCCGCTGCATCAGCTATTTCAGCAGCTTCATCTAGTTCTCCTAAGCCTTCCGCTACGGCAGCATTAGTCGCAAGCTCTTCAGCAGCCTCAGCCCTAACATCAACTGCTTCCTGAGTAATCGCTACTGCTTCTTCGGCGATTTCGATTGCATTTTCAGCGTTACCATCATCTATCGCATCAGCTATTGCCGCTGCTCTTTCCGCTGTGTACTCAACTGCATCTGCTGCTTCTTGAGCTTCTTCAGCTGCATCTTCTGCAAGAGCTTGCTGTGAAGGCCCTACGTACCCTGCTGTCAATACTCCGTCATCAGAAACTGCTTGAAGCTTCTCTACTCCATCTGGTGTGTTGGTTTGCACTGAACCATTCGCGTTAACAACCGGTTCGAAAACATTTCCTTCATCATCAACAAAAGTCATAGTTCCGTCAGCTGCCGCAGTTACCTGAGTGCCGTCACCCATTGCTGTCTGCAATCCACCGTCTTCAAGTTTCAGTGTTTCTTGGGTGGTTCCATCTCCGAATGTGACAGCTGTTGCACCAGTTTCTGGATTTGTTTCAGCGACCATTCCCAGAGGGTCAACTACAGTGATGCTTCCGTCAGGATTCTCACGTGAAACATAGTCCTCGCCCTCTGGTGTGGTGAATGTAGTCGTACCAGTAATTGGGTTGAATCTCTGTACACCACCGTCTGGAAGGTTCTTCTGGACTGTTCCATCATCAAGTGTGGATGTAACTGTCTGTTCACCGTTAGGTGCAACTTCAATTTCCCAACTTCCGTCTTCGGCTTCCATTATCGAAGTTCCGTCAGTCATCAGAGTAACAAAATCGCCATTTTCAGACTGAACTGTTTTTCCTCCGTAGCCCCATTCATCTGTGAATTCAACTGACCCGTCAGTGTTCACAACTTCAACAGAACCATCACCCATTTGTGTAACCATCGATCCATCATCTTGAATGAAGGATTGGTCAACTGAGCCGTCTGGATTGGTTCGTTGGAACGTTCCATCAGGTCTTTGAACTTCTATTAGTCCATCAGATTGTTTAATTAAGAAATTACCTGAGTCTTCGTCGAAGATCTTTTCACGTGTCCAACCTGAAGGTTCAACAAAAGTTTCACCTCCGTCAGGTCTCTTTAGAACAGAAGATCCATCTTCACTTATTGTCAAGGAAGAACCATCATCTTGCACTTCAGTTATTGTTACTTCGCCGGTAATAGAAGTGAACCTTCCTGAACCATCAGGATTTTGTTCGATAATTGTTCCATCTGGGTTTATTTGCTGGAATCCACCATCTTCGGTTACTACACGTTCCATAGCTTTTCCATCACCCCAGAAGACTGTAAATCCTCCGTCTTCATCAATTGTCTGACTCATTCCATCTTCCCAAGCCATAGCTTTGATGCCATCACCTAGGTCGAAAGCTACTGGTGGTTGGAATTGTTCCACTCCGTCATCATTGAAGAAAGCGGCTCCTCGGCCACCAAACTCATCGAAATCTTCTGGCATTGTGCCATCGGGGTTAAGTCCCATGTTCGCGAGTGTGTCGTTTGGTCCCATTCCAAATGGATCCATACCATCATCCATGCCTCTTGCGTCTTCGAAGAACATCGTTGGGTCGAAACCACCTTCACTATTTGGATTAAAGAAGTTTCTCGCTCCAGCTGCTAAACCAGGTCCTTCAGGTCCCATTCCCTCGGCTCCTTCAGGTCCCATAAAGTCTTGGAAGAATTCTCCCATTGCAGCAAAACCTTCTCCACCTGGCATGTCGTCAAATCCGCCTTCAGGTGGTCCAAATCCTCCCGGTCCGCCGAAAGGATCGAATACAAATTCGTTTTGTGGTCTAAAGAAGTCACCTTCAAGACCACCATCTTCACCAAATTCAAATACTGGTCCGCCCCAGCCTCCTGGGTCTCCTGGTCCCATATCCATCATCGGCCCACCAAATGGGTCGCCGAATGGGTCGCCCATCATTGGTCCACCCATTCCCATCATTGGTCCGCCCATTCCGCCAAGCATGTCAAAGAACATGTCTCCGGCTGCTCCTGCATCAGATCCAAAATCTTGGAACTTCGCGGCTTGGTCAGCGCGTCCACCATCGAATCCTAAGAATTCATCAAAGAACCCCATAGGTCCTTCCATGGGTCCACCCATAGGTCCGCCAAATTCATCGCCGCCCATGGGGCCCATCATTCCCATGCCGCCGCCGAATGGGTCCATCATCATGAATGGGTCCATTCCCATTCCCATGCCGCCCATGCCGCCGCCGAATGGATCCATACCCATTCCCATGCCGCCCATGTCACCAGGCATTCCCATGCCCATACCCATATCAAATCCAAAGGGGTCTCCGCCGGGCATTCCCATATCAAATCCGAAGGGGTCTCCGCCAGGCATACCCATGCCACCGCCGAATGGATCACCGAATGGGTCGCCCATCATTGGTCCGCCAAATGGGTCCATACCGAATGGGTCCATTCCCATGCCGCCCATGCCCATATTCATCATTCCCATGTCCATGCCCATGTCGCCCATGGCGTCCATCATGAATGAGTCCATGCCCATGCCCATGCCGCCCATGTCACCAGGCATTCCCATACCGGGGCCCATGCCCATGCCGCCAGGCATCCCCATGCCCATACCGGGGCCCATGCCCATGCCGCCCATGTCACCAGGCATTCCCATGCCCATCATGCCCATGTCCATTGGTCCTTCTCCAGAAAATGCACCTAGCATTTCCTGCATCATCATTCCTTGATCTACACCTTCCATTTCGAACATCATTCCCATGTCCATGCCGCCCATTGGGTCCATCATTCCCATACCAGGGCCCATGCCCATGCCACCCATTGGGTCCATCATTCCCATACCGGGGCCCATGCCGCCCATGTCACCAGGCATTCCCATGCCCATGCCGCCCATAGGTCCTTGTGGAGGTCCGAATGGATCAAAAAACTGATCTCCACCCATTGGAGGTCCGAATGGATCGAAGAACATTCCGTCTTCCATACCCATGCCCATGCCGCCACCGAATGGATCCATACCCATTCCCATGCCGCCCATGGGTCCAAAATCGTCAAAGAAGTTATCTGCAGAGGTTTCTGAAAAGAGAACTTCATTTCTGAAATCACCAAAACTTTGTCCGCCAAACGGATCATCCATTGGGCCCATTCCCATGCCACCAGGCATGCCCATGCCACCCATGGGATCCATCATTCCCATTGGGCCCATGTCAGACTCAATTCCCATCATTCCAAAAAGCATGTTTTCCTGCATGCCGGAACCATCCATTCCGCCACCACCAGGCATACCCATGCCCATGCCGCCACCGAATGGGTCCATGCCCATTCCCATGCCGCCCATGTCACCAGGCATACCCATGCCCATGCCGCCACCGAATGGATCCATGCCGCCGAAGCCCATCTCACCAAAAGCATTTATGTCGCCAGCTGGAGCACCAAAATCATCAAATTCTCCAAAGCCGCCGCCGAAGCCGCCACCGAAATCATCAAAACCGCCGCCGAAGCCGCCGCCGAAATCATCAAAACCGCCGCCGAAATCATCAAAACCGCCACCAAAA
>QCLO01000035.1 GCA_003214465.1 Acidimicrobiales bacterium AG-414-N20 | reverse complement strand
CCTTGGGTTGCATACAAAACCCTTACACCGCCTGGCGCCGGGTGGGCTGCTTGGGCGGCCCTAACGACTTCATTAACTCTTCTAGTCGGAATACGAGTCTGATATTCCATGACGCTTTCTGCAAGTGCAGGCCAAAGACGTCCGACATTTCTCCCACTCAGTGCGCTGATCCTAATTACAGGTGCTTGTCCTATGAAATGCAGCCGATCTCCTACTTGTCCAAGAATATCTTCTCGCGCTTCTGCGTCACATAAGTCCCATTTGTTTAATAAAACTAAAATTGGGCATCCTGCTGCATCTACCCTTTCGGCCAATCTTTGATCCTGGTGTGTGATTCCCTCAGTTGAGTCAATAATCAGCAAAGAAACGTCAGCAGTGTCTACTGCTTGAAGCGCTCTCACGAGTGAGTAGTACTCTGTACTTTCATCAACGCGTGCCTTTCTTCTCATACCAGCAGTGTCAATAAATCTGACAGGACCATTTTCAGTTTCCACAACTGTATCGATCGTGTCTCTTGTTGTCCCCGGCATGTCATGAACAACGGACCTATTTTCACCTATGAGCCTGTTAAAAAGAGTCGACTTCCCAACGTTAGGTCTGCCAACCAAAGTAACTCCAATAATTTTCTCTCCTTGCTCATTGCCTTCTTCCGGATCTTCCTCTTCAACTGCAGGCAATTTATCTACCAGGACTTCTAAAAGATCCCCTGTGCCTTTCCCATGCAGGGCACTTACTGGTAGAGGTTCTCCTAAACCTAGTGACAACAAGTCCCATACTTCTGTTTCGAGATTTTTGTTATCAACTTTGTTTGCTACCACCACTACTGTTTCTTGTTTTGAGCGTAGAAGAGAAGCTATTTGAGCGTCATCATCTGTCACTCCAACTGTTGCGTCGACAACAAATAAAATCGCGTCGGCTTCCTTTATTGCTTTTTCGCTCTGATCGCTAACTTTTTCGTCAAGAGTACTTCCTGTCGCCATCCACCCGCCCGTGTCAATGAGTGTGAATTCTTTACCTGACCAAGAAGCAACTACTTCCTTTCGGTCTCTTGTGACTCCGGGGCGTTCTTCTACTATCGCTTCTCTTCTTCCTAGAATCCTGTTGAGGAGCGTTGACTTTCCTACGTTTGGTCTACCGACTATTGCCACTGTTGGAAGCATGGCTATTACCTATTCGCGATGAGCGCATCTTTAAGTGCAGCGCCATCTGTTGGGATTATTTCAACTTTTCGGGGAAGATCGGAGGGTGTCGTACCGTCTAAAAATCGCCCTCCGCTCAAACAAACATCAGGCAATAAATATCGATCCTCTTCAGGCTCTTTTGCCAACACTCGAATAAGATCTTCGCCGACCATCAATCCGGTAACTCCGACATTTCCCCCAAAAAAGTTATTTTCGACTGGAACTATTCGCACGTCTTCTCTGTCCAAACTTTCAATCAAGGGCCTGATTGCCTCGGCCCCTAATTCGCCCGTCAGGACAGCGATTGAAGTTTTAGAAACTTCATTTACACTCTCATCTTCTACGCTCGTATCTGATCTAGGTGCTCGAAAGCCTAAGGGCGGCGCTCCTTCCACGGAAGCAAAAAACCCAGATGGTTTATCACGTTTGAAATTATCGTTAAAAAATTCGAGCTCAAAGGCCCTCGCCATCCCGATTCCGTCTTCATACATTTCAAAATCTCCATAGGTTTCCGCTGATGGAAAATCTCTTCGAGCCGCTAAATAATATTCATCTGCAGCGTAAACAAGGTGGCGTCCTAGATTCTCGAGGAAAAAATCTTGCCATGACTCAACGCAATCAATGACTTCATTAGCCTCTTCTTTTGTATGAGGACGCATTCTCGGTTCATTCGTGTACTTGCTGACACCTAAGGGAACCACGCACAAGCTTGCCAATTCTGAGTATTTTTCAGCCACTCCAGCCAGAGTGTCCTCAAGCCAGTAACCATCATTAACTCCTGGGCATACAACTACTTGACCGTGAACAGTGACTTCATTGTCAAGAAGTTCACTAAGCCACCTCAGACTCGTAGCGCCTCTTCTATTACGCAACATCTCTGAACGTTTATGAGGATCAGTTGAATGAATGCTCACATAGAGGGGTGATAAACCTTCAACTAAAACTCTTTCAAGGTCCGATTCAGTGAATCTTGTTAATGTCGTAAAATTTCCGTATAAAAATGAGAGTCGGTAATCATCATCTTTTAAATAAAGACTTTTTCTTAAGCCGGGCGGGAGTTGGTAGATAAAACAGAATTCGCAATGATTGTCGCATGTTCGCACACGATCAAAAAGTGCGCCATCAACTTCAATTCCTAGAGGAGTGTCCGTTTTCCTAAAAATTTCCACTTCGCTTCGTATGCCACCTGAATCAATTTCGAGAGTGACTTGCGGTTCATCAATCAATAATTGGTACTCAATTACATCACGTGGGATGCATCCGTTTATGGAGAGTATCTGCTCTCCCCCTTTTATTCCGTGTTGTTCAGCTGGTGAATTAGGTAAAACTGAAACAATTGTTGGAGCTGACATAACTACAAGACTATCTAAGACCTGACCGGACAAAGTAAAGTTATCTTATGAAGGTTAAACGTGTTCTTTTAGCTGAACCGCGGGGTTTTTGCGCTGGTGTGGAAATGGCCATCAAGGCTCTGACTTGGATGGTTAAGGCTTTTGATGAACCTGTTTACTGCTACCACGAAATTGTCCATAACAAGCTAATAGTGGAACGTTTCGAGAAGCTCGGTGTTGTTTTTGTAGACGACATAGAAGATGTCCCAGAGGGTTCTCCCCTGATGCTCTCAGCCCATGGTTCAGCTCCAGAAGTGGTACAAAAAGCTGATGACGTTTCTAGTTATATGGTGGATGCGGTTTGCCCCTTAGTGACCAAAGTTCATCACGAAGTAAAAATCCGTTCGAAGAAAGACTTTCAGATCGTGTATGTGGGACATGCAGGCCATGAAGAGGCTGAAGGCACTATCGCTGTCTCTCCTGAATCAATTCACCGTGTTGAAAATGCTAGTGATGTTGATTCACTTCCAGATCTTGGAAATAAGGTCGCTTTGCTAGCTCAAACGACTCTAAGCCACCGTGACTGGGAAGGAGTCGTCTCTGCTGCTGAGGAACGTTGGCCTGACCTTTGGTCGCCTGGAAGAAGCGACCTGTGTTTCGCTACAACCAATAGACAAGCTGCATTACTTGATCTGGTCGGGCACTGTGATTCAGTTGTTGTAATAGGTTCAAGAAATAGTTCCAATACACGAGCTTTGGTCAAATTAGCTGAAGAAGCAGGATGCGAAAAAGTAATTTGGATCAATAAGGCACAGGAGCTTCCAAAAGACCTTTGTGGAGTTGTGGGTGTAACAGCTGGCGCTTCCGCTCCGGATGAGGTTGTAGCCGAAGTAATTAAAACTTTGAATCCCAGTGATGGGGTTCATAACATCAAACACACCCAAGAGGATGAATATTTTCCTCCTCCTAGGAACATAAGAAATTTGCTCGGGGCTATTGATAATTTTGCAAAATTAGGTTTTGCTGCGCCATCGCAAAGCATTAATTTTACCGACAAGGAAATCGGAGCCTCAGATGTTCTTTACAGTCTCAACCTTTCGGCTGTTCCAAACTAAGATTTGTTACCCAAAAGGGTCTGAGCCTGATCGTAAGCTTCTTGTAAAGAATTTCTTAACTTCTCGGTTAGATCTTCAACAGCTTGTCTGGGGACACGACCTTCGAATTCAGGTGGTACAACAGGTTCCCCTACCACTAGAAACACTTTTGATGGTCGAATCAAACGGGCGCCTTGTGGCATAGCCTTGTCTGTCCCTGCAATTCCTAAAGGTATTAATGGAACGCCTGCTCTAGCAGCCACAAAAGCAGGACCTGAATGCATTTTCTCTTTTTCAATTACAGGACCATACTGACGTGTACCTTCGGGGAACATTACAAGTGGCTCTCCGCGTTCTAATACTTTTTGACATGCTTTCAAAGCAGCCCTGTCTGCAGTGCCTCTCTGAACTGGAAAACAACCCAAAATTCCTAGGAACCAGCCTCCAAGCCGATTATTCCAAATCGACTCTTTTCCTAAAAATCTGACACGTTGTGTAGTTATTAATCCCCCTAAAGGAGAATCGACGTATGAACGATGAACGGGTGCAAGAATATACGGAGTGTTTTTAGGCAATCTCTCCTTATTCACTGTGGTGAAACGAAAAAGGCTTTTAGCTGCTAACCAAGCTAATGTCCAAAAAAATCTGTACGTGATTTTTTCTCTTAAACCCATGGGTTTTCCAAGATCTACTTCCATTTGAAAAGCCCCAAAATCTCTTCTATCGTTTCTTCAACTCCCATCAGAGACGTGTCTATCTCTATTGCACCTTCAGAACGAACCAGAGGACTATTTAAACGTCCTTTGTCTGCTTCATCTCGTTTCCTGATTGAATCAGCAACTCTTGAAGCATCCAGAGTCTCTTCTTGTTCAATTCGTCTTTCAGCACGGACTTCCTCTGAAGCGGTTAGGTAGACCTTTACCTTCGCTTTTGGAAAAACGACAGAACCTATATCCCTACCCTCAACAACTCCGCCACCTTTTTCTTTGACCCAAAGACGCTGCCTGTCAACCATTTCTTGACGTACTGTAGGCATCGCTGCGACCACACTTACGACTCTTGTAACCTCAGACCCTCTAATGTCTCTGGTTGCATCAAAACCATTAACTACACAAATCCCATCTTCAAAGTTAAAATCCATTTCTTTAGCAATTGCTAAAACTTTTTTCTCGTCAAGTACATCGATGTTCTGCTGAATGGAGATAAAAGACACCGCTCGATACATCGCTCCCGTGTCTAAATAATCTAGGTTTAGTTTTTTTGCTAAAGCTTTAGCGATCGTGGATTTTCCTGATCCTGCCGGACCATCAATCGCAATAATTTTTTCATTGGTTGAATTACTCATTTTCTTAATGCGTCCAAATCAGCAATAAAGTCGGGATAGCTAGTTGACACAGCTTCCCATCCGAAGATTTCTGTCGGACTAGTTGAAACTAATGCAGCAATAGCGCAACTCATGGCGATCCTATGATCTCCATGCGAATCGACTTTCCCTCCAGTCAGCTTTCCACCTTTTACAACAAGATCATCGCCCGAAATCTCTGCTTTCATCCCCATTGAACCTATTTCTGAAACTATCGTCTCAAGCCTGTTGCTTTCTTTAACTCGGAGTTCGCCAAGACCCTTGAAATGAGTCTCTCCGTCTGCACAAGCCGCCGCAACTGCGAGTATGGGCACTTCATCGATTAGGCCAGGAATCTCTGTTTCTTCCACAACCGTTCCAACAAGTTCACTAGAACTGACTTGGAGATCATTGGTAACGGGGTCATGAGTTATCTTCGCTCCCATTCTTACTAGTACATCAATAAATCCAGTTCTTTCTTGACCTCTATATATATTTTTTATTGACACTTCTGAACCATGAAGAATTGTCGCTCCAACTACCCAGAAAGCTGCTTGAGATGGGTCACCCTTAACTTCATGAATGAAAGGTTTCGGTCTCCCTGCTTTGACGGTTATAGAACTATCAGCAATCTCAATTTCAAGGCCTACTTCTTCGAATAGCTCCTCGGTATGAGCCCTTGTGGGCGTGTCTTCGATAATAGTTGTGTCGCCTTCTGCAGAAAGAGCAGCGAACATGAGACATCCTTTTACTTGAGCACTTGGCACTTCCATCTGGTACTCGATGCCTTTTAAACCGCCGCCATCTATCCTAAACGGAGCCATTCCCGTGGCCTCGAGACAAGCTATCGAAACTCCCATTCTTTCTAATGGTTCTATTATTCTTCCCATTGGCCTTTTCCGAATTGACTTGTCTCCATCAAGAGTCGTCGAGAACGGCAGACCTGCAAGCATCCCAGAAATTAATCGGATACTTGTTCCTGAATTTCCTACATATAGATTCCTAGTGGGTTCTTTAAGTTCACCGCCTTGCACGTGTAAATCATCTGACCCTATTTCGCTTAGTTGCGCCCCTAGAGAACTGAGAATATCCATTGTGTGCTTAACATCTTGGCCTCTGCTTAACCCTTGGATTGTTGACTCACCTTCCGCCAAAGAAGCAAGCATGAGAATTCGATGAGAAATTGACTTATCGCCGGGTACATTAATTTCCCCTTTGAGGCATCCTTTCGGTTCTATTTTTTCTGACTTCACAATAAAGGTCTCAGTGCAGGCCTGTATCCACGAGTCATCAAGCCCCCGGAAAGTCTTTCTGCTAAATTTTTCTCCACAAGCAATACGACCACACCGCGATCACCTTCTGAGGAGTGGGTCATTTCTAGATCAAAAATGTTGACATCTAGCTCAGTAGCTAAGGATGCGATTGTCGCTAATTCTCCTGGTTTATCCATTATCGGTACACGAACTTCAATTAGCTCTGAAGGTCTAGGGGCACCGGTTGGCAGATTTACTCTCGCTTCCCTTGATGTTTCTAGACGCCGCAATAAAGAGTCGTTGTCATGACTATTAACCTCATCACGGACTTCTGTTAAAGCTGAAATAAATTCATCTATTACTTCTGTGATTGCTTCGTGATTTTCCGCGCAAATATCTGGCCAAATGGTCGGATTACCAGCTGCAATTCTGGTCATGTCCCTAAACCCGCCTGCTGCCAGTCTTAGAACTGCAAAATGTTCTTCCGATCTATTAGCTGCTAACCCCATTAGTGTCGCCGCCGCCAGGTGAGGCACGTGAGAGACCATGGCTACTAGCGAATCGTGACGGCTTGGACTTAGAGTAACTATTTCAGCTCCAAGAGAAATGATCACTTCTCTAACTCGTTTGAATGCTTCATCATCAGTATCTTCAGTGGGAGTAAGAACCCAATTCGCATCTGTGAACATTACAGAATCGGCTCCAGCTAAACCTTCCTGTTCTGATCCCGCCATCGGATGACCGCCTACGAATCTGGGGTCTTTAATTTCTTTCGCTATTGATGCTTTAACACTCCCCACATCGGTAACAAAACCTTTAGGGGAACTCAACAAAGCTTCTTTCACTAAACCCGGTATATCTCCTACAGGTGCAGCTACAAAAGTTATTTCGGCTTCTTCATCCCAGCCTTTAGAATCTATTGCTCCTAATTTTTCAGCTTCAGCTAAACGCTTTTCGTCTTCGTCTACACCACTAACATGCCAACCTTGTTCGCGCAATGCCATGCCAATTGAACCACCAATTAGACCCACTCCTGCAATCATGGCCCGGTGACTCATTAATCTCTCCATATCCTTTGTTTTGACTGAACTCAATTTTACAGCCTAAGGGTTGATCAAAAGGAGTGATTTAACAGTCAGTTAGAAAAATCTTTCGAAAGAATTTTGCGTATAGATCTTAATTCCTGATTCGTTAGCTCTCTAAAAGACCCCGGGCGAAGAGACCGATCCACAATAGGACCGATTCGTGATCGAACCAATCTTATTACAGGGTGACCGATAGATTCACACATCCGTCTTACCTGCCTATTTCGACCCTCATGTATAACTATCTTGAGCAATTTCTCATCCACTAAAGAAACCTTTGCAGGTGCTGTCAACCCGTCATCTAATTCAACCCCTTGGCGTAATTGACGTATAGCGTTGCGGGACGGCTTTACTTCTACTTGAACTAAATACTCTTTTTCAATCCCGAAAGATGGGTGAGTCAGATAATGGGTGAGGTCACCATCGTTGGTCATGAAGATCAATCCTTCTGTGTCAGCATCGAGGCGCCCTACCGGAAAAACCCTCGGATGGGTTGGGACAAGGTCTATTACTGTAGATCTTTTCTGAGGGTCCTTTGAAGTGGTAATTATTCCGATTGGTTTGTTGACCAAATAATAAACAAGGTCTTGTCTAACACCGATTTTTAAACCGTCAACCTCGATCTGTGAGGTTTCCGGATCAACTTTTTCACCTAATTCAGGGATTTCCCCGTTAACAGTAACCCTCTGGTCGACTATTAGTTTTTCGCAGACTCGTCTGCTTCCTATACCAGCTCTTGCCAAGACTTTTTGAAGTCGTTCAAATTGTTGAGTTCCTTGCTCAAACTCTGAGCTTGGCAACAATCAGCCCTCTTCATTGGAAGGAATCGTTACTTCATCAGAAACCACTCTTAGGCTCCTCTCCAAAGCTTCAACAACTTCAGGTCCAGGAACAAATTCGCCCAATGGAGGTAGGTCTGTCACAGAATTTATTCCCATACGCTCAAGAAATTCCTGTGTAGTTCCATAAAGAACAGCATTCCCGGGTCCAACATCTCTTGAAACTTCATCTATCAAACCTCGTTGTTGCAGATTTCTCATTACTCCTTCTACATCTACTCCCCTTATAGCAGAAATTTGAGCTCTAGAAATGGGCTGCTTATAAGCAACTATCGATAGGGTCTCCATCGCTGCTGCCGTCAGCCTTCGACTCTGGCCTTCTAAAACAAAACGCTCTACCCATTGGGCTTTTTCAGGGTTGCTTTGGAATCTGTATCCACCGCCGATACGGACAAGCAGGAACCCTAACTTCGCTTCTTCATACTGTTCAACCATTGAATCACAGATACGTTCTATCTCGTCGACTGGCACTTCAAAAAGTTGAGCGAGAATACTCGGTGCAACTGGATCGATGGCGACCATCAAAATAGCTTCTATTGCCCGCCGCATTTCAGCCTCAGCTTCTACGTCAGTGATCTTTTGCAATTTAGATTTTTCTTCTGACACCTGTATCCCTAGCCTTCATAAATGTCTAGTAGCTCCATGTCTGAAAATTCTGCTTCAGGACACCATGAAACACTTATCTCACCAAAAGAATCGACTTGATCTATTTCTAAAACCCCTTGTTTGTAGAGTTCTAAAATCGCCAAGAACTTTACGACTATTTCAATACGATCCGTCAAGCCTTTTGTTAGGTGTTTAAAACTCACGACACCAGTTTTAGGTACTTCCTCTAAGAGTTTTGTAACCGCCTCTACGACTGTCGCTTTTATGGGAGCTATATGTTCGAGATCCACATGGATTGATGGGCGTGGAGCCATTGCCCTTAAACAGGCTTCCCGTAAATGTTCCTTGGTTACTCCTTCTAGTAAATCGGGTGTCAGAGAAAGAAAAGCATCTTCAAGACCAGCCCGGCGCGGCCATGACAGGGAAGCTATCTGAGATAACTCCCGCAGCTGCGACGCTGCTTCTTTGAAAGTCTTACATTCAACAAGTTTCGCTAAAAGAAGATCTCTCTCTTCCCAAAGCCCGTATTCGTCATCGGGGTCTATTTTGTTGCTCGACGGCAACAAGCGTCGAGCTTTCAGTTCAACCAGAATGGCTGCGATCAAAAGAAATTCGGTGGCCAGTTCCAAATCATATTCCTGCATATTTTCAAGTTCTTCCAAATATGCATCAACAATGGTTAGAAGGGAAACTTCATAGAGTTCAACTTCTTCGCGCAAAATAAGATCTAGAAGAAGATCAAAAGGCCCCTCGTACACAGGCGTGGTTACATTTACT
>QCLO01000034.1 GCA_003214465.1 Acidimicrobiales bacterium AG-414-N20 | reverse complement strand
CAAAAGCTGAAGCAAATACAAGTGAGACTATGGTCATTACTTTTATTAGAATGTTCATAGAAGGTCCTGATGTGTCCTTGAACGGATCACCAACAGTGTCACCAACTACAGCAGCTTTATGTGGTTCAGATCCCTTTCCTCCGAGTTCACCGCTTTCAATGTATTTCTTAGCATTATCCCAAGCTCCTCCTGCATTAGCCATAAATATGGCAAGGCAAAAACCTGCTACTAAAGCGCCTGCTAAAAATCCGCCTAAAGAGTCGATGCTTACAAAGCCCAATATCAACGGGATAACAACTGCGAGAATTCCTGGAGCGAGCATTTCTTTCAGAGAGGCTGAAGTTGAGATTGCTACGCATCTTGCAGAATCCGGAATAACGCCTTCAGCGCCTTCTCGAAGCCCTGGAATTTCACGGAATTGTCTTCTCACTTCCTCTATCATTTTTTGTGCAGCACGACCAACAGCATCAATCGTTAATGCAGCAAATAAGAAAGGCAGCATAGCACCAAGGAAAAGTCCGATAAATACTTCGACCTGACCTATGTCTAATGAAAGTGAACCCCCGGCTTCGATTACAGCGAACTCAAAGCTCTTGAATAGGGCTAATGCGGTTAAGGCGGCAGAGCCGACAGCAAAGCCTTTAGCAACAGCTGCTGTGGTGTTGCCAAGTGAATCTAAAGCATCCGTTACTTCTCTTACTTCGGGACCCAATTCTGCCATTTCTGCAATGCCTCCGGCATTATCAGCTATGGGACCATAAGCGTCGACTGAAACTACAACTCCGAGTGTGGCAAGCATACCTATCGCAGCGACGGCAATTCCGTAGATTCCTCCATCCAAGTTGTAGTAGGAATCAAAAGCCATTTCACCGCCCCAGTAAGCAACAGCTATACCAACACCTAGCAAAGCTACAGAAGCTGCTACTGAGATCATCCCAGCAGAAATCCCTCCGAGAATCGTTGTTGCTGGACCAGTTTTTGATTGATCAGCAATCTTTTTGACTGGTGAAAAATGATCGGAAGTATAAAATTCTGCTGTTTTACCTAGAGCCCAGCCCACAAGTAAACCACCAACTACTGAAATGGCGAGGCCGATTGGATTGTCAAAATCTGCGTTATCACCAAACATCCAGTAAGCGATGCCAATGGTGGCTAATACTGTTAAGCCCATCGCAACATTAGTGCCGAGATGAAGAGCACGACTTAATGCCCTGCTGTCAGTGGACTCACCGCCGCGGACAAGGAAAGAACCGAGTATTGATGTCAGCATTCCTGCAAAGGCTATTGCTAAGGGAAATAATAGAAGAGAAATATTCGTTGATACTGAAGCGTCTTCCGCTGTAAGTCCGAGAGCAAAAGCGACTAGAGATATAGGTGCAATTATTGAACCCGCGTAGCTTTCGAAAAGGTCAGCTCCCATTCCAGCTACATCACCTACATTGTCACCGACGTTGTCTGCAATCGTTGCAGGGTTTCTTGGATCATCCTCTGGAATCCCTGCTTCGACTTTTCCAACTAAGTCAGCTCCAACGTCAGCTGCTTTAGTGTAAATGCCTCCACCTACACGCGAAAATAGGGCAATAGATGAAGCCCCAAGCCCATAGGCAGTAACTACCTCAAAAGCATCATTAACTTCGGCTACTAAAACGAAAAGAATGTATACAAGTGCTAAACCACCGAGAGCAAGACCAGCTACAGAAAATCCCATGACGGCTCCACCACGGAAAGCTATTGGTAGGGCTTTACCCGGGCCATCTTGGGCGGCATTTGCTGTTCGAGCGTTTGCCATCGTTGCTACAGTCATTCCGGCATATCCTGCAGTCGCAGATAGTACTGCGCCAATAATGTAAGTCAGTGAGGCTACTGGGGCAATAAGTATCCCTATAAGAATTGCCATTACTGCTACGAAAATAGACACCCAGGAATATTCTTGACGTAAGAAAGCCCGTGCACCTTTCTCGATCTCAGTCATTAGAAAGATCATGCGCTCATTTCCCGGCGAAGCTGCTTTTACATTTGTGTAAAAATAGCCAGCTAGAAGTAAAGCTAGTAGTGCAGATGAAAGTGCTAGATATGGTATGGCTTCCAAGGGGTTGTCTCCTCATTGGTTCTATTTGACGAGTATTTGTGGACAACCGAAACGGCTGAACAGTATGGCTAATAGTAGCCAAAACGACGGTATTAAGTGTGATGCGGGGTTCCAACCTCCGTGTCATATTTAAATTAGTAAATCATCAAAAAAGTGGCGTAAATATGAAAGATCGGCAACGCTTAAAGTATGGAAAGACGGGATCTTCGTCAAAAGATGCTAGATATTCGCAAATCTCTGCCTTCTGCTGAGGTAAATGAAGCCTCAGTAGAAATATGCGAAGCAGTTAGACAGCTTGACATATTTAAAAGTGCAAAAAAAATTGCCACATATGCGGCTTGTAACGGAGAAATTAATCCTTCTTTTCTTGAGCCGTGTGCTGATAAAAAATTTCTACTTCCGGTTGTGCAAGAGAATGGACTATTGGAATTTATGGAACCGCATGGAGATTTAAGAAAAGGAAGGTTTGGAATTCTTGAACCAGTAACTGGGACTGTTGAAAAAATTTCAGAGATTGACTTAGTTTTTGTACCTTTAGTGGCGGCAGACCCTGCAGGTAATCGTCTCGGTCACGGTGCCGGGTATTACGACAAAACTTTTGCTTCGGATCGAATTTCCATACGACCACCATTAGTTGGCCTTGCGTATGATTTTCAAATTGTTAAAAAGTTGGAGATAAATTCTTGGGATGTTCCATTAGATATTTTGGTTACTGACAGCCAAGTATTTTTTAGTGAAATGTCGCATTCACGGGTTTCTTTGGGGGAGTATTAAACGATGAGAATAATTGTTGTTGGAGCCGGAGAAGTCGGAACTTATATAGCTGATCGCCTCAGTCGACAAGAGCACGACATTGCACTCATAGAGTTAGATCCAGAGAGGTATAGACAAATAGATGCGGAATTGGATGTACTTGCCATTAATGGCAGCGGAACCGACTCAGGTGTTTTGAAAAAAGCCGGCATTGCAGATACGGACCTCCTTGTAGCAGCAACAAATAAAGATGAAATAAATCTTTTTTCTGCTTTACTTGCACGTCAGGCAGGAGTGGGTAAAACGATCGTACGAGTTGAATCGCGAAAGCTTCGGAGTAAAGAAGTCAGTGCGTTATTTGAAAAATTCGATGACCATTTGGTAATAGATCCTGATCAAGAAGTAGCTGATTCTGTTCTAAGACTTATGGAATATCCCGGCGCAATGGATCTTTCGAGAATGGCTAACGAAGAAGTTGTAATAATTGGAGCAAGGTTGCCGGCACATGCTCCTCTAGTGGGGGTTTCGTTGCATGCTCTCGGAAGAGAACTCGACCCTGATTGGGATTTCATTGTTGGGACTATTACTAGAAAAGTTGAGAGCGATGATTCCGAAGAGGTAACTATTGTCCCGCGTCAAGACGAGATCCTCAAAGAGGGAGATTTACTTAGAGTTATATGTAAAAGTAGAGCACTTCATGATGTAACAAACAGATTGGGAATTGCAAGAGATGTTCCTAGAAGGGCCCTTCTGCTGGGTGGAGGCAGAACAGCTGAGATGATTGCTGAATCGCTTTTATACAGGGGTGTTGATGTAGCAATCATTGAGAAAAAGCATGAAAGAGCACTTGAATTAAGTGAAAATTTGGCTAAGGCGTTGATTTACGAAGGTGATGTTACTGACGTCGAAATGCTTGAAGAAGCCGATGTTGCTCGTCAGGATCTTGTCATAGCACTTACAGGTGAAGATGATGCAAACGTGCTGGCCTGTTTGTATGCAAAGTCAGTGTCTGCTCAATCAAAGAAAACCAACGGCGACGATGGGATCGAAACTATTGCAGTGGTCCACAGACTCAAATTGTTAGATCTGTTAGAAACGAACCAGGTAGATACAGCTCTTAGTCCACGAACGGCAACTGCAAATAGTGTTTTGCGATTCGTTAGGGGCGATGTGGAAAGTGTTGCAGCGGTAGAAACGTTTCTACATGGAGACGTAGAAATTTTAGAATTTGCTGTTTCTGATGAAAGTCCATGTGTTGATAGGTCTATAGGAGATATGCAATTAACGAAGGGTGCTTTAATTGGTGCGATTGTGCGTGATGGTAAAGCACAGATTGCTAGAGGTCATAGTACTTTCAGAGCTAATGATCATGTAATTGCTATAGCTAAACCAGAATCTGTCGAGAAATTGACAGCTCTTTTCGTGTGATTTTTTCTCTTTTCTCGACACGAGGTAATTCACAAAGCGTTAGTTATATAAACTCTCCTATTTGGATTGCCGTATCGAGAGGAATGCTTTTTGGTATCTCTGCAGCCGGATTATTGGCGGTTTTGTCTGGGTTGGTAGATCTTACTGACTCTGGGGGTGACACAGCTTTTTTTCTGATTTTTGGAACTTTGGCAACTGTGATTTGTGCTTACTTAGCGCGATACATTTCAGGGAAGAAATTAAAGAGATCAGAAATTTTTCTTGAGGTTACTTCAGGCTTTTTGTTTTGTATCTTGTGTTCCACACTTTTGTATTCACTGTTGATTGAAAAAGTTAACTTCGGTGATGCATTTTTCGAATCTGCAGCTGCGTTTACAACCACTTCATTAACGGTCATTGATTTTGAGATGTCTGGAAGAGGGATTATTTTTTACAGGACCTCATCACAGCTATTAGGTAGTTTTACTGCACTTTTGACTGCAGTAATGCTGATACCTATTTCTCAGGATAATTCTGGCGTTGGAACTCCTGGACGTATTACCACTCAGGAGGTGTTTCCAGAAAAGAAAAAAGCTGTGAAGAGCATTTTTCTTATTTATCTAGTTTCGACTTTGGTACTCACTTTCAGCCTATTGGTAACTGAATTAGATTTTTTTGATTCACTTCTAATTGCGCTTAGCGCAATATCTACAGGTGGATTCGTGAGGAACACGGCTGTATTCGAAAATTCTTCCGTTCAGTTAATTTTAGTTGCAGGAATGATTACAACAGGTACAAGTGTTGTAATCATTTGGAGACTAGCAACCGGAAAAGTAAACTCGTTGCTTCGGTCAAGTGAACTGATTACTTACCTAGCGCTAATAATAGGAGCTACATTTTTACTGTTCTTATGGGCTGATAATGGTGATACTTCTTCGATAAGTAAGGCGTTTTTTATCGCTGTCTCATCAATTTCAACGACCGGATTTCATATATCCCCATTTGACACTTGGACAATATCAGCGGGTTTCCTTTTGTTGTTGCTCGTGACAGTGGGACCGATGTCTTTATCTAGCGGTGGGGGATTTCAGATTCATAGACTACGAATACTTCTCTCCGTATCGGTTCGCGAAATGATCCGTCAACTGCATCCCCGTGCTGTTGTAAAAATCAAGGTGGGTGGTGAAAGCGTTGCAGAAGACCGAGTTAGACAAGTTGTCGTGTTTCAATTCATATTTACTTCGATAATTTTTCTTACAGCGACAGTTTTAACGATTTCAGGTGTGGGTGTGTATGAGGCACTTTCATCCTCTATAAACGCACTGACGACTGCGGGACCTATAAGGAACGCTGATGGGTTGATAACTACAGTTTCGTCATTCTCGATGGGTGAGAGACTGGCTTTAGTGCCGGCAATGCTTTCAGGGCGACTCTATTTGCTGCCTGTTCTAATAAGTTTTGGTTATGTCTTTTCAGAGTCGAGAAATTTTCTTAGACCGCGTAGAAGAATTTTGCATGCAATTAGAAGTAAGAACTAATGAAAATAGAAAATCAAAAAATCGTAAGCACCAGTATGCACATGACAGGAATTGCAGTCATTTTTGTTGCTGTTGGGGTGGGATTGAGCACCCTTGTTTCTATTTTTGACAATCGTGTCGATTTTTTTCAACTTCTTTTAGCGACTTTAATTCTTGTATGTGTGGGATCAGTATTATTTAAGTCCAGTAAATTAGGTGCCACAGATCAGGCTTCTATTTTTACCGCAGTTGGAACCACATGGCTAGTAGTTTCGTTGTTGGGAACCATTCCTTATTTGCTTGCCGGAACTTTTAGTAGAGCCGGAATTGGACTCCCTGAGGTGTTCGTTGACTCGCTTTTTGAATCTGTTTCTGGTTTTACGGCAACCGGATCAACTGTGTTTGGTGTTCATAATCCAATTCAATCCCAAAGCTCAGGAATACTTCTATATAGACAACTAACTCAGTGGATGGGTGGAATGGGAATTGTAGTTCTCGTAGTTTCTGTTTTACCGTCACTTCGCGCAAGTGGATTAGGTCTTATTGACGCTGAAGCTCCCGGAGCAGGTGTGGAGAGAATAGCACCAAGAGTCGTGCAGACAGCAAAAAAGTTCTGGTACATCTACGCCACGCTTACTGTATTGATTACTCTAGGATTTTTCGTTTTTGGAATGAGGCCTTTTGATGCGGTAGCTCATGGACTTACCACAGCTTCAACGGGAGGTTTTTCAACGAAAGATGCTTCGCTTGGGTACTGGAACAGCATAACAATAGAGATAGTCGCAATGGTCGGGTTCTTAATAGCGGCAACAAACTTTACTCTGCATGCCAGGTTAATAGAAAAGAAAAGATTTGATTATGTTTCTGACCCCGAGTTCAAGTCTTTTATAGGAATCATAGTTTTAGGTGTTCTTATAATCGCATTGCTTTTAAATGGTGAAGGTTTCTCGTTTGGGAGTTCACTTCGAAACGCTTCGTTTAATGTCGTTACTTTAGCGACAAGCGGTGGATACGGAAATGCTCTGGGAAGTGGCGAGGTGGGTGATTTTGCTTCTTGGCCTGGATCAACACAACTTTTGCTTCTTTTCTTCATTGTGCTTGGCGGCTGTTCTGGTTCCACTTCTGGCGGAGTTAAAATAATGCGATTCCGAATTGGCCTTGCCCACGCGTATCGTACCTTAAGGTCGATGAGGAGACCTCGAGCACTTATTCAGGCACGTATGGGTAACAGAACTATTAATGATTCTTTAGTGGAACGTATTGCAGGATTTGTAGTCGTTTACGGGATGCTCGTGGTAATCGGAACTTTCATATTGACTGCTCTAGGAAGTGATTTGATCACATCGCTAAGTGGAACTTTTAGCGCTTTAGGAAATATGGGGCCAGCATTAGGAGAAGTCGGTCCCACTTCTTCTTTTGTTGACGGCTTTTCAGCACCTGGAAGGTTAGTCCTTTTAATATTTATGTTGATAGGTCGTCTTGAAATATTTCCAATGTTGTTGATGTTCGTACTGCCTTACAGGGCATCCATAAAAATGATAAAATCGAAAAAATAAACGTGTAATGCTGCTTACCTGTTTTTAAGCACTAAAATTGTAAACAGTTGAATTGCCCAGATCAACGACGCTCAGGGGATTCATTTATTCAATAAATGGATTGGCTATGAGCGAAAAATACTCGAAAAATTTAAAAGGCGACAGAATACCGTCAGCTCAAGGCCTTTATGATCCTAGATTCGAACACGATTCATGCGGCGTTAACTTTGTCTGTAATTTACGTGGAGAAGCCAGCCATGAAATCGTTCAGATGGGTATTGGCGCCCTGTGCACACTCCAACACAGAGGTGCAATAGGCGCTGAAAAAAACACTGGAGATGGAGCGGGGATACTGATGCAGATTCCCGACAAACTATATAGAGATATTCTCCCTTTCGATTTACCGCCCAAAAATCAATACGCAACAGGAATAGCTTTCCTTTCGGATGATGTGAACAAGGCGAATAGTGCAATACAACAGCTGGAAAAACTTGCCGAAGAAGAAAGTTTGGAAATTATCGGATGGCGTGAACTTCCTATCGACCCTTCGGATATAGGCAAGTCCGCGAAGGATGCGATGCCGTTGATGAAGCAAATTTTCATTAAAGCAAAAAATGATTCTTCACTGTCTGGGTTGGATCTAGACAGGAAAGTATTCCCTTTTAGAAAACGTGCCGAACGTGAAATTTATGAACAGTATGATGCTGTCGAAACGTCATCCGGTATGGGGTCTTCCACTAGTGAACAAATGGGTGTTTATTTTCCTTCTCTTTCCTCAAGGACAATTGTCTATAAAGGGATGCTGACCACTCCCCAGTTAGGAAATTTTTTTACTGATCTGCATGACGAACGGACTGAAAGTGCAATGGTTTTGGTGCATTCAAGATTTTCTACTAATACTTTTCCATCTTGGCCACTAGCTCACCCGTATAGGTTTATAGCCCATAACGGAGAGATAAATACCGTTCAAGGTAATAGAAACTGGATGAAATCTAGAGAATCTCTTCTCGAAACGGATTTAATTTCAGGTGAATTGGACCGTCTGTTTCCAATTTGCACCTCCGGAGCGAGCGACACGGCAAGCTTCGATGAAGTTCTTGAACTACTAGTGATGGGTGGCTATTCCTTGCCAGAGGCAGTTCTGATGATGATCCCAGAACCATGGGAAAATCACGAAGATATGTCCTCGCAAAGGCGAGCCTTTTATCAATACCATTCAACCTTAATGGAGCCTTGGGATGGCCCTGCTTCAATTGCATTTACAGACGGAACGTTAATTGGTGCTGTTTTAGATCGTAATGGATTACGTCCGAGCAGATATTGGGTAACTAGTGATGATTTGGTTGTTATGGCAAGCGAAGTTGGAGTTCTTGAAATAGCACCTGAAAATATTGTTGAAAAAGGAAGGCTTCAACCTGGGCGGATGTTTCTAATTGACACAGAAAAAGGACGGATTGTTCGAGACGGGGAGATAAAAGAAAATCTAGAATCAGGAAAGCCTTATTCGAAGTGGCTATCAGATAATTTTGTGCATCTACGTGATCTTCAAGAAGTTCCTTTTAATAAAGAAAGTTCTTTATCTCTTTTAGAAAAACAACAAGTATTCGGGTACACACATGAAGAAATTAAACTTCTTATCGCCCCTATGGTCCGTGATGAGAAGGAAGCAATCGGATCTATGGGTAACGATGCGCCAATTGCTGCATTGTCTAAGCGATCCAGAAATCTTTATGACTATTTTCAACAGCTTTTTGCTCAAGTCACTAACCCTCCTCTAGATGGGATCCGCGAAGAACTCATTACTGCTGTGGGTGTGAATATAGGTTCAGACAAAAATTTATTGCTACCAGATGAAGAGTCATGTAAGAAAATGTTTTTACCAAGTCCTGTACTCACTGAAGCAGAATTGCACAAGATTGAAATGGCAAAAGAGAGTGCAAAGTTTGAGGATTTTAAAGCATTCAGAATAGATGCAATTTATGAAGTGGAAGAAAATGAAAAAGGTCTAAAAAGTGCTTTGGATAACGTAAGAGAGCTTGCCTCTGAAGCTGTTGTGAATGGTGCGAATATCCTAATTATTTCTGATCGTTTAATTTCCAAAACGATGGCTCCAATTCCCTCTCTTCTCGCCGTGGGGGCCGTTCATCATCACTTGATAAATGAGAAAACAAGAAGCTCGACCGGAATTATTGTTGAAAGCGGTGACGCACGAGAAGTTCACCATATTGCTGCTCTGC
>QCLO01000033.1 GCA_003214465.1 Acidimicrobiales bacterium AG-414-N20 | reverse complement strand
GTTCAGGGTCACGCTTTGCTGCAACCACAGCCTCTAGAAAAAGTCCTGTTCCATCTGAGAGGTCATCTAGAAGATGGTCTCCTAGATGGGAGAGTACGTCTACTGCTGAAGCATTCGAATGAAGTGTGTTCAATTGTGTCAGCAAGTGCCTATCCACGGCGTCGATTAAAAGCTCAGCTTTTCCGCTATATCGACTATAAATTGCACCTGTTGTCACACCTGCGCGACGGGCAATTTCAGCTACACCCGCCTTTTCGTAACCATTTTCAGCAAAAACCTCTGCAGCCGCATGGAGAAGACGTTCCGTGAGCTCGTCCTGATCTGTACTAGATACTTCCGCAACGAGAGCCATATGTCGATAATAACCATTATTATCAAAATGTCAAGCTAGGAAACTCAGAAAGTTTTGATTTTCCCTCAGCTTATTGTTGAGGCAAGATCTTCAGAAAGAGCGTTTTTTTGTTCTTCTGTAAGTTCAATTTCCCCTGCCAGTTCACCAAATGTGCAACCAATAGCTTTGGGTGATCCCTCGAGGAAAAATTTCAGATATTGGACTGCTGACAGTCTTCTGTCTCCAACTTGTGCTGGGTCGTGATCTGCAAAAATTTTGTTCTCGTTTTCATCTAGTATGTAGATGCATTTTTCCATCCCCATCCAGTTCTCTAGAAGCGGTTTCCTCTGGGACTCTTCTTCGATTTCGATCAAAAGAACACAAGCTAATTCGCCTGAATTACCTAGAAAACTGTTGTATGTTTCTAGTTCTTCCTGAATGGCGGATTCTTTGACAATTTGTTCATCTGGTACTTAATCGTTTCGTGGTTTTCAAATAAAAAAGTAAGATTTTCCCCTAGATGAACTCTTCGGTGCTTTTTAATTTTGAAAACTTTCTGTCTGATGTCTCCTCTATTTTCCTCATAAGTTTGGTAATCGAAAATTTCCGATCGTTTTACATGGTGAGGGCAGGAAGCATTATTTGTTTCATTCATTTTTAGTGTCCGTTTCTTCAGTTTTGTCTATGGAAGTAGGGAAACCAATTTCATCGTAGGCCTTAGCCAAAATAGACATCGGGTGCATCGGACGCCTCTCAGCGTGTTGGTCAAACTGCATCGCTGCCAATGGACAGTCTGTAGCCCAAACTTCTGCAGAGCTTTCGGACATTGAATCAAAAGATTTTTTTCCTATTCGGACAGATGCTTCAAAACCTTCTGTCTTCATCGCATAGGTTCCATCGTGCCCACAGCATTCCATTGTGGTGTCTACTTTTACTCCAGGGATTTTACGAAGAAGATCCCTAGCTTTAAATCCAATGGACTGTGCCCTTAAATGACAGGGCGTATGGTAGCTGACGTTCTCCGGAGTGGTGGCAAAGTCAGTATTAAATCTCTCTTCATTTCGAATAGACCATAAATATTCACTTGGATCAGCAACGTTTTCCGCCAGGAGCAGAGCTCTATTTTTATCTTCTTCTTTGACTAGTTCGGGGTATTCTTGCCTGAGCATCATCGAACAAGTCGGGTTAATTGCAATCACTTTTTTTCCTGCTTTAATATGCGGTTCGAGCAGACTTAAGTTTCTAGAAGCAAAGTCTTGCATAGTTTTGAGATCTCCAGATTCCCAAGCAGGCATTCCACAGCAAGCTAATCCTTTTTCGCAGGTCACGTCGACACCATTTTTTTTCAGGACTTTGACTGTGTCTTGTCCAATCTCGGGCTCGTTATTTTCGACATAGCAAGTAGGAAAAAGTACTACTTCTCCCTCAGATTCTTCAGAAATTAGGTTTTCTTTTTCAGCCCACGAAGTAAAAGTTTTTCTGGGAAACTTCGGCAGGTTTTTTTCATTGTGTATGCCGACAAGAAACTCCATAAATTTTCGATGTATGTGACTTTTCTGATTGAGTTTGTCAGCGACTCCGAATGTAGAACGGACAAGTTTGGCAGTTTTTTCAGGATCGCCAAGTATCTTATTCCTGAAAGAGACACCGTTTTTTGCAGTTTTCTGTGCTTTGTATCTATGAACAAGTTTTGGGAAGTCCAAAAGAAATTCGTGATTTTCTCTCACCGTATAAGGACATTGGACCTCACAAAGCTTGCATTGAAAACAAGCATCCATGACTTGATCTGTTTCTGTTTCGCTAACTTTCCTTACGTCACCGTCGTGTCGATCATCGATAAAGGAGAAAAGCAGTGGAAAACTATCGCAATACTTGAAGCACATTCGACAGCCGTGGCAAATTTCGAAAGTACGGTCAATTTCCCCAGACAAGGCATCATGATCCCAGTAAATGCTTTCTGAAGGCGAATATGATATTCCCTCGGTGGGTGAATACGATACAGGTTCACCCACTGGTACTACCAAGGTGTCTATTTTTATTAAGGTTTTTCAAATTTTGTGAATGAACAAGTATTAATAATTCAGTTAATTGAATCCAAAAGTGCTTGAAACCTTCCAGCATGAGCTTTTTCAGCCTTAGCTAAAGTCTCAAACCAGTCAGCGACTTCTTCAAAACCTTCTTCTCGAGCTGTTTTTGCCATACCTGGGTACATTTCTGTGTACTCGTGAGTTTCGCCCGCAACTGCCGCAGCTAGATTTTCGGCAGTTTCTCCGATTGGAAGACCTGTGGCAGGATCACCTGTAGATTGCATGTAGTCAAGGTGACCATGAGCATGGCCAGTTTCACCTTCGGCTGTATCTCGGAAGTTTCCAGCGATATCTGGATACCCCTCTACATCGGCAACCTTTGCAAAGTAAAGGTATCTACGATTTGCCTGTGACTCTCCAGCAAATGCAGCTTTTAAATTCTCGTGGGTCTGGGTTCCTTCGAGGCTCACTTTTTTCTCCTAATCGTTGGGTTACTCTATTTTAATTCTAGAGGATTAATTTTCAAGATACTTTATTTCGTTGTGAGATAAGGCACATGGCTTTAAATTATTGTCTTACCAACGGGTAAAGCTAATTTTCAGAATATTTTTCAAAAAGCTCTATGATCTCACCACTTTTTATGTGTCTACCATTTTCATGTTTCGAGTAGATCAATTCGCCATCGACAGTAACGTCAAATATGCCGCTTCCACCCGGTATTAGTCGAACATCCTCTAGAACCTGTTGGTAGTTAGTTAGTAACTCTTGGACTGTGCTCACGGCATAGCTTGAGTAATCTCAAGGAAGGCAGTAAGTGATTTCAACTCGGTGTTTGCCCATAGGTTAACATTAGCCTCTACCCGGCGGCTGGTTGTCACCCCCCGCTATATTTATTGCATCCCTTTGAATTTGAATTTTTGCTGGAAGTTCACCTAGTTGTTCTCCGTCTCCACGTATTATTCCTGTTCCTGTAATCTCAATTTCAGAAGCTTTGAAAATAGAAACTTTGGGGTGATCCACATGATCACCAGTTCTAACTTTTAAGAAAGACCGCAACAAGTCAAACTTGCCCACATCTCCAATTACACAGACATCTAAGAGTCCGTCAGATGTACTAGCGTCAGGGCATATTTTCATACCTCCACCGAAATATGCAGAATTTGCAACAACTACAGCAGCAGCAACCACTTCAAAGCTTTTACCGTCGAGCTTAAGCCTGTAAATGGCAGGTGACATTAAGGGGAGTTCCATAAGAGTCGCGACCGTATAGCTAGACGAACCTTTAGGAAAACGAAGCTCGTTAGCACGCAAATTTACTGCAGCAGGAAAACCACAAATGACGCTAGTCGTAACAAAATTTGAATTACATTTGATTAAATCAACTTTCACAGCAGGGGATAAGGCCTTCTGCGTCTGTTCCAATAAACCGCCAGAATTTAGACCTAAAGATCTAGCGAAATCATTTCCAGTGCCTACCGGGATCACACCGAGGACGACATCTGTTTCTGCTAAAACGTTGACCGCTTGGTTTATCAAACCGTCTCCTCCAACAGCGATAAGCGTGTCGATACCAGAATCAACCGATTCCTTTATCACGCCTTCAACTTGGCTTCTGTCCGTTGGTATCAAAGCTTCTGTTTCTACATCTAATTCTTTCAAAAGGGACTGTATTTCATCAGCAACAGAAAGCGCTTTTCCTTTACCGGCTAAAGGATTAAAAAGAAGTGACACTTTTCTCATTCTCTAATGATGACTCATTGTTAGCCTGAAGTCATGGATGAATCAAGGAGAGTCATGAAACTAAATAAAATTGCAGGAACTCTACTAATCGCTTCGCTATTGATTTCATGTGGCGGTGGTTCTACAGAAAATGGCAGTTCTGCAAAAACCGAATCTCCTGCTGAAGAAGGAGTCGTTAGAGTAATAACATACGACAGTCAGAAATTTGATGAAGAGATGTATGAAGCATCAGAAGGTTTAGTCAAGATCGAATATGTGTTGGACGGATTCCAGTCACACACTTTGGTTATTGAAGGAATGGAAGACGATTTCAAACTTGAAGTAGGTAGCAACAAAACCGATATCGGCGAAATACAGTTAAAAGCCGGACGGTACATTCTCTACTGTGATGTTGCCGGTCACAGGACTAGCGGTATGGAAGCAAAACTTTTAGTTAGTTAAAAAGTTTTTAGGCGAGTATTTCGAAGAGTAGATAAAGAACCAAAGTTATGAGGAAACCCCACTTGATCGTGTCTTGATGCTTTTCTAAAACAACTGCGTTTATTTTGTTGTCATAGCCGCCTATTTTACCAAGAGCTGACAGTTCCATAGCGAGCCAAATAACAGCGAAGACAATCCATAAAACAGTCCTTGTGCCTCCTTCGGGGCTGTCAAAGTTGAGCCCAAAGTGGCTAGGCCACATCATGAAGAAAATAAGAGGTATTGAAAACAGAGTATTTACTCGGCTAGCACGACCTGCTCTTTTCGCAGCTGCAGGAGCGTCAGGGTCAGCTTCGCCACCTTCACTTACCGATACTGAGGAGCCGATAGCTATTTTTTGCGCAGGCCAAATAACCATCCAAACGTTGGCGGCCATTGTCGTTCCGAGAATCGCACCAAAAGCTATTCCGATGCCAGGCACAGAACGCCAGTAATCCATATCATGGATCAGTTCTTGGTGCACCAATATCCAGATTCCTGATACCCATGTAAGCATTGCTGCCCAACGGAACCACCAAAGTGTGCGCCACGTAATCTTCCGCATTGCTTCTCCGCGAGCAGCGTCACTCATTTCCCCAAATGCTGCACCTTGTATAAAGTTAAAGAAATATAAGAGTCCTATCCAAGTAATTCCGCCTAGATAGTGTGCGTAGCGTCCTAGTGCTTGACCTCCGCCTGAAATTCCCATCCAGTCATTAAAAAGTTCCACAGCAGCCTCTCCTTGTCTGGGCTTGAGCGACAAGAAAATAATGACACGTATAGTGTCCTAAGACAACAACCGGACATATAAATTTCGAATTTTTATTAAAGAAAGTTTGGCGTAAGATCGAAACTATGAAAATTGAAGAAATTGATCTAGCCCGTGCAGAATTCTGGTCCAAATCATTGGAATACAGAGAAGAAGCTTTTGACCTGTTGCGTTTAGAGGACCCTTACCGTTATTTCGATCTGCCAGAAGAAATATTTGGAGTAATTCCTGAACAAAAAGGATTCCACTCTCTCGTCAGGCATTCAGACGTAGCGGAAGCAAGTAGAAGACCAGAAGATTTCTGTAGTGGGCAGGGAGCTACAAGCACAGTTGACTTCCCAGAAGAAATGCTTGATTTTTTCGGATCAATGATAAATATGGACGATCCGAGACACAAGAGACTAAGAAGCATCGTTTCAAGTGGTTTCACACCACGTCGGCTTTCATCTGTCGAGGAGTCTGTTGAGCGAATAGCGCAAGAAATCATAATGAATGCACTCGAGAAAGGTGAATGCGATTTTGTAGTTGAGGTAGCAGCCCAACTTCCTCTTCTAGTTATCTGTGAGATGATGGGCGTTCCAGAAGACCGAGTCGATTTCGTTTTTGAAAAATCAAACATGATTCTCGGAGCGGGCGATATTGAATACACCCCAGAGGGAACCGATATTATCGCAGCAATTATGGGTGCGGCATTTGAACTAGCGGCACTTATGAAAGAAATGCTAGAAGAACGAACTAAAACACCTACTGATGATTTAACTTCAGCCCTTCTCTACGCAGAAGTAGAAGGAGAGAAGCTTACCGAAGAAGAAATAGCATCATTTTTCATTCTCCTGCTAGTAGCAGGAAACGAAACAACCAGAAACGCACTTTCTTGGGGATTGCATTTACTGACCGAAAACCCTGAACAAAAAGACATCCTCTGGAACGATTTCGAGAACTTAGCTCCAAAAGCTGTAGAAGAGATTGTTCGCTGGGCAAGCCCAGTGATCTTCATGCGAAGGACAGCAACAAGAGACGGAGTACGTATAGGTGATCAAGAGTTCGAAGAAGGCGACAAACTGAGCCTCTACTACTGGGCGGCCAATCGCGATCCGTCAGTTTTTGAAAACCCCCACGAGTTCAATATTTTGCGCGAAACTAATGACCATTTTGGTTATGGCGCTCCAGGGCCGCATTTTTGTCTAGGAGCACATCTTGCTCGACGTGAAATAACTGTCATGCTCAGAGAAATCCGTAAAAGTATTCCGGGTGTGATCGCCACGGAACAACCCGACAGGTTGATGAGCGGATTTATAAACGGGATCAAACACCTTCAGTGCACATGGTAAAATTAATCTACTATTACATCTGAAAACTGATCTCGAAGAGTTTTCTTAGAGAATTTTCCAACTGAAGTTTTTGGGACTTCTTCAATGAACTCGACACGTTCAGGAATCCACCATTTAACAACGCGGTCATCCAGCCAGGCGATGATATCTTCTGCAGAAATTTGAGAATCTTCAGAACGAACAACACAGGCCATGGGACGTTCACCCCATTTTGTTGAGGCAACCCCAATCACGGCTGCTTCAATAACATCTGGATGAGCCATAATTTCATTTTCCAATTCAACTGAACTCACCCATTCGCCACCTGATTTGATCAGATCTTTGGTTCTGTCAACAAGACTGATATAGCCGTTTGAGTCAACAGTTGCTACATCACCAGTTTTGAGCCAACCATCCTCGGTAAAGGAATCATTAGCTCTTTCATCGTTGTAGTAGGTTTTAGCGACCCATGGTCCACTGACTTGAAGTTCTCCACGGGACTCATTATCCCACGGAAGCTCTTCTCCAGTTTCCGGTTCAACAACACGGAAATCAACTCCGGGTACTGCAAGCCCAACAGTGGTTCGGAGATCAGCTTTGGCGTCTTCATCAAGATGAGAAAGACTTGATTTAATATTGCATACAGCAGCAATTGGACTAGTTTCGGTCATGCCCCAAGCTTGCAGGATAGGAAGACCCGTCTGTTCTCGGTACCCCTCTGAGAGGGACTTAGGCACAGCTGAGCCACCACACGGTATTGAACGCAGAGCAGATGTATCGCGGCCTTTAAGCTCGGGTAAGACACCCATCCAAATGGTAGGCACACCGGCTGCCACTGTAACTTTCTCCTCTTCTATGAGAGTTGCCAAGGCAGTGGGAGAAAGATCTGCGCCCGGCATCACCAGAGTTGCGCCAGTTGCGACACCAGCATGGGCAATACCCCAAGAATTAGCGTGAAACATAGGAACGACCGGCATTAATACATCTGTTTCGTTTATTCCGACGCTGTCAGCCATCATGACACCAAATGTATGCAGAACCATTGAACGATGTGAATAAACAACACCCTTTGGATTGCCGGTAGTTCCCGACGTGTACATCATTGATCCGGCACGGTTTTCTTCAACCTTTTTCCATTCCACAGGTTCAGCAGCTTGCAGTAATTCTTCATAGTCATGAACATTCGCATTAATTTCAGAAGGATCAGGTGCGGGTGCACCATCGTCCATTAAAACGACGTGTTTTACCGTCTCGAATTGGTTCATTAAAGGCCAAATTAAACCTGCGACCGACTGATCTATAAAAATAACTTCGTCCTCTGCGTGATTAACTATGTAGGTAAGTTGATCAGGGAATAAACGCAGGTTCAAAGTGTGAACTACGCGTCCGGTGCATGAGGGAGCGAAATACAGTTCCAGATGTCTCGAGTTGTTCCAAGCAAAAGTTGCTATACGACCGTCGTCAGTTATTCCTAGATCCTTGAACACCCCACCAAGGCACCGTGTTCTTCTAGCCCAGTCTCCGTAGTTCAATCTTTCTCTGCCGGAAGGAGTAGAAGTAACAACTTCTTTTTCTGGAAAGAGTCTTTCCGCACGGGCAAATATGTGATTAAGAGAAAGTGGAACATCCATCATCAAACCATCCATTTAATTGACCCTCCTTAAAAGTTTTTGACTTATCTCTCCTGTGAAGGTATCAGCCTGAATAACAATGAGTTCAGTCGAGTGTCGCTAAAACACCGAGTGCTATCAGGACAAAGTTTCTTAGTAAATCCCAAGAAGAAATCTTTTTAGCAGACCAAGATCCGAAACAAGCACAGTCTTGAGGATTGCCAGAAAGTATTTGGGCTGCGATGAGAGTAGTGAACGCTGCCAGCAGGGCCACAGCGCAAGGCCCTCCAGAGCGAGGATCGATTGCTAAAAGGACAGAGCATAGAAGTTCTACAGATGGAAGCAGGGAGGCTAAAAGCTTGGGGGAAGGGAGTCCTAAAGATGCAATGGATTTTTCAGTCCCAGTTGGGTCACGAAATTTACTAACTGCTGCAATAACAAAAACGATTGCCAGTAAAAAGCCAGCCCATGCGCCCAATTAGTAGCCCAACTCCACATCAACAGGCGCTAAAAGTTCTTCATCATTAATAAAACGGCGCACATTTTCTTCAATAAAAGGATCAAGAAGTTTTAAACCCATTTCCGGAGTATTGCCAATATGAGGTGTGATAAGGCAGCGCGGATTAGACCAGAGCGAATTACCTGCAGGTAGAGGTTCAGGGTCGGTAACGTCTAAAGCCGCCCCGGCGATTTTCCCTTCTTTAAGTGCTTCAATTAAATCGTCAGTCACTATGTGCGCACCTCTAGCGACATTGACTATGTGGGAATGAGACGGCATTAAATCTAAAGCTTTTTTGTCGATAATGCCTTTAGTTTCTTCTGTTAAAGCTAAAGCCAAAATCAATAAGTCAGTTGTTTCTAAAACCTCACCAAGTCGTTCAGGTGTGTATGTGAAAGTTGCACCCGGTACATTCTCAGCTTTTTTCCTAATGACCGTAGTGACACAATTAAATGGAGCAAGAAGAGGCAATAGTTCAACGGTTATGCCACCTCCTCCAAGAATGGTCACATTTGAACCTTGCAGGTAACGACCAACCGGCCCGGACCATTCGGTCGTTCTTGCGTACTCATGTAAATTTTTCGATAGAGATAATGCGAGTGCGAGGACCGTCTCAGCTACAGCAGGAGCATAAACACCTTTGCCACATGTCCAGATCCACTTAGGGTCTAGATTGTCGGCAAAAGGTTCGATACCAGCGTAAGGAAGTTGTATCCATTGCAGCGAGGCTGCCTTTTCTACTATTTCAGGAAAGAGTTCTGGTCTCGCAGGGTCTGCCCAAACTAAACCTTCGGCATCTTCCACACCAGTTAGTGTTGCTCCAGAACGTTTCACCGCATCGCACATCATTTTGTACATCTCCGGTCTTGTATCCGGCGCTACTGCGACGTTTTTTGTCATCTGATCAGAGTGTCCAAAACTTTTTCAAATACTAGGTCGGCCATCTCATGCATTTCTTCGTCGGTTCTGTCTTGAACAGGATGAGGAACAAATATTCGCGCGACATCTAATCCAAGAGCGTCAGCTTGTTTCTGAGCTGCATCTTCGAAAGGGGTAGAAGCAATCATGACTGCTGGTATTCCTCTTCTTTCAATATCATCTATGTCATGCACACTGCATGTCGTACAAGAACCTCAATCAGCTAAAGCTTCAATCACAGCGTCACATTTGCTAGCGATCTCATGACGTAGGTCAATAGGTGCAGGTTTAGTAAAAGTAGGTTTCTTAAACCTAAGTATTTTTATTCCAGAATCAGAAAGCTTTTCCTCAAGGCGATTTAAAAAAATGTCTCCACGCCCTTTGGAAATATCTAATAATCCGACTGTCAGACCATCCATAGTTTCGGGTCTTTCTGACAGACTTCTTTCCGAAGGGGTGCTCTCAGAAGTTGGATCTAGAAGAACTTTTTCATTCGTCACAGTAAAATCTCCTTACTAGTTGGTTCACTTCCGGGGGGGCCATTAAGCCACCCTCCAATTATTGCCGAAAATAGTCCTGCAGTCCCTCCAGCCTGGACAAGTAATAGGCCATCGGGTCTAAATTTAGGAAGTCTTATTCCTTTCATAGATGTCGGAAGTCCTTCTTCGATGCCATTTGATCCTTCAATTATATTGTCTGTATCGATCATCATCATCTCAGTAATTTCTTCTAAAAAGCGTTCCTTAGTCCATCCTGCTTCGTGGAATCGAGCAGCGTGCTCGGGTGACAAGACAAGCATTGCATCCATGCCTACAACGACTCTAGATGAAACAGTTGAAATTAAATGTTCGGCGAGTGTACGAATGAGGGAGTCAGGTTTTCTGCTTTTCTGGTCCATTACCAGTCTCGGCCCTTCACCAGTGAAAGCAGTTATTACATTTTGTGCTGAGTCATAACCGCGGCTTTCAGCAAGTGACGGCCACGGTGAAGAGAATTCATTTTCGGAAAAACAGAAACCTTGTTTACCCATATGACCTAAAGTTGAGCGATCCACACCCCCTGGTCCACCTCCACCAACATTGTGAACCACTAATTGGACTGCTCTACCAATAGTGCTGTTTGCTCGATTTCCATGTCCTAAAACATTTATTCCAGAATTCATACCTATATCAAGGGTTATAGGGCCATTAACGACAAAAATCGGACCGACTGACATAGTTGTCGCTAAAACTCCGTGCATATTGAATTCCTCAGTGCAGATAGTTTCGAGAGCAGCGATAACCACTGGTAAGAATTCGGGTCTGCAGCCAGCCATGACAGCATTTATTGCAATCTTTTCGACAGTGCATTCGATCAAATTAGGAGGAACCGAAACAACTATCTCATCCGCTGGCCTAGTCGTCCCCTCAAGCATCTTTCTAACTCTTTCAGTAGTTGGTGGAACTACAGGCAGACCGTCAGTCCATGATCGTTCAAACATGGCTTCGTAAGGATCTTCTTGCGCAGCGATTTCTATTTGCCTTGAACTGAATTCTGAATCTTCAAATTTGGATTTGAGTTGGTCGATCCGCCCGGGGTCAACAGTGAGAGAACCTCAACCGGGCTTGAATTCGGGCAGGTTGTCCCCAAGAGTCGGATCTCCAGTAATTTTACGCCATTCTTCTCGCGACCATCCGACAGTTCTCGCTACCTCTTTACCATTTTTGAAATGTAAAAGAGTGGGAACAGAGTCAAGATTCAGGTTCCAACTTACTTCTAAATCTCTATCGTCTATCACCCAGTCGGCTTCGGATGGGAAATCCATTTCATCTTGTAGCACCACAGTCAATTTTCCTGTTTTCCCTAAGTCGTCAAGCGTTGGTATTAGAAGTTGACAGGTTGGACAGTCATTTTTTATTACTGCAAGAATCAGGTCTTCACTTTTTTTATCAAGCAAGTAGGTTCCCATAAGTGAATTATCGCACAATTATCTTTCTATAGACTCTCTGGGTCGGGGTCTTAGTCTGTCTCGGCTAACCTTTTTTAACTACAAAAATTTTAGGAAGAAAGCTGACAGAAATGATTGATGGCAATGAGTACAGAAAAGTACTTGGCAGATACCCAACCGGGGTAACTCTGGTTACCTCTCCTTCTTCCGAGGGGCCTCTAGGCATGGTTATTGGATCTTTTGTTTCAGTCTCCATGGATCCACCCCTAGTTGGTTTTTTACCAGGTAAAGAATCAAACACATGGCAAAAAATGAAAGATGAAAATAAATTTTGTGTGAATGTACTTTCTGACCAGCAGGAAAATGTTGCAAACGAATTCTTTCGTAAAGAGAAAGATCCGTGGGAAGTAGTCCCTTGGCATGAATCTCCAGAAGGATTGCCAGCTATAGACGGTAGCTTGGCGAGTATCGATTGCTCAGTCTTTAATATTGTAGAGGCGGGCGATCATTGGTTCGTTCTAGGGGAAGTATTGGGTGCAGAAATTATGGAAACAGGGTCACCGCTACTATTTTTAGGCGGCGCTTACGGACAGTATCGGGAAAATTAAATGCCTATTTATGCTCTAGGAGAATTCGAACCTCAAATCGATTCAGGTGCTTATGTGCATCCCGAGGCAGTGATAATTGGAAATGTAACAATTGGATCTGAATCAAGCGTTTGGCCTCACGCAGTGATACGCGGCGATGATGGCAAGATCGTAATCGGTGCCCGAAGTTCGATTCAAGACAATGCAGTCATACATTGCATTCCTCAAGTTGTAACCACAGTTGGAAATGACGTCACGTTAGGTCATCTCTGCCATCTGGAAGGATGCAGAATTGAAGATGAAGCGTTGGTGGGAGTTGGAGCTGTGGTGTTACACAATGCAGTTGTCGGTAGAGGTTCGATTGTTGGTGCCAACGCTGTCGTCAGAAACGGGCAGGAAATTCCACCCTTATCAATGGCTCTAGGGGTGCCCGCGCAAGTTAGAGAAGGAGTAGTAGAAGAAGGTGCGAATATGTTAAATGCCCTTTCCTACACTGCCAGAGGCCCTAACTACACGAAAAACCTTCGAAGAATAGACTAGGGCTATGGATGAAGTCACTTTAGATCCAGGAAAAATTGGAATATGGACACATCAGTTAGATGGGGTTCCTTCCGAGAGGGCTCGTGAAGCAGCGAATGAAATTGAGGAAATGGGTTTTGGAGCTATTTGGATTCCGGAGACAGCCGGAAGGGACCCATTCGTGCACTCCGGTCTTTTGCTTTCTGCTACTCAAAAAATAGTTTTGGCTACAGGAATCGCCAGCATTTACTCTCGGGACGCTTTAGCGATGGCGAGTGCCACTCGTACGCTTTCAGAGGCCTTTGCTGACAGATTTTTACTAGGAGTCGGAGTAAGTCATGGGCCTTTTGTCGAAGTCATTAGAGGTCATACTTGGGAAAAACCCTTAGAGAATTTAAGTAATTACATCGAGAATTTGAAAAAAGCACCTTTCTGGGCTTATCGGCCTGAAAAAGAAGCGCCTATTTGTATTGGTGCTTTGGGACCAAAAGCGTTAAAACTTGCAGCAGATTCAACATGGGGTGCGCATCCTTACAATGTGACCGCAGATCATACTTTAATGGCGCGTGAAATCATGGGGGAAGGAGCTTTTCTAGCTCCGATGGTTGCAGTTATTTTAGAAACCGACCCTTCAAAAGCCAGAGAGCTAGCACGAAAAGATCTAACCATCTATCTTGATCTGCCAAATTATAGGAACAACTTGTTACGAATAGGTTTCACCGAAGAGGATGTCAGTGGAGGCGGTAGTAATCGATTATTAGATGCCATAAGACCGTGGGGTGACATACAAACAATTTCAAGCAAAATTACTGAACATTTTGATGCTGGAGCGAATCATGTTTGTGTTCAACTGGTTGTCGATCAAACAGAACAGGATAAATTCCAGAATGGGTTACCGATGCAACAGTGGCAATCACTAGCGGAAAGCCTTTTGTAGATGACTAATGTGCACCATTTCCAATCTGAGGGTTTGGAATTAGTTGCCCACTTAGAGATCCCCGAGAACACCGAAGAACTCCTGCCAAGCGTTCTACTAGTTCATGGTTTTCCAGAAGGTCCTGGAGGTGGTGCAAATTCAGCGAGCACCTTACCGGAACTAGCAAATAGGATTTCCTCTGAAGTGGGATTCGTAACGATGGCTCCGTTACTTCGAGGTACCGGAGAATCCGGAGGGTGTTTCAGTCTTGCGGGATGGTTAACGGATGTTCGCCAAGCTATTTTAGAACTTGATAAGCACCCTAGAGTGGAACAAATATGGTTAGTTGGTTTCGGCAGTGGCGGGGCTATCTCTATTTGTGCAGCAGCTCTAGAGGCGAAAGTAAAAGGTGTAGGAGCGCTTGCAGCACCGGCGGATTGGTCCGCATGGGCAGCTTCTCCAAAACGTCTTCTCATACATGCACGTAGAGCAGGCGTGATTCCTGACCCTGATTTTCCAGAAGATTTTGACTCTTGGTCAAAAGAGTTAAAACAAATTTCTGCAGAGGCTTCTATTTCTGAACTCAGCGAGAAGAACGTCCTCATAGTCCACGGAACCGAGGATGATGTCGTCTCTTCCTTAGAGGCGAGAGCGCTTTCAGATGCTCATGGAAATACAGACATGAGGTTAATAGAAGGAGCGGGGCATCATTTGAGACATGATCCTAGAGCTATAGCAGTTCTTCTTGGATGGC
>QCLO01000032.1 GCA_003214465.1 Acidimicrobiales bacterium AG-414-N20 | reverse complement strand
TTCAAGTGGATCTACAGAATTCATGGCTTCAAAAACTTTGACTCCATCTGATTCGGCTCCTTTAATTACATCGAGGAGACCTTCTTCAAAATTTGCTCCGTTTACCACCAGAAGATCCGCTTTCATCATTCTGTCAACCTGCTTCGCAGATGCTTGGAAAACATGAGGATCAGCTCCTGGTGGCATTATTGTCTCAACGTCAAAAAGTTCACCAACAGCCTTGCTTACAACATCACCGAGAATGTTTGTTGTTACCACTATCAATGGCTTCTCTACAGGTTCAGGCGCAACGGTTGTTGTAGTGGGGGCCACAGTTGTCGTCGTGGCCACGGCCATAGTTGTAGTTGAAAGAGCCTCTGTAGTATCTGATGAGCTATCACTTCCACATCCTGGAACAATCAGTAGGCAGGTTGCAGCTAAAGCTGAGATCAGAACAGCAAGTTTCTTTTGGGGTTTGTAAAACATTTAATACTCCTAGAATGAGAACAGTTCTTACAATAATAAGAACGATTCTCATTATTACTTTTTTCTCATTAAATACAACCAAAAATTAGGAATTTTTTAGAGTTTGATCTAACAATATTATGACAACAATCACCACCTCTGAACTCGAAATCCGCTACGGCAAAACTGTCGCATTAACTTGTGTCAATATCGAAATACCGTCTGGTTCACTCGTGTGTGTGATAGGTCCTAATGGTGCTGGCAAGTCTGCTTTTCTTAAGGCGCTAGCTGGAACAGTGGAAATACACAGGGGAGAACTCGAACTTCAAGGCCCACGCCCTTCCTTTGTCCTGCAATCGACTGACGTTGACCCCTCTTTACCAATTAGTGTCCGTGATGTTGTCTCACTTGCCCGTTATCCAATACGAGGAACTTTTAAGCGTTTCCGGAAAGAAGACCATAACGCTATTGAAGATGCTCTTGATCGTCTTAATATTAGAGATCTTGAAAAAACCCAATTTCATGAACTGTCAGGCGGGCAACGTCAACGCGTCCTTCTTGCTCAAGGTCTAGCACAACAAAGCAACGTGCTGCTTTTAGACGAACCGATTACTGGTCTTGATATTGTTTCTCGAAACACCATTCTTGACATGATTAACGATGAGGTAAGGGAAGGTCGCACGGTCATCTTCTCTTCTCACAACCTTCATGATGCTAGTCGTTCAGACCAGGTGCTTCTCCTTAAAACCATTCCTATCTGCTATGGCCCTCCAGATGAAGTACTAACAGAAATTAACCTGCGCGCTGCGTTTGGGGAACACCATATACGAGTTGGTGAAAAACTATTAATTGATGACCCACACCACGATCATTCGGTAACACACGAAGAGCAAAAAATAAGAACTTTCTGATAGTTGCAAAAGTCTTTGAGAGTGACTTGTCTTTCCTGTCCAACATCGGAATTGCAAAGAGTCAGTCACCCGCTGGTGAGTATTTCTTGAAAATGTTACCGAAGACTCAAATACTTTTATAAAAGTAATTATGGGTTTCCAAGAATACGGTCAGGGGTCACGCAAACCACGACACGTTTTTCTTCAGCCATCGCTCGATCGTATTCCTCCAAATCATCATGCACCCCGCCAGCAGCATGAAAAACCTCTCTCAGTAGAAGTCTCATTTCTTCTGCATTAATACCTTCAGGGAGACTTTCAGATCTTATTAAATCTGCTGGCCCAGTCGCTGAACTCCAAGACCAACCGCGCCTTACACTGACAGTTACTTGAGATCCGCGGTCGACATGTTTCAAGCGGGCGGCATTACCACCGGAAACAAAAGCCACACAAGTGTCGCCCGTAAGAGGGTGTTCGATTATCCCGCAATTGACGACAGTTGAGAGAATCCTTCCATCAGCCTGAGTTGTACTAACTGTGGCGAGACCAGTTTCCTCTAAGAGATAGTTGCTAAAAATTTCTATGTCACTCATCTTTTCCTTCTAGTCGAAAAATTTCGCCAGTCGCTGACAATACGTAAATTCTTCCATCCGAAGCTCTTGTGAAAGAGATTGGGAGTTCAACAAAAGCTTCTAAGTCATGATCAACCCACTGTTCTCCGTTGAATACAAGGGCCCGAATCTTCCCATCGCAAAGATCACTATAAATAAACGAACCTTCAAGCCCTTCAAGATTCCCGTCACGTACTACAACCCCGCCGATAATCGAACAGCGTCCATCACCGTGTTCGTACTCATGGATAGGTTCGTGATATTTGACGTCGGGTTTGTAGCCGAGTCGTTTTAATGTGCCTTCCATGGAAGCCCATCCGAAGTTAGCACCGTCTGTGTAGGAGTCAGATGGGAGAAGATTGATTTCCTCAAGACGGTCTTGACCAACGTCAGCTATCCAAAGGTCACCGTTGAAAGGGTCGAAATCAAAACGCCAAGGGTTCCTTAAGCCATAAAGAAAAATCTCTGAAAGAAAACCAAGAGTATCTCGAGTAAAAGGATTGTCAGATGGGACTATATAAGGAGTTCCCTTAGGCGTATTCGGGTTGATTCTCAGAATTGAACCATGGAAAGTTGAAGTATTTTGGCCATGACCGAGCGGGTCATTACCGGCGCCGCCATCACCCAAGCCAATCAGTAGGTTGCCATTATTATCGACTAGAAGATGTCCGCCGTTGTGGTTTGGGTAAGGCTGTGGGATCTCGATAATCTCCTTTTCGTTTTCTAGACCGGCGTCTGAAAGGCCATCAACAAAAGTAAAAGAAGACACTCTGGTAGTCATAGGTTTAGCCGTGTAGTTGATAAAAAGGTCAGATCCATCTTTTGAGAAAGCCATACCAAGAAGGCCGCCTTCACCGGCAGTACTCACTGCATCGGACAAGTCGAGCAATGTTTCACCAATACTCAACGATCCATCGTCATTTACTTCCAAGTTCCTTATCCGACCTTTTCGCTCACCTAGAATAAAACCGTCCCCGTCAGGCTTGCTGATTAAAACCATTGGCTGTTCAGCTTCACCTACACGCATCGCTATAAGAGGTAAAGGTTTCAGAAGTTTTACATCAGATTTTTGAAGGACTTCCAGGGCTGTAGTTGGAATAGACACCTGTGATGGTGTGGAATTTTCAGATGTATCACCGCATCCTGAAAAGACCAATAGCAGAATTATTGAAAAACCTAACTTTTTCATAAACAAGTTTGCCCCAAATCAGGTCTTTTAGTTGGCTATTTCAGCGTCAACGTCACCAACTGACACTAGAAGAGTTTCGTTAGTTTCCTGAAAATTAATCCAACAGAAAAGAGCTCCAGATGCGACGCGGCCTTTACCTTGAATCAAAGGTGTGATAGTCGCTATGCTCAACGCTACCCACATTAGAACGGCTACTCCGACGGGAGCGACAATAGGGGAGCGAGGAACCTTATCGACTGCTGGAGCGACAGGGCCTTCATCAATGAAGAGATGTATGAGAGCGCCGAAAGCACCTAAAGCCACAGCAGTCCACCACCATCCCATGTACGACCCGGTACTGTCCCTTACGATCCCCGCACCCCACGAGCCAATAAAAGCACCTATTTGGTGGCTTAAGAAAACAATACCGAACAAAGTCCCAGAGTGTTTTGTTCCGAACTGTGACATGACAATCCCTGAAGTCAACGGGATGGTCGAAAGCCAAAGCAAACCCATCAGGCAACCGAAAAGGATCGTCATTGAAGGATTCTGTGGCAGAAGAATGAAACCTAATATCACCAAACCTCTGACACCGTAGAGGAGGCTCAGGAGAAAAGCTTTTGAGTAGCGTTGACCCAATGAACCAGCTGCAAGTGAACCAGCGATGTTAAAAAGTCCGATAAATGACAGAGCAGCAGCAGCAATACCCGTTGATTGCCCTACATCTTCAAGGTGTTTAGGTAGGTGAACACCTATGAAAGTCACATGAAAACCGCATACGAAGAAACCAGCATTTAAAAACAGGTAACTCTTGTTACGGCTCGCTCTAGCGAAAACTTCTCTTAGTGTTTCATCTTCACCGATTTCAACTTCTTGATTCTCACCGGTTTTTTCTGGATCACGCAGCGGCACACAGAAAACAATGATCAGCGCAGTTAAACCAGCCATAACAAGCATGGCTGTCTCCCAAGAAGTCGCTTCGATAAGGATTCTTGCCAACGGAATAAGCGTGAACTGCCCAATCGAACCGGCAGCTGTGGCAACACCTAAAGCGAAAGAACGACGAGACTCGTCAACAAGGCGACCTATCGCAGCTAAAACTACTGAAAAAGAAGCAGCTGCCATACCCACGCCCATAAGCACGCCACCGCCAACGTGCAGGCCCATCGGTCCAGTTGCCTCAGCTAGCACGAGCAGACCACCAGCGTAAATAACAGCTCCTATCACCAGGACACGCCTAGTTCCGAAACGATCCGCTAAACCACCAGCTATGGGTTGCCCAACACCCCATATCAGATTCTGGACGGCAACCATCAGAGCGAAAGACCCGGTTCCGAGACCAAGACCGTCACTAACCGGGTCAAGAAAAATACCCATTGTCGAACGGGCACCAAGAGCTAAAGCTGTAGTCGCACTGCCGGCTATTAGAACGACTAAAAGAGAGGGATTTTTTTTAAACAATGGTTTGCCTTTACTCTTCAACATCAGTTACGGAAAGGCTGCACTTTTCGGTAGGTGGCGGTTCGCCAAAGCCACTCAACAGGACCAAAACGGAATTTTTTCATCCACGGCGAAGACCATGACAATTCAATTGTCCAGATGATGAACATAGCTATCATCATCCAAAAGGCAGAAACACGTTCACCTTTTATTTCATTCATGATTCCGATAATTATTAAGCCCAGCACTGTCTGCATCAGATAGTTGGTCAAAGCCATCTGCCCGGCTGCAGCTAAACGTGACTGAACATGTGGAAGCTTGCCGGAAGTGCAAATCAACATGACAAGACACACGTAACCCAATGCCATGAACGGAACACCAAAATTGTTTATAAAGAAACCTGTATCTCCATGCTCTCCCAACATGAGCACAGTTGCGACTACGCACAAAGGTAGGCCAACGGTGAAAGATCGCTGCATTACTTTCTTGTACCATTCAGGTTCACGTTTGGCGTTAATGATTCCTAGTCGGTAGAGACCCATACCTAGAAGCATCATGATTGGGGCTCTGAGGGCGTATTGCATGTTGTCATCAGTGATGAAAATAGTTAATAGAAGCCACAGGAGGACTCCTCCGTAAATAAGTTTTTTAGCATCAATTCGACGAAAAGGATAAAGGAAAAAGGCGCTAAAAGCGTAGATCATTAACACGTCACCAAACCATAAGACGTTGTAGTGGAAGATCCCTATGCCGAGAAGTAAAAGGTTACGTGTGTAGTGGACACGTCTACTTGAAGTACCGCGTTGTTCGATTCTTTCGGTCATCAGGATTATTCCAGCTCCAAAAAGCATTGAGAAAACAGCCATCATCTTGTTCAGTACAAAAGCACCCATGAAGAACATAAATGGTGTACTTGTTGCACCAACTGCCATGTCATCAACAACTTTCGACCAGTCTTCAAGGTAAGACTCTTCAACATCGAAAAACAATATGTTAGCCCCGAGAATTCCCAGTAGAGCAAAACCGCGTAGAACGTCGATAGCTACTATCCGTTCAGTTTTTTGGACAGGGGTTTTATTTCCCATTTTGTTAACCGTTCTTAACTTGCATCATTTTTCTTGTTACATTATCTTGCATCTGAACTTATAGAAATTTTGTGGAGAGCTGATTTAGATGAACGAGAATTTCCCCGGTCTTGAGCCAGCGTCCTGGTGGACACGTGGCAAAGCAGTAATAGTTGATTTTTTGATTTTGATAGCCGTCTTTCTCACACCAGGCGTATTGATAATCACAAGCGCAATAGTTGCTTACGACGACTTTTGGGGTGAATACAACTATTCTGCCGGAACAATATTTCTACTCGTAGTCGGAATTATTTTAGGCTTGGCTGCGTTGGTGTGGTCTGGATGGTTCTTCGGATACTGTCAGGGTGTTTCAGGTACGACACCTGGAAAACGATTCCAAGGCATATGTCTAGTAGACGCTGAGTCTGGCGAAACTCCTGGTGGAGCTAGGGGAGTGGGACGATGGTTGGTACCTGGTTTGATTGGTGGGATAACTGGTATCGGCAACATCATCGAATTAATCGATTACTTGTGGCCGATTTGGGATCCAAAAAAGCAAAGACTCATAGACAAAGTTTTTAAAACAAGAGTGATGGTCGGAACTCCAGTAAAAGCAGAAAGTTCAGACCCCGGACCTCAGAATCCAATATCTTAGATTTTGAGAGTGAAACGTTAAGTGTTATAAAAGTTTCATGCGAGCACTATTAGTCGTTTTAAGCAGCCCTGTTTCATCTGAAAGAGATGACGCGTACAACGATTGGTACACGAATGTGCACCTACCAGATGTTCTAGCCGTACCCGGATATGTACGGGCAGCCCGTTACAAAGCTTTCCCCGGAGACAGATCATTCGAACAGGAATACTTGGCTCTTTATGAACTAGAAGTCGAAGATTTAGATGCTCTTCAGGCTGTGTCTGATGAACACATGCGTCGAATAGAAGCTGACGAAATGCACCGTTCACCACCTGAAACAATCGATAGAGACAACGTTCGATCAATGTATTTCGCTGAGACAGGACCGAGACTCGGTGGTCATGACGATGTGCCTGAAACTCTTTTCATGCCTTTCACTGAACCGGTTTCGGAGGAAGATGATGAAGAATTTAACCGCTGGTATCAGGAAGTCCACCTACCGGAGGTGTTAGATGTTTCCGGTTTTTCAGCCGCTTCACGTTACAAAGAGACCGGTATGAACATGACGGGAAGGCCGTGGCCTATAAATTTTCCTTACCTCGCCCTATACGAACTTGGTGACGGTTCAAAAGAAGCTTTTGATAATGCTATGAAAGAGCTAAGACGGCGAATTTCTGAAGGTGACCGAATGGAGATAAGTGATGCGTTGGGTTCGGACAAAATAACTCAGGTGTATTCAAGGATCACGGATCGGATCATTGCGATTTAACTTTTTCGTGTCAAAATCTGTATTGATAAGGAGTTACTTTTGCTCAATTATGAAATAATTTACTTGTGCGAAAGTTAGCGACTCTTATTTGTTTAATTCTGATTGCAACCTCATGTAGTAATGATTCTGATTCAGAAGAAGTGTCAGCGCTAAAAGAAAAAGTTTCGATACTTGAGAAAAAATTAGATAACACAGTCAACGAGAGTAAATATGATTCTGTTTGGAATAGCGACTATCAAGAAACTTGGATGGAAGTCTGCGAAACCATACTCGAATACGAGGAAGAAAATAATCCCAAGGTTTCAGCCTCAAAAGTTTGCAGATGCTCTCTTGACGGCCTGATGTCCGCATTCACTCTAAAAGAATACGAGTCTTGGCCACAGAATGTTAAAGACGGGGCAGCAGCACCTTATGTACACAGGTGCTGGCCTACGTAAGTATTTTCACCCAGTAGTTAGCAGAGTACCTTTAATCATTTATTGGATTTATCGGAGTTATTCTTCCTAGAGATTTTTCGATGTCACCCGCAGCTTCTAATGCCAGATCATCACGCCAACGGTCTGCAACACATTGCACCCCTTGAGGGAGCGCGTCGGACACTCCGACTGGCAACGCCACGGAAGGCAACCCAAGCACGTTTGCAGGTGTTATAAATCGCAGTGTTTCTACAAGTTCTTGTCTGGACTCTTCACGGATGTCAGCACCGTGCTCGAACGGAGGGTGTGGCCAGGTTGGCATGATTACAACGGGGTTCTCAGCGAAAAAAAGTGACCATTCTCGGGCGAGACGAGATCTTTCTACGTGAATCACGTCAGGGCTAATTATTTCTCTAGAGAACTGTTCGGTTATGCCGCTATCTAATGCCTCAGCCATTTCTTTGCTCAGAATTGGACGTGCAGCATCCATGAGAAGCAACACGTCAGCGCCCAGTAGATGAGCCCATATTTCTGAACATAGATCGACCCCAGGAGGTGTGCTTTCAACTATTTCCCAGCCTGCTTCTGCTAAAGATGACGCTGCACGTTCAATCCCTTCGATCACAGATGGGTGACAGTCCACACCGGGAATGTGTTTAACTACAGCAGCTTGACGTTTTGCATCAGGTCCATCGAGTGGAACGTCAACAGATCGTGGATCACGGATGTCGCGACCGTTCAAAATTCCCATAGCAGTTCGTAAATCAGACACCGATCGTGCCATCGGGCCGTCAGTGAGCATTATTTGAGATGACAAAGCAGGATTCTGGTCGTGTTCAAAAACGCTGAAGGCAGGGAGTCGCCCATGAGTGGGTTTGATAGCCGTAATCCCACAGCAGAAAGCCGGATTACGAACAGAACCACCAATGTCGTTGCCGAGCCCTAGAGGTGACATTCCTGATGCGATTGCAGAACCCTCTCCACCAGATGAACCGCCAGCGGTTCGTTCAGGATGCCACGGGTTGCGAGTTAAACCATGCAGCGGATTATCTGTACTTATCCTGAGTCCAAGCTCAGGTAGGTTGGTTCGTCCTATTGGTATAGCTCCTGCCGAGCGGAGGCGTTCAACGAGAGGGGCATCGGTTGGAGAGATGAGATCAGCAAAGACCGGAAGTCCTTGGGTTGTTGGGGTGCCTGCTACATCTACGTTCTCTTTAATTGTGCAAGGGACACCATGAAGGGGACCGAGTTCATCCCCAGCGGCGACGGCCTTATCCGCATCTTTTGCCGCAACTCTGGCTTCGTCAGCTAGAACACGTGTAACGGCGTTCAGCCAGCCGTTAACTTCTTCAATTCGATCCAGATGACTGTCAACTACTTCCAGACTGGAGACATCCCCAGCGGCGATCATGCCAGCTAGATCAGTTGCATTGTTTCTCCAGATTTCTCCGGTCATTTAGTCATCTCCGGGTGTCATATAGAACCAGATAGGTTGGTTAGCTCCTGAATCAGCCATTGCTTGTCTAGCTGCCATAAGCACTTTGCCGGCTTCAGTGTTCTTTAGAAACCAACGAGTCCCTGTCCAGGCCCTAGGGGCGTTTTCGGAAAGTTCTAAAGAAGCTGTTTCGTAATAACCGCGTATATCTTGACTCACCCGAGAAGGCACACCCGGTATTCCAGCTTCTTTCCATGGAACTCCTTCAGTAACTCTGATGAGGGCCATAATTGCTTCTTCTAAATCTTCCAACTGAACTATTCTTCCCATACCGATACGATTCCCGTATTTCTCAACTGCACGTTCATACGCCGGCCTTAATCCTCTGACTTCATCTAAGGCAGGGTGTAAATCAGGGTCATGTCTAGGAGGAAGAGGACAAGCGAGAATTTCATCTCCGTTATCTGGGATTGACATATCGTACTCTTCAATAATGGGTTCTTTAGCTTCTAGCAATCGGAAAGCAGACTCGAGAACTCGGTGTTGAAATTCAGGATCCAGAGGTTCCCCAAGGGGGCGACCTAAAGGAAAGTCACAGTAGAGCGCGCGTGGTGGAGCAGTAGCTTCCACTTGTTCTTTGATCGATCCGAGAACGATTGTTGCCATACCAGCGGCTTCAAAAATGTGGGCGAGCGTACTCACGGTACGTGTACACAAAGGTCAAACGGGGGTTAGAAGTACTACATCGACACCTTGCTCTTTTAGAAATTGTGCTCCGGCGGGTCCGCTATCAAGACGAATAGAAGAAAGATCAAATTGATTTCCAGCGTAGGAAAGATGCTGATCAGAAACTTTCCTTATTATCTTCTGGTCAACGAGTTCTTGTAGACGATCAATCGGGAAAACAGTATTGATATCTAAAGCGAAACCAGTTGCATCAAAGTTTGGACTCCAGTGACGCAACAGATAGTCATGATTCGAAGACTCTAAAACCCGGTATCCAATATCTAGCATCGTGAACTCTTCATCACCTGGATGATGTAGAGCAGCTGACGTGACGATTGCTACTGTTGCCTCGTTAAGTGGCACTGGGGTAGTGAAAGAAGTTTCATCAAACTCGGCTGCAGGAATTTGCGCGGTCATTGCTTTAATATCTGAATCTGCCATAGGCACAATATATCGTTTTCTTGTTTCTAGTTCTAACCTCTAGAAGATTCGCTTGTTAGAAAGTGACGACGATTAATTAGCGCCGTGCCAGCGACTAACAGTGGGACGATGGAGAACGCGACGCTGGTGCTTCGATAGTCACCGAATACGTTACTTCCTAGTGAATAGGCAAGCCCTCCTATTGATGAGGCGAGAACACTTAGGAAGCTAAGGGAGCCAGTAATTGAACCAATGTGTCCAACTCCAAAAAGTGCAGGTAGTAGCGCAGTGTTCATAGAAGCCACACCTCCCATGGCCACACCAAAAAGTAAGACGTAGATAATAACCCCTCCGAAAGAAGTAACAGAACCCCCAAGGAAAGTTGTTAGGGCTATTAGAAAACCAGAAGTGGCGGGAAGCCAAGGGCGGACAGAGCGATCTGCGAGCCATCCAAAGCCAAGCCCTCCCACTATTGACCCCACAGCTGCAGGTAAGAACATAGCTGCAGCTTCAGAGTTTGAATAGCCGATCTCTCCCAGGATATTACTCTGATGAAATATCAGACCAGTACCAAAAAGTGAACTACAGACAGTTACTGATGCCAGCGTCCAAAACGTTCTTGTACGTATAGCAGCATCACGGGTTACTGATTTAACACTCCGATCTGGGAGAATTTCAGTTTCATAATTACCTCCATCAGGCACCTGCCCTAGATCTGAAGGCCGATCCACATAACCGAAAAAGGCGATCGGTATAACAGTCAGAAAAATAGTTGCTGCTGCTAGTAGCCAGGCTTGCCTCCAACCCCAACTTTCAATGGTTAATGCCAGAATAAGTGGAACAGCACTCATACCGCTAAAAACCACTGTTGTTTTCAGACCCATAGCAAAACCGCGACGCAGATTGAACCAATGTGCCACAGCAACGGTCGTGGTGAGGCTCAAAGCTCCTTGCCCTAAAAGTCGAATTCCAAGAAAACCGACTGATAACCAGATGACGCCATGGATAATTGACATATGAGCTACAGCGATAGCGAAGAGCACTCCAATAACTACTGTGGCTCTTCTCACCCCAACATTGTCAACCCAAGTTCCGATTCTGGGTTGAAAGGCGGAGGAAATCAGTGTGCCGAGTAGATAAGCGGTGGCGATAGCAGAATCTGAAAGATTAAGGTCGGAGGAGAGGTGCTCACGAAAAACTGAGACAGCAGCAGACTGGCCCGGCCCTGTGAGAATACCGACCAAGGAAGCAAGTACGAGCATGTGCCACCCGTAGAATCCAGCAGGTGAGCGTGCACCTTTATCTACGGAACCTTTTTGAAACATCAGCGAACACTACAACTTAATATCACGAAAGAACATTTTTTAAGGTAATTACTTTATGTGGTCTTTTTCCACAGTCACTCAGAAAGGATCCCATCTTATTTTGAGTCTTTTTGTTATTTTTAAGACGTGATATATGAAAACACACAAACCATTTCAAAAAACTGGAGAAGCTTTTTTCTTGTTATTTGTTTCCTGTTTGTTGCTGGGCCAAACATATTTGGATCAAAATCTTTTTCTTCAGGGTTTTCGTGGATCCTCATAGCCACTGTGTTTGGTATCTACTTCGCTTTTATCCGCCCATTCATGTCAGCTTCCACTGTCGTAACTTTCGAGCATTTTGAATTCAGATTTGCATACGGGTGGCCTAGAACCCGATTACTTAGAAGCGAAATCGTCGACCACCAAATCGTTGAAATCTCAGGATGGGTTGGCACAGGGATAAGAGGAGTTTCAGGTGGTTGGTTGTGGCGTGTCTGGGGACGCAACTGTGTTGAAATCCGGAAAACCAACGGCAAAAGACTCGTGGTAGGTACAGATGACCCCGAAGGCCTCTCACAAGCTCTAAATAGTTAATCTTCAATGTCAAAACGATCAAGATTACGGATACCACTCATAGAGGATTTTTTCAGTAGGCTACGTTTATGGATGCGAAGTCTTTTGAGGATCTTGTTGCTCGGGTTAGGGCTGATTTCGACACCACTTTCACATGGGATTATGACCGTGATGGAGGTGGCCTTGACCGCCTCTATGAAAAAGCCAAACGAGCCCAGTGGAATGTTAGTGATGACCTGGACTGGTCCATTGACGTTGACCCCGAAAGACTTATCCGCCTACAAGCAGAAGAATCTGGGGTGCCTCCCGGATTTCCTGCTCGATCATTAGCAGACATTGATCGCTCACCAGTCGCTTCATGGACGGATGACAAGTGGGTTGAATTCGCTGTTCACTCACAGTGCACTTCGTTAAGCAATTTTCTACATGGGGAGCAGGGGGCGCTGCTAGTTGCCGCACGTCTTGTCGAAGCGGTCCCATGGATAGACGCAAAGTATTACGGAGCGACCCAAGTGGTCGACGAAGCCCGTCACGTTGAAGCATTCGCCAGATATCTGGAAGAGAAAATGCCAACCACTTATGCGATTAATGACAATCTACGTACGTTGATAGATCAGGTGCTGGCTGATTCACGTTGGGATGTCGTTTTTCTAGGAATGCAGGTAGTTATCGAGGGTTTAGCATTAGCAGCTTTTGGTTTCATGATGGGAACTACAAGAGACCCATTACTTAAACAGATGCTTCGTTATGTAATGGCGGACGAAGCTCGACATGTCGCATTCGGAATCCTTTCATTACAAAAGGTTTACGAAGATCTCTCCGCAAATGAACTAAGGGAACGTCAAGAATTCGCATTTGAAGCCTGTGATCTAATGCGCAGACGAAGCCTCAACCCAGAACTATGGCCTGCTTTCGGGGTTTCCAATTCTGAAATCGAAACGATGCTGTCAAACACTCGCTCTCAGCAGCGCTTTCAGCATCTATTGTTTTCTAAGATAGTTCCGAATTGTAAAAAACTAGGCCTTCTTGACCATCGAGATGGTTGGCTACGTGAACGTTTTCAAGAGATGCAAATAATTCAATACGAGGACTGGAACACCGATGCTGAGGAATTAACTGAAGCCTCAGCTATTGATCCTGAACCAATAGTTTCTTAAAGGGCCATTGATTGGAGTGAAAATGCAAAAAAAGGTGGAAACGAATAGAAAAATTTTAGCTTCACCACAAGCAGTCTGGGAAATTATCTCTGATCTCGAATCCATGGGACGTTTGTCGCCAGAAAACAGTGGAGGCCGATGGGAAAAAGGCGTAAATGGAGTTGAAGAGGGAGTTGTTTTTAGAGGTAAAAACAAAAATGGTTTCCGGCAATGGTCAACGAAAGTTTTAATCACAGAATGTGAACCACCAAAAAAACTAGCTTTTACTCTTCGGGTAGCTGGCCAAACATGGTGCGAATGGGCCTATCAAATCGAAGCTACTGAAAATGGTTCTCTAGTTACCGAATCATGGACAGATATGAGGACATGGCTACAAGTAAAGATTGGTTGGATCGTAAGCGGTGTTGCTGATCGAGCTACCCATAATCTCAAAAGTATGGAAGAAACTCTCGAAAACCTGGCTTCACTCGCCGAATCAAACTAGAAGCCTAGGGCTAGGAGATGTGGCGTAACTTCAACAATCCATTTCAAAAATATGTTGAAAACGAATACACACATAAAAAGTCAGACAAAAAAAGTCTATTTTTTATTCGAATCAGTGAAGGATTCTTTTTAGCGGCAGTACTTACTGGTCTCTTGACGGGCTTGTTTGTTGCTTCTGCTCAAGAGTTATTTTCAAGAGATGGAGAGCTTGGAGGGGTCGAAGCTTTATTCGTCTTTATTCCGACGCCTATATTCGCAGCATTTTTTGTCTCGATGGGGTTCCGTCGAAGTCATATCAATCGAAGGATGATAGGTATTGCCTACCTAACCCTTATCATTCCACTACTAGGAATTGGTATGGGAGGGGCCAATGTTCTTCAGCAGATAATAGGCGGTTCTCTAGGCGGTGCCTTCTGGGGTTTTGTTTTATCTATTACCTTGAAAAAGTCATAATGATTTAAGCAAATTTAAGCAATACAGGTGTTTTAAACCATTAATCAGTTATTCACGAAAAAAGCCCCCGTTTTCACAGAGGGGCTTAGCTTAGAAATAAAAAATCACACCTCGGGAAAAAGGTGTGATCAACAAACATTCTCTCACAGTTTTCGTTTTATTTCCACTACTGCAAGCTGAAATATTGTGACTTTAGACACATTTTTTAAGCATTTGCATCTCCTAATAGGGTCACTTAGACAACCCTTTTTTTGATGTGGTATTTTCTCGCAAATGGCGGCGTGTGTCGCCTAGATTGGAAGGTGGCGCCATGCCCCTATACGTAATAGAAAGATCAATGCCCGGCATGGGCGAAATGGGCCCTGATGAATTGCAGGGAGCTGCAGCGCATTCAAACGAAACTTTGGACGCAATGAGAGCTGAAGGTAAAGACATCTCTTGGAGGCACTCCTATGGGACAGCCGATAAGTCTTTTTGTATTTATGAGGCGGCTGACGAGGGTCTTGTGCGAGAGCATTCTGAACGGAGTGGTTTCCCTGCTGATGTCATTTCTGAGGTCGGAGGAATCATCGGTCCGGAGACTGCTGACGGTTAAACAACCTTTAAAAGACTTTTAGAGGTTAGATGATGACTTCGCGAATACCACTCGTGGATCTGACCGGCGCTTCCGAACCTGGCGCACGCCGCGAGGAGGTGGTGGAGACGATCCGCCAAGCATGCGAAGATACCGGATTTCTTGTAGTCACTGGCCATGGCGTATCTGACAATGTCATTAGGGGCATAGAAGCTGTATCGCGAGAGTTCTTCTCACTTCCTTATGAGGAAAAGATGCGATATATCGGCGGGTCTGGAGTTTTTCGAGGATATACGCCAATAGAGACCTCCACACTGGCATTGTCGAAAGACATATTGACCCCGCCAGATCTTTGCGAGGCATTCTCCATCAATCGTTTCGACGACCGTAAGGTCGCCCTTCGATCTGGTCTACAGGAGGGTCGTGAGGCTTTTTTCGCTCCTAATATTTGGCCAGAACGACCCGAAGACTTCAAACACGCCTTCGAAACTTACTACGGAGTTATGGAACACTTAGCGACACGTCTTATGAGGCTGATGGCATTAGCCCTTGAGCTCGACGAGCATTGGTTTGACGACAAGATCCGTGATCACATCACCAGTCTTACAGCCAATTATTATCCGGAACTTGAACAGCCCGCAGACTCAGACCAGTTCCGACGAAGTGAACACACCGATTGGGGGAGTCTTTCAATCCTTTTTCACGATGGTGAGTCTGGACTGCAAATCAAATCTTCTAATGGAGAATGGGAAGACATTCCGCTTGTCTCTGATGCGTTTGTTATCAACTTGGGTGACTTGATGGCGTCTTGGACTAACGACCGTTGGAAGTCGACTTATCATCGTGTGGTTATACCCGAAGGTCATTCAAGTGATCGTCTTTCGGTTGTTTTTTTCCATCAACCTGCATATGACGCTCTAATTGAATGCATTCCGACATGCACTTCACCGAGTGATCCACCACACTACGCTCCGACGACATCTGGAGAATGGATTCTTTCAATGTTGGAGAAAACCACCCGTTAATGTCAGACTGCTGGATATGAGAAATTTTTCATTTTTTGTTTTCGTGCTTTTGTGTGTTTCTGCTT
>QCLO01000031.1 GCA_003214465.1 Acidimicrobiales bacterium AG-414-N20 | reverse complement strand
ATGAGTGAAGTTCTAACAAGGAAAGATCTAAGTGTTTAGGCAATTCTGGATATGCGGTCAAAAGAACTTGGAAACCACGATCAAGTAGAAAATCTTTGTATTGATCAGTTCTTACCCGTCCACCTACTCCGTTAGATTTTTCTAGTACCAGAACTTCTCTACCCGATTGGGACAAAATTTTTGCTGCAGTTAAACCAGCTAACCCTGCCCCAACTACTACAACTTCTGGAGAAGAAAGATCCGGCAAATTGTTTCCTATGAATTGAAAGACGACTGTCTTCTTGGCGGCTTGAGAAATAAGACAGGTGTTACTTCTTTATATTTTTGAAATTCAAGGTCCTCACCCCAGCGTTTCTTTGCTGCAGAGTCAAGCATCGGAATGCCACTAATTTTTGTTAAAAGAACAAAGACAAAAATTGGCGAAATCAAACTGATGTATTGCCAACCTGACAATGCGGGGAGTGCCACAAGTGAAACACCGACCCATAAAACAATTTCTCCAAAATAGTTCGGATGTTGCGACCAAGCCCACAAACCGCGGTTAATAAAAGAATTTTGGTTTTTGGGGTCTAACTTAAATCTTCGTTTCTGTTCATCAGAAACTATCTCAATGATGAAGCCTAGTAACCAAGTAATCACTCCTATTGTCCCTACCCAACCGAAATCTTTCTTAGAATTTGAAGTGATTGCTGATAATGCAGCTGATGTTGTCAGAACAACCCAAAGACCTTGAATGGTCCAAGTCATTAAAAACTGGGCGAAATTATATTTCATCAAATCAAAACGTGCATCATGACCCACTGCTTTTATACGCGCAAATAAGAAAGCACCCAAACGTAAACCCCAAGAGCAAATCATTAATCCGAGGAGAACGGATCTTGCGTCAACTTCAGGTAATGCAATGAGCGAGACGATCGTGATTGTTAAATAAGTAGCAGAACCTATAAGGTCAAAAAATTTTTCTGTGTGGAATAACCATGAAGGTATAAAACAAATCCATTGGATCAAAAAAGCAAGGATGCTACAAAGAGCAAAAAGTTTTATCCCAGAAGCGTTTAATCCGTTATCACTACAAGCAATGACCACAAAAAAAGCGGTACAAATCGAAGCAGCAATCGCGATGACTGACTGTTTTGTTTTCATTACACTCGGTCCAGTTCCGCTGTGGCGACAATTTTTGAAAGCATTCTATTAAAAATTAGTGAATGTGGGAGCAATAAGGCAAACCAATAAAGTCTTCCAATTACTCCTTTTGGAACAAAATGAGCGCGTTGACTCACTAGGCAACCATCGTTATTATCAATTACATTCCACTCGAGCCACGCGTGACCTGGTAGGAGCATTTCAGCTCGTAAAAGTAGTGAATTATCATCAACTTTTACCACAGTGAAAAAATCTACCGGATCACCAACACGTAGCTCGGAAGGGTGGCGCCGTCCTCTCCTCAGCCCGACTCCACCAACTAGTTTGTCAAAAAATCCACGAACAGCCCAAAGCCAATCGAAGGCAAACCATCCGGTATCGCCACCTATAGTTTTAATTGTTGACATGATTTTTTTTGCTGCAACTACTGAGTTTTGTTCTCTAGAGTCGATTAATACTCGCCCTCCAGACCATTCAGGGTCACTAAGTTCAGGCAGCTCTGCGATTTGACTCTTTACAGAATTTGACCAGCGGGTAGGAATCTGGAGATCTTGCACTCTAGTTAATGCTCTGCCAATTGAATTATGCAAATTTTCAGCTTCATGAGTAAGCAAGACAGAAATTGGATTATTATTTACCACCACGTCTGAAGTAAGAGAATCTATAAGAGAACGAGCAAGGCGAATAGGTAATGGACTTGTCAGATTTACCCAATGAGATGAAAGGCGAGGAGTTAGGACAGGCACAGGAATAATTATTCGCTTCTTCAAGCCAGCAACTTGGGCGTAGGTATGCATCATTTCTCTGTACGTCAAAATATCTGGCCCACCGACATCAAAAATTTTCCCTAGCGTCTCATCATTATCTAATACAGATACCAAATAAAACAAAATGTCGCTTATTGCTACAGGTTGACAGCGTGTTTGGGTAACCCATTTTGGTACCACCATTATTGGAAGTACTTCAACTAAAGACCTGAGCATTTCGAAAGAAGCACTTCCAGAGCCAATAATAATTGCTGCCCTAAGTTCGGTGACAGGGGTTGAACCATTCGATAAAATTTTTCCGACTTTGTGCCGGCTAGTTAAATGCGGAGAATGGTTTTTTTCATCTTCTCCGAGGCCACCTAAATAAACAATTTGTTTGATTTCGTTCATATCAGCAGCTTCAGAAAAAATTTCTGCCATTGACGATTCCAAATCTTCGAAGTTCGAAGAAGCTGCCATTGAGTGGACTAAATAATATGCTTTTTCTACATTGTGAAGTGCTTCTACGACCTGTTCTTTAACGCTTAAATCGGCTTTATAAACTTCTACTTTTGAACGCCAAGATCTATCATCTAATGCCTCAGAGTTCCTAACTATGCATCGAACGTTGTATCCAGCTTCTAAAAGCCGGGGGACTAGACGACCACCGACGTATCCGGTAGCACCAGTTACCGCAATTATTCCAGTTTCATTATCATTTTTCATAAGTGTCTTACTTTTTAATCAATGAAAATTTTATTTGATTAGTTAAAAATTTCGGGTTTTTGGGCTTAAGTCACAAACGAAATTTTGGTATTTTTCTCCGAGTTGATTCGGTAAAAAATACTAAGAAAAGTGAAATTGTTGAATACAACAAATACCCAAGCGCCAAAGGTGTGACAGAGTATTTTATTTGTGCTGAAAAAATTACTGCTAATAAAGCAGCCCCTCCGAGAGAAATTGCTCCTGCTACCCCTGAAGCGGTTCCAGCTAGATCTCCCATTGGCTCTAGGGCTAGGGACAAACCTATAGGAGTTAAAAGGCTTAAGAAAATGTTTGAAGAACCAACCAATAAAAGCCAAATCCAAAAGTTAGGTGAGCCGTTACTAGTTATTGCAAGAAGTAGAGAAGTTATGTTTATCAACACGGAAACCCCAACACTAAAAATTGCGACTTGTTTAGCTCCAAACATTGAAATAAAACTGTTACTTGCAAAAAATGCTATTGCCATGGGGATTCCAAGAATGCTAAAAATCAACGCAAACTGGCTTGCTTTTCCGTAAACAAGATCAAAAATTGGCTGCGAACTGCTTAACCAAATAACGAAAGCTCCTTGCCCAAAGGTGACAGCTAGGACATAACCAATAGTAATTCGGGTGGAAAAAATCTTTTTGAATGATTTTGCGGTTATTTCCCAACTCAGAGATTTCCTTTTGTTCGTGGGTAAAGTTTCACCAAACCAGAGACTCCACAAAATACCTATGCCTGCCAAAATAATTCCTAAAGCCCAAACAACTCTCCAATTCGTGAAAGACAATAAACCTTCTGAGATAAGAGGTGTGATTATCGGTCCCAAAAGAAAGACAGCCATAATTTTGGACAAGACTTTTGCCATTTCGTCACCTGAATATAAGTCACGCGCAATAGTTGTTCTCATGCTTGCCGGAATGCTTGCACCTAATCCCCAGAAGAACCTGAAAATAAGAATTGTTAACAAATTTTGCGACAGTAGAGATCCGAGAGCTCCGATCATGTAAAGAACAAGACCTAATTTTAAAGAAGTAACTCGTCCGAAACGGTCAGTAAAAGGACCAAAAATAATTTGGCCGACAGAAATACCAATAATATAAATAGTAACTATCAACGAAATCTGGTTAGACCCTTCTAGCAGACCTATATCGGGTCTGATCTCATCAAAAGCTGGGAGAGATGAATCAATTCCAAAAGCAGCTAGACCATTCAAAAAAGCAAGGAAAAAGACTACGTTTATTTGCGATCTTTTCAACGACACTTAGCTAGTCTGCCTTGCAATCAGAAATAAGCCCGATCAATAGAGAAACTATTTTTTCAACTACGGTTCGACTATGAGCCAGGTAGGTGCTGTGAACCCAAGATACGCAACTTTGAATACGGATTATGCAGCTGAGATGTCTTCCATGTCTGATGAAGAGGATGGTCCAATATGGATGGTTAATCTCATGAAATACCGTGAGATTGCTGATTATGGTGATAGTCGAGAATCGAATATTAGCGGTCAGGAAGCTGATGATCTTTATGCCCCAATGGCTGTACTCGCAGACATAGGAGCAGAAATCGTTTTTGCTGGAAATGTGGAAACACAACTTCTCGGAGATAGTCCAAAATGGGATCGAATAGCCGTAGTGAAATATCCGACAAGACGTTCATTTTTAAAAATGTCATCTAGAAAAGATTTTCAAGAGAAACATGTCCACAAAGAAGCAGGCATGCAGACGACAATTGTTATGGGTTGCACGCCGATGGACACCCCTGTTTACTCAAAGAAAGATTGGACAGAAATAGCAAATTCTCCCAGCGAAAGTGACGGTGTGATAACAGTTGTTCATGTTCTGCAGTTAAATGAACAAATTGAGAAAATGAATAATTACTCTTTAATAGCGGGGGAGCGGGCCATACCAAATGGAGTGCGTGTAGATGGATGGTTTCAAGTAGAAAACACTATTTTGGGCGATGGGAGAAAATGGGATCAGGTCAGGTTTAATACTTTCCCTAGTCGCAGGGCATTTAAAGAAGTTTTAAATGACCCTGCACGCATAGAAGCCCAGAAAAAATATAGAGAATCAGCTATAAGCGACACTTACACAATGATAGTTACACCTTTAATAAACAAAGTTTCTGATTCAATCTAAAAATGAAAACAGTTGATCTCACAACTCCTGCTTTAATAGCAGATTCAAAAACTTTAGAAACAAATATCGCCACTATGGCATCAAAAAGGCCTGGACGGACACTTCGTCCACATGTAAAAGCTTTTAAATCAACTGCATTGGCAAAAAAACTGGTCGAAGCTGGACACGAGTCTTTCTGTTGCGCAACAATTCGCGAATTAGAAGGAATGGTAAAAGCCGGTCTTGGAAATGATCTTCTTTTAGCAAACGAGACACTTGACGCCAAGCGAATCGGAGAGTTGCTTACGCAAGAAGATTGCCGAATAACAGTTGCTGTTGATTCATTGGAGACAATTGAAGCCGCTGCATTAGCTGGTGTGAAAGAAGTATTAATAGATGTCAATGTTGGGCTACAAAGATGTGGATGCAGTCCAGAAGAAGCCGGTTTTCTATCAGAAAAAGCAAAAACATCAGGATTGCAAGTAAGAGGAGTAATGGGATACGAGGGACATTTGATGCATGACCCTGACGTCCATAGACGAACAGAAAAAACTCAAGAATCAATGGAATTATTGATTTCGGCTCATGAAGCAGTAGGAGGTGAAGTGATTTCTGGAGGAGGAACAGGAACATGGGAATGCAATCAATATGTAACAGAGCTTCAAGCTGGTAGCTATGTTTTGATGGATGGTGATTATTCCAAACTCGACCTTCCTTTTAAAGAAGGATTACTTTTATTAACTACAGTTATATCCACAAGTAAGTCTGGGTATGCGGTTTTAGATGGTGGTTTGAAAGCATTATCAGTAGATAGTGGGAATCCAAAATTACTAGGTGAAGGTGAAGTCATGTTTTGTTCTGATGAACACACAACGATAACAAATGGTTCTTGGTCAGTTGGGCAAAGAGTGGGTTTGAGACCGTCACACATTGATCCGACAATTTCAAAACACGAATCTCTTTTTCTTGTAGAAGAAATTGAAGAAAGTTTAGAGACGGAATTGTTGGAAACATTGGAAATTGATTTGCGAGGATGGTAAAAGCATGAACTCTCAATCATCAAAAACTTGGAGTAATTGGGCTGGGAACCAGACAAGTAATCCTTTGAGTATCAAAAAACCTCAAAATGAAGAAGATGTTGTAGAGATAGTTAAAGAAGCAAAAAAAAGAGGTTTAAAAGTCAAAGTTGTCGGCTCAGGACATTCATTTACTGGAATAGCAGTTACAGACGAAGTATTAGTTTCTATTGACGCGATAGCTGATATCCGAGACGTAGATTTTGGAAATCTTACAGTTCGCGTTGGTGCAGGAATAAAACTTTGTGATCTAAACCCAATTTTGCAAAGATCTGGATTAGCTATGCCGAATTTAGGCGACATAGTTTACCAATCAATTTCGGGAGCTATTTCTACATCTACTCACGGGACTGGTCTCGAATTCAAAACTATTGCGGACGCGGTGTGTGGAATGAGAATCGTTGATGGTCAGGGGCAGGTCGTCGAATGCGACAAACAAAAAAACCCAGAGATATTTCACGCGGCAAGAGTGGGGTTGGGTGCTCTAGGAATAATTACTGAAGTCACAATCCAGTGCGTGGAGGCATTTAATCTGCATGCGGTAGAAGAAATTTTACCTATAGGAGAAGTAACAAATAATTTTGACCGCTGGTCCAAAACAACTGATCACATAGAATTTTTTTGGATGCCCAATACAGACAAAGCTTTGCTGAAAAGAAATACCAGAACTCTCGAAGCACCGCCACGGCCAAGAAATAAAAGACACTCGCTTAAAAGGCGTTGGAATCGATTTAAGAATGAAGAAATAAAACAAAATGTTCTTTTTGGTGCGATGAATCATTTAGGCAAGATCATTCCTCCTTTAGTCCCAAAACTTAATTCGATGGTTGCTGGGGAAAGCGGCAGAGCAGAGTACATAACAACCAGCTATGAGGTTTTTGCCAGTCCGCGTAGGGTCAGATTTTATGAAATGGAATATGCAGTTCCCATAAATTATGGGATAGAAGCATTTAGAAGAGTTGTTGAACTAATAGGTGATTTAGACCATTACATAAGTTTTCCAGTTGAGTACCGAGTACTTGGAAAAGATGAAATACCAATGTCGACCGCAACTGGCAGAGATTCTGCGTTTATAGCTGTCCACGTATTTCGAAACACACCTTTTGAAAAATATTTTCAGGGGGTAGAGGAAATAATGGCTGATTACGAAGGCCGTCCTCACTGGGGAAAACTTAACTTTCAAGATCATGAAACTCTTTCGAATAATTACCCTCAATGGGAAGCATTTCAAAACATAAGGCGATTAATGGACCCTTTCGGTATTTTCACAAATCCATATTTGGACAAGGTTCTAGGTCCCTTGACCTAGCAGATGCCAGTAGTCTGTCCCCATGGAGAATTCAGCGAACAACGAAACACAAGATTCATCTACTGAAGAAGATTTGGAATTAAATAAATTGGAAGACGATCTAGCTCTTATAGAGACTGCGATGGAAAAGATTGACCAAGAAGATCTTAAAGCATATGAAACGGTAGAAGCTGAGATTATTGAAACGTAGAATTTTCACTTAAGAGATTTAATTATAAAAGATCAGACATCGACTCTTCGACTACTAACGAAACCCTTTTGCCCATTTTTAGGTCACCATTAACGAACTCAACCCAACGGCCACCAAGGTTTGGAACCTTCATAGAAGGTTGGTCGTGAAGGTCTTCCAACGCGTGGACTATCCCAGCATGTGAAATAACAAGAATAGAGTCTGAAGGTTCTGAACTTTCAGAGATTTTCTTTAAAACCTCAAAAACTCTAAATAAAAGATCTGGATTGGATTCGTAACCGTCTGGCCGTTTTCCTGAAGCTAAAAATCCTGGCCAGTCATTTTCGATTTCAATACGTGTAAGACCCTGCCAAGGGCCGGCATCACGTTCCATCAGGCCAGATTCAGTCACTACCGGACCTACTCCCATTAGCTCTGAAATTATGGAAGCAGTATTTTTTGCTCTTTGAAGAGGCGATGAAACAATCGAATCAAACAAACCAAGTTTTTGGATAGCTTTTCTTGCTTGGCTCTGTCCTAGATTGGTCAAAGGCGGGTCCGCTTGCCCCTGCCAACGACCGAGGGCATTCCATTCTGATTGGCCATGACGAACAATTAACAACTTGGGCATAATTTGACGGTATCTATTTCAAGTTCTATTCGGACTCAGCTGATACTTTCCGTAGACTACTTTCATGGCAACTCTTCGTCTTTTTGCATCAGTAAAACAAATGGCTGGAACAGGATCAGTCATTTTGTCAGGCGGAACAGTGTCTGATGTATTAGAAGAGGCAGCCAAACGATTTGGGTCTGAGTTCAGCGACATGTCAAAGAATTGTCGAATTTGGTTAAATGGAAATCCAACTGAAATTGATAATCCTGTAAGTGATGATGATGAGATAGCGTTACTACCCCCCGTTTCAGGAGGTTGAAATGCGTAAGTTAGCTGTACTTTCAATGCACACTTCCCCCTTAGCTCAACCGGGTATTGGTGACGGCGGAGGAATGAATGTTTACGTTCGTGAAGTTTCTTCAGCTCTTGAGGAAGCAGGCATAAGTTCAACAGTTTTCACAAGAAGAGTGGACAAAGAGACGCCAAAAGTAATGCCATTTGGTAATGGACTTAAAGTTGTTCAAATCGATGCAGGGGATTTTTCCTTACGTAAAGAAGAATTATTTTCAGTAGTTGAAGATTTTACGAACGGGGTAGAAGAATTTCTAATAACGGAAGATCAGCATGATGCTTTATTAGCAAACTATTGGCTTTCTGGTTCAGCGGCACATCAGCTAAAACACAATTTGAATATGCCTTTAATAACTTCATTTCATACACTTGCCCGAGTTAAAGCTGCTTCGGGTGATAAAAGTTTTGGATACGAAGAACGTATAAAGGTAGAGAGTGAAGTTATAGGTTGCTCAGATGTAATTTTGTCAAACAGTTCTTTCGAAACTGATCAACTAGTCAGTCATTACGGTGCTGATCCTTCGCGTATTGAAATCGTTCCACCGGGGGTGGATCACTCGATTTTCAACCCTGCATGTAAAAGTGAAGCACGCCGACTTCTTAATTTGAGTGAACAAAAAACACTTCTTTTCGTCGGGCGTATTCAACCATTAAAAGGAGTGGATTTAGCAATTTCGACATTGGCGGAACTGGAAGACAAAGATGCTCGTCTCATTTTGATTGGTAGTTCTAGCGGCATGGAAGGTCCGAGTGAACAAAGACGTATCACAAAAATGGTAAAAGAATTAGGGTTAACAAATAGAGTTTTATTTGTTGAACCGCAGCCGCATGAAAAACTAGTTAACTGGTACCGAGCAGCTGATGTTTTATTGATGCCAAGTCGATCTGAGTCATTTGGGCTAGTAGCTTTAGAGGCTGCTGCATGTGGTTTACCAGTTGTAGCTTCTGAAGTCGGCGGGTTGCAGACAATCGTTGAGAATGGTTTATCTGGATATTTGATTAATGATCGCGACCCTTGGTCTTATGCGGCTCATGTATCAAAAATTATTGACGATTCTGGAAAAGCAGAAGAAATGTCAGAGGAAGCAGTTGAGAGGTCTAAGTTATTCACTTGGTCGGTTACTGCTGCACGAATTCGGCGAATTTGTTTAGATTTGCAATCTCGATCTTTGGTTGATTGTGCATAGTGCTGAAGGTGAAGTTTCTCGACTGTTAACAGAATCTGAACTTGATTCTCTTGAAAGAGAAATCGAAAGATGGCTTGATTTGTCTTTAAAAGAAAATCCCTTGTTAGCTTCTTTCGAAAGGGATCCCGATGAGCCGGTTGGGGAATCTCGATGGTTTATAAGAGTTTTAGGGGAGGAAAAAGACACATTCACTCTGCGCTTCATGCTTAGGCAAAGAATGTTGCATTATGAAACCTATGTGATGCCCGCTCCTGAAGAGAATGTGGAATTATTTTTGGAGAATCTTCTTATTAGGAATAAAAAGATTGTCGGTGCCACGTTTTGTTTAGGAGAAGAAGACGCTGTTTTTTTAATAGGGGCTATTCCGGCGAGCACTGTGGAACCAAGTGAGCTTGATCGTATTCTTGGAACTTTATGGACGGCAGTAGAACAAAATTTTAGATCTCTTCTTAAAATTGGTTTTGCTGCAAAATTTGTTAAATCGAAAAAAGAAAATTAGTGAAATCCGATTTTGAAGTTTCTCGGCTTCCATCAAAAGTTTTGGTGTTTTCTGTTACTGCTGTAGGACTTTTACATAATTCGATTTTTGTTAGTTCAACTCCTGAAATTTTAAGATCCCTTGGAGAATCAGAAAATCTGGCAGGGCTTTTAATTGCTGCTGGTTCAGTTCCAGGAATAGTGGTGGCACCTTTAATAGGTTTTCTAGCGGATCGATTTGGGCGAAAAAAAGTACTAATCCCGTGTCTTATTATTTATGGGGTTTTTGGCGTTTTGGTAGGTTTAAGCCCTTCGTTATTTTGGTTTTTACTCATAAGAATTTTCCAAGGCTTAGGCAGTGCGGGATTGATCAACTTGGTTGTGGTAATAATCAGCGACAATTGGGTGAGTTTAGACAGAGCTCGTTTAATTGGACAGAATGCTGCTGCTATTACAATTTCAGTGGCGATCTATCCTGTGCTTGGGGGAGCGATCACTGATCTAATAGGTTGGCGTTGGACTTTTTTAGCTTTCCTAGCTCCTTTAGTAGTTGCTTTTTTTGTTTCAAAAAATCTGGAGGATCATAGACCAGGTTTGGATGTATCTGTTAAAGATCAAATATCTGGTGCACTTTCAGAGGTTATTAAACCGGCCATAGCTACAAATCTTGTAATCGTAATGATTCTGTTTATGGCAATTTTTGGTTTATTTCAGTCTTTATTACCAGTTCATCTTGAGCGTGAGTTCGGACTACTTCCTACCGGAAGAGGTTTAGTCGCTTCAGCTCCAGCTATTGTGGCTGCCTCATCAGCCTTAGCAGTTGCAAGAGTTAGAAAGCGAGTACAAGGTGGAATTATTATTTATGTGTCTTTATTCATTTGGGGCATTTCTTTTGTAATGATGGGTTTCGGGTCATTACCAATTCTCGTATTGGCAACAATGATTTATGGATTGTCAGAAGGTCTGATGATTCCTACTCTTCAAGATTTGATAGCAGAAAATGCTCCTGAGCAACTCCGCGGAGCGTTATTAGCAATGTGGACAGGGGCTGCTCGTTTGGGGCAAACAGTAGGACCAGTATCGATTTCTCTTGCTTTAATGGGACTTTCCACTTCATGGGTACTTGTTTCGGCAGGTATAGCAATGATAGTTATTTCAGGTTTGGTTAGTATTACTCGAACACTTATTGTTTCTTCAGAGACCAATCAAACTGGTAGATTCAACGGATGAGTTTTCGATTACAAATAATCGGTGGCGGCAATATGGGTGAAGCACTACTTCGCGGATTGATTGAAAGTGATTGGGCTTCAAAAGAGGAATTACATGTTGTGGAACCAGTGTCGGAACGCAGAGACTATTTAGCTGCCACAATTTCTGGAGTTTCTATTTCGGAAAAACCATTGTCAGATTTGGACTCTTTAATCGCCGTTAAACCAGGCAAAGTTTCAGAAGTATTAGCAGTTTTGTCAGGACTAAATCCAACACGAGTTCTTTCTATAGCTGCGGGAGTAAAAGTTTCTTCTATAGAAAAAATTCTGGGTTCAAATGTAAAAGTTATAAGAGCTATGCCTAATACTCCTGCTCTTATTGGTAAGGGTTCATCAGGTGTAGCTGCTGGTTCAACTGCCACTGATGAAGATCTGATATGGGCTGTTGAAATACTCTCAGCAGTTGGTGCAGCAATGGTTGTTGAAGAAAGTCAGTTAGATGCAGTTACAGGTCTTTCAGGTTCTGGCCCTGCCTACTTATTTTTTTTAGCTGAAGCACTTATAGACGCAGGGTGTGAAGTTGGATTATCAAAAGAAGAGGCAAAATCTCTTGTTGAACAAACTCTTTTAGGCGCATCAGCGCTTTTATATGAATCTGATGATCCTGCTGAAGTCTTAAGACAAAAAGTCACTTCTAAGGGAGGCACTACTGCAGCCGCAATAGAAGTTTTTGAAAACGCTAGTTTTCGTGACACTATTAGGGCAGCAGTTTTTGCCGCCACTGAACGCTCTTTGCAACTTGGTGATGAATGACTAGAAGTAAAAAGTATGAAACTATTTCATTTTTGTCAGATTTTGGAACAACTGACGAGTTCGTTGGAGTAGTTCATTCCGTCATCAACTCTATTGCTCCTTTCGTGAAAGTAATAGACGTTACTCATGGGATCCCACATTATGACATTCGCTCAGGTGGACTAGCTCTTGCTCGTAGTGCTCAATATTTGTCACCAGGTGTTGTTCTGGCAGTTGTCGATCCAGGTGTAGGGACACAAAGACGCGCAGTTGCAGTCGAGGTTGGTGGAGGAGAGTCAGTTTTAGTAGGTCCTGATAATGGTTTGTTAGCACCTACAGTTGCTTTAGTAGGAGGCGCAGATCGGGCGGTTTCACTCACAGAAACCAAGTATCAACTTCCGGCCCCCGGACCTACTTTCGCTGGGCGTGATATTTTTGGTCCAGCAGCGGCACATATTGCTTCAGGAGTAGATCTATTAGATCTAGGCGAAGAGGTCGAGGTTTCGAGCCTAGTACCTGGCCTTATGCCAATAACTTCTAAAGAAGATGATGGACTACACGCGGAAGTTTTATGGGTGGATCAGTATGGAAATGCCCAGATTAACTTAGATCCCGCAGAACTTGAAATAAAAGAAAATGAAATTAATCATTTTGAAATCACAACCTCAGGACTAACTAGAATAGCTAAAAAGGTGAATAATTTCGAAGAACTAAGTGGAGGCGAACTTGGGTTAACAATTGATTCTTATGGCTTAGTAGCGCTTGTGATAGGTAGAGGATCAGCAGCAGACGAGATGAAAATAAGCACAGGGAATCAGATAATTATTTCTTTTGCTGAAAATTTTTCTGATAAGTCAATACCAGTAGTGTTAAAACAATCAGAAGAAAAAAATGAAGGCGATTTGTAGTGCGTTTTGGTACAACTTTTGTTATGGCTCTCCTTCTATTAGCCATTTTAGGAGCAGCATTAATTCAATTCGTTTTCCTTGTTGACTGATTAATAATTTTTCTAGCCAACGTTATTTGCTTTATAGATCGCGTTGCTATCTAATTAGGGTGTGTCAAATTTAAATCTGCCTGAAGCGGCACTTTCTAGACTTACCGTTTATCAACGGGCACTAGTTGAGTTAAGCGATTCTGGTATAAAGACGGTGTCTTCCAGAGAATTAGCCGAAATTAGTGGCAGTAATGAATCAAAAGTTAGAAAAGATCTTTCATATTTAGGTTCATACGGAACACGTGGAGTGGGATATGAAACTGAGCGCTTAATTAAAGAAATAGGTGTCGTTTTAGGAGGCAGCCAACCAAAACCTGCAGTATTAGTAGGTATAGGAAATCTAGGAAGAGCTTTAAGCCAGTATGAAGGTTTTCAAGTTAGTGGATTTCCGATTGTGGGGCTTGTAGATATAGACCCAGATGTTGTAGGAGAAACTATTAATGGACTGACTGTAAAAAATTTGGATCAACTAGAAGAACTTGTTTTTCAAACATCTGCGGTATTAGGAATCGTCACCACACCAGCAATTGCGGCTCAGGAAGTTGTTGATTGTTTGGTCGAAGCGGGAATTAGATCTATTCTAAATTTTGCACCTGTAGTTGTCGATGTTGTTGATGAGGTCGAAGTAAGGAGAGTCGATTTAGCAACGGAGTTCCAGATTCTGGGCTACTACGATCATCTTAGAAAATTTGATTGATCAAATACGGTGACCAAATACCAGAAAATATTCATCACAAAAGGTTGGCAATAGACTGTAAATTAAGGAAAAATCAGTTTGTAAGTTTTATTTAATGATTACTTACTGAAACCCAGCTTAGGAGATGTATTTGTGTCGGTAATTGTCGTTGGTCTAAACCATCGAACTGTGCCTCTTGATCTTTTCGAGAAGATGACGGTTCCGGAAGCAAAATTGTCAAAAGCCTTAGCTGACCTTTCTTCGCGTGAAAATATTAGTGAATCAGTAATCCTTTCGACATGTAACCGTATCGAGATTTATGCATACGCTGAAAAATTCCATGGTGCTTATCAGGACATACGGAATTTTCTTTCTGAAATTTCACATGTTGCCCCCGAAGATTTTTCTGATCATCTGCTTGGACTTTTTGGCCCTGACGCTATTGAGCACTTGTTTAAAGTTTCTTCTGGCATAGATTCAGCTGTCATAGGAGAACACGAGATATTAGGTCAGGTTCGTGCAGCTTGGGAATTGGCAGTTGAGGAGCAAGCAGTAGGAACAGTCTTAAATTCACTTTTTAGACACTCACTTGAAGTTGGGAAAAGAGCAAGAAGTGAAACTTCAATTTCACGAAATATAACTTCTGTTTCTCAAGCAGCAGTTGCTATGGCAGACAAACAACTAAATGGATTAGCCGGTAAATGTGTTTTAGTTGTTGGTGCTGGAGAAATGGGTGAAGGGATGGCGAAGTCTTTACACGCAGGAGGAATAACCGAATTGCGAGTAGCCAATAGAACATGGGATCGTGCATTAGAAACAGCAGAAAGATTAAATGGCGAACCTGTAAGGCTTGATGAATTGCCGCAAAATTTAACAGAAGTTGATTTGCTACTAACTTCTACCGGTGCAACTGCGGCGATCCTCGAATATGGAGATCTTGATGAAGCGGCACGCCAAAGAAAAGGAAGAGAACTATTAATTGTAGATATCGCTGTTCCGCGTGATGTTGACCCTGCAGCAGGTGAACTTGATGGGGTGACAATTCTGGACATGGACGATTTACGAGAGTTTGCTGAAAATGGTATAAGAGCTAGAGAGAAAGAAGTTTCCTCCGTAAAAGAAATTATAAATGAAGAATTAGAGCGTTTTTCTAACCTTTTTTCAGCTAGGTCAGTCGCCCCAATAGTGACACAACTTCACTCCCGTGCGGAAGAGATACGAAATTCAGAACTTCAGAAACTTTCTAGAAAATTTCCTGAATTAACTCCTGAACAACTAAAAGGAGTTGAAACTCTGACAACCGCTATCACAAATAAACTTATGCATGAACCAACAGTACGACTTAAAGATGCCGCGGGGACTCCAAAAGGTGAACGTTTGTCTGAAGCATTGCAAGATCTTTTCGACCTGTAACAGAAACGGTAGTTTTGTCACTGCGGATTGCGACACGAGGGAGTGGATTAGCTTTAAAGCAGACACAGCGTGTAGCTGAGCTAATTTCCCAGATATCACCTGAAATAGAGTTAGAAACATTAATTGTTAGTACTGCGGGTGATCGTGATCAGAAAACTTCTATACAAGAACTTGGTGGACAAGGAGTCTTCGTTACTGATGTTCAATCTGCTGTTCTTGCTGGAAAAGCAGATATTGCAGTCCATTCTGCAAAAGATCTCCCAGCTGAAACAACCCCCGGGTTAGTACTTGCTTCTGTACCCGAAAGAGCAGATCCAAGAGATGCATTAGTGGGTTGCATCTGGGATGACTTGCCTAAAGATGCTTTAATTGCTACTGGTTCAATTAGAAGAAGATCACATTTGTCTCATTTAAGACCAGACCTAAGGTTCCAAGATCTACGAGGCAACATTGAAACAAGGCTTTTACGAGTTAAAGATGTGAATGCCATTGTGGTCGCAAAAGCGGCTTTAGATCGACTGGGTTTAACTCCGGAAACAATGAATGCTTTGCCAATTTCAATTCTCTTACCGCAAGTGGGACAAGGAGCTTTAGCTATCGAGTGCCGTGATAAAGATTTTGAGATAATTCAAATGTTAAAAGAGATTGAAGATCAGAAAGTTAGAACTCT
>QCLO01000030.1 GCA_003214465.1 Acidimicrobiales bacterium AG-414-N20 | reverse complement strand
GCCACGACGACCACCACGGCCACGATCATGGTGGTGTAGATCCACACTTCTTTACAGATCCAGGACGTATGGCACAGGTAGTAAATCAGCTTTCTGATTTCTTAGTTCTTAATTTCCCTGAAATTGACGGAGAGGACTTGGTATCCCACATGGCGGACTACTCCAAAAAACTTACGGACCTCGACAGTGAAGTAATGCAGACACTTTCTTCGATACCCGAAAGTTCTCGGGTCTTAGTAACAAATCATGAAGTTTTTGCCTATTTTGCTGAAAGTTACGACTTTAAAATTCTTGGCACAATAATCCCTTCTCCATCCACGCTTAGCAATGCCAGTGCCAAAGATCTTGTCGATCTTGCTGAAGAGATGAAGGCCGAAGGAGTCTTAGCTGTCTTCGTGGATTCTTCTTCCTCAGATGCGCTAGCCGACGCTCTTGCAGGTGAATTAGATGGTGTTGCAGTAGTTACCTTGTTCTCCGAGTCTCTTGGCCCAGAAGATAGTGCAGGGTCAACTTACTTAGATATGGTGCGAACAAACAGCGAACTAATAGCCAGTGCATTAACTGGATAGAATCTATTTATGAGCTTCTTTATTGATGCCTTTGAACCCGCTTTTATGCAAAGGGCATTAATAGGGGGCTTGATAGCTGTCATAGCAACATCACTTGTCGGGACATGGATAGTGCTCCGCGGGCTCGCATTTCTTGGGGATGCACTGGCATATGGTGTGATCCCCGGAATTGCATTGGCAATTTTGTGGGGTTTCGATCCTGCTATTGGAGCTTTTGTAGCCGCACTTATTATGAGCGGACTCGTCACATTCGTTTCCAACAGAACAACTGTCCGTGACGACACAGCAATCGGATTGCTTTTCGTGGGGATGCTGTCATTGGGAGTTGTGATCGTTTCTAAATCAAAGTCTTTCTCGACAGACCTTACTTCACTTCTATTTGGTGATGCTCTTGGAATCAGCGTTGGTGATATTCAAAAACAACTCGCTTTTACAGTCATTGTCGTTGTCTTCACAATATTTCTATATAGACCATTTTTGGCTCTCACCTTTAATGAAGTTAAAGCTCAAACCTTGGGCATGCATCCGCGTTTAGCTCAGGCAGCATTACTTGGACTTCTGTCTCTCAGTATTGTTTCAAGCTTTCAAACTATTGGAACACTTCTAGTTTTCGGTCTGCTTGTTGCACCTCCGGCGACTGCTTCCCTAGTGGTGAAGCGAGTTTCTGGAATAATGGTTGTTTCAGTTTTATTTGGGACGCTCGCTGTATTTTTGGGACTCTTAGTAAGTTTCTATTACGGAACAGCCGGTGGGGCGACAATGGCTGGATTCAGTGTCCTCCAATTTTTTGTTGTACTCACGGGTCGTTCAATACTTAGACGTTCACGCAAACTAAGAAGTAAAGAAACGCCTGAAGATGAAATGGCATCGAGCGCTGAGCAATTTTGAACGCATCCCTCCCCCTTAACTAACTAGAATGCAGGTATGTCTGACAAAGGCCCTTCTCTTCTAACTCTGAAAGCCATGAATTTCGTTCATCGTTCAGTGATCCGGTTAAGTTTGGGTCGTTTAGGTTGGCAAGCTGCAAAAATGCCGGTTCTTGAACTTACTACGGTGGGTCGCAAGTCTGGTCGTCCTCGTTCTGTGATGCTGACCTCTCCTCATCAGGAGGGTGACTCTTTTTTGATTGTCGCTTCGAAAGGCGGATCTGACAGTGCACCAGACTGGTTTCTAAACCTTGAAAAAGACCCCAATGTTGAAGTCAAATTTCAGGGTGCTCCTAGAGCGACGATGTTTGCGGAGATTCTTGGCGAACATGAACGTAATCAACTTTGGCCGATGATTGTTGAAGGTTTTTCCAATTATGGCGACTATCAGACTAAAACCTCCAGAGTTATCCAACTGGTATTTCTTCGGCCTTTTACATGACAAACTCAACTTGGTCTGTTCACGCAAAAAACCTTCCCGAGCATGCCCGCAACCCTATTCACACAGATGAAGGTGGAAGAGCAGCTGGATTCGATGGAGCCTTAGTCGCTGGTGTGACCATTTACGCATATATAACTAATCCTGTTTTAACCTTTTGGGGAATCGATTGGCTACGCGAAGGGTCTTCGGTAGTTGAATTCAAATCCCCTGTATTAGCTGATGAACTTGTGGAGTGCGTAACTGTTTTAAACCAAGGATCATTAGATGTGAATGCCACAGTTAACGATGAGATTCGTGCAAAATGCACGGCTTACATGAACCAGCCAAATCCAGCTGCCTCCCCTACTGCATCAAGTGAATCATTTGAGTCAGAAGAAATCCATCTAATTGATGAATGGGAAAATTATGGACAACGAGCTGGAGATGATCATGAGATTTATTCCGAACGCGGTTTGATACATCCCGCTGTATGGCCTGCTTTAGCTAACTATATTGTTGAAAGAAATCTTGTGAGCGGAGCCTGGATACACACGCGAAGCAAAATTTATCATCATGATTTAGTTCAAATCGGCTCTATTGCCAGTATTGATTCCAAAGTCATTAATCGATTTGAGACTAATAGTGGCAATAGAGCCGTTATGAATATTTCGATAAAAGTTGACGGTAAAAAAGTGGTCAGCCTTGAACACGAAGCAATAGTTGCTTTAAAACCGAATTCTTAATTTTGAGAAGTTCAAACTCTTTCGTTTCCAAAAGAACTCCTAGCCTTGACGTTTTATGTGACCTATGCGACTTCTAGAACATTTCTGTACATTTTTTGGCAAACTTTCCTATGCCTAAAACGAAAATTTCTTCACTTCTTATGGCAAGCTTTTTGATAGTTTTTCTTTCTGCATCCCCAGCTTTGGCACATGATCCTTTAATTCTACTTCCTGAGCAAAAAACTCCTGAGGAAGGTCCTTTGCTTCCGAATGGAACTATTTCCTTTGCCTTATACGGGAGCCTTCTCGAAGGGGGTGACCAAAGGGGATTTCAATTCAACCTGAAACCTGAGGACCGGTTAACCATCTCATTATTGATTCCAAACTTAGGACCCGAAAATGAACTACCGGAAGAAAAACTTCCAAGACTTTTCTTGTACCGTCCTGACGGTTCAGTTCTAGAAGGGATATCAGACCTGTACGTTCCATTCGATGAACCTTTTTCCATGACTAGATACATTCGAATTTTTGACCATGTTGAAAAGTCCCAAGGTGGTTTGCATCAAGTCAAAATTGTGGGCAGCCATCCATCTCGTTTTACAGCCTCTATTGGTTACATCGAAAGCTTCGGCACGCCAGTGGAAAATGTCCCAAACAGAAACGCCGGGCGTACCGGAATTTATGACTGGTATCAAAACCCTGTTTCAGAAAAACCTGTAGAAGCATCAGAAGAAAAAAAAGTTCCTCTCATTGAAGAGACAGTAGTTGAAAAACAGGATCCCGAAATGGCGGAAACTTTAGACGCATCCGAAGAAGAAAAAGTCGCCCCTGTCAGTCAAGAGCCTCGTGTCGTTGAAGAGACAGTAGTTGAAAAACAGGATCCCGAGATGGCGGAAACTTTAGACACATCAGAAGAAGAAACTGCCCCTGTTGTTGAGAAAGCAATGACGGAGACCTTAGAGGATGATAGGAGTTCTTCTTCAAAAATTTATATACCTATTGTTATCGTTTCACTGCTCCTTTTGTTTTCCGTTGGAGTTATTAGGAGAAAAAAATCTTTTAATCAAGCGACCGACCGGTAGTACTTTCAACATTTTCAGGAAGGCTTCCTTCATAATCGTCTCCTGTCGAGTTCGTACCAGTTGGTTCGAACATCAAAATGGAAGCTCCATCTGACGAAGGTTTGTGAAATACGCCTCTTGGGACAACATAGGTGTCTCCTTCTGACATATGCACAACTTTTTCTGCACTCCCTTCTCGCATTGCTATATCGAAATGACCTTTCAACACTAGGAAAAATTCATCTGTTTCTTCGTGCACATGCCATACATGTTCACCTTTGACATGAGCAATTCGCACGTCATAATCATTTATTTTTGTTACGATTCGCGGACTCCATGTATCACTAAACGATTCAAGAGCTGTATTAAGGTTCACGGGTTTTTGTATCATGCTTTAATTCTATTTCTTAAATGTTTTCTGGTTAGGGTCAAGTAATGAATCATTTATCTGGGGAAACAAGCCCTTATTTACGTCAGCATGCTGATAATCCGGTCGAATGGTTTCCGTGGCGGGAAGATGCTTTTGAACAAGCTAGAGAACGTAACGTTCCCGTTCTTTTATCAGTTGGTTATTCAGCGTGCCATTGGTGTCACGTGATGGCTCATGAATCTTTCGAGAATCCCGAAATAGCAGCTTTAATGAACGAAAATTTTGTGAATATCAAAGTCGACCGCGAAGAAAGACCTGATGTTGATGCTATTTACATGACAGCAGTTACTTCATTAACTGGGCGTGGGGGTTGGCCTATGACTGTTTTCTGTGATCATGAGGGTAGACCTTTTCATGGCGGAACTTATTGGCCTGATAAACCTCGTGGAGGAATGCCTTCTTTTCCTCAAGTACTCGAAGCTGTCAACGAGGCATGGGAGACAAAGAAGTCTGATATTGACCAAATGGCTACCGAATTGACTTCCCGTATAGAACAGTTGTCTCAAATTCCTCCGGATTCATCACCACCTTCTTCTGACGTTTTAACGCAGGCTGTTTCAAATATGATTTCCCATCATGACCGAGTTCATGGGGGTTTTGGGAATCCACCTAAATTTCCTCAAGCTATGAACCTTGATTTTCTCATAAGACGTATGGCTAAAGAGGAGAACGCTTCTATTGAAGCTGTTGTTACCTTTACTCTTGCAAGCATGGCTTCTGGGGGAATTTACGATCACCTAGGTGGAGGTTTCTCCCGTTACTCGGTTGATGAACGGTGGCTGGTTCCTCATTTTGAGAAGATGCTCTACGACAACGCTATGCTCGCCAGAGTTTATCTGCATGCATGGAAATTGAATTCGGATCCCAGATGGCTTCAAGTAGCGGAAGAAACTATTGAATACGTTTTGAGAGATTTATGTGACCCTTTGGGAGGTTTCTATTCAGCTGAAGATGCTGATTCTGAAGGTGTGGAGGGGAAGTTTTATGTTTGGGATAAGAAAGATCTAGAAGAAATATGTGGTGACTATGCCGATGAGGTGATCGAATGGTACGGAGCGACCAGTGGTGGCAACTTCGAAGGTTCCAACATTCTCTACAGGCATAAGATTGGCGATCTAATTAGACCATCTAACGTGGAGGAGTCAAGAAGAGCCCTTTTTGAGAAACGCAAGGAACGTATCCGCCCTGGTCTTGATAACAAAGTTCTCACGGAATGGAACGGGCTTATGCTCGCAACTCTGTCCGAGGCGGCTGTCGCAACTGGTCGAGACGACTGGTTGGAAGCTGCGAGATTGAACGGCGATTTTCTGTTGAAAAATTTGAGAGATGAAAATGGCCGATGGTTACGAGCATGGCAGCCTGAAGCTGGCAGCCAACATCTTGCTTACGCGGCTGACTATGCGGCTGTCATTGATGGTTTAACACGTCTTGGTGAGGCGACAGGTGAGAGGCGTTGGACAGAGATGGCTACAGAAACCGCCTCTGCTTTAATTAATTTGTTTGAGGACCAAGAAAACGGTGGATTTTTTACTACAGGCAATGATGCCGACCCTCTCATCACGCGAATGAAAGACGTTTTTGATAATGCTATTCCTTCCGCTAATAGTCTCGCTGCTGTGGCACTATTTCGTCTAGGAGCTTTGACAGGCCAGTCGAGTTTCGTTGAATCAGCGGAAAGAGTTTTGCAACTTGTTTCCAAACAGGTTGCGCAGCATCCGACTGGTTTCGGTCATCTGCTCGGAGCTCTTGACATTTATCACAACGGTTCAACTGAGGTTTTGATTACCGGAAACCGATCCGATCTTGTAGAGGTTATCAACTCTTCTTTGTTGCCGAATGTCGTTTTAGCTTGGGGAGAAAGTTTTTCAGGCCCACTATGGGAAAATCGTACAGGTGATCAGGCTTGGGTTTGTAGAAACTTTGAATGTGAATTACCAATCACTTCAACCGAAGATCTTGAGAAAAGTCTTAAAAGCTAATTACTTTTTCTTACTCTAAAGAACGCTGGGACGGCTCCAATGTGAAGAGCTCGGGTCTGCTCTAGTCGTTCGAATTGCTGGTCTTCATTTCCTCTTGAAGAACGAAGCGTTAGCCATACAACAGATGCAAGGCATATAGCTCCACCTACGAGAGTTTCGGTTCTAGGAGTTTCGTCTACCCAAATCCACACCCATAAAGGGGCTGCGACTATTTCCGAGATTAAAAGTAAAGAAATATCTGCCGAAGGCACGAAACGATGTGCGTAATTCCAAAACGGTGTGAAGGCGCCAATCAGAATGCCTCCTCCTATGAATCCCATAAGTATGTCATTTCCAGACATTTCCAAACCAGGGCCAAATCCTGCTACCAAACCTGCGACTAATGCTGAGGCTGTGCCTCCAACTACTGTTGGCACCCCAGGATCTCTTGCCGGTGAGCTTCTAACAAGTACCGTGTAGCCGCCCAAAGCTATGGAAAGAATAATGGAAAGTATTATTCCGACCGTGTCGCCACCTTCTAAGCCCCCTCCTACCATCACTCCGACACCTATAAGAGAAACGAACATAGCGATACCCGTATCGCGTGTAAGAGACTCCTTTAAAAAAACTCGGGCGAAAAGAGCGGCGTAAAAAGGGCTGGTTGATTGTACGAGCAGTACGAATGCTGCCGTCACCCGGCTTAAAGCAACGATGTAAAGAGTGAATAGAGCTCCCATTACTAACCCAGCGATGACTTGAGCGCTTCCAGCTTCCATTACCGACTTTATTGGGTTCCTGCCCATCCCGAGAATTATGACTATTGAAACTAGAGCGGCAGAAGCACCTCTGATGAAAAGATACTGCCAGGCATCGGCTTCTTCTAGGTATCGGAATGTCAACGCTCCGAAACTAAACGCTACCCCACAAGCCATGATCACAATTGACCCTTGAAAGCGACTTAGTTTGACAGCCATAACAGAACAATCCTAAATTTTTTTCTCTAATAGTTGTCGGATCAACTCGTAAAAAGATCTTTGGCGCAGTCGTCTCAAGCCTTTCACATAATCTAAGGTTTTCAAATGTCTTCACCTGAACTACTCGAGAGTGTGAAATTATCTGATGGGCGTTCTCTGTCTTTCGCTCGTTTTGGAGACCCTTCAGGTAAACCTGTCTTCTATTTTCACGGCTTTCCCGGCAGTCGACTCGAACCGCAATCAAATCATGATGCATTTCTTAAAGCTGGCATTCAACTTCTGGCTTTAGACCGGCCTGGAATCGGTCATTCAACAAGAAAAAATAAGCGCAAACTTTTGGATTGGCCTGATGATGTTGTTGAAATTGCGAAAATTCTAAAACTAGAAAAATTCTCGATTCTTGGAGTGTCGGGAGGTGGACCGTACGCCTTGGCGTGTGCCAGAGCGATTCCCGGCTACTTGAATAAAGTCACTGTCGCTTGTGGTCTAGGCCCCATAGATGCTCCTAATGCGACATCCGGGATGATGCTCTCGAACCGTGTGCTGTTTCGTTATGGAAAATTTTTTCCTCCGGTACTGCATTTGTCGACTTTTCTTATGGTTAGGCAACTTTCCTCAAAACCCGCGAAAGGGTTGAAGAAATTTGTCGAAGGACTTCCAGAACCTGATCGTCTAGTTTTCTCTAAGACAGATGCTCAAGATTTCGTTGCAGCAAGTGCAGTCGAAGGAGTACGTCAAGGCAGTGGTCCCTTGCTTGAAGAAATAGGTATTTACTCCAGATCTTGGGGTTTCAAACTTGAGGACCTCAATGTTCCGGTGAGTCTTTTTCAAGGCGAAGTCGATATTGATGTACCCGCATCAATGGCTCGCCATCAAGCGAGTTTAATTCCAGATTGTGAAATAAATTTGTATCCAGATGACGGACATTTTTCACTACTCGTAAACCATATAGACGAGATAATTGCCTCTTTATAAGTCGAAAGGAAACCATGTCAAACAGAGTTACCGGTCCAGGGGTTACAGCAGCTGAAAGTACTCCTTCTTGGGAACCTCGTGCTACACCACCATCTGGTGCTCCAAATGTAGTTGTCGTAGTTTTAGACGACACAGGTTTTTCCCATCTTGGATGTTTCGGCTCTGACATTGAAACGCCTAATATCGACCGTCTCGCTGCTGGTGGTTTGCGTTACACCAACTTTCATACCACTGCTCTTTGCTCACCGACGCGTGCCTGTCTTTTGAGTGGACGCAACCATCATTCGGTAGGTATGAGATGGCTTTCAAATCTCGATACAGGGTTTTCCAACTGCCGAGGTGTCATAAGCAAGTCAGCAGCTACTCTTCCTGAAGTCCTAAGAGAAAACGGTTACGGCACTTTTGCTGTCGGTAAATGGCACTTGGCAAATCTTGAAGACTGCTCACCTGCGGGACCTTTCGACCATTGGCCGCTCCAAAGAGGTTTTAACAGATTTCATGGTTTTCTTGGAGGGGCGACTGATCAATTCTCACCTGAATTGGTAATTGATAACCATGCCGTAGACCCTCCTAGTGAAGACGACTACCACCTTTCAGAGGATATGGTCACTCAAGCAATTTCGATGATTAGCGCCCAGCAGTCGTCTTCACCTGGTGAACGTTTTTTTTGTTACGTAGCCTTTGGGGCTACGCACTCCCCTCATCAGGCGCCAAGTTCATATATAGATAAATACAAGGGGAAGTATGACGAAGGTTGGGATGTCATAAGACAAAAATGGTACGAGAAGCAACTGGATTTGGGAGTGATTCCTTCTGAAGCTGAACTTTCTCCACGAAATCGTGGTGTTGAACCTTGGGAGGAATTAAGTGAAGAACAAAAAGCTCTCTACGCGAAAATGCAGGAAGTTTTCGCAGCTTTTCTTGATCACACTGATGATCAGGTTGGCCGTCTGATCGAATTCTTAGAAACACAGGATCTTTTAGATGACACTCTTATTGTTTTTCTTTCAGATAATGGCGCCAGTCAGGAAGGTGGTAAACACGGAACCACTAACGAGCTTGCTTATTTCAACCTGATGCCTCTACAAGTTGATGACATGATTCAACACTTAGATGAGATAGGCGGTCCGAATTACTACAACAATTACCCGTGGGGCTGGTCACAAGTGGGCAACACTCCCCTGCGTTTCTACAAGCAGAACACTTATGAAGGTGGGATACGAGATCCTCTTATCATGCATTGGCCTAATGGAATAGACGACGCTGGTGGAATACGTGACCAGTACCACCATGTAATAGATTTGATGCCAACGATTCTCGACATAGTTGGTGTTGAGTCACCGGAAAATTTTCAAGGTGTTGATCAACAACCTGTAGAGGGAACAAGCATGCGCTACACGTTTCCTGCTAATGCAGTTGATACACCAACCACTCGACCTAAACAGTATTACGAGATGATGGGTCATCGTGCTATCTGGTCGGACGGATGGAAAGCAGTGACTATGCACCGTAAAGGTGTTCCTTTTGAGGATGAGGAGTGGGCTTTATATGACACTTCAAAGGATTTTTCTGAATGTCATGACCTGTCGGCTAGCGAACCGGAAAAGCTTAAAGAAATGATTGATCTTTGGTGGGATGAAGCTGAGAGTTTCAACGTTCTTCCACTTGATGATCGTGGTAATGAATTGTTTTTTATGAGGCGTGAGGACAGGCTTCCCCTGTCTAAACCTCAACGATTTTTGAAAAATACTCCTCATCTTGAGCGCTTTAAAATACCGGATGTTAGGAACCGTTCATTTGAAATAGGTGCAAAAGTGGCTCTCGATAGAGATTCTGAAGGAGTCCTAGTTGCTAGTGGCGGCAGAACCGGCGGAATTGTTTTATATGTTGCCAATAGTCATCTGGTATTCGAGTACAACTTTATGGGTTCGTCCACAATTGTCTCTTCTGAGAGGGAACTCGATACCGGAGAATGCGAACTTGGTGTCTCATACCGCAAAACTGCTGAAAATCATGGAACTGCCTCTCTTTATATTGAAAACAAAGATAATCGTGACTATTTGGGAGAGATCGAGATAGATACTTTGCCTTATAGGCAAACAATGTATGGAATGGATGTTGGTAAAGATTTGGGACCGACAGTCTCTGATAAATACGTTGGTCCTTTCACTTTTACTGGCAATCTTGAGTGGATTGAGTTTCGTTTAGAAAATGATCGTGATGATCTTGAAGCTGCTTCTGCAGTTGAAGCAAAAAATGCTTTAGCTGACCAGTAGGTCTCAACGTAGAGAAGGATTATCAAAGCAACTAACGGCCTTAATGAAAGCTGCCTCTACCCCTTCGATTTCTGCATCTTTACTTTGAAGAAGTTCTTTCAAAGTGGTTTTACCTCCAAGCATGCGAGCCCAATCGCTGATCTTGATAACTAATGTGGCTTCGCTCTTCTTGCCGTCAGTTGGAACTGCGATACCGTTGCGTATATGAAGACCTGCAGTTGAATCGTCATCGAAACGCCAACCGATACGAATATCGAGTTGATTTGAAAGTTCTGGATCTAATAAAAGTCTTAGTGCATGAACGAAAGACTCCGTTGGTTGATTCAAAACCTGACGTTCGCTGAAGCGATGTTTACGGAATCGACTTAGATCTAACTTTCCTTCAAGTTCAAGAGCTCTGGTCAAACACCAGTTGCGAACATTTGTTGAAGTTGTTCTTTGTCCAATTTTTCTCAATATGGAAGCGAGTCGGTTGCGATCTTCAGTTTCTCCTCCATCGCTTCGACCGTTTTCATTTATTTCTATTCGAATCAACCATGTTGCTAATTCGAGCGCCCAGCGTAAATCATCTTCTTCTAATGCTTTTGTTATCTCTTCACGAACTTTTTCTATTCCCCCAAAACCAGCTATAAGTTTTTCGGCTCGTTTAGATGCTGGTAAGGGAAATAGTGCGGATTCGTCGCCGTCGAACCACCCTCTTAAGCCGTTGTGTATTTGCCGGACATGATGTTCTACTAGACCGTAGAACTGTTGCGTAAAGTAACGGTTTTCATATTTTTTAGGCAATTGAACCAATTCTGTTATTTCACTGAGGGTTAATCCTTTGTTGATTCCTCGAACGGTTTGGTCCCACATGAACTGAATCGAGTCTCGGTATTGAGTCAGATCGTTTAAAATTTGTTGCGATCCGCTTAAGGGTGGGCCATGAACTCCGACTAGATGTTCGGCTTCCAGGCCTATCATCTGCTCTATTCCTTCGATCAGTATGCGCGGGTCCCGGTACTCTTCACCTCTGATGGCAAAGACGTTGAAAAGTGTCGGCCATAGAAGGTTGTTTATGCAAACTTTTATTTCTGGGAACCATATCGTGATCGAATCATTGGCGTCGGAAGGTGCTGGAGTCATCTCAACTTCTAAACCGCCGATTGTCGCGCGTGTGGGTTCATTAAATGTGTGAGTGGGGGCAATGAAACCAGGAGTCCATGGAGAGTGTTCTTCTAGCCGGAAATATTGCCCTAACGCCGAGTTGACGATTCCATCTTGGCCTTCTTTTGGAAGCAGTAAGCCGAATTGATGAATGAGTCCTCGAGTTGCGGCGGTACTTACATCAATACCTATGCGGCGTAAATTGTTCTCAATCTCGCTGTGACCCCAAATTGGTGGTTGTTCAGATTCTTTTTCCCACAAAGCTGATGTTCCGTGCACATAATGAAAGTGCGTGTATATAACCGCTGCAACTGGCGCATCGGTGCATTCACGAACTGCTTTCAGGGAGGCGACCATTTCTTCTTGTGATTCTCCCGTGTCGATCACTATGAGCCCCTCCGGTCCTTCTACGAAATTCTGATTTGAAAGTCCGTTACCTACCTGACTCCACACCCCTTGTCTTACTTCGTATAGTTTTCGCTTCAGTCTTTCGGTGTGTTCAATTGTTTTATGGTGGGCTTTTTGATCTAAAGGACCTTCTGAAGTGTCCTCCTGACTACCGATGCTTGCTGGGAATGGGTTTGGTTGTTTTTTCACTAAATTCTTTTCTTATTTACGCGATTACATTCTTACTACTAACATTCATACATGGGTAAAGCGAGCCATTCAGATGTAGTAGCTACTGAAGATCCTGCAGCGAAGCTGGCTGGTCTCAGATACAAATTCTCTGACTTTGATGGAGTTGAGGTTGGACCGTTAGGACACCTAGCCGAAGAGCGTTCACGTTTAAGTGGACTTAAATGGAAGAACTTTGATGCTTCGATGGTTGGAGCGACAGTTGGTGCCGAAATTGATGGGGTTGATATTCCCAGTGGTCTTTCAGAAGAAGTATTGGATGAACTTCATCAGGCTCTTATCGAATACAAAGTTATTTTTTTGCGGGGTCAGGAAATTACATCCGCACAACAGGTGTCTTTTGCTGAAAGTTTCGGCGAGTTAGAAATACACCCTTTTATTCCTTCCAATACGGAACATCCGAAACTTGTGAGGTTCGAAAAAGGCGCTGATGTTGGAGGCTATGAGAACAGTTGGCATCATGACGTGACATGGCGTGAAGCTCCTTCGAAAATAGCTGTACTTAGAGCCATCAGTGTGCCGGCTACCGGTGGTGACACGATGTTTTCTGACATGTGTGCGGCTTACGAAGGTCTCGATGATTCCGTGAAATCAGCAATTGAGAATTTAGTTGCTGTACATGATTATTCTTATTCTTTTGGCTCTCAGGTACCAGAAGAGAAACGCGAAGAAATAAGAGAAAAATATCCCATTGTTGAACATCCTGTTGTTGGCACACACCCAGACTCAGGAAAGAAATACCTTTTCGTTAACAGAATTTTTGTTAACCACTTCAAAGGCTTAACTCGAGAAAAAAGCCTTCCTTTGATTGATTTACTTTCCCATCAGGCAGAGTTCCCTGAATACCAGTGTCGTTTCAGATGGAGCGACAATTCGATCGCTGTGTGGGACAACCGGCTGGTTCAACACTACGCGTTAAGCGACTATTGGCCTGACGTAAGAATTATGGAACGAGCAAGCGTTATGGGTGAACCCCCGAAACCATAATTCCAAAATTTTTACTTTCAATCTTGGGGTGACAAGTGTGAGGGTTTCATAGGTTTAACTAGGATCGGGGCTAGAGCTTCAAGCATTCCACTTTCTATTCGCCAAGCAATGTACTGCTCATAGTTTTCACGTGTTGCCCATTTTTCCCATAGATAAACCCTGTCAGGGTCATCTTGATCCACATAGGTCTCTACACTTTCGCATCCTTCGAAAGCTCTAGTTTCGCTTAACGATTCCAACAAACCTGGTAGAAGGAGTTCTCCCATTCCTTCATTGCAGTGGAACTCTGCCATAACTGTGTGCGACATTTGTTGTCCTTTCTTCTAGTGATCATGTTATTTCTTTAAGTTTCGCTCAGGAGAGCGATTATGTCACTTCATTTCCAAAGTTCTATTGTTAAGGAAGTGACAATTTAGGAAAACGTGAAAACAGACCTGATCAGCGGACATCTCGGAGCAGAAATTACTGGCATTAATCTCGCTGAACCTACCCCACTGCAAATTGATTACATAAATAAAGCTTGGCTTGATCACAAAGTCCTTGTCTTCCGGAATCAGAACATCAGTAGAGAACAACACATCGAATTTGGAAAAAGCTTTGGCGATTTAGAAACTCACCCATTTGCACCTAGCCCAGATGGTTACCCAGAAATTGTTAAAATAATATCGAACGACAAAGTACAGTACGCTGCTTCTAATTGGCACTCAGATGTAACTTGGCGTCAAGACCCTTCAATGGGGTCGATACTCCGTGGTCGTGTTATACCCGCTGTTGGTGGAGATACGTCTTTTGCGAATACTGCTGAGGCTTATAATCGGCTTGATCCTGATGTTAAAAACCGTGTTGACTCTCTTTACGCGATACACGATTTTACTCGAACGTTCGGGCAGCGAATGAGCGATGAGGAGAGGAAGAAGAAGCAAGAAGAGTTTCCTTCTGCGCGACATCCAGTAATCCGAACACATCCTGTAACAGGTGAGAGAGGCATTTACACAAACCGACCTTTTGTCTCGCATATAGAAGGGATCGAGGAGAAAGAAAGCCGGCATTTACTGAACGTTCTCGAGCGAGCAATACTTGACCCCTCGATACAGTGTCGAATCAAGTGGGAAGTTGACACGATCGTGATGTGGGATAACAGAATTGTTCAGCATCATGCTTCGAATGATTTCTATCCACAAGAAAGGCATGTTGAACGAGTAACGATAATCGGCGACACGCCATTTTAAACTTTTTGCTTTAGAAAAAAATCTTTTAGCGGTTTTGACGTTAACAACAGATCCTGAAATGTCCGTTCTCTGCAAGTCTCCCACTGGAGGGTGTTTAGGTCGATCATTTAGAAAATTGAGGGAGTATGGCCATCTGTTCAGTTTCAGGGAGTGCGAAGAAGTTTTCGAACTCAACATAGAACTCTTCGACCGTCATCTCGAAAGTGTGCAAGAACGCACCTTCAAAGCCTTTCTCTTCAATCACTGGATACAGGACCTCAAGTAGAGAGTCTTCGCCATACCTGTTAGTCAGATATGCGAACGCCCATCCGCCTCCGCCGTAAGCTGCGAAATAGTCGTCACATTTGTCGCCGTAGCCGCTATCGGCTAAGAACCCGCCACATCGCTCAAAGGTTTGCTTCGACATTTGAAGGTAGATTCTCATCCAATTGTAAAAGTCATAGTCGCCCTGAGCACCGATTTCAGTCAACGTTAAGTTGCCGTTAGCTCGCTGTCGGTGTGTTTCCAACTGGGCCATGTACTCCGCAGTGCCTTCTCTAAACCATCGTGGCCCGGCTTTGCTATCCCGGGCAGTTCCGTGCGGAGAAGTTAAAGCTGATTGCTGGATTCCGTGAAAATACTCATGAAAAATCGTCTTTTGTTCGTTATAACCCGTCACGCCGGGTTGTGGACTCACGTAAGACTCGTCGAATCCCCATGGAATAGGTGCGGTGTATTGCAGGATGTTCAACTGGCGAGTCTCTGACATGCTAGCTACAGCCCCACCAGGCGTGTCTGACGCCAAAAAGAATTCATTGTTGTAACGGGCGTTCTCTAGACCTATGGCCCACTCTTCTTGTTTTTGCACGCAGTCAGACAGGCGATGCCCATTACGTTCAGCTCTTCGTTCACAATAGAAATCGACCAAAGCCTGTCCAGCATCTTTGTCTATACCCGTAATGTAGTACTCGAGAGGCCCGTAGTTACCCCAGACCGATATGGCGAGCAGTAAGGCGTGCATCGCTTCTTCACATATGCGGGTATCCAGATCACGCGCGCAGATCATCTCGGGTGAATATTCGATGATTTGCCCATACAGATCCGGGGCGCCTACTACGACCGGCATACCTTCACCGGTGCAATATGTGTAAGTGCCCTTGTCTTCACACTGTGCCTTCTTCGCCTCAGTTTGTCCGTCGGGTCGTTCCAAACCCAAAGCAGTCGTAGCAGGAGCAACAGTCGTCGGAGCAACAGTCGTCGGAGCAACAGTCGTCGTAGCAACAGTCGTCGTAGCAACAGTCGTCGCCGGAGTAACATCAGAGGAAGATCCACAAGCAGAAGCAAGAAAAAGAAAACAAGAAATTACCCCAAAATTTTTCATACCTATGGTTGTCGTAGGGATGATTTCCATTTTTGCTCCTAAATCCTTCGAAACTGGATTTCATTTCAAGAAAAGTTGAAAGTTCTATTTTTGCATACGCGGAAAGACTATAGGTTTCCCTTCTGTTAGGAAC
>QCLO01000029.1 GCA_003214465.1 Acidimicrobiales bacterium AG-414-N20 | reverse complement strand
ATGAAAAAGAAGAGGAATTTTCTTTAGAAGAAACAGAAATAATATATCTTAAAGCAGATGACTCAGATGACCTAGATGACTCAGATGACCTAGATGACTCAGATGACCTAGATGACTCAGATGATGCAGATGACTCAGATGATGCAGAAGACTCAGACGACCTAGACGACTCAGATGATGCAGAAGACTCAGATGATGCAGAAGACTCAGATGATGCAGAAGACTCAGACGACCTAGACGACTCAGATGATGACAGTTTATGGAATATCAATCAACTCTTAGAAGCGAAACAAAAACTTGACACTTGGAGCCATATTTGGAAAGTTCATAACGATCCTTATGTTTCGGGCCTGTCGGGAGCTTTAGAAAATCAAAATAATATGACGATGTGGGCGGCTTTAGACCCGACGGATGCATTGCCATTTCCTGAGCCGAATAGAGGTTTGTTGTTTAAAAGGTTCGCTGACCTTTTCGCACTGATAAGAAATGTTCTGGTTTTCTTACCAGTTGCAATCACCTGGATCGCAATTAGTAAGGCTACGAAAGCTTTTTCTGAATATAACAAAACAAAAGAAGTAGGTGAAGATCTAAATTTCCTTGAATTTTGGTCTAATAGTGCTAACCACGGTTTTTTAGACGACAAGTCATTTGGAATTCTTGATCCTAAGATCCAAGATGTCGCTTATCTGGGTTTTGCTATAATCGCTCTGATTATTTTCCTTACTCTCCTAAGTAGCGCATTCAATGTTTATTCTTCAAGAGTTTCACTAAATTCTGAAAAAGAAGCCGACCTTCAGAGAAAAGACATCTCTATTTGTTTGCTTGAAGCATTGGAAGGAAAACGAACTGCTAGTCCAGACAGTATCGCAGGAACAATTGCTGATGTGTTAAACGACCTTAATGATGCGAGTCGTGGAATGCGAGAAGCCGCATTAAGAGTCGAGCAAGCATCTAAAGAGGTTTCAGGTTTCACACCTTCATTGCAAGAACTTAATAAGAACTTTGAACAACTAGCTACGAATGTTTCGACTCAAATAGCTACCTCAGTGAACGAACTTGGCAGGTCTCTGGAAACATTAAACACTGAAACTCTTCAGGACTCAACGCAGATGCTCGCACAAGTATTAGGCAACCTCGAGTCGATAGGAGACCAGTTGGGTAGAACAAGCGCATCTGTCGAATTTGGAGTAGGCAAACTAAGAGAAGACTTGCAAGAAATTCACGATCGTTTAACATGAAAAGAAGACCCAGGGAGACAGATTCTCACGATGAGCCTGTTGGATTGGCGGGCTGGTTATACACAGATCTGCTCCTAGGTTTAGCAATTGTCTTTTTAGGCTGCATTACTTTCGTAAAAGCTGTTTCAGGCGAACCAGAACCGGAACCCATTGTCGAAATAGCTGCAACAACCACAACAACGAACACAACAAGCACAACAAGCACAACAACCACAAGTACTACTACAACTACAACAACCACGACCACAACCACAACCACAACGAAACCACCGATTGTCACTACAACCATCCCACGAGGAGTAGAAAAAGGGTATTACTGCCTTCGTTTAAATCAAGCACTTAATTCGGGTGATTTGACGAGCAACCCGGATTACATAAACGCAGATGAAACCCCCTTAATCTCTCCCATGAAACCCTCTGATGAATGGATCGATACAGCGGTAAAAGATTTATTGGATCAACTACGTGAAGCGGACTTAATCATAAGAGAAGCAGGAATTACACTAGTTTTTGGCACCTCTCCTCGTGCGAACACAAATCGTGGAACAAGAAACGCTGAATACTTCATCGAGTTTGTAATCCCAAAGCTTAGGGTCTTTCGTGATTCGGCAACACGAGCGTTTTGGGGAGGCTCTCCAAATAGCACGTTACGCCCTGGGAAGGAAGGAAAAGGATCAGCTACAGGAAAAGACATTGAAGGTGAAGTCGATAATGGTTTCACTCTCGATTTTTACCTCATGACTAATTCGAGACGTGAAGCACAACCTGCAACGAAAAAACCTGATTGTGGCTAATTGTTTTGTGGTTTCATGGGGATTGTTGGTCTAGTCGATTTAGTTGGAATTGAATTTATAGGTGGATTAGCATTTTTTGTTTGAGTTGGTCGGTGTTGCGCGGTTGTTAAGCAATTTCGTAGCCCTGCTACCCAGTCAATTGCTGTTGGTCGCTTAGCGTCAAAGCAGCTCCCTTTAATCAAGTGCATTAGACCATGAAGATTCTGACTTTCATCGTTTGGTTGAGATAACTTTGAAGGAGGTGAATTTGTCGGATGACCCCAAACCGAACGGTAAGCGGCTAGGCCTAATTTGTATATGTCACTTGATTGGTTTGTTAAATTGTTGTTAATCGTGGGGTCTATCCAATCTGGCGTTTGTTTAGGGTAATTGACAGACCCCATACCTCTTACCCGAAAACCATCACAATCGATCAGCAAGACTCTGGGTTCAGGGGAGTTTGTCCAAAGGAGGTTCCGGCCGGAAATGTCCCCGAGAATAATGTCGTAACGATGTAAAATTTCGATCGTTTCGGCAAGATCAAGTAATAGTTTGAGAACTTCTTGCGTGGACAACACCGGAACATGTGAAACCAGGTTTTTATTAGCCGCGAACGACTTTCGCATTGAGAGAAAATTCCAATCGCACGGAACGGTTTTTGGGCGTGCCTTAACTCCGTGTAAACAATAAAAATTTTCAGGTATTCGCTTCATAAGATAGCCACGAAGTTTTCCGTTATGTACTATTGCGTCAGTTGGAGTAAGAACTCTTTCTTCAGACCATGTTTTGTCTGCTGCGTCCATTGATCTGGACACTTCAATCAGCTTTTCAAGTGCAGCGAGATTAGGTGGAGAGGAACTAACGACAAAAAATTCTTTGTAAACGACACCAGGTGTGTTCGTCATTTCGAATACTTGTCCTTCTGCGCCTTGACCTAATTCTTCTAGAAATTCTGGGCGAATTGAATCAGAATAATTTCGTCTAACTTGGTTCATTGATTAATCTTTTGGATTAAGCCAGCAAACGACTGCAGTTCTGTCATCAGTTGCAGTTCTGAAATCGAACATCAAGCTACTGACAAATTCGGTTCCGTGAAGAGGCGCTTGCCAAGCTTCACCGAGATATTTACCGACGGGGAGGATTTGATCGTTGAAAGTTAGAAAATTTCCAACCCCGTCTGTCACGAGCACTAAAGCGGACTTTGGAGGCAGTTCGGTCTGAAAAAAGTTGAACTCTTTAGTTGTGAATATTCCTTGGGTAGAAGAGTCTACAATTTCTGTTGAAGGGTCTTCATCTGTGGATTCGGTTTCTTCTAACCTCGTGAAAATATTTTTATCAAGAATGAAAATTGGGCTGTCTCCAATGTTTCCGTAAAAAACAATTGAATTTTCTTCATCGGCTGGCGTAGTTTGTATCACTGCAAAAGTTAACGTTGTTTGCAACTCAGAGACTGGGACCTCTGCGCTGTTCTCATGAGGTGCTAAGAAGGTACTCCCAGGGGACCATTCAGCCACTTGTTCTACTGTGAATGAAAGTGAGTTGTTCGCTTTTTGACGGACATGGTCGAAGTCAAGGCTTTTTATTGTCGCAGCAAGTTTTCGTGTGAAAAGGTATGAACTTAGTTTTGAGCTGTATGAAGAATATTTTGACTGACCAACCCCGTCGCATACACACGCAACGATAAAATTTTCACCCTCAGATGTTTCACCTTGTACGAAATAGAAGGAATCGTCACAGCGTGTTCCATCGTAACGATGATCATCTCCACGTATCGACGAACCGATGATTGAAATGTCTTCAAAGTTTCCAAAATCGCATGTTATGTCACCGTTATGACCTTTTGGATCTAGGTTCCACCATTCAGATTGCCACCAAGGAACACTTCTGAAAGTAGATGGTTCACCAATCACAGGATCAGAAATAGTTGATTCTTTAATTGCAGTAGTTTTTTTAGTCACAGAAGATGTTGCAGATTCTGTCGACCTGCCGTTGAGTTTGGATTCCAAATTTTTTTCGGAAGGTTCTGAATTTGTTTCAGGCATAGCTCCATTATTGGAATCTCTAGATTTTCTTTTAATAGCAACTCCTAAAACAAAGGAAGCTAGGGAAGCTAGAAGAATCAGTATGAGAGCAAGAGATGAAATGGGGTCGGCTTCTTTTGAAAGTTCTTCCAATTCTGATTTTTCTGTGGCTAAAACTTGTATTGATGCTTCATAGTCCGCTTTCAGTTTCTTTATTTGGTCGTTATGCTCTGATTTCAGTTCTTCTAGTTGCTCGACATGCCCTGATTTCTGTTCTTCTAGTTGCTCGACATGGTCTGATTTCAGTTCTTCTATTCGGGCGCCAAGGTCATTCGGATCTGTTTCTGGGTCTGGAGTTGGCGGAGGGGAGGCTTCGGGTTCTTCATTGTCGCAAGAATCTATGGGGATATAATTCTGAAATTGTTCGTCAAAAGGCTCTCCAGATGAAATTTTACCTTCGATGTTGACGGTTATGTCATAAATACCATTTCCATCACAAGGTTGCTCAAATTCAAATTTTTCATTGTGTTGGTGCACCGAACCCCTTGTTTCCTCCAACTGTTCATTAGGTGATCTTATATATAATTGATTTAGTTCGATTTCCTCAATTCGAGGTGCACATTCGGACCAGTCGACTTTCAATAGTTGAGAAGCAGTTTCTTCTATCTTGATGCAGTCTTTGTCCGGCTTAGATTGATAAGACGAGCGACCAACATTCGAATCTTCTCTAATTATTTCGGTATTAGGAAGTCTCATTAATGAAGTTATTTAGAGTTCGTCCAGATCGATAGCAATGGTGCCGTCTGGCGGTGGGGGAACTACTAATTGGGGAGTTGCGGCTCCAGTGGAAGCGACAATCGACTGAGTTAGCGATCTCATTATTTCCTTCAAAGCCGCACCAGGATTGACACCTTGTTCAGCAATAAAAGCTGCGATTGTCGCAATGCTCTTTATTGTTGAAGGTTCAGCTCCATCCACTCCAAATGAAATAAAATTCGGCGCATTACTATTAACATTTTTGTCCGTTAAAAGTGAATACGAGCTTTCCCAGCCCGTGTCTGTTGGTTCACCATCGGTTATAAAGAAAACTGCTGGCCTAAAAACCTGATACCCATCATTTCTAAGAACTGCTACATCAGTATCAATCGTAGTTTTCAAAAGATCAAAAGCAGAACTGTAGTTAGTAGCTCCTTTTTCCATCATTCCGGGCATTTGTTCAATGTCAGAAGCTCTAGCCAAGGGTACGACAATTTCAGCTTCATCAGAAAAGGCTAAAAGGCAAATACGCGACTTGTCACTCACAAGAGGATCGGATGCTATAGCAGAATGCAACTCAGGTAAACCTTCGTTAATCGCATCGATTCCTCCGTTATAAGCCATAGACGCAGACTCATCGCAAACGATATAAAAGGGCAATATTTGCTCACCTGTTGGTGTAGAACTCTCTTCGGTAGACATTTAGTCCTCCTTTGGTTTCATTTGAATTGTAGGACGTGTAGTCGGAGGTTTTGAAGGCGGAGTGGGTTTTCTTTCCGGAGCTAAAGATTCAGACTGTATTTCAGTTGTATCTCTGTATATGTTTGGTCGGTCTTTCTCACCAGATACTGGGAAATTTTGTTGATTTTGGGGAGGTTGAGGAGGAGTAGTTGAAGTTTTTTCACCCACACTAATTTGTGTATTCCCAATGATAAAAATGTCACCAGCTTTTAGGTTTCCTGAGTTCACCGCAATTCCATTTAAAGTAACAGGAGAAGCATTGTTAAGTATTTCAAATGATGTTACGTTTCCGGAATTCGTAATTCGTATGTGATGTTCTGAAATTGTTGGATCACCTAGAATCGTTATTGGTATATTTCGTGCTGTTCCTAGCAAGGTCTCGTCATCGTAGATTAAAAATTGTTTATTACTCATTTCTCCTGTCAGTACTGTTAGCCACATTTGGGTTCGCATAACATTCACTAAGGCAATGCATCCGGCTATAAGGGCACCGATTATTAAGAAACCGAAAAATCGAGATGTAGTGCCACCGGCGCCGGAAAAAATATTATCCACGCTGTCAAATAGTAAACCACCGAAAAGCCCACCAGCTGCTCCTCCTAATAGACCATTTTGAACTCTTCTCTTAGATTTAAAGGTGATTCCAATACCAGCCCCACCAAGAGCACCAGCGACAAGCCAGGAAATAGCTCGTGCTGGCCGATAAACATTATCGACATCACTACACCAGGAATCAAGACCTTTGTACTCACATCTTCTTATAGCGTCGTAAATGTCTGACTCGTTTAGCATTGATTCAAAAATCGATTGTGCTATTACTCCACCTAAAAACCCCCCAATTAGTACTGTTGGAACAGCAAAACGAAGATTGAAGAGGAACTTATCAAAGTTGCTTTCGCCGTAAGCTTCAGCAGCGACGATAAATATCCCGATCCCTAGAAGTACGAAAGCAAATACGATTCCAGTCGACATGTGAAGATTCTCCGGGAACCATTTATTTCCTTCTGTCTCATCGATTTGAAGTTCAGCAAGTATCCATCCTGCGGCGCCACCAAGAAGCCCAAAAACCAAATAGGTAAGAGCTACTTTTTTGCTCTGAAAAGCTGTGTTTAAACTTGAAGACATTCCAACACAGTAATTCTGTTCGAAAAATTAGGCAATTTGCATATTATAACTTTTGAAATTTAGACTTCTCCTATGACGAAGTATCCTGCAGGCTGGCACCCGGTACCTAATTCAGATCAAGAACGATATTGGGATGGGTCAGCGTGGACTGATGCGTATCGACCTAAGTCAGGCCAGATTTCAGCAAATATAAATACACCTGCTTATCCGCAACAAGGTGTAATAGGGCTGCCTACTTCAGGGATGGCGGTAGCTTCGATGATTTTAGGAATAGTTTCGATTGTTCTCTTTTGGGCGATTGGGTTCATTTTTGCAATTGTTGGATTAATCCTTGGATCTATTGCAATTAAAGAGTGTGAACCAAGGGGCTATAAAAAGGGCGGAGGTATGGCCATCGCCGGTGTCGTCTGTTCCTCTATAGGGCTCTTAATCTGGATATTGATAATCGTTGGGATAGCAGCGTCATCATAATTAACAAAGGGGGGGAGTGAATGCAATGGCTTTTAGACCCATTTAGGCAATATGCGACCTTTGCAGGACGGGCATCTCGCAAGCAGTATTGGATGTTTGTGGCTTGGTTGTATCCGGTATATCTATTTCTCTTTCTGCTGACATTTATTAGTAATAGCCCAATTTTCCTAGTTTTAGCGATTATTTTTTTACTCGGCAGTTTTCTTCCATCTCTAGCAATCGCTGTTAGACGCCTGCATGATACCGATAGGGGTGGAGCTTGGATACTGTTTTCACTTATACCGTTTGGAAACATTGTTCTCTTAATTTTCTTGTGTCTGGAAGGAACTCCTGGACCTAATCAGTACGGCAATATCAACAGTCAAACGAAAACAAAAAATAGAACTCCGGTAACTCTCCTGTCTAGAAAAGGTCTTGATATTTTACGTTTGCTAGCAGTTTTAACTGTCATAGTGCACATTCTTAGAAATTTTGTCGCGTTTGGTCTTCCTGGCAGGTGGTCAGGAGAATTTCAAATGTATTTTGGGAGTTCCTACTCTTGGGAGAGTTTTGTTGGATATCAATGGATGGGTTTCGATTCGGCTCCAATCAGTTGCACATTATCTGTCGTATTTTTTTCTTCATTGTTTATAGGGACAGTATTGATTTTCACACCAAAGGCAGAGGAACGAACTGTGGCATTAAAAGCTTTTGCCATAGTAAATTTTTCAACTCTATTACTAGCAGAACGTTTATTTTACTTTGACACTTTTAACTCGTTTGAATCTTATTGGTTCAACCCATTTGACCATGAAGGTATAACAGGACGTATGCTTTGGCCGATAATGCTGTATCTTACGATCGCCTCCATAATAGTTGTATTTTTTAGTCGGAAAACACAAACCATTTCAGAAGACGATGATGGTATAAACGAAAGCGTTACTCCTCCTGGAATATTAGATTCGATGGCGGCAAAACAACGGCAAGCAACTACTAAAGTTGCAGAACGCCCTGTGATCCCGATGAAAACAAATTCTGAAACACTCGGAAATGCAGAAACCCAACATGACATAAGTGAAACACCTGATACTACGGCACAGGACTCTTTAATTGATGCGTTGGAAAAATTAGCTCAATTGCATTCTTCTGGCGTGTTGACGGACGATGAATTTGAAGCCATGAAAGCTCGTATAATCAATAGACAATGACTGATTCAGAAAATCTTGAAGAGTGCTGGTTAGATGATGAGATTCGAGAAAAACTCTTAGCAGTTCAGAATGAATGCATATTCATGTGGGTTAATAATGCAGGTCAGCCCTTTGGAGTGACGATGAGTTACATTTGGCGGGACGGGAGCTTTTGGCTGACTTGCGCGAAAGCGAGAAAGCGTGTTCCTGCGATAGAAAAAACGGGTTACGCAGCGATTACTATCACTTCAAAAGGGACAGATTTAGGAACGGGTAAAACTGCTTCTTATCGCGGACCATGCACAGTGCATGAAGATGAAGAAACTCTTAAATGGATGCTGCCTGAGCTGGCTAATGCTGTAAGACCAGAAAGTGCAGAAGGAGCAAAAGCCTTTTTTGAGCATTTAGACACTCCTAACCGAGTAGTACTTAAGCTCACTCCGGAATACAAACTTGACTTTGACAGTTCAAAAATGTGGCAACACCGACCAGATGCCGCACCCCCCGGTCGTCTATGAAAATCGCAATCACCGGAGCTACTGGATTCTTAGGTTCCCACTGTGTGTCAAAGGCACTCGAGAAAGGCCATTCAGTCAGAATTCTCGTACGAAATATAGAAAAAGCTAAAATTGCACTTGAAATGCACGGGCTAAATGAAGAGTCAGTGGAAGTTGTGCAAGCAGACTTAGAGGATGGTCAGTCATTAGATGACGGACTGCTTGGCGTGGAAGCACTCTTACACACGGCAGCAATATTCAGTTTAAGCCCACTGGATGCTAAATCTATGATCGCTATCAACCCATCAAGTACCAAAACTCTATTATCAGCTGCTGTTAAACATGATCTTAAACAAACCGTTTACGTTTCCACTATGGGTGTTTTTGCTCCTATTACTGGTGGCGACATTGACGAAAATACCCCAACCGCAACAGGTCTGGGGCCTTACACTAAAAGCAAAATTGAGTCAGAAAAAATAGCAAGACAATTTCAAAAAGACGGCGCTCCTGTAAATATTGTTTACCCGGGAGGAATATTTGGGCCTACAGATCCAAATCCTAATCTAAGCGATTCGATGGGAATGCTTACGGAGATCCTTAAACGAAATTTCGGTTTAACAGCTAGTTCAGCTAAATTAGCCATGGTTGACGTGAGAGACGTTGCCAATGTGTGTGTGGGAGCGTTAGATGTAGAGTCGAAAAATGCTCGTTACCATGCATGGGGCGAACTGGTAACTATGGATCAGGTAATAGATCTCGTTAAAAAAATTACTGACAGAAATATCCGCTTCTACTCAACACCGTTGTTTTTGCTAGACGCTATGGGAACTTTTGGAGAAGTTTTTACTTTGGCGACACGCATTAGGTTGCCTTTTGCAAAAGAGTCGATGAAAATGTTTACTCAAAATGCGCGCGTGAATGGACCAGGAAAAATTGATCAGTCTCAAGCTAATAATGATTTTGGTTTTCAAAGCATTTCATTAGAAGAATCCCTCAGGGATGCTTTATTGTGGCTTCATCAGGCGGGTCACTTGACAGATAAGCAATCGGGAAAATTAGCAAACATCTGATCCCCGAATTCACAAATCTTTTAATACGTGTAAAATCAAATTATGTACAAGTACGCGAAATTAAAAGCTGCAGCAGCCGTCATTACCGCATTGTCGGTGATGGTTTTGGCAATCTTCTCAATAAAAATATGGATAGAGGAAAAACATCAAACGTGTGCAACACAGTTGGCTACGTACACACAAGCAGTTGGATCCTTAGCTGGTTTACGGGTCACGACCATGGATAGAGAAGATATTGCTGGTAGGACTATAGCTGAATTGCGAGCTTGCATTCTTCCAGAATTAGAGGAAGTTCCGGAAGTAGAAAAACCAGACACGCTTAATTAGAAGACGAAAGAGAATGAACACCTTCAAGGAGCTGTATTTTCCCTCCAGCGAATCTCGGGACTTAAATAAACGCCTTCGAGAGGAACATGAACTTTTTCTATTAGAAAATCCCGAATGGGTTCCAAATGAATTGCGATTGCTACCCAAAGTGATAGCTAGAACATTCAACAAGATGTGTCCAAAAACCCCTCTGATGGTGCCGTTGGGGTGGATAGATGGTACAACCTGGGCTGATCTGAACGAACAGAAAAGAGTTCTTTCCCTGCCTGAGGATGAAAAGATAGAAGGTCTCCAAGCACACAAAAATGCAATTCGCGGAAGATGTTTCAGAATTCCAAGACCATATGAAGTGAACTCAGACGAAGCAGCATTCAAAGCGGTTCAAGAGTATGCGGAAGTCGATAGAAGAGTTTTCAATGGTGAAACCTTCGATCACGACATTCCCGATGCCCTTCTTGAGGCATTCAACGCTTGTTGGGAGAGAATAGCCGAACCTGGAGAATGGTGGAGTGGGAAGGAACGTATAGCTATTTTAGAGGAAGTTAGAAAAGACCGTGACGAAGATCATCCGAAGGTCCGATCATCACTAGCGGATTTGAGTAATACACCTAGTCCTGTCATTTCACCGCTTACACGTGAAATCGTCCGTATGGTAACTAGCAATGCTGCCGAAATAGATGATAAATGGGCAAAGGAAGCTATCTCTCTTATTGGTGAAGGAAAGTACTCAGAACTAGTTTCTCTCGTAGTAAACATCGTGCCAATTGACATTTTCTGCTTGCTACTAGGAAGACCAGTCGTTTCTCTACCAGTTCCCAAAGGTGGGAAACCAGGTGAGACAATACCGGATGGTTTATCAGATGGGGGAGCTTTTGTTCCATGGCTAACTGAGAATTTTGTTGGACCAAATGTAGCACGTGCCCTGTCTTTTGTCCCAAAAGACAATGAGGTACGAATGAAACTTGTGGAAAGCATGTATGCAGGCGGCGGCAAGTTTATTTCTATGGTTTGGAATGAAAATGAACCACTCGATCGGGCGCAGGTTGAAATAATTGCAGCTAGAACCTCGTCAATTAACGAGTGTTTCTATTGAGCTACTTCTCACGTAATGCTTCTCCGTGCGAGCAGCAAAGCAACCGAAAAGACCGTTTCTTTGTCATGCGCGATTGGCGAACCAATTGCAACTGATATTGAGCACGGTGAACTTTTACTAAAATTTACAGAATCTGCTAATAATCACTCTCCGAACCTTCAAAACTTGACTGAAGAGATCATTTCAAACATGGGGGAGGAAGCATTTGTAAAAGCTTCCTCAATCGTGGCCATCTTCAACGGACTCGTACGTTCAGCTGATGCGATAGGCATCCCTCTCGATGAGGTAACCATGTCGAGCACTATTGAAGAGAGAGAAGAACTTGGACTAAACAACTACCAAGGCTTTAACAACTCGTAGGGGTTCGATACTGAATGGCAATATTTTCCTGTTTTGACGTAGAGACAACAAGTCTTGATGCCAAAAAGGGCCAAGTGATAGAAATCGCCATAGTAAAAGTAAACGATGAAGGCGAATTGTTAGATGAATGGATGACTTTAGTTGGCCCGACCCCAATTGATATAGGCAGGCCAGACATACACGGTATAAAAAGTAGCTGGTTAGATTCGGCGCCACATTTTAAACAAATTGCTGGAGATATCTCAGAAAAATTTGATGGGTCGATTCCTGTTGCACATAATGCACCATTCGATTGCGCATTCATTTGTGAAGAGTGGAATAGAGCCGGTTTAGGCGATTTACAGTTAGAGGCCTTCGATACCCTACCGCTGGCGAAAGGGCTTGGATATCCCGGAAAACTCGTCGAACTAAGTGAAGCTCTTGGTGTCGAACTGTCCAACGCTCATGAGGCACTAGCAGACACTCACGCTCTCGCTTCTGTTCTGCTCAAACTTCTCGACTTGTCAAATACACAAGTTGATTCTCCTGTATTTCAACCATCTCTATTTACACCAGAGCCATCCGGACTCTTTGAGCTTCGGCCGATAACTAAATGATTTATAAGAACAGCTTCCTATCCTTATTTATCGTTATATCTCTGACCGCTACTATTCTCACTTCATGTGCAGACACTGAAGAAGCACTAAGTGAAGACCATAGTAAAGTTGGGATGCGACTCATAGGGGAAGCATCAGAAGCAGAAACCTCGCTATCAGGTGACTCTGTGCAAACCCAAGCGACAGCAGAAAACTTAACTTCGACAACACTCTCAATATCCGCCACCACAACCACGACCGCTGTCGAAAGTATTCCACCCCCGAAGATAACTAGACCGTCTACAACAACCACAACGTTGATTGTTGAAACGCCAGACAAGCCTTTTTACGCAGCGAGAGCAACTAATGAGATGCTCGAAGTGTTTAAAAAACAAACTGATTCTGAACCAAAATGGCTCCTTTCAAATCCTGGACCATTTGAAGGGGAGCGTGTTTTGCTCATTCGTAAGATAGAAGAAGATTGGGTCCAAGTATTAATGCCAATCAGTCCGCATGGAACGCTTGCTTGGGTTCCACGAGACAGCGTCTCGATAACAGAACATAAAGCGAAAGTTATTGTAGACAAATATTTAGGAGTCTTAGAAGGATGGCAAGATGGTGAATTGCTGTTCAGGGAATCTTTCATTAGTGGCAGTGATAAACATCCAACTCCATTAGGAGACTTCTATATAAATGAAATAAATCTAGGTGAAGATGGAATGTCAGAAGACACTTTGGTTGGCATAACCGCCTTTTCAAAAAGTATTGGGCCAACCGCTGAAGGAGACCCAGCCATAGCTTTTTTAGTTAAAGAATCAAATGAGGGGATTGATGACTCTACTACGAGAGGCTGCATAAGAGTAAGCACAGAAGTTCTAAAACTTTTGACTGGCTTACCACTAGGGACTCCTGTCCAAATAGTTGGATGAGATTTAATTCATCCGCGGGTCATCTGGATACTGGGCAAGTTTACTGACAAGACCTTTTTGTCTGGAGAGAACTGTCGTCCATAGCTCCTCGGGGGTTTCGTAAAAAGGATCAGTATCAGCTAGATCAGTAACTATCCAGCCACCAGCTGATATTTCAGCACTTAGTTGACCCGCAGACCATCCTGCATATCCCGAATAGAGGCGTGCGGTAATCATTGAGGTCATATCGAGTGTTTCAGGATTTAGATTAACTACTCTTATGCGACCGAGTCCTTCATTTAGGTGTTCTTCTGCAAGTTCATGGGATAGGCCTAAAGCAAGTAATGATTCTTCTTGAACAGGACCGCCCCAATGTAACAGTGAATATGAATCTTCATCTAGGTTCCATTTTGGTAAAACGTCCACTGAGTAAAGGTCACTTGGACGATTTAATACAACTCCGATTGCACCTTCGTTCGTGTGTTCTAGAACAAGTATCACTGTTCTAAAAAAATTTGAATCAAGAAGCTCAGGTGTTGCTAGGAGTAGTTTACCCCGAAATGATTCCATGATTATTCGCCTTTTAAGGTGTTTCCAAGAAGAGTGTTGGCCCCAGACTTCTTTACCACTCCTACTAATTCACCGCCGGCCAGCTCAGTGTAAATACTTGTAGTAGATATATTTGCGTGACCTAAAAGACTCTGGATTGCATTTATCGGAACCCCGTCGCTTGCCAGTTGAACACCCGCCGTGTGACGAAGAGAATGAGGGGAGCGATCTCGTAAGCCAGCGATTCTGTTTAAGATCCTCAACCAATAACGCAGGTTTTGATAAGTGAATCTTTTTCCGCCTGGGTCCTTAGAGTCTGCTTTAGTAACAAATAACGGATCATCTGCTCTAGGCGTACCAAATCTCTCGGATCTTTCTTTCTGCCATATTTCATTAACTTCAACAAGTTCCGGTGACAAGGGGAGTCTACGAATACGTCTACCTTTACCTATCACCTGCATCATCCAAGTTGCCTGATCGTCATTGTCAATCAATCTTTCACGTGAGATCCAATTAATGTCAGCATCTATAAGTTCGGAAGCTCGTAAACCAAGAACTGCGAGGAATGAACACATTGCAAGATCGCGTTCGGGCCACAAGACACGTTTACCATGCGCAGTATCATTAGAAGCCGCTGTTTCGTATAAGTCTCGTATTTCTGATGGCCGATAGTATTCAGGGTCGACCTGAGGCACGTCTAGTTTTGCAACTTTACGTATTCGTTTTATATCCGGGACTTCTTTAATTAGCCCATCAGCTATACAGAAGTCATAAAAGGAGTTCAAAGCAGCGAGAGTTTGATTCAATGTAGCTTTAGACATTTCTCCACTGGAACGCATGGAGCGAACTGTGTCGGTTAATTCAGCTTGATTAAGAAAGTCGGGACTTAAATCGTTAGGGTTTTTTTCAGCGTAAGAAAGTACTCTACGAACCCCTTGGTTGTATGCCTTGATAGTATTTGGTGGTTTATCTTCTAAGAGAGGCAACCAATCGAGCCAGGCGTTGAATATAGGAGGCATTTCAGACTCTTTGGGTAGTTTTCTGTATCCCATTGTTTACCGATCCATCATAATACTTTTAAATGATAATCTACATTATCTTTAAAAGTAAAAGGCGGATATTAAGACATTCATCTATAAATGATGCTTTTGGGTGGATGAATGCGCACACTCACCCACCCAAGTGTCTTATGGAGTTCCGTCGAGTATCCCAGTCAGTGGAACTAATGCACCTTGATCGCCACCGGAAGTTGAATCAAAGAGTGAAAGTCTGAATGAATCACTTGCATCGTATTTCCCAGGTGAAATTGAGTTATATGGCTGACCTGGAAGAACAAAGTCAGACATTGATTCAGCTGCGCCTAGGAATGATTCATGGGTTAAATTCGGCCCTGCCGCTTCAGCAATCATCTTGAATAGATGCAACCATCTACAGTAACTCATAATTGATCGATACCACTCCTCTTCCCCTTCGTCGAATTGGTCCGGACCTTCTATCACCAGATCAGGATTAGCTTCTTTGAATGGAATCACACAATTATCCTGTGTCAATGGATCATCCCATATTTCTTGTTCAGTTAAGCCTGTAAGTGAAATCGCACCTTCTGCCATCTCAGGCGTAACGCTTTCACTCAAGTTGGTAAATGTTTCTGAGTTCATAACATAGAGATCCATATCAATGTCATTATTGGCTAGGTTTCTTATACCCGCTCGTTCTCCGCCTACTAGCATTGCGACGTCAGCCCCAGAAGCTAGAACATTTTGCACGAGTACATCCCATCTGGCATCTTCAGCTGCAGTATCCCCTACAGGTACTTGAACACCCACGTCAAGAACGACGTTTACGTCCATCCCGCTTAGGATTTCACTAGCCAGCTCATAAGGTCCATCATCTTCATTACCTACAAGAGCGATGTTTTTACCTTCCAGTAATCCTTCTTGCTCAAGAAGTGATAGGAAAACCTTCATTTTGGTTTCCTTCATAGTTCCTGGTTCTATCCATGGTGCTGTTGAAGCTGCTAGTCTTTCAGCCGTTTGTCGACCACCGACCATAATTGTATTCTGTGTCCCTGTAATGCACGTATTAATGTCCTCTACAGGTCCAAGGAATCCTCCTAATACCGCAAAGGTTTCTATATCGGCTGCGAGTTCAAGACAAACCGCTTCTGGGTCAATTCCTCCCAGAATCGGTCCAATCGGACTGTAATACTTATAAGAGTCAACAACCAGTTCTCTTCCTAATATGCCTCCGTCATTATTAAGTTTCTCAACAAAAGTTTCCCATACCAATTGCTGGTCTCCCCATCCTTGTGGCGACAGATTAGTTTCCACTAAAAACGCAAAGTCCAACATCGAAACCCCTACATGAATGGAATCTTCTGTTACTCCCCTCCATGAAGCTGTTAGT
>QCLO01000028.1 GCA_003214465.1 Acidimicrobiales bacterium AG-414-N20 | reverse complement strand
TTTTGAAAAGGCAGTAGGAAGTCTTATAACGCTTAAGAAAGTGTCTGGATCGTCAGGAGAAAGACGATTAGAGGGAATCTTAAAGTCAAGCAGTTCCTCGGAAATTTCTATAGAGCTGGAAGATGGGTCTCTTCAAGAAGTGCCTTACGAAATAATACAGAAAGCTAGAACAGTTTTTGTCTGGCAGCCAGAGTCTGAATCATTTAGGTCTTTTGGCGAAAAAGAAAAAATTATAGATGGAAGGATAGAACAATGAATTCCGAAATGTTGGAAGCTCTGCAGGCTGTTGCATCTGATAAAGGGATAACTGTCGAAGACATGCTTGCAGCATTGGCAGACGCATTGGAGTCGGCATATAAGAGAATGCCTGGAGCACATGAATTTTCTTGGGTCACAATAGATCCTGACAGTATGGAGTTTAGAGTTTTTGCACAAGATATCGATGAGAATGGTGAACCTACAGGAGAGGAGTTCGATGTAACTCCGGAGAATTTCGGAAGAATTGCTGCCCAGACAACTAGACAAGTAATGACACAAAGAATTCGCGAAGTTGAACGAGATCTTAAATATGAAGAATATGCAGGGCGTGAAGGTGACATAGTCACAGGCATGATTCAACAAACAGATTCGCGCTACACACTTCTTGATCTTGGTCGCGTGGAAGCTCTTTTGCCCCAAGCTGAGCAGGTTCCTTTTGAGAGACCAGAACCCAATTCCCGATTGAAGGCTTACATCGTGGAAGTCAGAAAGACAGCAAAAGGTCCCCAGATCGTGGTTAGTAGAACCCACCCTGGATTGATAAAAAGACTCTTCGAGTTAGAAGTTCCTGAAATTTCCGACGGGATAGTTGAGATCAAAGCGTGTGCACGCGAGCCTGGGCACAGAACTAAAATAGCAGTTAGTTCAAATGACGCGACTATTGACCCGGTCGGTGCTTGTGTGGGTGCCCGTGGAGCTCGAGTTCGAATGGTGGTCAATGAACTGAGAGGCGAAAAGATAGACATAATTCCTTTCTCAGATGATCCAGGTGAGTTCGTCACGAGAGCCTTGTCTCCCGCAAAGATTAAAGAAGTAATGGTTGATGAAGAGTCTGGGACTGCAACAGTGGTAGTCCCTGATTATCAACTTTCCTTAGCCATAGGTAAAGAGGGACAAAATGCACGTTTGGCAGCACGCATGACCGGCTGGCGTGTCGATATCAAAAGTGAGACAGAAGTTGCAGACGAAGTTGCTTACGAACAGGTTGACTGGGCGGAAGGTGAATGGGTAGTTAATGAAGAGACTGGAGAACAAGTCTGGCAACCTGCAGATGGTGGGGATGCAATGTCAATTGAAGAATGGTCTGAAGCAGTGGATGGAGATTCAGTAGAAGTTGATGATTCTAAAGAAGCAATAGTGGAAGACTCAGAAACTGAACAGGAAATTGTAGAAGAACCTGCGGAAGAAACCGAGGAAGAAACCGAGGAAGAAACCGAAGAAGAAATCGATCAAGAGGATTTGGAGACTAATTAGTGGCTAAAAGTGTCCGAGTCTATGAGTTAGCCCGACAATTAGGGATGGCTAACGCAGATGTAATTGAACTTTGCGGGTCTCTAGGCGTTGATGTGAAAAGTCATTCATCTGGGATGGTTGAAGCTCAGGCGGACCGTGTAAGACGAAAAGCTATAAGTGAAGGTCTCGCTAGCGAACCTAAAGAAGAAAAAACTCCAGCAAAACAGAAAAAGACAAAGTCAACTACGGCTAAAAAAACAGTTTCAGAGACTTCTGAAAAAGAAGACAAAAATAAAGAAAAGGCAGATGAAGTTTCTTCAGAAAAAACGGAAACAGTCGACGAAAAAAAGGAAGAAACTAAAAAAGAAACTTCTGCAAGTCGTGTCATTTCATCAAGTGGTTCCTCTCCAGTTCCCCAAATTGATGAAGAAGATGAGAAAACAGATCAATCTGAAAGTTCTGAGCTTCTAAAAGAAAATCACGACAAAGTAGAAGCTAAAGGGAAAGAAGAGACTAAGACCAAAAAACAAAAAGGGCCTGTTTCACCGTCAGGGAAAAAAATTCCTCCACCTCCAGGATCTCCCAAATCTCTTTCAGGAAAACCGATTCCACCGCCTCCCGGTGCTGCAAAGAGTAAACCGAAATCCAAACCTGATGGAGGAGGTCCCGCACCTGGTAGACGTTCGACTCCACCACCAACGTCTGATACTAAAAGACCTTCTTCGCGTGGAGAAGCCCATAAACCTTCTTCTGGCAGTGGACCACGTCAAGATGATCCAAGAAGTTCGGCACCGCCATCTGCTGGTAAACCAGGTGAACAAAAACGTGGTCCTGGTTCAGGTGCAAGGCGTAGGCCAAAGAAAAAAGGGCGCAAACGTCGCACAACAGAAGAACTGCAACCAATGGATGCAGCGCCGCTGGCTTTGACTCCAGAAGATGTTGCGGTTCCAGAGGGTGTCGTTCTTTTGGAAAGACAAAGCACTGCACAGGAAATTGCTCCGAAGTTAAATCGTACGTCAGCAGATGTAATTAGGTTTTTGATGGAACAAGGGGAGATGGTTACTGCCACTCAAACTCTTAGTGATGACATGATTGAGCTTTTTGCCGCAGAGATAGGAGCAGAAATATCACTGATTGAACAAGGAGAAGAGCAAGAAGTTGAGCTTTTAGCGCTTTTGGAAATTGATGAGGAGGAGATTCCTGAAGATGCTCCCGGTCGTCCTCCGATCATTACAGTAATGGGTCACGTTGATCATGGAAAAACAAAACTGTTAGATCAGATTAGAAATGCGAAAGTTGCAGATGGTGAAGCGGGCGGCATCACCCAGCACATAGGTGCTTATCAGATCGTGAAAGATGGAAGCGTTCTGACTTTCATTGACACTCCTGGACACGAGGCATTTACCACAATGCGTGCTCGCGGTGCTGAGTCTACTGACCTTGTGGTGTTGGTTGTAGCTGCAGATGACGGTGTAATGCCACAAACCCTAGAAGCGATTAATCACGCTCGTGCAGCGGAAGTTCCCATTGTTGTAGCTATTAATAAAATTGATAGAGAAAATGCTGATATTCAAAAAGTAATGGGTCAGCTAGCAGAGAATGATTTAGTTCCTGAGTCCTGGGGAGGGGAAACGGTAACTGTTGAAATTTCTGCTCTTGAAAATCTAGGTATTAATGAATTACTCGAGAACTTAACTGTGGTGGCTGAAGTTGAGGATCTTAGAGCTGAACCGACTGCAAGAGCTAGAGGTATCGTCTTGGAGTCAAATCTTGACGCTGGAAAGGGACCAGTAGCTACTGTTTTAATTCAAAATGGAACCCTCAGGGTAGGTGAACCTGTAGTTGCGGGCGCCTCGTGGGGTCGAGTGAGAGCTCTAATAAATGACACTGGAGATCAAGTTAAGGAAGCAGGACCTTCAACTCCCGTTCAATTACTTGGTTTGAATGAAGTAGCTGATGCAGGTGATGAGATTATGGTTGCGCCTACTGAGAGATTGGCTAGTCGAGTTGCTGAGAGACGAAGTCATCACCGAAGGCAAACAGGATTAGGTCGAGATGCACATGCTTTATCAGGTGGGGCCAGACTTGAAGATATTTTTGAACAGATACAGAAAGGTGAAGCAGCAAATTTGAATCTTGTTGTTAAAGCTGACATGCATGGTTCTTTGGAAGCTGTAAGCGAAAGCCTCCGAAAACTTGAGAGGGAAGACGTCAAGCTTTCTTTCGTTCACCGTGGTGTAGGTAGGATCAGTGAAAACGATATACAACTTGCCTCTACTACGAATGCGACGATTATTGGTTTTAACGTTAGGCCTGAAAGAAAAGCAAGAGATCTAGCGCTAGAAGAGCAAGTAGAAATCAGAAGCTACGAAGTGATCTACGAGTTAATTGGTGACATAGAAGCTGCGATGTTAGGTCTGTTAGCACCAGAATATGAAGAAATAGTTACCGGTGACGCTGAGGTGAGAGAAATATTTTCTGTACCAAAGATTGGCAAGATAGCTGGATGTTATGCGACAAATGGAACAATTACTAGAGGATCTAAAGTCAGATTCCTTAGAGAAGGAACGATAATTTGGAAAGGCGAGGTTAGCTCTCTAAAAAGATTTAAAGAGGATGTGAGAGAAGTGCAGGCTGGTTTTGAATGCGGTATTGGGCTTTCAGATTTTCAGGATTTAAAAGCAGGTGACGTAATTGAAACTTATGAAGAGAAAGAAATAGCTAGGACTTAAGACTTCAGTTCTTTAAACACTTCTTGAAACCCTGTGTTCATAGCTCCATCGTCTTCAACTACAGTCAAAATACGGAAACCCTGTTGTTCCCTAGTAGTAGCTAAAGACGAGTTTGCGTGTATTCCCGGAGTCACGTTATGTTTCTCGCAACTACTAACAATTCTTTCTAAAGCTTCATCAAATTTAGGATCTCCATCGTTGTTGCCTTTAGGCAGTCCGAGGTTAACGGAGAGGTCAGAGGGTCCCACATATATAGCGTCAACACCTTCTACTGAAAGAATTGAGTCAAGATTGTTTAAGGCCTCTAACGTTTCAATCATTGGCAGGCATTGAATTGAACTCTTTACTCCTTGAACGTATTCTTCACCGAATACTCTTACAGCCCTTGTAGGTCCCATACTTCTATTTCCCATTGGAGGGTATAAACAGGCTTTAACTGCCTGTTCTGCTTCTTCAGCTGAATTTACAAGTGGAACTATCACCCCAGTTGCCCCTGCATCGAGAGCCCAACCTATTACTGAAGGATCATTACCTGGGACGCGTACAATTGCTCTAGAGGAATGAGGTTGGATTGCTTGAAGCATTGGTATTAGATCATTTCTGTCGCTAAAACCATGTTGCATGTCGATACATACATAATCGAATCCGGAAAGAGCGGCAATTTCGGCCGTGATAGAAGACGGGACTTTAAGCCAACAACCAAAGGCCGTACTGTCAAAAGTAAACTTTTCGGGCAGTTCCATAAAACTCATATCTTGACTCTAGTCATTGCTAAACATAAATATGTAGGTCGTCTTTAAGTTGGACCCGTAATAGTGTGACTGTATGCGTGGATATGATCGCACCGACCGATTAAATGAACTTTTGATAAGGATTCTTGCAGAGGAACTAGAAATCATTGACGATGAAATTTTAGGGTTTGTTACTGTTACTGGTGTCCAAACTGATAAAAGTCTCACTCAAGCGAAAGTTTTTGTTACAGGTGATCTAGATGACGAAGAATTGTGTAATCGACTTGAAATCCATAGGTCGCGTTTACAGAGAGCGATAAATAATCAGGCAAGATTGCGTCGAGTGCCATCTCTCTCTTTCTTTGTTGATGACACGGCTGAATCAGCCGAAAGAATTGAAAATCTGCTTCGTGAATTGAATCAGGAATAGAAAGTTAATGACAAAAGCAATAAGTGAACCTATTGGTATTGCAATTGTTGATAAGCCAGCAGGTATGACAAGTCACGATGTGGTTTCCAAAGCGAGAAAATTATTCGGAACCAGAAAAGTTGGACATTCTGGAACGTTAGACCCAGATGCAACAGGAGTTTTGATTCTAGGAGTTGGTAGAGCCACTAGGTTGCTTCAGTTTCTTACTCTTCTGCCTAAGTCTTATAAAGGGGAGATAGTTTTTGGTGAGCATACTTCAACTTTGGATTCATCTGGAGAAATTACCGCCACCTACGATATGAGCGATTTAACGCTTTCAGATGTTAGGGAAGCGACGAAAAATTTTCTGGGGGAAATAGAACAAATACCACCGATGGTTTCTGCAGTGAGAATAAAAGGAAAGCGTCTTTACGAAATTGCTAGAGAAGGGGATGAAATCGATAGACCTGCTCGTAATGTCAGAGTTGATCGATTTGAAGTCAATCCGACCGTCGCCCCTGAAGTCTATGAGGTTTTTGTGGATTGTTCATCAGGTACGTTCATAAGGTCTTTAGCTGCAGACCTTGGGGTGGTTTTAGGAGGAGGAGCACATTTAAGGAATTTGCGGCGAACAGGAGTCGGTTCTTTCAAAGAAAATGAAGCATCGCAATTGGAAGAAATTATTTTACAAAAACCGATCGAAGGGATGAGAGACTTCGAACAGGTAAAAGTTGATGACGATACTAGAAAAGAAGTTTCACACGGAAGGGTTTTTGATCTAGAAAGATTAGAGACAAAAAAAGAAGGCCCTTGGGCATTAGTCGATCAAAGCGGTGAGCTTTTAGCCGTCTACAAACAACACGGTGAGAGTATTAAACCAGTGGTTGTAATTGTTGACCCATAATTTTGCTGGATAACCTGCATGATGAATTCTTTAAACGTAAATTCGATTTCCTTGTTAAGGCAAAATCTGATATGAAATGGTCCGGTTATTAGTGATGGGTTTTCCTAAAATATTTCGCAAGTTGTATTTTCTCCGAAGGTTCTCCTCTGCGCGTATTCCAACACGAGTGGGGGAGTTCACGGCTCATTCATACAGAAATAATTTTAAGAACGAAGGGAACATAGCGTTAGTTTTAGGTGATGTCACAGACATCGACACTCCTTTAGTCAGAGTCCATTCTGAGTGTTTGACTGGAGATTTAATAGGCTCTCTTAGATGTGACTGCGGTTCTCAATTGCAGGTTTCTTTGGAGATGATTGGAGAAGAAGGAGTCGGTATTCTTATTTATTTGCGTGGGCATGAAGGTAGAGGAATTGGGTTAGGTAAGAAACTTCGGGCTTATAACCTGCAAGATCAAGGAATGGACACGGTTGACGCCAATTTGGAGCAAGGTTTACCAGTAGATTCTCGCGACTATTATTTCGCAGCTAAAATTCTTCAAGATTTGGGTGTTTCTAAAATAAGGCTTTTGACAAATAATCCAAAGAAAAAAAGCGAGTTAGAGGATGAAGGTATAGATGTTGTCTCGCGTGTGCCGTTGGAAATAGCTCCCACTGAGGAAAACAAACGTTATTTAGAAACAAAAAAGACACGTCTGGGCCACATCCTTAACAACTAAGAATTTCACCTTTTTAAGTCTTTTTGTTTTAATCTCCTATTCTGTCAAAATTCCAATAAAATTTTGTTGTGGAAGTCCATCAATTTTCAGATCCTTTAGTTTTCGAGACCCCGACTGTGGCGACTCTTGGAACTTTCGACGGACTTCATTTAGGGCATCAAAAAATTATTACTGACGTAGTAGAAGAAGCCGGTAAACGTGCTGGTGAAAGTGTTGTTGTGACATTTGATCGTCATCCTGCTGAATTGCTTCGCCCGGAGAGCGTTCCCTACTTTTTGTCTTCGTTTGAAGACAAAGTTTCTTTAATAGCTGATTGTGGAATTGACCATCTATTAGTGCTTCCCTTTGACAAGGAGGAGTCTGAAAGGTCCGCAACAGATTTCGTGAAAAAAGTATTTTTAGGAAAACTTTCTGTTGATTTGTTAATCGTTGGTCATGATGTGCACTTTGGGAATAACAGGGAAGGTAATTTCGCTTTTTTGGAACAAGCTTCTGAGGAATTTGATTTTGAAGTTCGAAGGATTGATCCGGTGATGCTAAGCGAGGAAGATTCTGAAGCTATTTCTTCTACAGCGATTAGAAGGGCCTTAAGAGGTGGGGAAGTTGAAAGCGCCATGCAAATGTTGGGACGTCCCTACAGTATTTCTGGAGAAGTTGTGTATGGAGATCAAAGGGGAAGAACTATAGGCTTTCCTACAGCAAATTTAGTCCTATCTTCTGAACGAGCATGGCCTGCAGATGGCGTTTATTCAGGTATTTTCACAAGAGCAGACGGTTCTGAACACTTGTGTGCGATTAATGTTGGTCGACGTCCAACTTTTTATGAGCACGCTAATACCTCTCTGCTTGAAGCTCATTTACTTGATTTTGATGATGATCTATATGGGGAGATTTGTGAAGTTGCTTTTTTACATTTTTTACGAAGTGAAAAAAGATTCGATGGCATTGACTCTCTTGTAGAACAATTAAATGATGATGTAGCTAAAACACGATCTTTATTGACATAGGGCTCATTAGCCAAAAGACTGTTTTTACTTTTCGAGTTGCTGTTTATATTGATCAAGTTGTATCTTGGTCAGACCATCAGACCATGGTCATGAAAGGTTTCAATGAGCGTAAAAGGGATGAACCACGCGGTTCTTTATGTTCGTGATGCCCGTGTCCATAAGGACTTTTATTCTAGAGTTCTCGGTTTTACAACAAATATTGAAGATAAAAATGGACAATTTGTTTTTATGCGTGCTCCTAGTTCGAATAATCACCATGATGTTGCTTTTTTCTCAATCGGGAGACACGCTTCTCCGTCAAGTGCTGGACAAAAAAGCGTTGGTCTTTACCATATTGCTTGGGAAGTAGAGACGCTAGCAGAGCTTGAAGAAATGAAAAATATTCTTGAAAAAGAAGGATGTCTTGTAGGGGCGAGCGACCATGGCGTTAATAAAAGTCTTTATGGAGTAGATCCTGATGGTCTCGAATTCGAAGTTATGTGGTTAGTGCCAGAAAAGTTTTGGGGAGACGCAGAAACAGCTGCGATAATTGAACCTCTTAATCTTTCAGGGGAAATAGAAAAATTTGGCAGAGAGCTTAAAGGAAGAAATTAAATGACTTTTTCAGGGGATTCTTATTCGTTAAAACCAATAGAAAGAACAACTATTGCCGATCAAATTAGTGGACAGTTGCTTCAGCTGATCCGCGAAGGGAGATTTACTCCTGGAGAAAGAATGCCTTCTGAGAGGCAATTGTGTGAAGATTTTGGAGTTGCTAGAACGACTCTCAGAGAAGCTATACAACAACTTGTATCTTTAGGGGTTTTAGAACGTCAAACAAACCGGTTGTATGTTGCTGACCACATAGGTGTTGTAGATGTCCCAGATGAAAAAACTAAAAAACTCAAAGACTTGGTTGAGACTCGACGGTTTATAGAGATTTCTGTCACTGAGTTAGCTGTTTGTAGAGCTACTGACCAACAACGTAAAGAACTTCTAGAATTAGCTGAGTCGTTCCATTCAGAAATGGATCCAGAAGAATTCAGGAACCTAAATCACCGTTTCCACATGAAGATTGGAGAATGTTGTTCAAACCCACTCCTTGAAGAACTCTATGGCCGTGTACTCAAGGCTGTTTTTGATTCTTCTGCTTTTTCATCTCTCCTGTATGGAGGTTTAGAACCCGAAGAAGTCAAAAAAATTGTTGAACAAGTGGCAAAAAAGCACAAGGAAATAGCAAAAGCGATATTTGAAGGTGACGCAATTGCTGCTTCTGCTGCTGCTGCAGACCACGTTGCTGAAATCGAAGATCAAATATTTGAAAAGTTGGTATGAGTTGTTAAACCAAGAATTTTCAAATTTTCTATTTTTTTTTGATAACGAAAGTTTCGAGGAAACAAATAGGCCAGGTTTCAGAAGACGTGTGATGGATGGTGAGCATACTCAATTGTGTTTTTGGAGGATAGACGGTGGTGCCAAAGGTTCATACATGCACAAACATGATGATCATGAGCAACTTGGAATCATTTTTCGAGGCGCTTTGGATTTCCGTATAGGCCGAGAAGACACGGAAGAGAGATCGTATTTAAAAACTGGTGATGTATATATAGCGCCAAAAGGGATTTGGCACGGTGACAGTATTTTTATAGGTGATGAGGAATTAGATGAGTGTTGGATCTTGGATGTTTTCTCTCCACCTCGAGAGGATTTGAGGCAAAGCAATGGCTAAAGATAATTGGCGTCTAGCTGTTGATATCGGTGGAACCTTCACTGACGTTGTACTTCTCAACGATTTGACAGGCGAAGTCAGTGTGGAGAAGACATTAACTACACCGAAAGCTCCTTTAGAGGCTGTAAGAAAAGGTATAAAAGACTTGTTAGCCGCAACACAGGTTCAACCTGAAGACATAACAGCTCCGATAGTGCACGCTACTACCCTGATTACTAATGCTCTTATAGAAGGTAAAACAGGTCGTGCTGTACTGGTGACGACTTCAGGTTTTGGTGACACTCTTTTGATTCGTGACGAGCACCGTTATGACATGTATGACCTACAAATTGAATTTCCTGAACCACCGATACCCAGACATTTGACATTTGAAATTTCTGAAAGAACTAACGCAAATGGAGATGCTATTAAAGAACCATCAGATGAGGATATTGAAAAATTAATAACTGAGATTAGAAGTGTTGATGCTGAGGCAGTTGCAGTCTGTCTAATTAATTCTTATATAAATTCTGCAAATGAGAAGTTTATTGCCGATCGAATCAGAGAATCTTTGAATATCCCGGTTTGTATATCAGCCGATATAGCGCCCCAAATACGCGAATACCCCAGAATGATTACTGCTGCCTGCAATGCAGCAACAATGCCCCTGATAGGCCCTTATCTAGATGAATTGCAGAATTGGTTGAAAGAAGAAGGATTTGGTGGTTCAGTTCTGATGATGTTGTCTAACGGGGGTGTGGTTTCAGCTCAAGATGCTGCACAGGCGCCGATTCGATTGGTTGAATCTGGTCCAGCCGCAGGGGCATTAGCAGCAAGATGGTTTGCAAAAGGATTAGAAGAAGATCGCCTACTGGCATTTGATATGGGGGGTACAACCGCTAAAGCTACCTTGATAGATGGATTTGAACCTGAACTAACAAACACTTTTGAAGTTGCTCGTATATATAGATTCAAAAAAGGTTCCGGTTTTCCAGTTTCCGTTCCTTCAGTTGATTTAGTTGAAATAGGTGCAGGGGGAGGAAGTCTGGCTAAAGCAGATCAGTTTGGACTTCTCAAAGTAGGCCCCGAATCAGCTGGTGCTGAGCCAGGTCCGGCTTCCTACGATCAAGGCGGTGAAGTAGCTGCTGTTACAGATGCAGATGTCCTATTAGGAATGCTTGACCCGAACAGTTTTCTCGGTGGTGATATGCCATTAAATGAGTCGAAAGCTAAAGAAGCGGTATCTGTGATTTCCGAGAAACTAGATCTCTCAGAAATTGAGACCGCAGCGGGCATCCATGAAGTTGTTAATCAGAATATGTCTGCAGCAGCACGCATGCACGGAGTTGAAAGAGGAATTGATTTGCGAGGAATTACCCTACTAGCTTTTGGTGGGGCAGGACCTGTTCATGCCTGTGGAGTCGCAGAATTACTTGAATCAAGTAAAGTTATTTTCCCCGTCAACGCCAGTGTTCTTTCTGCCTTTGGGACATTAGTTTCCCCGGTGAGAATTGATTTGGCTCGCTCGAAGCCGATGTTGCTAAATAATTTAGATGAAGGCATACGAGACTCTCTTCTGGAGGAACTGCGAATAGAAGGTAGAAGAGTTTTAACAGCCGCAGGCGTTTCGGAAGAAGCAGTTAATTTTAAATACGGAATTGATGCGAGATATGAAGGTCAAGGAAATGAGATAACTGTTTGGGTGAGTGAAGGTGAGTCTTGGGCATCTGATACTGACACCATTACATCTATGTTTGAAGATGAGTATCGTCGAATATACGGATTAGCTATTCCAGATGTTGGGATAGAGGTTGTTACATGGAGGTTGTCGGCGTCAGCTGATTTACTTTTAATGGAGCCACAAAAAAGCATAAAAGGTGAAACTGAGGAAGCGGTTTCAGATGAAAAGCGCCCAGTAATTTTCAATCGTGGAGAACAACCAGTTGAAACCTCAGTTTATAAAAGAGAATTATTACAACCAGGAATGATATTTAAGGGTCCGGCGATTGTAGAAGAGAGAGAGACAACTTCTGTAATTCGTCCAGGATGGGATGTTGAGGTTGGAGATAATGGAAGTCTTGTAGCTGTAAAGGATTCAAAATGAGTGATTTCGACCCGATTGAATTGGAAATACTCTGGCAGTCACTAATTTCGACGGTTAATGAGCAAGCACGGGCGTTACAGCGTTCCGCTTTTAGCCCAATTGTTAGAGAAGCCGGCGATTTAGCGAATGCTGTCTTTGACCAAAGAGGAAGAATGGTAGCTCAGGCTGTTACAGGTACACCTGGACACATAAATTCGTTAGCGATTGGCGCTTCCAAAATGTTAGAAGAGATTACTCCTGAGCAATTGAATCCAGGTGATGTTTTGATAACGAATGATCCATACAAAACCGCTGGTCAGTTGCTTGATGTTACCGTTCTCGTGCCAGTGTGGAAAGAACAAAAGGGTAAAGAGAAACAGGTGCCTATAGCGTATTTTGGCTCGACTATACATCATACAGACGTAGGCGGATATGGAATCGGCGCTGGGGGTCGGGATTGCTTTGAAGAAGGCCTCTGGATACCAATCTGTAAGTTAATGAAAGAGGGGCAACGAAACGAAGACGTATGGAAATTTATACTCTCAAACGTTCGTCAACCTGATCATATGGCAGGTGACCTGCATGCTCAGATGGCTTCAGGTGAAGTCGGGTCACAAAGACTTTTAACACTTTGTGAAAATCACGGATTGGAAAATATTGAAGATCTTTCTGACGAGATAGTTCAGCGTTCGGAAGAAGCAACAAGGTCAAGTATTAAGGAATTGAAAGCAGGTTCTTACTCATCTTCTGCTTTGTTGGATCTTGCAGATGGCAGCAAAATCGACATCGTGTGTTCTATGGAGGTTGACCCCAAAAAAGGTGAAATCCTTGTCGATTATGAGGGGACTTCAGAGGCCAGCCCTTGGGGTATTAATGTTGTCGAGAATTACACCCACGCTTATACGACCTTTACGGTGCGTTCAGTTTTGAATCCTGATATTCCAAATAACTTTGGAAGTCTTAAACCCATAAAGATGAGGGCTCCAAAAGGTTCGATTGTTAATGCCGTGTTGCCTCAACCGGGAACTGCCAGACATGTAGTCGGCATGTTTTTACCCAATGCTTTATTGAAGGCACTTGCGCAAGTCAAACCTGAGTCTTCAATGGCAGAGGGTTCTGGTGCCGTTTGGACTATGCAAGTAAATGGAACCCATGAGGACGGATCCCCTTTTATAACTGCGATGTTTACATATGCCGGTGGTGTGGGTGCACGTGAATCCAAATCTGGTCTTTCCGCTTGCTCCTATCCGACTGGAGTAGCAGCAGTGCCTATAGAAGTAGTTGAAGCTTCAGCCCCAATTTATTTTCATAGAAAAGAACTCAGAGAAGGGTCCGGTGGTGGAGGAGCACAAACGGGTGGACTGGGTCAAACAATAGAATTTAGCGTCGATACAGATAACTATTGGGAATTGAATGCTGTTACGAGTCGTTTATCAGATCCACCTAAAGGAATTTTTGGTGGCGAATCAGGTGCTTCTGGTTCATTTCAAGTAAATGGCGAATCTGTTAAGACCCAGAATCGTATAAAGCTTGAGGCTGAAGATGTGGTTCGTCTTGATTTACCTGGCGGCGGTGGTTATGGAAAATCTTAATGCCTGAATTTTCTCCTGTTTCTTTTTCGGAAGTTTGGGAGAGGACGTTGAGAGATCACCCAGATGATATTTTCTTAATTTTTGAAAATTTGGAAAGTGACACTGTTGAGTGGACTTATAGCGATTTCAATAAAGAAGTTTCCAAAGTTGCGAGTCTTTTATTGCAACATGGAGTTCAATCTGGTGATTCAATACATTTGGCGTTGGCGAACTGTCCAGTTTTTATTGCAGTTTGGTTAGCAGCTGTTCGATTGGGTGCATGGATAGTTCCCTCAGATCCAATGGGCAGTGCAGAGGATCTTTTATCTCACATAGAAAGAACTCATCCAAAAGTAGGCTTTTGTGCCAAGACTCGGTCTGAGATTTACAAACAAGCTTGTGGGAGTTTGCCATTTGTAGAGATAGATGAAATGAGCGTAGCTCCAGAACTTTGTGACTTTTCTGAGGTCGGGTCATGGCCTGCCCCGAATGTCTTTGACAGGGCAGCTGTAATGTTTACTTCTGGTACTACTGGATTGCCTAAAGGGGTGGAAATTACCCAAGCTAACTATGCCTTTGCAGGTCACGTGATGGCAGCAGCGGCCTCTCTGACGAGTAAGGATCGTCAATTTGTGGTGTTGCCTTTATTTCATGCGAATGCCCAGTACTATTCTTTTGCTTCAGCAATTTTCGTGGGGGCGAGTGTTGCCTTGATGGCAAATTTTTCGGCTAGCCGGTTTTTGCAACAAGCAGTAAAGCATGAAGTGACGGCAGCTAGCCTTTTTGCAGCTCCTATTCGGATGATATTGGCGCGAGGGGAACCAGTAGACGGATTGAAGCTTAGACATTGTTGGTTTGCCCAAAATATTACTCAAGAACAGTATGAAACTGTGACTGAATGGTTCGGTTGCAGACCTCGGCAACTTTATGGAATGACAGAAACGATTCCTGCGGTTCTAACTGACGAGAAGGAGAACCCAGATCCGTCTTCCATGGGTTTAGTGACTAGTGGTTGTTTAGTAGACGTGCAAAGACCGGATGGCACGTCTGTGGACCCAGGTGAAGTTGGTGAAATCGTTGTAGGAGGTGAAGTTGGTATAAGCATTTTCAATGGATATTTAGATGCTCCTGCTATAACACAGGAAAGCTTTAGAAATAGTTGGTTTTTAACGGGAGACAGGGCTAAACGCGACAGCAATGGAAAGTTTTTCTTTGACGGTCGCAGATCTGACGTTTTGAAAGTTTCCGGCGAGAACGTTTCTATCGTTGAAGTAGAGTCAGTCCTTGCAGAACACCCAGAAGTTCTTGAGGCAGCGGTAGTTGGAATGCCTGATGACATACGAGATGAAGTGCCTGTAGCTTTCGTAGTTCCTGTTCCAGGTAAAGATATTCCTTCACTCGAAGATCTTTTCGAGTGGTGTGAGAAGCGATTAACTAAAGCAAAAAGGCCGCAACAGATTACTTTTTTAGATGAACTTCCCCGAACAAGCGTCGGGAAGATCAGAAAATACCTATTATTAGAAGGGGGAGAAGTTAATGACAATATTGACCAATGAGTTTTTAGAATCTTTTGATATTTCAATTTCAAACTTTGATGATTCACGAACTCTTCCATCTGAAATATACACTTCTGAAGAATTTTTAGATTTTGAACGAAAGGCGATTTTTGACCAAGAATGGCTTTGCGTGGGTCTGGCAAATTCCATACCAGAAGCGGGTGACTGGTTTACGAAAACAGTAAACGGTGAGCCTCTTATTGTTGCAAGAGGAAAGGACGATCAGATCCGAGTTTTTTCAGCGGTTTGTCAACATAGAGCCATGCAAATTTGTGAGGGGTCTGGAAATAATTCAAAGTTCAAATGTCCATATCATCATTGGATCTACGACCTTGATGGTCGTCTTTTGGGAGCCCCGGCGATGGAGAAAACCAAAGACTTCAATAAATCGGAATGGGGTTTGCCAAATGTCCAAGTAGAGATTTGGAAAGGTTTTATTTTTGTCAATTTAAACCCTGAAGCCGAACCTTTAACACCAACGCTTGAGCGGTATGAATCTTACTTGGAAAATTACAACTTAGATGAAGCCGTATGTCCGGGCACTTTTACCCTAGAGTCGTTGCCCTGGAATTGGAAAATCATGTTTGAGAATTTCAACGACGGTTATCATGCTAACCGCTTGCATCAGTATGTTCAGGATTTTTGCCCTAGTGACATGAGTAGTTTTCCGGTTCCTTGGGACGACAGCAGTAACGTAATCTTTCGTGAGAGTGGCTACGTGCATATTGATGGAGGTTTTAACCCGACGCATAAAGCACTCTTCCCCGTTTATCCAGAATTAACCGAAAAAGAGCGTTGGCGGTCAACATTTGCTCTTGTGCCACCCAATCTATGCATAGGAACCGCTCCTGACCAAGCCTTCTTTTTCATTATTAACCCAGTCACTGCCGGAACTATAGATGTAGAAATTGGTTATCTTTTTCACCCAACAGCATTAGAGCATCCTTTATTTGATGAACTTTTTGAGGCAAGTGATGCAGGCGTGCAGGTTTTTATCAATCAGGATCAAGACGCAACCACGAAAGTTCAAAATGGTCTAAACTCACGATTCGCTCCCCGTGGTAAATACTCATGGCAAGAGGAAAGTCATGTTCAGTTCAATAAGTGGCTGGTTCAGCGATACAAAAAGCATTGGCCAAAGGCATAAATAGATTCAAAAAAGGCTTAAATATAGGCTTTTTGTATATTTTTTTGCAATAATCCCTTCGGGTTTGAGAGCAACAAATATTGCTTGTAAGGTGTGATCACCAGATGGTCAGACCATCAGACCGCTGGATTTTGTTTACTAATGGAGGGGATTTCTTAATGGAAAAGCTTGTTAGGCGTCGGGGCTGGCGGATTTTGTCTGCTGTTTTGGCGCTTGGATTGATTGCCGGGGCCTGCGGGTCTGACGGTGATGATGGTGCGAGTAGTTCGGCTAGCAGTTCAGCTGCTGTTGCTAC
>QCLO01000027.1 GCA_003214465.1 Acidimicrobiales bacterium AG-414-N20 | reverse complement strand
CTAGAAAACCTATTGAAGCAACAGATTGGTGGGCGATAGTTTTTCTAGCTTTTACTTGGATGGCTTTTCCTTTCACAATGTTTCCAATAGCACAACAGTGGATTGATTCCTCAGTCACCGGGATGCTTAATAGCGCAATGCCGATAATGACTTTGATAATCGGGTTTTTAATATTTGGCGTGCCGGTTAGAAAAGTTCAGGTTTTTGGCCTCCTTCTAGGTGTTATGGGTATCTCAATGGTTGGTTTACCCACGGTAAATGGAGGTGGAACCAGTGCTCTTGGAGTTCTGTTGGTGTTGTTAGCTATGACTTCTTATGCGATTTCGGTGAATATAGCCGGACCACTGCAAAGAAAATATGGTTCTCTGCCTGTTTTATCTCGCGTGCTTGCAGTCTCATCTCTTCTTACGTTGCCTTTTGGTGCATATGGAATGATGAATTCTATTTGGTCATGGAAAGCGGTTGGGGCAAATTTGGCTGTTGGTATAGGAGGAACTGGAGTAGCTTATGCGGCTGCAACGACCCTGACCGGAAGGGTTGGTGCACTGAGAACTTCAATAGTCACCTACTTAATTCCAATTGTTGCCTCTATTTTAGGAGTCTTTATTTTAGGAGAGAGACTTTCTTTTTGGGAGGTGTTTGGAGTCATCGTTCTTCTACTAGGCGCATGGTTGACGACTCGAACAGAAATCGATCTAACCTCAATTTTTAAATCAAAAATTTCTTAACTTCAAATCAACCAATTCAAATAAGTAGACGTTAAGAGTTGACTTAGAACCAGTATTGGCTAGTTATCAAAGTTTGGTTCGGGGTTGACCTTGTCTCCTGGAGTAAAAGAGATGGGCATATGCTTAACCCCGTTAATGAAATTTGATCTAAGACGTGAAGGTTGCCCGTCAAGAGAAACATCTGGCATTCTTCTACAGAGCTCTTCAAAAATTATTTTCAATTCAAGTTTTGCAAGGTTTGCACCGAGGCAAAAATGAGGTCCACCGCCGCCAAATCCAACATGGTTGTTTGGCGAACGTTGGACATCTAATGAAAAAGGATTTTCGAATTCTGAATCATCTCTATTGGCTGAAACGTGCCACATTACTACTTTTTCTCCGGCTTTTATCTTTTGGCCGTTTATTTCCGTATCTTGAGTTGCTGTTCTTCGGAAATGTAAAACAGGACTAGCGAATCTAACGATTTCATCGACCGCAGTATCAATCAGACCTTCGGTGTCTGATTTTAATAAGTCAAATTGGTCAGGGTGTTCTATCAATGCCCATAAGCCATGTGAAGTCGCATTACGTGTTGTTTCATTTCCAGCAACAGCCATTAGTAGCATAAACCCATCGATTTCTTGTTCGTTTAGAACGGTAGGCTCACCGTCATCTCCGATTATTTCGGCATTAATTAACCGAGTAATCAAATCATCTTGAGGTTTCTCACGTCTCTGATTAGCTAAGTCATTTGCATACGCGTATAGCTCGAATGCAGCAGCTTGATTGTCTTGTCCTGCATACTCAGGGTCTTCGATCCCGATCATTCTGTTAGACCACTCAAAGAGTTTGTTTCTTTCATCTTGCGGGACACCCATGATCTCAGCAATAGCCTGTAGGGGAAGTTCGGCGGCGACATCTACTACAAAATCACAACTTCCTTTTTCGATAACTTCGTCAACTATCAGAATGGTTCTAAACCTTAAGTATTTTTCAAGTAATCCGATCATTCTTGGGGTGAAGCCGCGGTTTACTAACTTTCTGTAACGAGTGTGCTTGGGCGGATCTGTATAAAGCATCTGAGTTCCTCGAAGATCAAAACCTTTTGAACCGTCTTCATGTTCGTGTGGATCTGCTATGGAGATCCCGCCAGTTTCAGAAGAGAAAACTTCAGCATTCCTATTTACTTCAACAAGATCTGCATGACAGACAATGTTCCAAAAACCAGGTCCATCTGGTTCATCATGCCAACTTACAGGATTCTCTTTTCGAAGATAACTAAACATTTCATGATGTTCTTGTGCGAGGAATCTGTCTAGATCTAAAAGGTCCACATCTTCTATTTTCATAACTTTTCCAATCGCTAATTCGATAATACCAGCCTGTATTGAAGCCTCAAATTAGTTACTGTCTGTTATCTCTGGCTCTATGAAAATAGGACCAGCATTTTTGAGTTCAATTCTGATATCAGCCTCCAGCTGATTTATGAGATTAGCTATTTCTTTAGTTTGAAGATTCTCAGGAAAGGCGACTCTCACGCCTATGAGAATTTCATCTGGTCCTAGATGCTGAGTTCTCATTTCCACTAACTGAGCAACCTGACTGTTGTTTTCAATAATGTTCACGATTTTTGAAAGGTCTTTTTCACTTGCAGCCTCACCAATAATGAGACTGTGCATTTCACGAGCAAGAATAATTGCGATTACACCTAAAAGCACCCCGATAGAGAGTGTGCCGATTCCATCCCATATAGGTTCGCCTGTTATCTTCACTAAAGATATAGCCGCTAGAGCAATAACCATTCCAAACAATGCCCCGGCATCTTCTAGAAGAACCACTGGAATTTCAGGCTGTTTTGAACGGACTACAAATTTAGACCAAGTACTCTCACCCTTAATCGTTCTCGCTTCAACAATTGCGGTTCTGAAGGAAAATGACTCAATAAATATTCCGAAAATTAGAATCCCTATTGCCCAACTTGCATTATTAAGGGCATGGGGATGTCGAATTTTTTCTATGCCCTCATAAATCGCAAATAGTGAACCCAAAGAAAACAAAATTAAAGCCACTACAAAGGACCAGAAATACCTTTCACGACCGTACCCGAAAGGATGCTTGGAACTGGGCTCACGTTTAGCTCTTTGAGTTCCCATTAATAGCAGCAACTGGTTAGCCGAATCTGCACTGGAGTGGATTCCTTCAGCAAGCATCGTAGACGATTTAGTTATTGCAAAACCTACGAATTTTGCAATAGCTATTCCAAGATTTGCTATTAGTGCAGCAAGAATAGTTTTTTTGCCTGTTGTTGCCATTAGTTACATTTTTATAATAGGGACTTGGTTATTTCTATCAGAAAAACTCGATTACGTGTATCTTCAGAGGAGTTAATAGATTTGCTGTTGATTAGAGAACATGGGAAACAGAATGAAAATTTTTAGATCGCCATCTGAATTGCTTGAAGCGGTGGGGGATCATCTTGGTTACAGCAACTGGATCTTAGTTGATCAGGAACGTATAGATTTATTTGCAGAAGCAACAGGTGACAAACAGTGGATACATGTTGACCCAGAAAAAGCCTCTGATGGTCCCTTCGGAAAAACAATTGCACATGGATACTTGACTCTTTCTTTGACAAATTTTCTTTTGCCTGAGATTTTTCAAGTTGATGGAATTTCAATGGGGATAAATTACGGTACAGATCGTGTCAGGTTTCCTGCACCATTAATGGTTGGATCTATGGTGCGTGCAAGTGCTGAACTAGTTGACGCTGTGGAGATAGAAGGTGGTATCCAAACTGTGGTTCGTGTGAGCATCGAAATTGAAGGCATGGAAAGACCTGCATGTGTCGTAGATAGTCTCAGCCGTTTTATCTGGTAACCAAATAAAGGTAGCCTTATTCGGTGTCTAAAAGAAAACGGAAATTAGCTCCTAAAGCCCCACCCTCGGTACCACCTGTAGAGGCAGGTCTTCTAAGCCCTGTCAAACTGGTTCCATCTAATATCAAAAAACCTCCTTATGCACTGACCGGTGATCCAGGAAATTCAACCTCGTCATTGGTGAGAGATGCTGACGAGATAAAACGTATGGAGAAAGCAGGAGAGATAGCTGCTTCAGTTTTATTAGAAGCGGGTTCCAACGTTGCGCCTGGAGTTACAACAGACAAAATTGACGAGATGGTACATGAGATGATTTTGTCTTTTGATGCTTATCCGAGTCCACTGAATTACAGAGGTTTCCCAAAATCGGTTTGCACATCAGTGAACGAGGTCATATGTCACGGGATTCCAGATAGCCGCCCATTGCAAGAAGGCGACATTGTGAATATAGACGTCACGGTTTATCACGAGGGTGTCCATGGCGACACCTCGGTTACTTTCCCGGTCGGTGAAATAAGCGAAAGGGATGTTCACTTAATCAAAGAAACGCGTAAGGCAATGGATCTGGGTATAGAAGCAGTCAAGCCCGGCAGACCTGTGAACGTTATTGGTAGAGCTATAGAAAGACATGCAAAACGTCATTCTTTAGGAGTAGTTCGAGAATTCATCGGACATGGCGTTGGAACCGAGTTCCACAGCTCACTTCAAATCCCTCATTACTACGACCCGTATGCTTCGACTGAGATAATTCCAGGGATGACTTTCACAGTTGAACCAATGTTGACACTCGGCGATCCATCAGCACAGATGTGGAGTGACAACTGGACAGCAGTGACCAGAGACGGAAGGCGTACAGCACAGTTTGAACATACAATTCTGGTTTTAGAAAATGGAGTAAAGCGTCTTACAGTAACCAGTGATGGAAATGCACCCTCGGATCTTCTTAATATCTAAACGGACCTTGTTTTAGCGCCAAGTCGCTGTTCCAGGCTTTGCTAGCGCAACCCATGTATTACCGGGGGTTAATCTTATAGGTGTTCCATCTGAAGTTATTTCCGCTGGTTCTGAATCCTTTTTTCGTTCCCATTTACCTTCGATTAGATGTCCGTCAGTAAATACCCAAACATCTCCACTTCCTTTAGTTACAGCCTCAGGCGACCTTGAATCAGCGGCACTCTTTCCATAAGAAATAAATTGTATAACTATATTCGTGGGGGCTACTCGTACACCATCGCCATCGCCATGTGGCTCGCCATTGTGGGTGCGCTCCCAGCCTGTGCCATTCCATGCATAATCTATTTCCGCATGACCGAAATCAATGAAAACGCCGTCCGCTTTTTTTGCATTTGCATGAAGAGGTGAGTTTTCAGTTCTAAAAGTAAATGGAGGTTCAGGAATTTCATCTCTATTGGGATGTTTCGACCATAGCCTTTCTGTTGAAGTGAAAAGATTATGTGGCGCTCTCCGTGATGTTGAACGCCAGTAGCTTTCGCGAGAAGCGTCGTACCCAACGTCAGTCAGGTCGGAGTCTTTTACTACTTCTCTGGTTCCACGGTTAGCTCCAGAGTAGGCGAAAAGTGGACTATCAAAACCTGTTAGAAGAGGTGGATCAGACGTTCTAGCTGAACGAACAGGTCCAACTACTCTAGAATCTGTTGTCTGAAAAATAGCTATAAGGCGTGTCAATCCAGCTTCGACGAGTTCTTCGTAAACGACATCAGCTTGGTTGATTCCTGCCTGTGGTCTAGCAATTGAAACGTTATCAATTTTAATTGCTAGAGCCGGTCTACGGATATCAGTCCCAGGCAGTCCAGTCCATTGTTTGGACAACTCTAAAAGTCGGTATCTTTCTATTTCCCCATCAAGTATCTTTATCTCGGTCTTAAAATTTTCGATGTTACTTTCCAAAGTTTTTATTCCCGAACGTATATTTAAAATATTTTCGTTAGCTGCAGGGATGCGAGAACGGGCTTCTTCTTGAAGTTGGACATAATCTTTTTGTTTGCTTCGGGCTTCTTCAATCTCCTCATGAACCTCTAAAACACGATCTCCAGTAATTCGCATTTTAGAATCAACGGATTCAAGTTTTCCTTCAGTCTCGTCGATTAGGGCCTTGTAAAGTATCTGACTTCTTATACCGCGAAGAGTTTCATCAGTTAATTGGGCTGATTGTGTTAGAACAGAATTCATCCTTTCATCGTTTCGCACGTAGGAATCGATAGCTAGCTCGCGTCGTAACTGGAACGGTTCAGAGCGGGATGACCAGACTTTTATATAATCGTCTGCCAACAACTCAAGTCTTATTGGATGTTTTGCGAGTTGAGCATCTTCGCTATTTATTAAAGCTTCAGTTTCTGCAATTGTTTCATCAATTTCTAAAAGTTCATTTTGAAAGTCAATAATTTTATTCTTTTCTGTCTGAATATCATCTTCTACTTTGTCGATGTCAGAATTTAATTCATCTATTTGCTTTTGTAGATTCCCTATTTCCTTGTCATAAGGTCCGGCATAGGCATTTGGCAGAGTAGTGGTAGCCAAAATGGCGACGGAAAAAAAGCAAAAAATAAAACGTTTAACGCCCATAATGTGAGCGTAGATCTCCCATCAAGCTGAAATGGGTCATACAAAGAATTTTTTAGTAATCCTGACTCAAAATTAGTGCGCTAGTAGGGACGGAGGTCCCAGCTGTGACTAAAGCGTTTTCAACGTTTTCAACTTGATTAACTGAAGTTCCTCGAATCTGACGGACTGCTTCTGCTATACCGTTCATACCATGTATATAGGCCTCACCTAATTGGCCACCGTTGGTATTCGTTGGCAATGAACCACCCATTTCAATATTGCCGTCACGTAAAAATTCCTTCGCTTCACCTTTTTCGCAGAACCCGAATTCCTCCAGTTGCGGAAGAAATAAGGGTGTGAAGTGATCGTAAATATTAGCGACTTGGATATCTGAAGGCCCTAGACCAGTATTTTTCCATAGTTGATCTGCACAAAACTTCATTTCAGGAATTCTTGTAATGTCATCCCTGTAGTAGCTTCTCATAGCTTGCTGGTCATCCGTAGAGCCTTGAGCAGCTGAGGATATTATTGCAGGGGGATTCCGAAGATCTCTAGCACGTTCTAGAGAAGTCACAAGAATTGCCTGTCCACCGTCAGACTCTTGGCAACAGTCCAGTAGATGAAGCGGTTCAACAATCCATCTGCTTTCTTGATGATCTTCTAAAGTAATTGGTCTTTCATAAAAGAAAGCCGCAGGGTTTGTTGCAGCGAATTTTCTATCAGTAACTGCTACACGCCCGAAGTCTTCAGAAGTAGCTCCAGATAAGTGCATGTAGCGGGTGGCAAACATAGCCACCCAGCTTGCAGGGGTTAGAAGACCGAACGGTGAAGTCCAGCCGAAAGTAACATCGAAAGCTTCCGCTCCGCCATGCCGATCTTGAACTCCACTACCGAAACGATGCCATGATCTTTCGTTGAAAGCTCGGTAGCAAAGAACGTAGTCGGCAGAACCTGAAAAAATTGCTGAACCAGCTTGACCAATAGTTCCACATGCCGCTCCTCCACCATGTGGAATCATACTGAAGTGGCTCAAGGCAGGGATCCTTAAATTTCTTGCAACTTCTATCTCAAAATTTTGTTCGGAGCTGAAGGTTACTATTCCATTAACATCCGAAGCGTCTACGCCGGCATCTACTAATGCCGCTTCACAAGCCTCAACAGCAAGTTCCATTGGGGTTCGACCTGAGTCTTTTGAAAACTCAGTTGCACCGATTCCTACAATTGCTGTTTTAGAAGAAAAATTAGAGTTCATTTAATCCCCAGTAATTTCTGGTAGAAGTATTTCTGCAGTTCCTGAAACATGCATTCCTCTTGAGTTTTTGCCCACAAAGGCAATATTTAAAGACACTCGGTTTCCATTTTGATTTTTCTCGGTAACTGAACCTGAAAGGGTCATAGTGTCCCCCGGATGATTAGGTGCACCTAGTCTCAAATCAATAGAGTTCCAATCAATCTCAGGTCCGGCCCAATCGTTTATCCAACGACTCACGATTCCTGCTGAAGTAAGAATATTCATAAAAATATCAGGCATGCCTTTAGACTGGGCAGCTTTAGGATCATGGTGCACATCTTGATAATCACGCGTAGCTAGAGCGGTAGAAACTATAAGAAGCGTAGTTATCGGAACTAAAGAGATCGGTAGTTCGTCACCTATTTGGACATTTTTCAGATCGAGTTTTGGATCCTGTTTTTTAGTAATTTGTGTATCTGAATCGTTCTGATCTAAATCTGAGATTTGGGAATTGTTTTCACCTTCTCCGTCACTTTCAGATTTTGATTTTTGTTTCACACTTTGAATTGGCTTGAACTGATGCAATGTAAATTCATTATCAACATCTAGCCAATTAACTTCTAATGGCATGTCGATTTTAAGGTCCTCGGGTTCAATGTCAGTGATATTGGAAACTAAGCGAACTCCCTCTTCTAATTCGACCAAGCCGACGATTAGTGGATAGTCGAAAGCAGGTACCTGAGGATAGTGAGCAATTGCCCAACTATGGAGAGTACCTTTACCAGTCGCAATGACAGTATTCAACGAAATGGAACCACATGAAAGACAACGAACAGCAGGTGGATGTTGCAGACTTGCACAGTCATCACACGATTGGATCCGCAACTCTTTATTGTTGCAGGCATCCCAAAACCAGTCGGTTGAACTGTTAGAAGCTGGCTTTGGTCTCGGTGGTTTTTTTGGTGGTTGTTGATTTTGTTTGCCGGTACCCGGTTGAAATTTTAGTACCCGAAACTCCATCGAACCGACCTGTTTGCCGGAGGCATCAGAATATATTGTTTCGGTGGTAACAAAATGACCTACTCCGATAGCCGTTGCTTTTTGTTCCGAGACGTCTAGTAGTTTCTGACTACCAGAAATTAAATCACCAGGTTTAATTGTTTCGTCGTAGCGGTAAGTTGCGTTCGTCGCCACCACCCCCGTAAAACCAGCTTTATCAAGAAGTTCATAAACCCCAGCGCTGGGAGAATCTTCGGTATTTCTTTGAAATTGGCTACCAAGATGAAGGCCAGACATTGTCCAAACTTGAAGCATTGCAGGCGGGGCAATAATTCCATTATGTTTTGAATTATTTGCAATATCTGGGTTGGTATAAAGAGGGTTGTTTTCTGACATGGCGTCACACCATGACCGAATTACAGGTTCGCTGACGTTGTCACGTGCGACTTCGATTTTTCCAGTTGAACCCACTTGAGATGTTAACAAATTTAAAAAATCGTCCTGTTCACTAACTGTTTCATCAGTTTTAGAAAGATCTTGGTTCAATTTTCACCTCTCAAGCGATCATACTCACATTATCCTTTGGTTAGCTCACAGAGTGATTAGCTAATTTGGCATTGTGGACACCAAGTTGTTGAGCGTTGACCAATAATCCGATTCTTTAATATAGAAGAGCACTTTTTACATGCTTTTCCAGCCCTACCATAGCAATCGAGGTTATGTTGATTTTTTCCTGTTAATCCATCAGGCGTTCTATAATCGCGAAAAGTTGTACCGCCATTTTCGATTGCTTCAGACAAAACCTTCCTTATTGAGATAAGCAAATTTTCAGAACGCTCTTTTCCAATTCTTCTAGCAACAGGATTGATATGTGAACGCCAAAGTGATTCATCCACGTATATGTTGCCCAGCCCGGCGATAATTCGCTGAGAAAGAAGTTTAGTTTTTATATGACTTTTTGAGGAGGATAAAGATTTATAGAAACTGATCGCAGTTAATTTTGGATCAAAAGGTTCAGGACCGATGTTATTTAAAGTTGGGAGCGATTTATAATCACCTGGATTCACAACTGCAATTCTGCCAAAACGTCTAATGTCTCTAAAAAGTAAAATCTGACCGTCGTTGAGTTGCCATTGAGCTCTTATATAAAGGTCCTCTGGTTTTTCTCTCACTACTGAGACACTTCCAGTCATTCCGAGATGAATGATAAGTTCCTTAGATTTTATTTTTCGACTTGATTCATTTTCTAGGTTTAATATGAGATATTTACCTCTTCGATTTACGTTTTTAACATAAAAACCAGAAGCTAACTTTGCTTGTAGGAATTTTTTTGAAGGAAAAGAATCGCCATTTAATATCCTTTTTCCAGCAATTAGAGGCTCTAACTGGCAGCGGATTGATTCAACTTCGGGTAGTTCTGGCATCGATATACGATACCTGTTTAAGTTATTTACAACTTTTGTGTCGCGAACTGGTCTAGGTTTTCTATGTGGTCTCAATAGCGATAGTGAATCAAAAAGGTGGAGTAGGTAAAACCAGTGTGACTTTAGGGCTCGCTTCTTCCGCTGCTAAAAAAAATTTAAAAACCTTAATCGTCGATTTAGATCCACAGGGGAACGCAACTACTGGACTGGGTATATACGAACCCTCTAATGGAGTTGTGAATGTGCTAGAAGACGAGTTCTTTGGAGGCATAAATGAAATTGCTGAAAGATCCAACTGGCCATCTGACTGCGGTCAGATCCCTTATATTGCTGCTTCCACACCGAACCTTTCGATTTGTGAACCACGACTCGCCACTGATCCTCTAGGAGCTCAGAATCGATTGTCGCTTTCTTTCGAAAATTCGAACTGGCCCCTTATTATTGTTGATTGTCCTCCATCACTTGGATTACTTACGGTAAACGCTCTTTTTGCAGTTGACATGACTCTTGTGGTTACAGAGCCAGGAGCATGGTCAGTTGATGGTGTAGCGAGAATGATTCAGACAATAGAAAAGATCCGTACGCGTCGAATCGACTCCAAGCCAAACATAGCCGGAATTGCTGTCAACCGACTTGGAAGAACTCGAGATGACAGTTATTGGAACTTAAAACTTGAAGAAGTTTATTCTGGTTTTTCATTACCAAAGATTCATTTACGAACAGCTATAGCAGAAGCTTCAGCACAATCTTTACCTATACATGGTTTGGGTAAAAGATCAGGTGCGGCAGAAGCAGCAGCAGAATTTGATGAACTTTTGACGCTTCTATTAGAAGGTGGCTATTCTGAAAATAATTCTGAAAAGGAGGATGCTGATGGCCACTTATGATCCTGAAGCTGTACGCTCACGCCCTGCAGCACCGCAAGAAAGCCCTGTAGATGCTTTATTAGATGGCGAGAGTAAAACAAATGAGAATGTTTTTGAAGCTGTTGAAGAAATTTCTGAGGATATTGATATGAATAGAGACTCTGTCGGCGAGCAGGGTGAAGGATCTTATTCAGAAAGCGGAGATTTTAAACCGTTTGAATTACCACCAGTTGAGAGCATTGACGAGAATGCAGATAAAGCAAACCGACTAGGTGCACTAATTGCTACCGTAGTTTTATTATGTTTGGCTATTTTTTGGAAGAAACGCAGAAGATCCAACTCTTAGAGTCCGAGCGCTAATCTAGCTGGAGCGTCAGATCTTAGTTTCCCTAGCGAGGCTCTTTTTTTTATGAACTTAGTTCCAGCAGGACATTTCACAACAAAAGAGCACCAGCCGCACAGAGGAGTTGTCACGGGTTCAAATTCGTCATTGTCTAGGTTGCTTTTAAGCTGACTCCAGGTGTCAGATAGATCGCCAACTACTTTGTTGACTAGATCCACCGAGACCTCAGTTTCCATAGTTTCTTTCCCAAGGTATAGAAGTCGAGCTTTAGTAGGTTGTTCACCGGTTTTGCTGGCTACAGCTGCGGCGTACAAAAGCACTTGATTAAAATTGTCGTTGCCGTATCTAGGTAGTTTTCCAGTTTTATAGTCGACGACTACCAGTCCATCCCCATCTCTGTCGAGCCGGTCAATTATTCCGAAAAAGGGAACTCCTGAAAGTGAAGTTGAGACTCTTTGCTCAGTCGCCTCGACTGAGACGGTTGACGGGTCTTCTAAGGTCCATAACCCTGTGATCGCATTCCATGCCTTCCACCGAAACGCTAGTTGCTCTTCTGAATTTAGATTAAGATTTTTGAAGTCTTTTCTTTCTGCGACTTTTGGCCAAATACTCGCCGCTATTTCTTTCGCTTTTGCCTCTGTTCGTAGTGCGGACTCTTCTTTACAAAGTTGTTCTAGAACATCATGAGCAAATTGACCCACAAGAGCTGCTTCTCCCGTAGGGTCTGGCAATTTGTCTATGTATTTGTGTTTCCAGCGTCGCGGACACTGCTTAAAGGTAGAAGCAGATGAGTGTGAAAAAGACCGTGGGAGTTCAGACATTAGATGTCTAGAACCGATTGGTCGAGAAGATTGCTGTTGGCAATCAAATAGTCACGACGCTTTCCTACATCCGAACCCATCAGAGTATCGAATGCCTTTGCTGCTTTTTTGGCAGCAGCGACGTCACTCATTTTCATTTGACGGAGTATCCGTGTTTTTGGGTTCAGAGCGCATTCAGCTAGTTCATCTACATTCATTTCTCCCAGGCCCTTAAACCTGTTCCAAGTTATGTTTTCAGCTTTTCGACCACCTTTTGTTAATTTAGCTGTGATCGCATCCCTCTCACTTTCAGAGAAAGCTCTGTGGATAGTGTCCCCGATTCTGGTTGAAAAGAGTGGAGGTTGAGCAGCAAAGACGCGTCCTTCCTCAAGCATTGGTCTCATGTATTTATGCATAAGTGTTAAGAGGAGGCAACGTATGTGACTCCCGTCGACATCAGCGTCGCAAAGTATAATAATCCTTCCGTATCTTGCAGCTTCTATTTCAAACTCTTCACCAGATCCCGCACCCACTGCTGTAAAGAGGGCCTGAGCTTCCGTATTATCTAGAACCTGTTTTAGCGAGGACTTTTCTGCATTAACTACTTTTCCTCTGAGAGGCAAAATAGCCATATTCTCAGAGTTCCTCCCAGCTTTCGCAGGACCAGCAGCGGAATCTCCCTCGACTATAATTAGTTCAGAATCAGGTCCATGAACTCGACAGTCAGCTAGTTTTTCTGGCATTCCTGTTGAACCCATACTTGCTGCTCGACGCTTTGTCTCAAGAAGTTGTTTAGAACTGACCCTGTTAATTATTGCGTTAGACATCTTGTCTCTGAGTAGATTTACGTGGCGTTTAGGGCCGGCATCATTGAACCAATCTGTTAATCCTTGTTTAACGATGTCGTAGACTATTTTTTCTATTGCTGGTGTTCCGAGCTCTTGTTTGGTTTGTCCTCGGAACTGTGGTTCGGGAAAAATTACTTTTATAGCTGCGACTAATCCCTCTTGAACGTCCTCTTTGGTAGCGCGGTTTTTGTTTTCTTTTGCGAGTTTTGCAAGTTTGCGGGTGTCTTTTAGAAGGATGTCATTTATAGCTCTTGTCAGAGCTCTATCAAAGCCCGTTATATGTGTTCCTCCTTGTGAGGTAGGAATTGTGTTTACGAAAGATTGAATTGTGGTATCAAATCCGCTTACCCATCTGATAGCTATTTCTACTTTGCAGTCTCTGTCCACTTCTTTCATTTTCCCGTCAACTGGAACTTTTTCAACAAAGGATTCAAAACCTGAAAGTGTTATTACTTCAGTTACATTTTCACCAACCGATAGATGATTAACTAAATCTGCAAGACCCCCTCTCGATACGAAATTAAAAGGTTTTGAGCTATTGCCACTTCTTTTATCAGTCGCAGTAACTTTTAGACCTGGTACTAGAAAACAAGAACGAGTTAAGCGGGCACATATTTCTTCGAAGTCGATTCGGGCCTCTTTGTCGAAAATGTCTTGATCTGGCCAAAAACGGATGCGTGTTCCAGATTTTGTTGGACTTATCTTTTTTATTTTCTTTACTTCGTGACTTTGCTTAAAAGACGAACCGCTAAAGGTCCCTGGGGTTCTTGCTTTGAACCCGAGTTCGTGGGTGTTGCCTTCTCGATCGACTTGAGCGATCAGCTTCGAAGATAAAGCATTTACTACAGAAGCACCTACGCCATGCAATCCTCCAGATGCCCCATATGCCCCTCCTCCAAATTTTCCGCCTGCATGCAGCTCAGTTAAAACTACTTCTAGGGCCGAAACTTTTTTACCTGAATGAATATCTACAGGTATTCCTCGACCGTTGTCTGATATTTCAACAGATCCATCGCGGTTGAGAATGACGTCTAAACGAGTTGCGAAACCGGCAGCAGCTTCATCTACAGCGTTATCTACCAATTCCCAGACCAGATGCATGAGTCCTTGGCTTCCGGTTCCTCCTATGTACATCCCGGGTCTTTTTCTGACAGCTTCGAGGCCTTCTAAGGTTTGTATATCGTCAGCGTCGTAACCGTTGAGGTTATTTTTCTTAGTTTTTGATGTTTTTGCTTTGGATGTGGTCGATTTTTTTGGAACAGTTTTTGTCTTTGACGCGGTCATATTATTTCACCATCTACTTATTCCAAGAGCAAGAATTTGTCTTTCAGTTGTTGTGCCCACTAGGTCCCTCTTACTTGATTCGAGTAGAAGTTGGACAGGGTTTGGGTCAGGTTTTTTCGGGTCGTCGTCTGTAGCCATCACAGCAAGAAGATTTGTTAGAGGTCCGATTTTAGCGATCGTTAATTTTGAGTCGTCATTTACTTTTGTAATTCGGACACCGACTCCGTTACGGCCTCTTGATTCAAATTCTGCGACTGGAGTTACTTTTGCAGTCTGGTTGCTGAAGATAGTTGTCACGAAGTCATCTCCAAGAATGGCCTCAGCCGCTACTACGACTGAAGCATTTTTCAATTTCATTCCAGCAACCCCCGATGCGCCTCTTCCCTGAATACTTACACTAGAAACTGGCATTCTCAGGAATTGTCCATCAGAAGCAGTCATTCCAATATCAATTTTTTCAGGAGCGCAAAACGCACTAACAACGCGGTCGCCAGTTTTCAGGTTTATCACTTGTTTTGCATTTTGGGTTTTTTGCACCTCTTCGGTTGTTAGACGTTTAATAACACCACTTTCAGTTGCTAATACAAGGTGCTCTTTTGAATTTGTCAGAATCGTTTGAATTATTTCACCTTTATTTGTACCAAAAAGCTGGGCGGCGCTCCCGCCACGCGTTCTTCCAGAAGCGTCTACCAGTTCAGCGGCAAGGACGTGAAGAGCTCGTCCCTCAGAAGTTACGGCAGTGATAGTTGATGTGGTGCTTGTAAGAAGAGACGCAAGAAGTATGTCATGTCTGCCTGGGTTAGCTTTCTTGGCGCCATCCACTCCCAATCTGCCTATCTGGCCAGAAGATGAGAGAGTAACGACACAAGGCTCTTCCTCTATGTTTTCATCCACTTCCGTAGTTTCAAATACTGGTAGATCATCTGAACTGATTATTTCAGTGCGACGCTCTCGCCCAAATTGTTGAACAACTTCATCTAATTCTTTGATAACGAGTGTTTTTTGGCGGGTGTCTGATTTAAGTAGGGTGTTGAAACCTGTTATAGCTTTTTTCAGTTCGGCCTGTTCTTCTTCCAGCTTTCTTTTTTCTAACGCTGTAAGCCTTTTTAAAGGCATGTCAAGAATATGGTCAGTTTGGAGTTGTGTTAATTTGAATTTTTTCATCAAAGAGCTTCGTGCTTCGGCTGTATCTTCTGATTTTCTTATTATTGAGACAACCTCATCGATTGAGTCAAGTGCAATAAGGAGTCCCTTGACAATGTTGAGTCGGGCTTTTGCTTGAGAGAGTCGGTATTTTGTTCTTCTGACTACGACTTGTAAACGGTGTTTTATGTAGTAGTCGCACAGGTCATATACGCCTAAAGTGCGAGGTTCACCATCCACCAAAACAACATTGTTAATGCTGAAAGTTTCCTCAAGTGGAGTCATTTTGTATAGATCGGCAAGAACAGCCTGTGGATTATGGCCTGGTTTTACAGTTATTTGTATTTTTAAACCTGATTCGCGGTCAGATAAGTTTTTAAAATCCATTACCCCGTTTAGCTTGCTAGCTTCATTGAGTTCTTTAAGTTTGCTTATTACTCTTTCAGGGCCAACCAAATAAGGGAGTTCTGTTATGACAACTGCCTGTCGGTTTTTACCAGAAGGCTCAACGTGGGCCTTTGCACGAATTCTGATTGTGCCTTTCCCAGTTTTGTATATCTCTTCAAGGTTGTCATTTATGACTATTCCTCCACTGGGGAAATCGGGTCCAGGTATGATTTCCATAATTTCGCTTATTGTTGGTTTTGGTCTTCTTTTCTTCATTATTAAAGAAACAGCAGCACCAACTTCTACAAGATTGTGTGTAGGCATATTGGTCGCCATGCCAACAGCAATACCTGAAGTGCCGTTAACTAGAAGGTTTGGTAAGAGGGCAGGCAAGCAAGTGGGTTCTTCGCTTTCTCCATCATAAGTGGGTCGAAAATCGACTGTGTCTTCATCAATCTCTCTGAGCATTTCCATTGCAGTTTCCGCAAGCCGGCATTCTGTGTAGCGAGGTGCAGCAGGTGGGTCATCAAGAGATCCAAAATTGCCTTGTTTATCTACCAGTGTCATACCACGAGAGAAATCCTGCCCCATTCTCACGAGAGCGTCGTAAATGGCTGCGTCTCCGTGCGGGTGATAGCGTCCCATGGTGTCACCCACGACTCTGGCACTTTTACGGTGTGGATTTTCTGGTCTGAGTCCCATTCTTAGCATCGTGTAGAGAATTCTTCTTTGAACAGGCTTTAAGCCATCTTTGACATCAGGTATAGCTCTAGATGTAATAACGGAAAGTGAATAAGCAAGGAAAGATTCTTGCATCTCTTCTTCGACAGGCACTCCGACTATTTCTTTCGCGAAGTTCATTTCATCGGGTAAAAGTTTTTGTTGTTTATTCATGTCTGCTCCAAAGTTTTAAATTAATGGATCTTGCAGCGGGTGATTCCATTTACAAGTTCATCCAAAATGTCTAGGAGTTCGTCGCCTCCCACTGATATGAGATTTTTTATATGTTCTTCTGTCCAAGGCTTTTCAATAGATTCAGGTGGAAGACCAGCTTCTTGCCAAGTATCACCTAGATTCCTTATTGCTTTATCAACACCAGGATCCCCACAAGCAGCTAAGAGTTCACCTGCTTTTCTCGTATCCAGAAGCAACCCATTAGCAATATTTGAAGACAGGGTTGCTATGCGCATATTTAAAGCTTCTTTAGCAATTTGAGCGTGATTCATCGGCAACTCAAAATTACCTTGCCAACTGAACGTGACAGTGGACCCTATAACGCTAAAAAGCATATTTTTGCTGTCTTTATACCAAAAAGTATTATTTTTTGATTATTTGTTGGGACAACAGTCTTTTTCGCACTTTTTTGGTGAAATATTTAAGCTGCCCAAGGCAGATGAGGAGAGTGTGGGTTTGTCGATCCTCTCGCATAGTAGATCAGCGATCATACTTATAAACCTTGAATCATTTTCTACAGAGTCAGCTCGACTGAAAGACATCCCTAGTGAGGCAGCTTTATTTGAAGCCTCGAAATCTAGATCCCAGAGAATTTCAAAGTTTTCTATTGGAAATCCAATCGGAGATACTACAACTGCTTCCACACCTTCAGAAGCTAGTTGATCTAATTTGTCATTTATATCAGGCTCTAGCCAAGGAATATGAGGAGGTCCGCTTCGTGATTGCCAAACGACCTCTCTTCTTAGGCGTTTATCAGGATCCACTTTATTAGCTACAAGCGACGCGGCTTCATTTATTTCAGATTCATATCTACATGTTTCAGCCATGCTCTGTGGAAGGCTATGGGCAGAAAAAAGCAATACAGTTTCATCTCTTAAGGCATTGGGGATCTCCTCAATTGCTGATCGAAGACAGTCG
>QCLO01000026.1 GCA_003214465.1 Acidimicrobiales bacterium AG-414-N20 | reverse complement strand
TTTGAATTAATAAGATGTCGTTCAATAGCCAACGTATTCGGAGAATACGTCGTTTAGCGAGAGATGCCGAAGTCCGAGAATCAGAAGGACTTTTTGTGGTCGAAGGTCCGAGACTTGTTGAAGAAGCGATAGATGCAAGTCTCAAAATCGATGAGGTTATTCTGCCTGAAGACCAATTAGATCATGAATTGATTACAGTTCTTAGCGAAGAGAAAATTCAATTTCATTTGGTTGCCAGAAAGATTTTTGATGGCTTAACGACATTACGAAATCCTCAAGCAGCCATTGCATTAGTTCATCAACACGGTCTTGAATTGGATGATCTAGTTCAAAGAAAAGGTTTATTGCTTGTTCTGTCTGGCGTTTCTGACCCTGGTAATTGCGGCAATTTGATCAGAACAGCAGAGGCGTTTGGCGCTTCTGGGGTCCTCTTTCATGGAGGTGTTGATCCGTACAACCCAAAGGTTGTTAGGTCATCTGCAGGTTCGTTTTTTAGAATGAGATTTGCAGTTCTTGAAGAAAGATTTCCATACAACAAACTGTTTGAAGAATTGAAAAAGTCTGATTATAAATCGGTAGCTACCGCACCTTCTGGAGGAATAGCCCCTGAAGATGTTGCTGAGAATAGTCGAATAGCGGTGATTCTGGGAAATGAACCTAGAGGCTTGCCAAAGAAAATAGAAGCTTTATGTGATGACATCGTGACAGTGCCCATCGAAGACACAGTTGAGTCTCTGAATGTAGCGACTGCGGGGGCTGTTATTCTCTATGGAATCAAAAGATCTCTTATTTAGTGTTTAAGTAAAATAACCCTTATAAGTCTATTCATATGGCGTAACCTTCGGTAAACGGATTCGAAAAGATTACAACTGGTATTTAGAAATGAATCAAGATTATGACCTCCATTTAGAAGAGGCAAAAGGAAAGATAGAAGAGTCTGTTGACCTTGAAGCCTTGAAAAAGGTGGAACTTGAACTGTTGGGTAAACAGTCAGTGACCACCCAAGCAAAACGGTCTTTGGGCGGCTTAGAGTCAGAAGAACGTCGAGAATTAGGACTCATGCTGAATGAGACACGCTCAAAACTCGAGGAGATGCTTAAAACGAGAAAAATGCAGCTTGAGTCAGAGGTCAGGGGAGCGCAGCTAGAGAATGAAAGATTAGATCTAACTGAGTTTGACCTAGGTCATCGTCTTGGTCATCGACATGTCGTTACCCAGACGTGGGAAAGATTAGAAGATCTTTTTATAGGTATGGGTTATACGGTTTCAGAAGGACCAGAGATAGAAGACGAATGGCATAATTTTGGTGCTTTAAACTTCCCTCTTGGGCACCCAGCGCGTGACATGTATGACACTCTTTACGTCGAGTACGGAGAGCCCATGAGCACTCTTTTAAGAACCCATACTTCACCAGTGCAGATAAGGGTGATGGAAGAAGAGGAGCCACCAATTTATTCAATCATGCCTGGAAGAGTTTTTAGAAGCGATACAGCAGATGCAACTCATATGCCCGTTTTTCATCAAATCGAAGCACTGGTAGTGGATAAAGGTATTACCTTCGGGGATTTAGCGGGGACTATCGAGGCTTTTACCAGCGCGTATTTTGGAAAAGATTTTGAATCAAGACTTCGACCATCTTATTTTCCTTTCACTGAACCTTCCGCTGAATTCGATATACGCCACCCAGGAGGAAAATGGTTGGAATTGGGTGGTTGCGGAATGGTTCATCCGGAGGTTTTAAAAGCCGGAGGTTTAGATCCTGAAGAGTGGCAAGGATTTGCATTCGGATTTGGTCTTGATCGATTAGCTCTTATGCGTCATGAAATCGATGATTTACGTGAGTTGTTTCGAAACGACTATCGATTCTTGGAGCAATTCTGATGAGGCTTCTGCAGGGTGGCTTGAATATTAAAAGGGCTGTGGGATTATGAAAGTTCTACTCTCTTTATTGAAAGAGTTCGCTCCTATCGACGGAGAGCCAGATTCAATTAGCGAGCAGTTAAGCGAGTTAGGTTTGACTGTAGAGGAAATGGTTAGAACTGGGGAACATCTTGAGGGTGTTGTCGTGGCAAAAGTTTTGGATTTGAGACCCCACCCAGACGCAGATCGTATTCAAATAGTCGAAGTTGATAGTGGCGACGGCAAGCCATTGCAGATTTGTTGTGGAGCATTCAATATGTCTCCTGGTGATTTCGTTCCACTTGCAACCGTCGGAACAGTAATGCCTAACGGAATGGAAATAAGTCGTCGAAAATTGCGAGGCGAATGGTCAAATGGGATGCTTTGCTCGAGTGCGGAAATCAATCTAGGTGAGGATCATGATGGGATCCTAATCCTAGGAAGTGAGAGTGAACAGGGGACTCCTCTAGCAGATTCATTGGGAATTGAATCTGATGTTCTTTACGACCTTGAAGTGAACCCGAACCGGCCAGATGCTATGTCATTGGCTGGAGTAGCGCGTGATTTGGCCGCATACCAAAAAGCACCTTTCAAGATTCCTGTCCCAAAAGCCCCAGAAAAAGGAAAAAATGTCTCTGAAATACTGAAAGCTGAGATTATTTCCCCTGATCTTTGTGGTCGCTTTATGGCGAGAGTAATTGATGGAATTTCAATTCAAGACTCTCCTCAATGGTTGAAAAACAGAATAACTGCGTTAGGCATGAGGCCAGTTAACAATGTTGTGGATGTGTCTAATTATGTAATGCTTGAACTGGGTCAGCCGAGTCACACTTTTGATTTGGATTGCGTTAAAGATTCAGAATTTAAAGTCAGATGGGCTTCAGATGGGGAGGAAATTACAACCCTTGATGGAGTGGTAAGAAACTTGACAGAACAAGATGGGGTAGTGACTGATGGCTTAGGTTCGCCGATTGGGATTGCCGGTGTGATGGGTGGCGCCTCAACAGAGATAAGTGAGAGCACTTCAACTGTTGCTTTGGAAATGGCTTGGTGGAATCCTTCGGCAATAGCAAAAACTTCAAGAAGGCTTGGTTTAAGAAGTGAAGCTTCAGCTCGTTTTGAAAGAGGAACCGATCCAGAAATAATCGAGACAGCTATGCAGAGATTTTGTGAACTATTAGGCCCCGAAGCTTTTCTGTCGCCGGGTGTAATTGATGAGAAGGGTGAACTGCCCGCAAGAGAGAAAATTAAGGTTCGCGTATCTAGGGTTAACAGTATTCTCGGAACAGAACTCGACCAAAAAGAGATCCTTGAGATACTTGACCCTATAGGCTTCAAAGCTGAATCTGTTGATCAGGATATTGATGTGAAGCCTCCGAGCTTTCGTCCAGACACTTCAACAGAGATCGACATAATTGAAGAGATTGCAAGACTTTACGGGTACGAAAGAATTGTAAAAACAGTCCCAAAGTCTAAAACATTCGGTTCTCTCACAGCGAAACAGAGTGATCGTCGTTTGATTAGAACAACGATGATGGGTTTAGGTTTAGATGAAGCGATGCCAGTACCTTTTTTAGCTCCAGGTGAACTAGAGAATGCAGGACTTGAATCTGACGGAATAAAAGTAGCAAATCCTTTAGTTGCGGAGGAGTCGATTATGCGCTCTTCCCTGAGACCTGGCTTACTGAAAACTTTGGCTTACAACGAGTCACACAGACTCACTGGACTAAGACTTTTCGAACTCGGTCATGTGTACAGGCAACCTGACAAGCCTCAATCACTGCCAGATGAAAGGGAGCAGTTAGTGTCTGTTCTCGCTGGAGTCGAGGCTGGTGAAATTGTTAAGATCTGGTCAGCCTTGGCTGATGCATTGGCCTTTGATCATTACGAATTAGTAGTTGATTCTCCACCGGGTTTTCACGCTACCAGAACATCTCGGATCGAGATTGAAGGAAGAGTAGTCGGTTGCTTAGGGGAAATTGATCCATCGGTTCTTTCTTTATTTGAGGTGGGTGAGAGGGTTGCATGCCTTGAAGTAGATATTGATGACCTTTTGTCAATACCTCATGGTCACCGTTCATACGCTCCGTTCAGCCGTTATCCATCGTCAGATATAGATTTAGCGTTCGAAGTTGACGAAAGCGTCTCGTCAAACGAGGTGAAAAAATGTTTACAAGAACAAGCTGGATCGCTACTTGTGGATATTCACCTTTTTGATATTTTCAGAGGTGAGCCTGTTGAAGAAGGCCGAAGAAGCCTTGCATTCAAGTTAAGACTTCAAGCTAGCGATAGAACGCTTACAGACGTGGAGGTGGCGAAAGTACACGGAGAATGTATCGAGTCTGTGGAGAAAAAGTTTTCTGCAAAACTTCGAAGTTGAAATGATTCCAGAAATATAAAAATATTTGAAAGGGTCTATTAATGAAAGCATGGCAAATACACGAGTTGGGAGAACCAAAAGAATCTCTAAAAGTTAAGGAGATGGACACCCCAGAACCTATGGCTGGCCAACTGTTGATAGAAGTGGATGCTGTCGGTTTAGCTTTTCCGGATGTGCTTCAATGTCGAGGCGAGTACCAAGTAAAGCCGCCTTTACCGTTTACACCTGGAGGCGAAACAGCGGGAAGGGTAATAGCCGTAGGTGAAGGGGTAGAAGATTTCAGAGTGGGTCAGAAAGTTATTTCATTAGGAGGAGGTTTATCTGAGCAAGCTTTAGTGCAGGCGCAAATGTCTTTTGGTGTACCCGATTCGATGGACCAAGTTAAAGCAGCTGCTCTACCAATGAATTACGGAACGACTTGGTTCGCTTTACACGACCGTGCCTTGATAAAGAGCGGAGAATCTTTATTGGTGACGGGAGCGTCAGGTGGAACTGGTTCTGCAGCAATACAGTTGGGACTGGCGGCTGGGGCAAGAGTCATAGCGGTAGCAGGGGGCAAAGAGAAAGCGGATGCTTGTAGAGAACTCGGTGCGGACGTAGTAATTGACCACAAAGAAGAAGAAGACCTCGTTGAGAAGGTTAGAGAAGTCACAAATAACTCAGGTGTAGATGTCGCCTATGACCCAGTTGGCGGAGAGGTATTCCAAAAAGTAAGAAGATGTATGGCATGGAACGGCCGTTTGTTAGTAATTGGTTTTGTAGCTGGTATCCCGGAAATAGCAACGAATCATGTACTGCTGAAAAATTATTCGGTAGTGGGAGTTCATTGGGGAGCTTCTTTAGGAAGAGACCCGGGTTCTTTTAAACAGCAAATGTCTTCAGTTGTCGAGTTGAGTAAGAGTGGAGAAGTTGATCCTTTATTGCATCCAACCTATGAATTCGACTCTGCAAATCAAGCCCTACAAGACATTGCAGACCGTAAAGTTGTAGGAAAAGTAGTTATAGATCTAAATAAAACCTAGAAATATTGAATTTTTATACATAAAACTGTATGATGATACTATGTTTTCAGTAGGTATTATTGGAGCTTCGGGCTATACCGGGGCAGAATTATTAAGAATTTGTTCAAAGCATCCCAACTTTGCGGTCAGAACAGCAGTTGCCTCGAGTCATGCTGGAACGGCCATTTCCGATGTTCATCCACATCTTTCGCTTGAATTTCCTGAGATGCTGTTTGAAGGTAAAGATTCAGCACCATTGGACGAATGTGAAGTTATTTTCACAGGGTTGCCTCATGGCGCCTCACAAAAAATAATTCCAGAACTACTCGAGACCACAAAACTAATTGTTGACTTGGGAGCTGACTTCCGACTCAAAAACGCTGAAATATATCGGCAGTGGTATGAAGAAGATCATATGGCACCTCAGCTTCTTGATTCTGCCTCCTATGGTCTACCTGAACTTTTCCGAGACGGACTAGAAAACACCTCTTTAGTGGCTGCCCCCGGTTGTTACCCCACGGCTGCTTCTCTTGCCTTGGCTCCTTTTATGAGAGCAGGAGTGATTGAATCTGATGAAATTATTGTTGATGCAGCGAGTGGCGTTTCGGGGGCAGGAAAAACTCCTCAACCTAGTAGTTTATTCTGCGCTGTTGATGAGAATTTTGCTGCTTATGGTTTACTTTCACACCGTCATACTCCCGAAATTGAACAAGCGCTTAGCATCGGAGCAAACGGAAATTCAATAGGTAGTGCATCAGTCTTGTTCACACCTCACTTAGCTCCAATGAATAGAGGGATTCTTGCCACTTGCTATGGCAGAGTCAAAGGTGAACTAAATACAGATGACGCTCTTCAAATTTTGATCGACGCATACTCTGATATGCCTTTCATTGTGGTTAATGACAAATCACCTAACACAAAGTCAACTTTTGGATCAAATGCTGCTCATTTGACAGCAAGAGTCGACCCAAGAACAGGTTTATTGGTTGTATTTTGTGCAATAGATAATCTAGGTAAGGGTGCTTCAGGACAGGCAGTTCAATGTGCAAATATCGTTCTAGGACTTGACGAGTCTGATGGTCTAAGCGCAATCGGAATAAGCCCATGACGGTCACTAACGTAGAAGGCTTTCTGGCAACTGGTGTGGCAAGTGGAATTAAAAGCAACCAAGAGTTGGATCTAGCATTGATTACAACTGAAGACAGAAAACCGGTTTCTGCAGCGGGTGTTTTTACGTCGAATAAGATGACAGCTGCACCGGTTTTGATAACCCGCAAACATTTGGAAGCAACTGGAGGTGCTGCTTCTACTGTGGTTCTCAATAGCGGAAATGCAAATGCAGCTACAGGTAATCAGGGTTTAATAGACGCTGAACGGATGTGTGAATTGACAGCTCAAGGTCTCGGATGTGAATCGAATGAGGTTCTAGTCTGTTCAACAGGATGGATTGGTTATCCACTTCCGATGGAAGCGGTTACTTATGGAATTAAAAACGCAATTGATTCGCTCGATAGCACTCAAGGGACGACAGCAGCAAAAGCAATCATGACGACAGATACCGTTCCTAAAAATACTTTTGTCGAATCGAAAGGTTTTTCGGTTGGAGGCATATCTAAAGGAGCGGCAATGCTTCAGCCGAATATGGCAACGATGCTTTCAGTTCTCACAACTGATGCTGTCATAGACCCAAAGGAGGCCACAAGACTCCTTCAGAAAGCAGTTGCAGTTTCATTTAATTGCTTAACAGTAGATGGAGCAGAATCTACTAATGACACGGTTATTCTCTTAGCAAATGGAAAGTCAGGTGTAGAGGATCCTAATCTCTTAGGAGAGTCTCTGATTGAAGCGTGTAAAGATTTGGCCGTGCAAATGGCAGATGATGCTGAAGGCTCAACGAAAACAGTTTTTCTTCGAGTAACTGGTGCTAAAGATGACAATGAGGCAGAATTGGCCGCTAGAAGTACAGCCAATAGTCAATTGATTAAATGTTCCTGGTACGGAGAAGACCCTTATTGGGGCCGAATAGCTGCTCAGATAGGTGCATCTGGAATTCAATTTGATCCCGAGACAATCTCAGTTTCTTATGGAGGTCAAACCGTGTATGCACGAGGAAAAGCCCAAAAAGTAGATTCCAATACTCTAGGAAAACACATGTCTCAAAGACGTTTAGAATTACATGTTGATCTGGGACAAGGTCAGGGAGAGTCTGATGTGGTAACAACAGATTTAACGCATGCATATATCGATGAAAATATGAGGACTTCGTGATGGAAGACAAGAGTTTTAATCCCAACGAAGAGCCAGTTTTCTCACCTGAAAGAAGGGCGGGGGTTCTGGTGGAAACTCTTCCCTATATAACCAGATTTGCAGGGAGGGTTGTAGTCGTAAAATTTGGTGGCAATGCCATGGAAAGCGATGAGCTAGCTGATCAATTCGCCCAAGACATTGTTTTAATGCACTCAGTGGGTATCAAACCTGTAGTCGTTCATGGAGGTGGGCCCCAAATTGGTGACCTTGTAGAAAGGCTCGGTTTAAGCACAGAATTTAAAGACGGTCAGCGAGTAACCGATAAGGAAACTTTAGAAATAGCACAGATGGTTCTTATTGGAAAAGTTAACACAGACATTGTGTCGAGTATCAATGTTCATTCGCCAATAGCTGTAGGGCTATCAGGTGGTGACTCAAATTTAATTGAAGCAACCCAAAGAGACTCATCGCTTGGCTATGTGGGTGACGTTGTAAAAATAAATCCGACGATATTGGAATGTCTCATGGAAGAAAATCTTATTCCCGTGATATCTACTATAGGAACAGATTCAAAAGGGCAGGCTTACAACATAAATTCAGACACAGTGGCAGCTGCTTTAGCCGGTTCTCTCAAAGCCGAAAGATTGCTCTATCTAACTGACGTAGAGGGACTTTTAGAAGATGTATCGGATCCAACAAGCAAGATTTCAAAAATAGGTATTTCAAGTTTGAATGATTTGATTAGCAAAGGCACGGTCAAGTCCGGAATGATCCCTAAAGCACAAGCATGCATCGATGCAATTACAGAGGGTGTGGCTTCAGCTCATATGGTTGATGGTCGGATACCCCACGTTTTACTTCTTGAACTTTTTACAGATGCTGGAATTGGAACGATGGTTCTCCCAGAAGACATGTTGGACTTATCCAAGTCCCAAGATCAAGGCAAGGTTGACGATGAGCTGGTCTGAATTGTTAATGCCTAATTACGGTACGCCATCTGTCACCTTCGTTAAAGGTTCCGGCACAGAACTTTTCGATAAAGACGGGAAAAGGTATTTAGATTTCTTATGTGGCATAGCAGTAACTGGCTTAGGCCACAGCCACCCACGAATAGCCGATGCTATTTCAGAACAGGCAAACACACTTCTACACGTTTCGAATCTTTTTATTACAGAACCACAACTGGAAGTCGCAGAAACTTTAAACAGACTTATAAGTGCAGGAAGCAATCAATCAGGAAAAATCCTATTTCAAAATTCCGGAGCTGAAGCAAATGAAGCTGCCATGAAGCTTGCCCGGAAGTTTCAAGGTGTGGGAAAACATGGGGTCGTCTCTGCTTATAAATCATTCCATGGCAGGACTATGGCCACTTTGGCTGCGACCGGCCAACCAGAGAAACATAAACCGTTCGTGCCTTTACCAGAGGGATTTCGACATGCCGAGTGGAACAATTTAGATTCTTTTGAAGAAGCTATCGATCAAACGACAGGTGCAATATTAGTCGAACCTATTCAAGGTGAAGGTGGCGTGAACGATGCAGGAAATGATTTCCTGCAAGGGCTTCGAAAGCTTTGTGATGAGAATGGTTTGTTACTCATAATGGATGAGATTCAAACCGGTCTTGGGCGGACTGGCGAGTGGTTCGGGTTCCAGCATGCAGGTATTAAACCTGACATTGTAACAATGGCTAAAGGAATAGCTAATGGTGTTCCAATTGGAGCTGTTTGGGCAAAATCAGAAGTAGCAGATGCTTTCCAGCCTGGTGATCATGGTTCTACTTTTGCCGGGCAACCACTAGCAGCTTCCGCTGCAAGGGAAACTTTGAGAGTCCTTGAGGAAATTCAAGCACCTAAATTAGCTAAGGAAAAAGGCGCCGAGATGGTTGCAGCGATTAGCAATATTGATGGAGTTGATTCGGTTAGAGGTTTAGGACTTCTTCTAGGGGTAGAAATTGAAAAACAAAGATTAGAACAGGGCGATGCTCGTGACTTAGCACAAGCCTGCTTAAGAGAAGGGTTGGTTGTAAATGGTGTTACACCCAGTGCTCTTAGGTTGGCTCCACCCTTGACAATTTCCTCAGAAGAAATTACTGAAGGAGCAGAGATTCTTGAAAAGGTTTTGAAGACACGAAAGGAAGACGCTTCATGAGAAGTTTTTTAGAAGTTGACGACCTTACCGTTGAGGAACTTAACAGAGTAATAGATCTTTGCCTTGCCCCTAATCCGCCTAAGGTTTTACAAGGTGAAGGTGCTGCTTTGGTATTTGAAAAACCATCCAATCGTACGCGCAATTCGATGGAAATGGCAGTTCATCAGCTGGGAGGACACCCTGTATATATCCGTGGTGAAGAAGTAGGTTTTGACAAGAGGGAGTCTGTTGAAGATATAGTTTCAACTCTTTCTGGTTACTACAAATGCGTAGCAGCGAGAGTTTTCGACCACAAAATATTAGAGAGAATGGCAAAAGTAGAACTCTGTCCTATTGTTAATCTTCTTTCTGATGAGGGTCATCCTATGCAAGCACTAGCGGATGTTCTAACACTAGTTAAAGAGTTTGGCGACATTAACGGTAAGATTCTTGCGTTTGTAGGTGATGGGAATAACGTATTTCGTTCTTTAGCTATGGCAGCTGGCATGCTAGGGGCTGAAATTCGTTTCGCCGGTCCAAGCTATTATCGATTAAGCGACATTGATAAGGACAGATTGGCCGCAGTCGGTGTAGAGGTTAACGAATTTGATTTCGCACAAGATGCCATTGACGGTTCAAATGTCGTTTACACAGACGTATGGACTTCGATGGGCCAGGAGTCCGAGTTGGAAGAAAGAAAAAAAGCTTTTGAAGCATTCACAGTGGACATGAGTTTGATGGAAGCGGCATCACCAGATGCAGTTTTCCTCCATTGTCTTCCTGCTCACAGAGGTGAAGAAGTGACTGAGGAAGTTATAGATGGACCAAAGAGTCGTGTGTGGGATCAATCTGAGAACAGAATGCATGCATCTCGTGGGCTACTTACATGGCTTCTATCTGAAGGTCAACAATGAGTAAATCACAAAGACAATACTTACTCGCGAAAATACTTGAAGAACAAGCTGTCTCAAGTCAAGCAAAGCTTGTAGAACTACTTAAGTCTGAAGGTATAGATGTTACTCAAGCCACGCTTTCACGTGACCTCGAAGAACTCGGAGCCGTAAAGGTGAGAGTTCCTGTAGGTGACAGTGTCTACGCAATACCAGACAATCCAACAGAAAGAGTTTTACCTGTTGATTACCTCAGGCGTGTATTAGGAGAGTGGCTAGTAGAGGTATCAGTTTCAAATAATATTGTTGTTTTAAAGACGCCTCCCGGCTCTGCACATGTTGTGGCATCGGCAGTTGACAGAGCTGGACTTTTAGAAATCATAGGAACAGTTGCAGGAGATGACACCGTCTTACTGGTTGCTGCTTCAGACACTACCGGTGAGGAAGTATCTGAAAAATTAAAAAATCTAGCAGGAATCACAGACGCCAATTAGTAAATGAGAGAAATATGAAAGATATAAAGAAAGTTGTACTCGCTTATTCAGGAGGTCTCGATACCTCCATAATTTTGAAATGGCTTCAGGAAATTTATGACTGTGAGGTTGTGACATTTACCGCAGATCTCGGTCAGGGAGAAGAACTTGAACCAGCGCGTAGCAAGGCTCAAAGCATGGACGTAAAAGAGATTTACATTGAAGATTTAAGAGAAGAGTTTGTTTCCGAGTACGTATTCCCAATGTTTAGAGCTAATGCTATTTACGAAGGAGAGTATCTTCTAGGAACTTCTATAGCGAGACCTCTTATTGCAAAAAGATTAGTAGAGATAGCAGAAGAGACAGGGGCAGATGCAATTAGTCATGGTGCGACAGGGAAAGGCAATGATCAGGTCCGTTTTGAACTTGGCGCCTACGCTCTAAATCCAAATATTAAAATAATTGCACCATGGAGAGAGTGGGATCTGGGTTCAAGAAAAAGTCTTCTAGATTACGCAGCAAAGCATGGAATACCAGTTGAAATGAAAAGGGGTAATGAATCGCCATATTCAATGGATGCGAATCTGCTGCACATTTCTTACGAAGGCGGTCCTTTAGAAGATCCATGGAACGAGCCTTCCTCAGAGATGTGGCGTTGGACAGTAAATCCAGAGCTTGCACCCAACGAAGCCACCTATATAGATTTAGAGTTCGAAAATGGCGACCCAGTCGGGATCGATGATTCGAAGATGTCCCCTTCAGAACTCCTAACTGAACTGAATCGATTAGGCGGAATTAATGGCGTGGGAAGAACAGACATAGTGGAAAACCGTTATGTAGGTATGAAATCAAGGGGCGCTTACGAAACTCCGGGTGGCACAATTTTGCTTAAAGCGCACAGAGCTATCGAATCAATAACTTTAGATAGAGGTGTAGCCCACTTAAAAGATGAATTAATGCCTAAATATGCAGAACTTATTTATAACGGTTACTGGTTCAGCCCGGAGAGAGAAATGCTTCAAACCGCTATAGATCATTCTCAAAGATGGGTTAATGGAAAAGTCAGAGTCAAGCTTTACAAGGGCAGTGTAGAAATTGTCGGAAGAGAGTCTCAAGACACTTTATTTGATGAAGCTATAGCTACTTTCGAGGATGATTCGGGAGCTTATAACCAAGCTGATGCAGAGGGTTTTATAAGACTGAATGCTTTAAGGCTGCGTACTGAATCGTTAAGAGATCCAGAGCGCGGCGGGAAACAAGGAGAAGCATAATGGGAACCTTGTGGGAAGGAAGACTTAGCGGAGCAACAACGGACGCATTAAAAGCTTTAAATGACAGTCTGGAAATAGACAAACGACTATACAGAGAAGACATTTTAGGTTCAATAGCTCATGTGGAGATGCTTGTAACTGTTGGTCTGATCGAAGAGTCTGATGGAGCGCTGATTCTTGATGCGCTTAAGATCGCAGAAGAAGAGATATCTTCAGGGTCTTTCGTATTTCAAGCTGAGGATGAAGACATCCACACTGCTTTAGAAAGAAGAGTCACAGAGATAGCTGGTGTGGCTGGAGCTCGAATGCACACGGGAAGAAGTAGAAACGACCAAGTAGTAACCGATCTCAGGCTTTGGACTTTGAAAAGCTTAGATGAACTTGCATTACTTGTTATGTCTTTACAGAAGTCACTAATTGAACAGGCTAAAAAAGCGGGTGAAACTCGCCTGCCTGGTTACACGCATTTACAGCAAGCCCAACCAGTGCTCTTATCGCATCATCTGTTGGCTCACGCTTGGGCTCTTTCAAGAGATTTTGAGAGAATTATAGAAACCCGTTCCAGAACAGACGTATCTCCTTTAGGAGCTGGAGCATTAGCTGGTTCCTCTTTGCCTATAGATCCATTAATGACTTCAGAATCACTTGGTTTCTCGGAAACTTTCAAAAACTCACTTGATGCTGTTTCTGACAGAGATTTTGTGGCTGAAGCAATTTTTGTTAATGCATTATTAGGTGTTCATCTTTCAAGAATCGGAGAGGAACTTGTACTTTGGTCCAGCGAAGAGTTTGGATTCGTAGACATAGATGACGAATACACTACGGGATCTTCCATGCTTCCCCAGAAAAAGAACCCAGATGTTGCAGAGCTAGCAAGAGCTAAAACCGGCAGAATCATTGGCAATTTAGCAGGATTTTTGACAGTGTTGAAAGGGCTCCCTTTGACATACAACAAAGACCTGCAAGAAGATAAAGAACCTTTATTTGATTCTTTTGACACTAACAGTTTGGTTCTAACAGCATTAACGGGAATGTTGAACTCTATTACTTTCAACGAAGAAAAAATGTCTGCAGCAGCTGACAAGCCTTTCTCGATGGCAATAGATCTTGCTGAATACTTAGTTCATAAAGGAATGCCCTTCAGAGAGGCACACGCACTGATTGGTGGACTGGTTAAAACCTCGATAGATGATAAAAAAGATTTCGAAAAACTCGTATTAGAAAATGATAATTTCGGACCCGAGATAGAAGATTTTTTTAAACCAGAGATGGCCATTAGGAGACGCATTACGCCGGGAAGTACAGGTTTGGAAGCTGTAGAGGTTCAAAAAGAGCTAATAGAAAAACGTTTAGAAACTCAAACTTCTATGATCTCAAGATGACATATTCAATGGATGTGAAGATCCGTTACGGGGAAGTTGATAGACAAGGTGTTGTTTTTAACGCCCACTACCTCGCTTATCTCGATGACGTAGTTGATAGTTGGCTACGCGAATTCGAAGGAGATTTTGAATCCTTTGGTTGGGATCTGATGCTTAAGAACGCCAATTTAGAATGGCATGGACCAGCGGGCACAGGAGAAGTGTTGACTGTCGAAGCGAATGTCAGTAGATGGGGGAATACTTCTTTTGATATTTCCTTTGAAGTAAAAGTCGAAAAGAGGCTCGTTCTAACTGCAACAATTGTTTACGTTGGTGTAGAAACAGGCACAACAAAGACTTTAAAAGTTCCAGAACGAATCCGTGAGCATCTTTCAGATGGAAAAGTTTCTTAAGAAAAACGACTTTGAGGAGTCGACAGATGTTTCCGTCGCTCAGATAATAGCTTCTTGTACCAAGTCAAAATTTCGAAACGATTTTCTTGATTTTATTGAGAAATTTCCCGATCACTTGGATCGAACTTGTCAGATTGGGCATTTGACAGGTTCCTCACTAGTCGTGAGAGAAAAAGATCACAAAATTTTGCTCATGTTCCACACGAAACTACAAAAATGGCTTCAACCAGGCGGACACGCAGATGGTGATCCAAATTTAGCTCGAGTAGCACTTAGGGAAGCAGAAGAAGAAACTGGGATCGATGACTTAAAGATTTACCGAATTCCGATAGATCTTGACATTCACATCGTGTGTCCTCCGGGTGAAAAAGAACATAAGCATTTTGACGTCAGATATCTAGTACTTGCTCCTAAAGATTCAGAGCCTATAGGTAATCATGAGTCACAAGATTTACGCTGGTTCAATAAGAATGAAATTGGTTCGATGGGGTTAGATCATGGTTTGACACGAATGATTGCAACAGGATTTGAATTAATTCAATGATTTAAGTGGTGTCAGAAATCTCCCGGATCGAGACATGATTCCAAGTCATTTACGCGAGCAAATCCATTCATTCTCTCCAGAGCACTTGTACCACTTTCTGTCGCTGTTAAGAGAGGCTCGATATCACCTAACTCGGTTAAACGTTTAACGTGATTTTTTCGATCTCCCAGATATGTATTCCAGTCCGATAACCAGCTGACAGTGTTGAACTTGTCTTTCTCAGAGTCAAGAGGTAAATCAGCTAAATCAGCATTCATTTTTTCAAGCACGCGTGTTCCTCTTGCTATAGATTCAGCACGATCAGTGGGAGTTCTAGCTTCGCTAGCTGAAGGCAACAAAGCTATTTGCTCTAAAGCTATTGAGCAGATCTGCTCTGCTTTTTCAAGCCATTCTTCATTTTCTATACGGTCAGGATTTCCCGAAGGGGCGAAGAAGAATGCATAAGCCCAAAGACCTGCTATTCCCGCGACTATGGCAACCTTGAGAAAGAAAGAAGCGGTGGGAAGAAAATTCGATTTTTTGGTAAATTTTTTTTTCAAGTTAAGGAGCCATTCGAACAGAAATCACTGAACCAGAATCGACCATAGTGCCAGGATTAGGATTTTGCGCCCAAATAATTTCCGGTAACTCGTTTTCATTTTCAGGGTTCGGAATAAGAGCAATTTCATAACCGAGACCTAGAGAAGCTAATAAAGGCGACACTTCAACTAACACTTCCCCGATCAGATCAGGGACTTTAGTCTTACTAGTCTCAACTGGTTGAATAGCTACCTCCACGAGAATTTTCGAAGAATCCATTAGTGATGTTCCAGTTGCCGGCGACTGACCAAGGACCAATCCAGGTTCGCTGTCTGCATCCGTAACCTCGATGACAGTGAGTGTTTGCTTTTCCAAGCCACTGTCCTTTAGATTCAATTCCGCATTTTCTAAAGTCAACCCGATCAGTTCAGGCATTACTAAGTCTCCTCTGCTGGGAATGGTAGTGGTAGAAGAAGCAGGTGGAGTTGCAAAATCTTTTACAGGCAAATCTGCATGTGCGGCGAGCATTACGTCTTTCCAAATTAGAGCTGGGAAAGTTCCCCCATACACTTTGCGTTCTGTCAGAGGCGGAACCATAGGAATCTGTCCTTTTGGGTATCCGACCCATACTGCCGTAGCTATTTGTGGTGTGTAGCCGACGAAAAGAGCGTCTGCATAGTTTTGTGTTGTGCCAGTCTTGCCTGCTGCAGGTCTATCTATTTTTGCTCTATGGCCAGTACCTTCAGAGATAGTTCCCTCCAAAACCCAAGTGAGTTGATCAACTAACTTTGAATCAAGTGCACGTTCAAGCTCTCGGTTCCATTTCCATAGTGGAGTTCCGTCCATGCGAGTGACACGGGTTACCATCGAAGGAGGTGTGTAGACGCCACGATTTGCAAATGTGCTATAAGCACTCGCCATATCCAGCAAAGTAACGTTTGAAGTGCCTAAAACATTCGAATTTACAGGTTGGACTGGCGACTTTACACCAAGTCTCCTAGCTAGATTAACGACTCTTTCAGCTCCCATTTGCATGCTTAACTGAGCAAAAACCGTGTTATAAGAACGCCTTGTCGCACGAGTTAAGTCGACCATGGGGGGTTCAGGCATTGGTATCAGTTCAGTATCTTCGATGGGCTCCCAGCTCCATCCCGGAACATCTTCAAGCATTTTTATTCGATAGTCGAAAAGAGAATTCATCGAATATTCCCATTTTCGGTTATTCATCCATTCATTCAGTCTTATATCTACAAATTCGGGGTCATCTTCCGGATCGTCCCTGTACTCAATAGTTTCTGTATGGTCTTCTGGAATTTCGATATGACCTTCCCGAACCAAAAACTGGAATAGAGCCATGAGTCCTTTTTCGAATTTGGGTTCATCAGCGTCGTGGCCGTTTAAACCACCGCTAACCCACCAAACTCTGTTGTCATTATCGGCGCCGGGAATAAAAAATTCGAGAACATTTGGAGCGGGATAAGTAGCGGTAACTTCCCAACCCGATTCAAGAGCAGCTGCTAGCCCAATTGGTTTAAAAGAAGAACCCGCTTGTCTGCCATTACCCATCGCAAGGTTTACTTTCGCATCGTCTTCTTCAGCAAAAAAATCTCTTCCGCCTACCATCGCAATTATCTGACCGGTTTGCGGGTCAATCACAACTACGGAAGCATCAGGAAGATTTTGATTAGATGGAAGATGATTTTCTACTGCATTTTCAGCAGCAGCTTGAAGACTGAGATCTATGGTGGTTTCGATACGGACACCACCTTCGTATAGGAGCATTTCTCTAATAGATCTGTTAGCTCCAAAAGCAGGATTCTCCAGGAACCATTTTCTGACCTCTTCGACAAAATGACCTGCAGGGTATTCGGTTTCCAATCTAGGTTTATACTCTTCTAGTTTGGGAGGAGATGCAGTTGCTTCGTCGCGTTGCTCCGGTGTTATGAATTGATTAGCGACCATTCGATCCAATACAAGGTGACTTCTGCGAAGACTTTGTGAGTAATTTCGGAAAGGGTCGTAACGGCTAGGAGCTTTCAATAGCCCAGCAAGAAGAGCGGCTTCATTTATAGAAATTTCACTTATATCTTTGTTGAAGTAGGTTTGAGCAGCTGCTTTTATCCCATAAGCACCATGACCGAAATAGACAGTATTCAAATACTGCAAAAGAATGAAATCCTTGCCATATTCATCCTCTAATCGAGTTGCATACCAAAGCTCTTCAAGTTTCCGGCTAGCTGTTTGTTCGACGTTTTCTATTATTGCTAACTTGACATACTGCTGGGTGATTGTGGAACCTCCCTGGCTGATACCACCAGCTTCAAGATTTGAACGAGCAGCTCGGAGGATTCCTTTAAGGTCAAAACCGTCGTGCTCATAGAAACGTTCATCTTCAATCGCTATTACTGCGTTCCTAGCAATTTCAGGAATTTCTTCTAAACGTCTAGCGCTGGTTCTATTTTCGGGAGCTACCAAAGTAGTTATCAATGTTCCATCTGAAGCAAGGACGATCGAAGATTCAGCTTGTTCCGGAATATTTATGTCGAATTCAAGAGTTTCGTACGTATAACAACTTGTAGAAAATAACGCAAATACAAAAATGCTCAAGAGGAAATAAAAGTTTCTTGAGTTTTTGCTTGCCATACATCTAGTTTGACCTGCCTAGCAGGCAAATTGGTGGCAGGTGCAAGGAACTTTTCTTGATACTTAATTTAAATTGTCGGCTTTCAGTCATTTAATGATCCATACTGGTCTAGTGGGTAATACTGAAAGAAAAGAAATCCTTGAAGATTTAACTACAAGAGGGCTTTTCCAAGACAGCACAGATCAAACCGCGCTCAAAGAGCGTTTAAATGAAGGGCCAATTACTCTCTATTGTGGTTTTGATCCGACAGCCGACAGTCTCCATCTCGGACATCTAGTGCCTCTTTTAACATTGAGACGTTTCCAAGACGCGGGGCATCGTCCAATTGCATTAGCAGGGG
>QCLO01000025.1 GCA_003214465.1 Acidimicrobiales bacterium AG-414-N20 | reverse complement strand
GTCCGGCCGGACTCATTTTCTTGTATATTCAAAAAGTTAAATTAAGGGGAGAAATGAACACACCTTCTGTTGAGCTGCAAGATGTATCACTGATATTTGGTGACGGAGATCCTCGTAATGAAAACGTCGTTGCAGTTGACAATACAAGTCTTGAAATACCTGCAGGTCAGTTTGTAGCAATAGTAGGACCTAGCGGATGTGGCAAAACAACAATTTTGAATATGCTTGCGGGTTTAATAAAACCAACCCTTGGCTCGGTTAAACGAAACGGTCAAGAAGTAGAAGGACCAAGTAGAGATATAGGTTACATGCTTGCGCGTTCCGCATTAAGCCCATGGCGGACAGCCAAACAGAATATTGAACTCGGTTTAGAAATTAGAGGAGTTTCAAAGCAAGAAAGATCTAAAAAAGCTCTAGAGCTTCTATCTCAACTTAGGCTTGACGGTTTTGCTAACTCTTATCCTTCTATGCTTTCTCAAGGCATGCAACAACGTGTTGCTATCGCACGAACTCTGGCGATAGATCCTGACCTATGGCTTCTTGACGAACCATTTGGCGCTCTTGATGCTCAAACACGGCTGACTGTTCAGTCAGAGTTCATTTCTCTTTGGGAATCTAACCCTGGTAAAACGGTTATATTCGTAACTCACGATCTTGAGGAAGCTGTTCTCTTAGCTGACCGCGTGATAGTAATGACCGCTAGGCCTGGAAAAATAAAATCAGACACTATAGTCCCAATACCTAGACCAAGAATCGTAGACGAATTAAAATTCGATCCCGTATTTACAGAAACTGAACACAAAATTTGGAAGGAATTACGCGATGAACTCGTCTGAAAATTCTGACACCTTAGAAGAATCTAAGACGGATTCAGCAAAACTGTGGAAATGGAGAGTACATCAGCTGGACATTCCCACGCAATTATTTCGCCTTGCTGTTCTTCTAGCAGGTTTTCTCATCTGGCAATATGAATTGATATTTAAAGGAGTGCCTTTCACTATTTTTGGATTTGAACCGCTCCCGCCGATAAAACCAATTTTTTATGCTGTACCAACTGACATATGGGGATATCTAGCTGACTACTACCATGACATCATGTTTTGGAAAGATTTGTGGGTAACACTCCAAGAAGCTATCTGGGGCTTCGTGATAGGAGGCTCAACCGGTTTCGTAACTGGTGTCTTACTTGGCTATTTTTTACGGCTCCAAAAGGTATTTGGCCCGTTTCTTGTTTTCGCTAATGCTGTCCCAAAAATTGCTTTCGCTCCAATTTTGATTCTCTGGTACGGAGTTGATATGGGTTCAAAAATTGCCCTAGCGACAATAATAGTATTCTTTATTGTTCAAATGCCTACCACCGCCTCTGTTGGTCTTGTAGATCCGGATCTGAACACACTTGCTACAACAATGGGTGCCACTAAACTACAACTGTTTAACAAAGTAGTTATTCCAGGAATAATGCCTGCGGTTTTTGCCGCTCTAAGACTCGCTGCAATCTATTCAATGTTGTCTGTTGTCTTTGGTGAGTTCATTGCTTCAAAACGTGGACTCGGGCAAAGACTATTAGTTAGCGTAAATCAATTCAATATGGCTTCGGCTTTTGCACTAATGCTGGTTCTAGCAATAGTCGCCCTGTTATTGAACGGGATAATTGGATTAATGGAAAAACGGGTTCTTAAATGGCAGACAGTTCGCAGGGGCGGACAAGTAATTTCCCTCTAAAAACCGTTTCCATACAACTCATGTTCAATCCCTCGTAGTTCTGAGAATTTCGAACGCACTTCTTCCCTACGCGAACGATCAAGAGCCAGATTTACTAATTCGTGGGGATCCTCTTGAAGGTCATACAGCTCATGGTCATGATCATCAAATGACGCATCGCGCCCGAAGAGCATCTCCGGTTCACCATTCTGATTGCCTTGGGTATCAAAACCACCACCAATACCGTAATAACGGCAGTATTTGTTTCTTCCGTCGAAGATTCCCGAGCTCGCATATCGGCATTGTTCAACGCCTGGATACCACGGCCATTCTTGATTGAAAAGAACATAATCACGTATCTTCGATGAAGGGTTTTCAAACACTGGGGAAAGGGACTCTCCTATATAAGTTGGGTGATTATCTGGTTCCACTCCTGCGAATTCAAGAATTGTCCTAGCCAGATCAACATGTGATGTCAACGAATCAGTCTTCGATCCTGGTTTCACTATCCCAGGTGCTGAAATATACAAAGGTATTCTCATGGTCTCCTGATAGTTCCATGGACCTTTAGAGCGAAGAGTATGAGATCCACACTGATCTCCGTGATCTGAAGTGAAAACGATAACCGTGTTTTCCCAGCCATCAATATCATCTAAAGCCGATAGAACGTGACCCACACATTGATCATTAAGTTCATGCAATTTTGCATAATAATCAAGTTGTCTGAGCCAGATATCAGGATCGTCTCTTCTCATCTCACCTGGAATTGAACGTCTAGTCAATACATCCATCCATCTTCTATGAACATCTGGCTTAGTAAAAAGATCGTCATCAAAATTCGGTGGTAGCTCTGAGAAGATTCTTTCCACTTCATGTGGGAATCCTGGAAGATTGTTTTCTCTTCCCCAGTCTCGTTTTGAAAGCCTTTCTACAGCTTTTGCGTAATATTCTGGATCTTTCTCCCAATACCACGGCTGATCAATTGGGAACCACATAATGTCGTGTGGGTTTACGAGACCAACGCTCAGGAACCATGGAGCATCATCATTGCCATGGTCTCGGATCCAGTCAGCTGCATCTCTTGCTATTGGCTCGTCATATTCTGTTCCACTTCCAGCCAATCCCCAAAAAGACATGTCGTTGCCTTCCCAATCGCTGAAACCATAAGCTTCCATGTCTGGAGTCGGTGTTGCCTCTAAGTGCCATTTGCCTTTATAGGCCGTGTAGTAACCCTTTTCTCTTAATATTTTTCCTAAAGTCGCAGCATCTTTCGACAGTTCGGTATTAGTAGGGGCACTTGAGTTCTCTGTAACACCATGTCCCGCCATGTATTCTCCAGTGAACAGAGTTGCTCTCGAAGGTGAACAAGGAGAAGAATGCGTGTAATGGCTTGTAAACTCAATTCCGCTATCGATAATTCTTTGTCGCGCGGGAAGCTGAAAATCGGTTGGTAGCCAATCTCTCTGCCGCTCTTGATCTGAAACTATTAGTAAAATATTTGGTTCGTTCATTTTTTGAACATAGCATTCCGTTTAAGGAATAAGTTAACCCAATAACTTTTTCTACAAAAAACTAAAAGGGGAAGAGGCAAAATGAAGATCACACCTACAAACAGTCTTGTCGGTGCTTATGTGGAAGACATAGATCTATCTGCCCCTGTTGAAAGTGACGCTGTCGATGAACTGGTTTCAGCATGGCATAAATGGGGCGTCTTATTTTTTAGAAATCAGAATCTCAACGATGAACAACAGGTTGCAGCAGCATCTATATTTGGTGACCCCGTACCTTATGATTTCGCTCCCACAACAGAGGGAAGCGAGATTGTTCACAAAATCGATAATGAAGATGGAAAGCCTAAAGGCGGTTCGTCTAATTGGCATACTGACGCTACATGGCTCAAAGAGCCCCCGAGAGGAAGCATGCTCCAAGCGATCAAATTACCAAGTTCCGGTGGGGATACATTATTTGCAAGCATGTCAGCGGCTTTTGATTCGCTTTCACCCTCAACTCAAAATTTCATTGAAGGCTTAACAGCCCTCCATCATGGGGGTTCAAAGCTTGGAGCGAACCGGATTGCAAAGAAAATTCCTGAAGATGCTGTCTCACACCCCGTGGTTAGGACTCATCCTGTAACAGGAAAAAAATGTATTTTTGTAAATAGACTTTTCACCCAAGGGATAAACGAACTTAATCCTCGAGAAAATGAAGCACTGTTACCGATGCTTTGTGACCTCAGCTTACGACCCGAGTTGCAATTCAGATTCCAATGGGAAGAAGGCGATATAGCAGTATGGGACAACAGAAGTGTTCAACACTATGCAACACCTGACTACAGCGAAGCCCGAGTAATGCACAGAGTCGTTCTCGCAGGCGACCCTGTTGAGTAGTCCGTGCTGAGGAAACCCCCCTTCCCTATCTCACCTGAAGAACTAACTGAAGAAGTGCTTTCGGAAAGCTTAGGAAAAGAAGTTAACTCTTTCAGCTACACCCGCATTGGCAGCGATAGAGGAATGCTAGGAGTTGTATTGCTTCTAGACATCTCCTACTCAGACGGCAGTAAAGATTACACGAATCTTGTTTGCAAATTCCCTGCTCTTAGAGAAGGCAGTATGGAAAATAACAGAAGAGGAAACAACAACGAACGTGAACTCCGCTTTTACGATGAACTAGCCCCCTTAACTCCAATAAGGACTCCAGAATTTCATTCCGGTTCATACGATCCGGACACTGAGCATTTCATGCTTATACAAGAAGCAATAGACCTTGATGAAAACGTTGATCAGATTAAAGGCATTTCAGTGGAACAAGCAATGCTCGTAATGGATGAAGCTGCTTCATTACATGCAACATGGTGGGAAAACCCTGACCTAAACAACATAAATTGGTTACCCGGACCTGAACAAAGAAAAAATAACCTTTCTATTATTGCCGGTGCTGGGTGGGAACCTCTCTGCAAAATGCTCGAAGGAGAACTAACTGAACAAGAAATATCATTCGGAACTGAAATAACCCAACGGGTTGGGGAAATGTTAGATCTACTCTCAAGTCACCCTAAAACTCTTATCCACTCTGACCTACGTGCAGACAATCTTCTTTTTGACCGTGAAGGTAACAAGGTTTTTATTGTCGATTGGCAAGGCACCTCTAAAGGCCCCGCTGGATGGGATCTAGCTTATTTCATGTCGCAATCTTTGAGTGTAGAAACACGCCGAAAGAACGAAACAATGCTTTTGGATCGCTATATAAAATCTCTTAAAGAAAACGGAAAGAACCTAGACCCTGACGAAGCTCTAGCCGGTTACGCTGATGCGATGCTTTATGGTTTAGTAATAGCATGCTCGCTTCCTTTGATAAGTGATGAAAATGAAAAACGCGTTAAAGAACTCGCAAGTGTTATGACCCGGAGAAGCTTTGAAGCGATGAAAGACCACAACAAATTTTAATTAGCTAAATATAACGAGAGAAAGAAATCGGTATGGGAAAAAAACTTGATGGAAAAGTTGCAGCTATCACTGGAGGTACCCGTGGAATAGGACGTGCAATAGCAGAAAGATTCGTCGCCGAAGGAGCAAAAGTTGTAGTTAATAGTCGTAATGACGAAAAAGGAAAACGGGCACTTGATGAGATGAATGCCGGAGACAACGTTCTTTTCTACCCCGGAAGCGTTACCGAAAAAGAAGTTGTAGAAGGTCTAGTTGACTTCACTGTTGAAAATTTTGGACAACTCGACATTATGGTTTTAAACGCAGGCGGAGTAGGTGACACTGCTCCGGTAGTTGAACTCTCTGATGAGGAGTGGCAGTTCGAGCTCGATTTCAATCTGAATCATGTATTTCGAGGCACTCGTAAAGCACTCTGGCATATGGTCCCTCGTAAAACAGGAAGAATAATTGCTATTTCGTCTATAGAGGGTAAACGCGGCAAAGCTAACATCGCTGGCTACACAGCAAATAAGCATGCAATAAATGGTTTCGTTAAATCAGCTGCGAAAGAAGTCGGCACGGAAGGAATAACAATCAATTCTATTTGCCCAGGACTTGTACATACAGACATGCTTGAGAACCAGTCCGGAGCTGCATCAGGACTAACCGAGGTGGCCGATGTGATCGCTCTCTATACAAAGGACACGGCTATACAAAGGCCTGTAACCGTGGAAGAAATTTCAGCTTTCGCGCTCCTGCTCGCCTCAGAAGAAGGTGCCGGATTCAGCGGAGGAACCATTTCGCTCGACGGAGGACTTGCTAATTACTAATGGATGTCAGCTTTCCGACCTGTCCCGACGAGCTAAACAAGGAATGGCTTTCCGATGCTCTAGGTCGATCTGTTGAGAATTTTGAGACACATCCGATCGGTGGAGGAAAAGGCAACCTTGGTGACCTAGTTCTCGTATCTCTCGAAAATGACGAACAAGTAGTCGCAAAATTTGCAGCCAATAGGCAAGAAGCCCTCAATGCGGCAAAAAGATCAGGGCTATTCGAAAGAGAAATCAAGTTCTACCATGAGCTAGCACCCAAGCTAGATATACGACTTCCAACGCTTTTCGCATCAGACTACGACCCGTCTAGCGCCTATTTCATTATGCTCTTAGAGTATTTAGAACCCATACAAGACTCGGACTCCATAACCGGCATAGGAGTTGAATACACCCGGCAGCTTCTTACGGAACTGTCGAAACTTCATACTCAAGGCAAAGATCTAGTTGAGACCCCGTGGGTCCAAACAATGATCTCACAGAACAGGATCGACAATCTGACAATAATGATCGAAAAAGGTTGGCCTGTTCTTCAAGAGATATGTGGTGAACTAGTTGACCCGATAAAAGAAATAAATATTCTAGATAGATTTCTTGAAACCATGAGTTATCTAAACACCTTGGACCAAACCATTGTCCACGGCGACCTCAAACCAGACAACCTGATAATAAGCAATCAGGGCGTCACAATAATCGACTGGCAGGGTTTTGGCATAGGACCACCTGCGTGGGATGTCGCTTACTGCATGTGTCAGTGTCTAACAACTGAAGAACGCAGATTGCACGAATCTGAACTACTTGATGATTACCCTCATGATCTTGTTGGCTACAAAGAGTCACTGTTTTTTGGCATTGTCATAGCCTGTGCCCTCACTCTCTTGGGTAACCCTGATGACCCGCGACTAGGAAAACTGGTTGAAACAACAGCTGAAAGAACTATCAGTGCAATGACAGACGCCGGGACACTTAATTGAAGAAAAAGGTTTTAGTCATCACAGGAGGCCATCCATTCGAAACAGAACCTTTCTTCGCAATCTTTGATTCATTCGAAAACGTTGAGTGGTTCCACGAAAAACATCCAGAAGCCGAACATTTCCTCAATCCTGAAAAATGTCATGAGTTCGACGCGATTATTTTCTATGACATCCCCGGAGTCGATTTAAGAAGAAACGCAGAACCAGCTGTTGTCTGCAAAGATCCAACCCCTGAATACAAGGAGAACTTTGAAAACCTCCTTGAATCAGGCAAAGGTCTTGTCTTCCTGCATCATGCAATAGCTGGTTGGCCTACGTGGGAGCGTTATGCAGATGTACTAGGTGGCAGATTCCACTATCAGCCAGGGTCACTTCACGGAACCGAATTTCCAGACTCAGGGTACAGATTCGACGTAACTCAGGAAATTCAAGTTGTCGATGCTAATCATCCTATTTGCAGTGGAATACCCAAAAGTTTCTCAATAACCGATGAGGCTTATCTCTACCCGATATTAGAAAAATCGGTGACCCCTATTCTCTGTTCTGATTTTGATTTTGAAAATTACTCAAATTTCTACTCAGCTGGGCTTGCGATGAGAGGACAAATGAATTCCAATGTCTCATGGGCACATCCCAAAGGAAGTAACCTCGTGGCGTGGGTCCGCAAGGAAAAATCATCTCCAATTGCCTACATTCAGCTTGGTGACGGGCCTTCCGCGTATACGGATTCAAATTTTCGAAAACTTGTTAATAATGCGATTGACTGGGTCTCTTCCGAGGAGGCCAGAAACTGGATAAATTCTTAGGAATCCAAGTATTGCTCAAGCCAACTGGTTAATACTCCTTACAGTCGGGCAGAATGTTGTAATCACATTTAAGGAGATTTAATGAGCGCGGATGAAATCATAGAAATTAACCATCTCACTAATAAATACAACCAAGCAGCGGATTCGGGAAATGGAGAAGCTTTTGCAGGAACTTTCACTGAAGATGGAATTTTAGAAATGCCGGGGAGCGACCCAATTGCAGGCAGAGACGCCCTTACAGTTTCTGGTAACACCTTTCCTCAACTAATCGAAGGGGTCAGGCATTGGACAAACAATCAAGTTGTCGAAATCAACGGCGATTCAGCTACTGCCCGTTGCTATCTCCTTCTCCTCAGCGCTGGGTCGCCACCAAATATTATGACTACCGGAAGTTACTCTGATGAACTCATAAAGACAGATCAAGGATGGAAGTTCACCAAGCGTAGCGTTAGTTTGGATAGCTGATCTGAGATTGCTAATGGTATTTGAGAGGAAAGATTTACAAAATGTCTGAACTTTCACTAGAGAAACTTACGAAGGTTTATCCGAATGGCTTTAAAGCGGTAGATGGCTTAAGCGTCGATATAGCTGACGGGGAGTTTCTGGTGCTAGTGGGACCTTCGGGTTGTGGAAAATCAACCGCTCTTAGGATGGTTGCGGGATTAGAAGAAATCACTTCAGGAGAGCTCTCAATCGGTGGAGAATCAATGAATGAAGTCGAACCTAAAGATCGCAATGTTGCAATGGTTTTCCAAAATTATGCTCTATACCCACATCTGGATGTCGAAAAAAATATTGGCTTTGCACTGAAACTATCTGGGCTGCCAAAGCCTGAGATTGACGCCAAAGTACTAGAAGCCGCAACAATTCTCGAACTTGAACCTCTGCTGAAGAATAAACCTGCTCAACTGTCCGGAGGTCAAAGACAAAGGGTTGCCATGGGTCGAGCTATAGTTCGCGACCCTTCAGTTTTTTTGATGGATGAGCCTCTATCGAACCTTGATGCGAAATTACGAGTTCAGATGCGTGCTGAGATAACACGTCTGCAACATAAGTTAGAAGCGACCACACTGTATGTAACCCATGATCAGGTTGAAGCGATGACGATGGGTGACAGAGTAGCTGTAATGAAAGACGGCGTTCTTCAACAGATTGACAGCCCCTCATCTCTCTACGACTCACCGAATAACCTCTTCGTGGCCGGATTTATAGGCGCTCCGGCGATGAATCTTAGAGAAGCAAAACTTGACAATGCCGCAGGTGAATGGTCTTTGAAGGTAGGTGGAATCAAAATACCGCTAGCTAGAGGTATTCTCGAAAAGAGACGGTCCCTAGCCGGATACGAAGGGAAAAATATTGTGGTTGGCATCCGCCCTGAGGCTATGGACGACCCAAATGTTACTGGCACCAAGGAGCTTCCTGTTTTTTCAGCTGTAACCGAATTGACAGAAGCTCTGGGATCAGACCTACTTGTTCATTTTCCTCTGGATGCCAAAGCTGTAGATGCAGGAGACCCTGATGCCCTCAAGGACCTAGACGAAAACCCTCTGATGATCGCAAGGGTTGACCCTCGCAGTAAAGCGAAACCTGGTGAGAAGATAGAAGTTTCTATAGACACTGAAAGAATTCATTTCTTCGATAATGAAACTCGTTTGGCAATCAACTAGCGAGTAAATTTTTGCCCATTAGGTTAAAGGACCGTGTTCTATCTGATTCAGAACATTTGCTCCGAATAGTTCACATTCTGAAATATGGGGGTAACCGGAGAGAATAAATGCATTTATGCCTGCATCCATGTAAGCGTTAATTTTCTTTTTTACCTGATCCGGGTCACCTACGATTGCAGCTCCTGCTCCACTACGAGCACGTCCTACACCGGTCCAAAGATTGTCTTCTATGAATCCATCACCATCTGAATTTTTACGTAACTCTGTTTGTCTGGAAACGCCAACCGATACTGCATCCAAGGAACGGTTACGGATTTCTGCTCCCTGCTGGTCATCTACCTGACTGACAAGTCGATTAGCAGCTTCACGTGCTTCTTGTTCTGTTTCTCTCACTACCACATGAGCTCTCAAACCGTATTTTAATTTTCTTCCATAGCCTGAAGCTCGTTCTTTCATATCCGAAACTATCGACTCAACGCCTTTTACAGTGTCTGGCCAGGTAAGGAAAACGTCTGATTCCATAGCTGCTGTCTCTTTGGCTGCTTCAGAAAAACCTCCAAAATAGAAAGGAGGGCACTGTCCAGAGACTGTTCTGACTCTCGGGGCTTCTATCTCAAGATCTACAAATTGGCCATGGAAGTCAATGGGATTGCCATTTAGGAGTTCCCTTAAAACCTTCATGTACTCCTGTGTTCTTTTATAACGAGGCCCGGACTCAAGTTCTTGTCCAGGAAGATCACTGGAGATGATGTTTATAGTTAGTCTTCCACCCGACATCTGATCGATTGTGGCCATTTGTCTTGCTAGTTGAGGCAGCCACATCTCCCCCATTCGAACGGCTAGAAGAAGCCTGATTCTATTTGTCGCTACAGATACCGCGGAAGCAAACGATGTGGCATCGATCCCCAGTTCATAGCCAGACGGTAAGAGTATGTTATCGAAACCATTTTCTTCGGCGCATAAAACGATGTCATGACAATGCTCCCAAGAACTTCTCAATTCTGGCGCTACAACTCCTAAAAACTCATAATCATCATCACAAAGAGCACCAAACCATGAAATTTCAGGTTTTTTCTCCGAGTCACTCATCTAGATATCCCTGTTCCTTCGATTACCTCATCTATCTCCACAGTGGATTTTCTCTCAATTGAAAGATGTGCTGCCTCTCCGACTGCTACAGACCAAAATCCTTCAATCAGACCCACTTCTGGTTCGCTACCCTCCAAAAGTGCTTTACGAAACCTTAGGTGCTCTACATATGAAGATCCGTTGTGAGTACCCGCGTTTAGGATTTCAGGATTCTCAGAATGCGTCTCTTCGACAGAACCTATCCAATGTTTGCCTCTAATGCCTTGTCTCATAACCGATTCCGGTACCAGTGCTTCGAGCTTGCCTAAATCTCCAACTACAGAAACTTCTTCCTGATTTTTAGTTGCTTCTGCGAACATACACAGATCAAGCATTCCACGAGAGCCTGATTCAAACTCAACTATCACATAGGCATTGTCAAGAATGTCCGGTGTCGTACCGTTGTATTCTTCATCTAGATGGTTTACATCCTGTCCTCCTGATGCCATTACTCTCACTGGCAGGTCTCCTGTGATGAGGTTCATAAGGTCGAAAAAATGGCAACACTTCTCGACCATAGTTCCACCGGTATTCACATTGAAACGGTTCCAATTTTCGACTTTTTTCAAGAATGGGAATCTGTGTTCACGGATTGAAACCATTCGGACAGTTCCAACAATCCCTGCATTCACGCGCTCAATTAATTCTGCGACAGCAGGCATGTAGCGGTACTCTAGGCCGACCCACACCATTGCATCATTTCCAGCAGTTGAAATTACCTTTGCGCAGTCTGAGGTTGTTGTGCAAAGAGGTTTTTCGATCATCACCGGAATTTTTGCTTCGATAATGTCTAACAGTATTTCAGTGTGTGTCATATTCGGGGTGGCGACAATGAGAGCGTCTACTTTCCCCTTCTTTAAGAGTTCCTGATGATTAGTGAAGCTCTCCACTTCTCCACCGGTCAGTTCTTTGGCGGCTTTAATAGAATTCTCGTTTGGATCGCAGAGAGCGGTTATGACATTGCCCTCAATGGCCTGAAGGTCAAGGATGTGTTCAATACCCATCATCCCAGTGCCAACTATCCCGAAGCGGATTTCATCTGTCAAGGTAGGGGCACTCCATCTGATGCTTCAATCAGGTTGTAAACATCATCGCGATTCAAATTAACGCTGGTGGCTTCAGATAACTTTCTCAACCTTTCAGTTCTTTGAGTTCCAACTATCGGTATTGGCGCAGTGGGATGGGCAAGCACAAAGGCAACAGCTATAGTCGCTCGATCTACTGACTCTCTTTGTCCTAACTCGTCAAGAAGTTCAACCAACTCAGGTCTTATGCCTTCCCCCGTGGCTAATCTTCCCCCAGCGAGTGGACTCCATGCGAGAGGGTTTATACCTTTGGCGGAACACTGATCGAGGGTTCCGTCTCTCAATGGTTTAAGGCAGTTAACTGAAAACTCGGGTTGTGTGGTAACGAGTGGGGACTTGAGATAAGAAGATAGGGCGGAAACTTGATCTGGGGTGTAGTTTGAAACGCCTACAGCTTTGATTTTTCCTTCATCAATAAGAGAGTCGAGTGTTTCCGCAACCTCTGATGGGTGGGTGTATATATCCGGTCTGTGGATTTGGTATAGATCTATATTTTCAACTCCAAGCCTTTTCAGAGAACCCTCACATGCGGAACGCAGATAATTAGAACTTGAGTTATAAGGAACTGGTGGCGCTATCCCTCCCTTGGTTGAGAGGACTATCTGATCACGCAAATGTGGTTTCGCTGCGATGACTTTACCGAGAAGTTCTTCACATGCCCCGAAGCCTTTCCCTCCCCAATCAAATCCGTATACATCGGCGTTGTCGATCAAGTTCATCCCAAGTTCTATAGCAGTCTCTAAGAGCTCTGTTGCTTCTTCTAGTTTCTCTGTTGTGTAGCGCCACAGACCAAAAGCTATGGGACCGACTGGAGGTAGATCCTCACTAAGGGTTCTGGGTTCTTTGAGAACAAGATTTTCAGACATTGGTTCCTCGATCCGGTTTGTTAAAAAATTTTACAGCTTTAGAAACACTATGACTTAACTGACCCTGCTAACAGGCCACGAACAAAATATCTCTGTAGAAAAAAGAAAACTAACAATGGAACGCCTGCCTGCACGAAAGCTCCTGCTGAAAGCACGTGTTCTTTCATGCCGAACTCCCCTGCCATGGAAGCAATATTGATGGTCGCTGGATAGCTGGCCCCATTTCCGCCGACCATTGTCAAAGCGACAAGATAGTCATTCCATGTCCACAGGAACTGGAAGATCGTGAATGCCGCCAAAGCAGGCACGGAAAGTGGAACCACGAGACGCCAAAAGATCGTAAAGTGGCCGGCGCCATCGATTCTTGCTGCTTCGAAGAGCTCTTTTGGCAGTGCCGCAATGTAGTTATGCAGTAAAAAGATAGCGAAAGGCATAGCAAAAGCTGTGTGCGTCAGCCAGACGGCAGTGGTACTACCCGCTAGGTTCAAGTCGGGGAAAAGGGTCATAACGGACCCAGTTCCGGGGATAGTCCAATGCGCACCTCCTGCAAACAATTGTAGGAGCGGCAAAAGAGCTACCTGGTTAGGCAGCGCCATCAGAGCGACAGTCGCTATGAAAAGCCATTCACGACCTTTAAACGAAATCCATGCGAATGCATATGCCGCCATTGCTGCAATGGCTACCGGTATCACTGTTCCTGGCACTGCTATAGCGAAAGAGTTGATCAGCGCTTGCCACATTCCGCCTGACTGCTGCGAAGAGAGTACGGTTGTGTAGTTGTCAAAAGTCCAGCCACCTTCTGTGAATGAAGTCCACCACCCTGTCGACCTTTGAGCATCTCTCGTTCGGAATGAATTGATGAACAAACTTCCTGTTGGGATACTCCAGATGATGACAAGCATCCATAGAGCCCACGTCGGTATCGCTTTTAAAAACCGGTACACAAACTTCCCTGCTGCATCAACAGGATTTGAATTCTGTGAAATTTTTATTCCCTGAGTTTTGGTAGTCACTGAATCGCCCCCCTTTGCATCCGGCGGACATTGAGTGCCATAGCTGGGACAACCGCTAGGAAGAGAACTGTTGCAAGGGCAGAGCCAAGTCCGAGGTTGAACTCTGTGAAAGTCTTCTGCCACATCTCATTAGCGATTACTTGAGTTCCAAAGTTTCCGTTAGTCATCACCCGAACTATGTCAAAAACTTTCATAACCAGAACTATCAGAGCAGTAACGATGACGCTTATCGTCGGCGTGATCGTAGGAAGAGTCACGTTAAAGAAGACCTGCCGGTCATTTGCGCCGTCCACACGCGCCGCTTCAATCAGGTCAGTCGGAACGGCCTTTATAGCGGCCGAAAGTATCACCATAGCGAATCCCGTTTGAATCCAGATCAAAACAACCATCAACCAGACGTTGTTAAACGGGCTTTCCTGGACGAACAAAATAGGTTTACCTATGGGTAGACCTAGAGGACCTTCCTCTACACCGCCTATGCCGGGACCTAAAAGACGATAAAGGATCCACAGAATTGGCAAAGAGACAAAAAGAGAACCTAAGGATATGCCAATTTGTTTACGACGGACTCCAAAAATACTAAGTGCCACCAGACCAGCTGTTACTGCTACCAGAATTGCTACACCTATGATCTGTCCTGCATTTCCTGAATTCAGTTTCCCAAGCCCAACCCAAATTGCGTTGAACAAACCTGTCTGAGGCTTTTTTGGCGGTCTAGCTATATACATAAATTTCCAGATAATTCCTGCTCCTACAAAGGAAATTGCCATGGGCAGGAAAATAAGACTTTTTGCCGCAGATTCAAATCTTGCACGATCGGCAAGAACAGCAGCAAGTAAACCTATACCTGTTGACAGCAAGGTGACCACTATTACCCACCACAGATTGTTTATAACCGTTCCCCTTAGGGTCGAGAAGACCGCAAAGATAAGCAGGAACGCTCCTATTGCAGAAGGAGTCAGAAAACTTCCATTTGGCTCTAGTATTCTCCCCTGCTTCCTGCCGGATAATAAACCCGCAATAGTGCCTACAAATATAAGAACTAACGCCAACACAAAAAGACGGCTAGTAAAAATATTCGACCAGTCGCTTAAATCCACGCTCGATTTGTTCGTAAGGATCTCTCCATAATTTTTGAGTCCAGCCCATTCTCTACCTCTTATACCGTGAAGCGAAAGATAGACCGTTCTTGCCAGAGGAATAATCAAGCCAAGTGATACAAACAAGAGAGCTGGTCCCAGGAAAGCTGCTACACGTGTCTTTTCTTGAAAACGATTGAGTCCTAGAAGATCTCGTTCAGGGCCTGAAGTAAGTGACGTACCTAGCAGGGAGAAGGTTATGACAGTCAACAAGTATGCAGAACTTTTAGTTCCTTCTCCTATTTCCGCTAGGAGCCAACCACCTAAAACCCAGCCGATCATTACAAAAAACAAGAACCCACCTATTCGGAAATTTCTAAAAGTAAAAGCTATGAAAGAGTAAATAAGTGCCGCTGCAACTACGAGTACAAGCAGGCTCGTGAACTGTATTTCCGGGTTGACCAAATCTTTAAGGAAAATGGTGATAATCAGTCCGACACCTGCTCCCATTGTCAGACCTACCCCTACTCGATATTTACGAATACTTATTAAAGATGGAATCGAAGCCAAAGCTAAAAAAATCAAAGCGCAAACGATTATGAATAGAAGACTTGGTCCTTTTACTAGTCGATTACCCACCAAAACAGCTGAAAAGATAGCACCGCAGATAGCTCCCGTAATCGCCCTAAATAGAAACCAACGATCCACTACAAGGTCAAAAAGACGATTTGCTCCGACAAAAATGAGAGCACTAACACCTATTGAAATTGTGATGCCCCAGAAAGCCTCTATCAAATTTTCCATTAGTCAGATTTTTACCTATTAATCAAAAAAGACCGAATCGGGTGACAGTAAATCGAAACCAAAAAAGTTTAATGGGTTAATACTGATTCGGCCGCTCCTTAGGTCTCTCCGACAACTAGTCGCGCAAATATACGAATGCTCCTACACCAGAAATTACTATTTCTTCCCCGATTTCAGTCATTTCTACTTGCGGTGTTTTATAAACAATTTCGGAATCTAGGCTCAGTTTTACTAATTCGCTTTCTGAAGAAGTATTAATGACTACGCCTACTGGTCCGCGTTCATACCAGAGAATGGGTCCTTGTCCGCTGTCTAGCCAAGTGACCTCTAGTCCAGTTAGATCAGGTAATGAACGTCGTGTGTGGAGAAGTTCTTTGTAATAACTATGCCATGAGTCCGGTTTACCGATTTGCGCTTCCGCTGTTTCAGATGCATCTCGTTGTTTAGAAATTAGCCAAGGCTGCACTTCTGAAAATCCGTTTATTATGAGATGCCCTCCTTCGTTGCTACTTGAACTCCAAGGCATTGGGGTTCTGCACCCATCGCGTCCGCCAAATTGCTTATCATTTAAAGCAACAGGATCAAGTTTGTGTTCTTCTGGAACATCACCATCAATTAATCCCAGTTCTTCCCCTTGATAAATAACTGGGACACCAGGCAAAAAGGAGAACAAAGTATTCAAAGCAAGGGTTCGGAACCGTCCGGTGTCATCGTTACCAAATCTTGTCGGAGATCGAGGCATATCATGGCTTCCCGCTGCCCAGAGAATACTCTCCCCTACAAGGTCGGATACTTCTACAACGCTGCGTCTAATTTCGTCTGGATCCCATTCGATATGCATTGGTTCAAACCAGAATCCCCCGTGAAGTCCGTCTCCAGGAAGTAACTCGGCTAAACCTGAAGGTTCTAATATGTATGTTTCGCCATGCAAGTAGGCTCCGTGTTCATCGAAGATTGATCTCCATCTTCTGAAGATTTCGTGGTTGTCTTCCTGGAAAATGTCATAACGGTGTTCAAAACTTTCAAACTGTTCCCATCTGTCTCCTTCAGGGTCCCATGGTGTTATCTCGGGGTTTGAACGGAACTGTTCATCTTTCATCAGTCCGCCTGCGACGTCTATTCGAAAACCGTCAACTCCCCGTTCTAGCCAGAATCTGAGTATCTGATCGAATTCTTCCAAAATTTTAGGGTTTCTCCAATTCAGGTCTGGTTGTTCGGGTAGGAAGAGATGCATGTAGTACTGTCCTGAAGTTTCGTCAAAGGTCCATGCTGGTCCACCGAAGTATGCAACCCAGTTGTTTGGGGGTCCTCCATCTGGTGCGGGGTCTTTCCATATGTAGTAGTCACGAAATTCATTTTCAGGTCCTTTTCTGGCTTCTTTGAACCATTTATGTTGATCGCTTGTGTGATTGGGAACCAGATCTGCGACTATTTTTATTCCACTTTCGTGTGCTTGTCCTACGAGGGCGTCGAAATCGTCGAGGTTCCCAAATGTCGAGTCGATGTCGCAATACTCGGCGACGTCATATCCCCAGTCGGCCATCGGTGAAGGGTAGAAGGGTGTAATCCAGAGAAAATCAATTCCAAGGTCTTTCAGATAAGGGATTTTGCTGCGGATTCCTTGGAAATCTCCGTATCCATCGTTATTTGAATCAGCAAAGGATCTGATATAAATCTGGTACCCGAAACTTCCTTGCCACCATGGTTTCGTATCTGAAAGTGTCATGTTTCCTCCTTCCTTTTAATGAGTTAGTGACATGCTTTTTCAAATGTTCAAGTTCTATGCGTAATTTAGGTCATAGAAAGATAGGTTCCAAGGATGATTCGTCTTGGTTATCAAATTCCGTTTTTCAATTTTCCAGGGGCGACCCCTGACAATGTGTTTGAAAATGTTGCTGCGCAAGCTGTTGCTGCCGAAAAAAGTGGTTTTGACACTGTTTTGGTAATGGACCACTTTTATCAACTGCCCGGATTGGGTCAACCCGACGATTACATGCTTGAGTGCTATTCACTACTTGCTGCTTTGGCTGCTCGTACCGAAAAAATCGAACTTTCATCTCTTGTGACTGGTAATACCTACAGAAACCCAACTGTTTTGGCTAAAACTATTACAACACTTGATGTTATTTCTAAAGGTAGGGCTGTTTTAGGTATTGGTGCAGGTTGGTTTCAACTTGAACATGACGCTCTTGGTTTTGAGTTCGGAACTTTCACTGATCGATTCGAGAAGTTGGAAGAAGCTCTTCAGATAATCATTCCGATGATTAATGGCGAAAAACCTTCTTTTGAAGGTAAGCATTACTGGGTTAAAGAGGCCATAAATGAACCACCTCCCGTTCGGAAGGTTCCAATAATGATTGGCGGCTCGGGCGAAAAGAAGACTTTGCGAATGGTTGCTCAATACGCTGATGAGTCGAATCTTGTTTGCATGCCTGATGAGATACCCAGAAAGTTAGAAGTTCTTGATGAGCATTGTTCAAATCTCGGTCGTGACCGGTCTGAGGTTTCTGTCAGTTGGTTGGGCACTTTGGGTATAGCTCCTTCTCAAGAGGAAGCTGAAAGGGCACGCAACGAATTTTTTGCAGCGCGTGGGCTTGATTGGGATTCGCTTGATGAAGAATTCCAAAAAGCTCTTACTGCTCGAATAATCATGGGCGGACCTGATGAAGTGCGAGAACAAGTCCAGTCTCTTATAGATATGGGTCTTGACGGTTTAACAGTAAATATGCCTGCTAGTGGGCATGTTCCTGAGATGGTGGCTTTGGCTGGTGAGACTCTAAGCCCGATGTTCAATAA
>QCLO01000024.1 GCA_003214465.1 Acidimicrobiales bacterium AG-414-N20 | reverse complement strand
GTCAGCCTACGGAACCATTGTGAAAATAAACGATGATGGAACTGTCGACGTTACGTCTTCTGGAAGAAAAATGCGAGTAAATGCTCTCCCATCGAAGATTGAAAATCTAAAACTAGGTGACGAAGTAATTCTTAATGAATCAATGGTTCTCGTCGACTCACGAGATCCAGAGAGCAGTGGTGAGATAGTAAGGGTAAAAGAAGTTCTCGACGGTGGTAGTAGAGCTGTAGTCGTGGGAAGAGCTGATGAAGAACGTGTAGTGGAGATGGCAAAGGGCCTTCATGATTCAGGTTTAAGAAGTGGAGACTCGGTTCGTGTGGATGAAAGGTCTGGAATCTTGTTGGAACGCCTGCCTCGACCAGAAGTTGAAGACCTGGTCCTGGAACAGATACCGAACGAGACATACGAAGATGTTGGGGGATTAGATCGTGAAATTGAAATGATCGTTGACGCTGTCGAACTCCCTTTCATGCATAAAGAACTCTTTTCTCTATATCAATTACCAGCTCCAAAAGGAATTTTGTTGTACGGCCCACCGGGATGTGGCAAAACCTTGATTGCAAAGGCAGTCGCTAATTCACTAGCTCTAAAAGTTGCGGAAGTAACTGGTGATCATGCAGCACGAAGTTATTTTTTGAATATCAAAGGGCCTGAACTTCTTAACAAATATGTAGGTGAAACGGAAAGGCAAATAAGGCTTGTTTTCCAAAGAGCGCGAGAGAAATCTGAACAAGGATGGCCAGTAATAGTTTTTTTCGATGAAATGGAATCTCTTTTCAGAACCAGAGGAACTGGAATTAGCTCTGATATGGAATCAACAATCGTACCTCAACTTTTGGCAGAGATAGATGGAGTAGAGACCTTGCAAAACGTGATTGTTATTGGAGCGTCGAACCGCGAAGATCTGATCGACCCCGCGATCCTCCGACCAGGCCGACTTGATGTAAAGATAAAAATAAAGAGACCTGATGAAGTTGCAGCCGCACAGATATTTAGTAGATATCTAACTGCTGATTTGCCTGTAGATACTGATTTGATCGACTCTCTTGGCGGGGGAGATCAAGATAAAGCGCTTAAAGCAATGACTGATGAGGCAGTTGCAGCTATGTATAGCACTCAGGAAGCCAATCAATTTCTTGAAGTTACTTACCAAAACGGTGAAAAAGAAGTCTTATATTTTAAAGATTTCGCATCAGGAGCAATGATTGAAAACATAGTCAGGAGAGCAAAGAAGCTAGCTATTAAAAGAGATCTTGCCGGTGGGGTAAAAGGTTTACAGGTTGAAGATCTACTTACTGCAGTACGGCAAGAGTTCAGAGAACATGAAGATCTTCCAAATACCACAAATCCGGACGACTGGGCCAAAATCTCTGGCAAGAAAGGCGAGCGGATTGTGTACGTTCGGACTTTAGCTCCTGACACCCCCGAAGATACTGGAGGTCGCTCCATCGAAGCTATTACGACTGGTCAATATCTATAACTCTCACCTGTTTTTTCTCCTAGAACAAATTTTTTCCTTTCTTGGGTTAAAGTCCGATTGTGGCACTCCGAAGAATTTATGGAACTGAAACCGAGTACGGGATTATTCATCGTGGTGTAAAAGACTCGAATCCCATAAGCGCATCTTCGTTTCTGATTAATGCTTATTTAAGTAAGACGTCTGAACCAGGTATCGGTCCGAATTCACCTAGGGTGGGCTGGGATTTTATAGATGAAACTCCCGGGATAGACATACGTGGATTCGCTCCAGTGGGATCCTTACCTCCTGAGATAGAACCAAATTTAGTTAATGCAGTTCTTGCTAATGGTTCGCGATATTACGTTGATCACGCCCATCCCGAGTTGAGTACACCAGAATGTCTCGATCCACTTTCTTTACTATGTTGGGATAGAGCAGGTGATGAAATCCTTATAAAATCCATGTCGGCTGCTAATGAAGCATTACCGGACGGCGAAGAGTTGATTGTTTATAAAAACAACTCTGACGGCAAGGGAAATAGTTACGGCTGTCATGAGAATTATCTCATCAGTAGAGAAACTCCTTTTGGAAGAATAGTCCAACACGCAACTACGCATTTTGTGACGAGACAAATTTTCACTGGAGCCGGAAAAGTTGGAAGTGAGGCTATAGGTGAAAAAAGAATGGAAATACCTTTTCAGTTAACCCAACGCGCAGATTTTTTTGAAGAAGAAGTCGGCTTAGAAACCACCCTGAAAAGGCCAATTATCAACACAAGAGATGAGCCGCATGCAGACCCTCTTAAATATCGACGGCTTCATGTAATTGTTGGGGACGCAAATCTTTGTGAAGTCTCTACTTTTTTGAAATTAGGGACAACAGGACTTTTGATGGCAATGATCGAGGATGATTTTCTAGACAATCAATTAAAAATCGCAAATCCTGTTCATGCCCTTCAGCAAGTATCACGCGATATGTCACTTAAAGCACCGATTCTTCTGGAAGGTGGCAAAACTGCTACAGCCTTATCTATCCAGTGGGAGCTATATGAACGTTCTAAAAAATACTTGAATGAATTTGGTTTTGAGAATGTTGGTGGAGAAAGTGTAATCAAAGTAATGGATTATTGGGAAAAGATACTGTCAGCTTTGACCTCCAATCCTGACCAGTTGTTTGGTTTTCTTGATTGGGTAACAAAGAAGAACATTATCGATTCTTATAGGGATCGACATGAATTGAATATTGACGATTACAAATTGGCAGCTCTAGATTTGCAATATCACGACTTACGACCAGAAATGTCGCTTTTTTCACGTGTATCGACTGAAAAAATTGTTTCAACAGAAGAAGTTGCATTAGCTATTGAAAATCCCCCCGAGCAAACTAGGGCATTTTTTCGCGGAAAATGCTTGCAAAAGTGGCCAGAAAATGTACTAGTGGCCAATTGGGACTCGATAGTTTTCGACACCGGAGATCAAAATCTTCGGCGCGTACCAATGATGGAACCTTTAAAAGGAACTGCTCAACATGTAGAGCATTTGATTGATAGCTGTGAAACGGTAATAGAGTTAATTGAAAGTATTTCTGAAACGATCGAATAATTGAGGTCTCAAAATGGCTGAAAGTGAACACAAAAAACGTAAAACATCGGAAATTGATAAAAGTGAGATAGAGGCCACTGAACCGACCCCTGCTCGCAGTGAAGAGCTTTCCTCAGAACTGGATGAGCTTCTTGACGAGATTGACGAAGTGCTAGAGGAGAATGCAGAAGAATTCGTTAAAAATTATGTACAAAAAGGCGGGGAGTAGGCAGGCTAATTCTGCTTGTAGAGTCTTATTGTGACACTTCCGATTTTTACTCCTCCAGAAGATCCAGGGCCTAGTTTTCTCGGCCTTCTAAGAAAAGTTGGATTTGAGGGAAGTGTTCCAGAAAAAATCGAAAACAATAATTCGATTACACATGGTACAACGATTGTCGCGATTCGTTATAGCGATGGTGTTCTTATGGCCGGTGACCGTAGAGCCACAAGTGGACACTTAATAAGTCATAGGACTATGGAAAAAGTTTTTCCAGCAGATGCTTTTTCTGGGGTGGGAATATCAGGAGCGGCAGGACCCGCCATGGAAATGGTTAGGTTATTTCAATTACAGCTTGAACATTACGAAAAAGTTGAAGGTTCACCACTAAGCCTTGAAGGTAAAGCTAACCAGCTGAGTCTTATGCTTAAGGGAAACTTTCCTGCGGCAATGCAGGGATTGGGAGTTGTGCCAATTTTTGCAGGATACGAAGAAAAAACGGATCAAGGAAGATTATTTCAATTTGATATTACTGGAGGACGCTACGAGGAAAAAGATTTTGTATCTACAGGGTCGGGAAGCCTCCATGCCTCAACAGTAGTAAAACTTCGTCACTCTTCATCTGTGGGTCTTAGCGAAGCAATTGATATTGCACTAGAAGCACTTCTGGAAGCATCTGAGGAAGATAGTGCTACCGGTGGCCCTGACCTCCTGAGGGGTATTTTTCCTGTAATTGCAAAAATCGACGCAAACGGATTCGAACGCATATCTGATGAAGAACTTGAAGGTCGTACCGAAATAATAGTTCAGAATATTTCTGAAAGAGGAAATAGTTGACATGACTATGCCAATGTATGTTTCACCTGAACAACTAATGAAAGACCGTGCAGACTACGCACGAAAAGGAATTTCGCGAGGTAGAGCAGCGGTTGCCTGCACATATTCTGAGGGTGTTTTATTGTGCGCCGAAAACCCTTCAAAGACCTTGAGAAAAGCTGGGGAAATATATGACAAAATCGGATTCATGGGAGTTGGAAAATACAGTGAGTTTGATCAGTTACGTATAGCAGGAATAAGACACGCCGATTTAAAAGGTTATTCTTTTAGTCGTGATGACGTAGATGCACGTTGGTTGGCTAATCAGTACGCACAGATTCTTGGCCAGTATTTTACTCACGAGATGAAACCTCTTGAGGTGGAAATGATTGTTGCTGAAATAGGTGATTCTCAAGTGGATGACCAACTTTTTCATTTGCTTTATGACGGAACTGTTATGGACACTTCTTCTTTTGTAGTAATAGGAGGTGAGGCCGAACTCATAAGAGACCGAATTCAGGAAACTTGGAAAGCAGGTTCTTCTCTCGAAGAGAGTATTAAGGTGACCACTAAAGCACTTTCCGGACCCGACAAGACCTTTTCTTCAGATGAACTTGAAGTGGCAATTCTTTCGCGTGGAAATGGCAGAAGAGCTTTTACTCGAATAGAAGGTGATGAGTTAAACGAGCTTCTTGCCTAAGCTCGCGAAGTCTCACTGACAAATGCAGAGACGAATATATGGTATCGAAAGTGAGTATGGAGTTACCTGCACAGTTGATGGGCAACGACGTTTAAGTCCTGACGAGGTGGCTAGGTATTTATTTAGAAGAGTTGTTTCCTGGGGTAGGAGTTCAAATGTTTTTTTGCAAAACGGAGCACGGCTTTACCTAGACGTAGGTTCACATCCTGAATATGCGACTCCGGAATGTGATTCTGTTAGATCAGCGATTGCATATGAAAAAGCAGGCGAAAGAATATTGGAAGAACTTTCGAAAAGTGCGGAAAACCGTTTGAACGAAGAGGGTATAGAAGGAAAAATATATCTTTTCAAAAACAATACTGATTCCGCCGGTAATTCATATGGTTGTCACGAAAACTATTTGACAAACAGGCGGGATGAGTCACTTCAGTATTCCGAAGTTTTGATTCCTTTTCTTATAAGTAGACAGATATATGCGGGCGCTGGAAAAATTTTACAGAGTGGAAACGGAGCTATTTATTGCATTAGTCAAAGAGCAGAACACATTTGGGAAGGTGTTTCAAGCGCGACAACCAGATCACGACCGATAATTAACTCACGTGATGAGCCGCATGCTGATGCGGAAAGATTCCGCCGCTTGCACGTGATAGTAGGAGACTCGAATATGAGCGAGTACGCCTCTTTTCTGAAAGTGGGTGCATGTGGGTTGCTCTTACGGATGCTGGAGGAGCCAAATGTAATTTTTCGAGATATGACTTTAGAGAATCCTATTAGAGCCATTAGGGAAATTAGCCATGACCTTACTTGTAGGAGAAAAGTTAAACTAACCAACGGACGCGAGATGTCGGCTCTTGAAATGCAAAAAGAGTTTTTAGAAAAAGCCCATCGTTTTTCTGAAATGCGTGAATTGAATGACGAGGAAAAAGAAATCATGAAAATGTGGGAACACTGCTTAGACCGATTGGAACACGATCCTCTATCTTTGTCAGCTGAATGCGACTGGGTTGCGAAATATCATTTAGTAGAGAAGTATCGAGAACGTAACAATCTTTCACTTGCTGATTCGCGAGTGGGACTTTTGGATCTTCAATATCATGATGTTAATAGGTATAGAAGCTTGTTTTATCGTATGAATAGAAAAGGTTTGAGTAGAAATATTTTAGACGAAAAAGAAATTAGACATGCTGTTGATGAACCTCCTGAGACAACTCGAGCACGATTAAGAGGTGAATTTATTCGTCGAGCTAAAGAGAAGAAACGTGATTACACAGTTGACTGGGTACATCTAAAGTTGAATGATCAAGCTCAAAGAACCGTTCTTTGCAAAGACCCTTTTCGTTTCGAAGACGAAAGAGTTCAAAAGCTGATTGATTCCTTATAGAAGCGTAAAGGTCTAATATATTTTTGTGAAGAAAATTGAAAGGCTTTTGAATCTAATATCCGCTCTTCTTTCAACTGAGAAGCCTTTAAGTAGACACTCAATTCGTGAACGTATACCTGGAGCCTACTCTGAGAATGATGAGTCTTTTAGGCGTACTTTTGAAAGGGATAAAGACGAATTGAGAGCTTTGGGTCTTCCTATTTCTCTTGAAAAAATTCCAGGTACTGATCCACCTCTAGAAGGTTACCGCATACACAAAAGTGACTATGAAGCAGATCATCCATTACTAGACAACGAAGAGATAGCTGCCTTGCATCTAGCGTCAAATTTAATTCACTTACAAGGGGATGACATAGATTCCCCCTTTTACAAAATGGGAGGCGTCTTACAGGAAAAAGCAGCGCCAGTAAGTGAAATACCAACTGAGACATTGATGGAAATATGTATGCATGCTTTGGTCGAACATTTATCTGTATTTTTCAAATACAAAAGTGAAATGCGTGAGGTAAATCCATATCGGCTAGTTTTTTCGGGCGGCAAGTGGTATTTGATTGCTTATGACAAAAATCGTGAAGCTATTAGACATTTTCGGCTTGATCGCATTCAAGGGGAAATTGAGTTAACTGCAGAAAAATTCGAACTTAATGATGATGTTTCAGAAATAAGTCAAGAACCACCTTGGCGTTTCGGAGAAGAAAAAAACGAAGTGCAACTAAAAGTTGATAGAACTCATGCTTCATGGGCGTTGGAAATGATCGGCGAGAAAGCCTTATATGAAGAGCTTTCCGACGGTTCCATAATTTTGTATGAAACTGTTCGCGACTGGAGAATTTTTCGTACTTTCGTCCTTTCCTTTCTTGATGCTGCCGAGTTGCTCGAACCTCCTGAGTGTCGTGAATCATTAATTGAATGGTTGGAGTCAATCCAATGACTCAGATGAATTCTGCAGAAAGAACCAAACGTTTATTAGCCGTGCTTCCTTGGATTGAAAGTCAAAATGGCCCCTATTTGGAGGAAGTGATCTCAAGATTTGATTATCCGCGTAAAGAATTAATCGAAGATCTAGAAAACGTCGTCTTCTTTGTTGGCGTTTACCCATTTACACCAGATTGTTTGATTGAAGTTTCTATCTCTGAAGAAAGAGTATGGGTACGATATGCGGACTGGTTTAGACAACCAATGAAATTGAGCAAAAAGGAACTGGTCTCTTTACGCGCTGCTGGAAAAGCTCTTATTGAATTTGGCGGAGCCCTGACAAATGAAATAGAAGATGACTTGGATCCACTAGAGAGAGCCTTAACTAAACTCTCAGCTTTTGAAGGTGCTTCGCAAAATTTTTTAGAAATAAAGTTGGCAAATCCTACAAAATACCTTCTTGAAGTCCAGAATTCTATTAAAGATAAAACGGTTATACAGATTGAATATTTAGTCGGCTCACGAAACGAAATTTCCTCTCGCAAAATAGAACCAGAAAAGATTTTAGAGAACGGAGGTAAATGGTACCTGCAGGCCTACTGTAAAAATTCATCATCTACTAAGACTTTTCGCCTTGACAGGATAAAAGAAATTAAAACTGTAGATGAAGATAGAGAAGGTAATCCACTTGATTACTCAGACTCTGAAGACTTTTTTAATTTAGATAAATTTCCTAATGCGGTTATTGAAATCCCAATTAAAAACAAACCGCTTATCGATGGATTTCCAAATGTAGAATTTGAGAAAATTTCAGACGAAAAAATTAGGTTAACGTGCCCTGTCGCTTCGATCGTGTGGTTCAAGCAACTGTTGATGACTCTAGGTGCAGAAGTTGAACTTTTAGAAGTACCGACAGGGATAGAAAGCAATTTTCGTTCAAAAGCAGCTGAAGAAATCTTAAGGATATATAACTCGTAACGGCCACATAGACTGAGAAATTGCGACTAAGTTGTCCATGTGGACGGTGAAACTAAAAATGAAGGATCTGATGAAGGTTTTACCGATACCGAAAAATGGGCACAAGAAGTTTTAGAACGTGCAAAAAATCGTTCCGAAGGGTCTTTCGATACTGAAAACACTCCTCTTGAAGATGACTCAGAATCGAAAATCAAGGATGTCGATGAGTTAGAGGTAAGTCAAATTCACGACCAGGCGGAAGAATCTTTCCGCGGCTCAATCGTCACTCTTGAAGACATTGAAGGAGAACAACCAATTACCCCCTTGTCTCTGGACGTTGATGAAAAAAGTTCAAATAGCAATAATGATTTTTTCCCCTCTGTGGCTAAGAGGACTCGTAAGTCTGTAGTGGAGTGGACGATAGTTTTAGTGGGTGCAATCGGGTTAGCGCTAATAATAAAAGCTTTTCTTTTTCAGGCTTACTACATACCGTCGCCCTCCATGAACCCTACGCTTCTAGAAGGTGACCGAATTTTAGTTAACAAGTTGAGTTACGATCTTCATTCCGTTAATAGGGGGGACTTGATTGTCTTTTCTACGCCAGAAAAAACCGAAAGTAGTGATGATCTAATAAAGCGTGTTATTGGTCTGCCTGGAGAATTTGTAACAGTTGAAGACGGAAGGATCGAAATCGATGGGGGTTTATTACTGGAGCCCTATTTACCTTTACAGACTGAAATAAATTCATTTTCTAGTCCAATTAACTGTGTAAATCGACCCGAGGAGTCTGCAGGTTGCAGAGTTCCTGCAGATCACGTTTTCGTAATGGGCGACAACAGAAGCAACTCGAGAGATAGTCGATTTTTCGGCCCAGTTCCAACGGAAGATATCGAAGGAAGGGCATTTATCCGAATATGGCCCTTTGGGGATTTCAAGAGGCTTTAGGCCTTCGGTTTTTATACTCTTCCCACGAGGTGGTCATTTTTGTTACGTGGTCACTGAAAACTCCGTCAATCCCAATACTAAAAAGCCAACCCAGTTGCCTGTCTTCTTGAACGTCCCAAGCGAAGCTTCGAATTTGGAAGCGATGGCAAAGTGAAACAAGCCCTTCATTCCATTCAGAAAAATGCATGTTAAATGCGTCAGCACCGATTTCGCGCAGATTTGCGATCCTTCTTTCAGGTCCTTCCTTTAAGTTTTCAAGTGTTGTTGAATTAACAAGTCTTACTGTTTCATCTAAATTTCGCCAAAAAGCTATTTTTTCGATATCCGGATGGCAGAGCCAAAGTTTTTTTAAAGGAAATGAGCACTTTTTAGAAATCTTTAAGATTTCTTCAACGGCTCTCGAGTCTTTAACATCTACGGAAAAGTCATACTCTCCGTCGATTTCAGAATAAAAGGTTTCTAATGATGGGATAGATGACGGCAGATTAAGCAATTCGCATCTATTGATGGCTTTACGCTTAAAAAATGAACCGAAGTGGCGATTGTGATGGAGAACAACATTTCCACATTTAGTAAATTGTGCATCGCTCTCTAATCCATTTGAACCATTCGAAAGGGCTTTTTTAAATGCTCCTATCGTATTTTCAGGAGCATCGGCTTTACCGCCGCGATGAGCGAATAGGAGTGGCGGCATCTCGATTCGGTTTAGATCCTCCATGTATTAAGCATGCCTTAAAGAGGTATCTGTGTCATTCATTTGGTCCTTATTCTGTAGGATCACAACATGGGAAATATAGGCAGCGGAGAAGTTTTAGTTATTTTGGTTTTAGGCCTACTAGTGCTTGGTCCTGAACGTCTTCCAGAGTTCGCTAGAAAAATTGGAAATTTCATAAAAGAAGCGCGGAGAATGAGTAGAAGTTTTCAAGAGGAACTTCGTAACGCTGTGGAGGATCCCGACATTGAAATGAAAGCCAGGGCGCAAGGGGCACTTTTGTCGCAAGAGCAAAATTCTAATGACGAACCAGAGAATCAGAGCAGTTAAGTGGTTCAAATAGAAAAAGATCGAATGCCGCTACTCGATCATCTGCAAGAGTTGAGAAAGAGATTATTGATATCTTTTATCTCGATTTGTGCTGGAGGAATAGCTTGCTGGTTCTTGTATGACGCAATTCTCGATTTATTACTAGAACCATATTGTCAAATACGTAATGTTTCAGCCCCAGAGCGTATTTTCGGAAGTGGTTGTGAACTTCTAGTAACCGATCCACTCGAACCTTTTAGTGTGAGATTGACAGTTGCTGGCTACGGAGGAATAATTCTTTCGATTCCTATGCTCCTTTGGCAAGCATGGCGATTCATTGCACCAGGGTTACTTTCCAAAGAGAAAAAATGGGCAATACCTTTTGTGTTATCAGGTCTTTTGCTATTTGTTACGGGTTCTCTTCTGGCTTATTGGAGCATCCCACGCGCTCTTGATTTTCTAGTAGAAATTGGAGGACCAGATTTGGTTAGTGTATTTTCACCAGCTAAATACATCGGTTTTGTAATAAAGATGATTGTTGCTTTTGGAGTTGGGTTTGAGTTTCCACTACTTTTGATATTTCTTCAGTTACTTGGTGTGCTTACACCACGTGCTTTAAGAAAAAGTCGAAGATATGCAATTGTGGGGATTGTTGCGTTAGTGGCAGTTTTGACTCCTAGCGGCGACCCTTTTACGTTATTAATACTTTCTGTTCCCATGTTGATGTTTTATGAGGTGGCAATACTTGTAGGTTCTCTGAGGAATCGTAGATTGCAGACGAAGGTGTGAAGAAAAATTTCCCCTACAAATTGGATCAATTCCAAAAGAAATCTATTGAAGCATTAGATGCTGAGAATTCGGTTCTTGTAACAGCGCCAACTTCAAGCGGAAAAACTTTTGTAGCGGAGCATGCGATCGTAAAAGCTCTTGAGCAGTCTAAATACCTTTACTACACAGCGCCTATAAAAGCTTTGTGTAATCAAAAGTTTCGTGATTTTTCAAATCAGTTTGGAGAAGAAAATGTAGGACTTCTAACCGGAGATCATTCGATACGAAGTGACTCAAAAGTTCTCGTAATGACTACAGAAGTTCTACGAAATATGCTTTATAGCCCTCGAGGAGTACCTGAGGATCTTGCATTCGTAGTTCTTGACGAGATTCATTTTTTAGAGGATCCATATCGAGGTGCGGTTTGGGAGGAGATAATTCTGACTTTGCCAAAAAGAGTCCTCATCGTTGCTTTGTCAGCAACGGTTTCTAACGCAGATGAGCTTAAAGATTGGATTGCTTCAGTCAGAGGAAACATTAAGCAAATTACTCGCGAGAGTCGACCTGTTCCATTAAAAGGACATTTTTTTGCTGCAGAAAAAACCAGGCATTATCAATTAACCAGGATTGAAATACTGAAAAACGGAAAACCGAACAGTAAGGGGCAAATATTCAGTAATTCATACAGAGGTAGAGGGAAGCAAAACTCTAAACGTTGGGTAACTCCGAGGCGGAGTGAGATTATCGCTGAGCTAAAAAAGTTGGAAATGTTACCGGCAATTTATTTTATTTTTAGTCGAAAAGGATGCGATGAAGCTCGAGATGCGATGGTCAGGTACGTAGGGTCACTTAATAATGAGGATGAGGGTAAGAAAGCACGAGAGTATGCCGAAGAGAAGTTTGGATTGCTAACGGAAGAAGAAAAGAGAATTTTACGTGTTGATTCACTCTTAGAGGCTCTAGAAAAGGGTTTTGCTTCGCATCACGCGGGATTGCTGCCATTGTTCAAACAGACTATTGAAGAATTGTTTTCCTTAGGTCTACTTAAATTGATATTTGCAACAGAAACATTAGCTGTAGGGGTAAATATGCCGGCACGTTCTGTAGTTATAGAGAAGCTAACCAAGTTCAATGGGGAAAGTCACGACTTGCTTAAGCCGAGTCAATTTACGCAGTTGACCGGGAGAGCTGGACGCCGAGGAATTGATACAGAGGGTCATAGCTTCACCTGCTGGTCCCCTTTTGTTCCGTTTAACGAAGTGGCGGACTTACTTACGAGTAGAGAATTCGCACTTATTTCTGCATTTACGCCGACATATAACATGCTGGCAAATTTGTTATCTACCCGTAGCGAGATAGAAGCTGCTGAATTATTGGCTAATTCCTTTGCGCAGTTTCAATGGGTAAGGAATACGCGAAATATAAATTCTGGTTTAATCGAAGAAGTTCAATTTCGTAGAGATGTATTAGAAACAACCGGATTAGCTGATGGTTGGAGTTTGACCGATATTGGTGTGCCATTGACAAAGATATTTAATGAGTCTGATCTTTTAGTCACTCGAGCGATTTCTGATGGGATATTCGATGGATTAACACCTGAGGAATTGGCTGCTTTGGTTTCATGTTTCACTTTTCGAAGTAGAGGAAATGAAAGGCATCAGAGAAAAAATCGAAAATTGGAAAATTTTACAACTGAAAGTATCAAAGAATTGTTGTTGCTTAATGATGAAATCGAAAGAATAGAAATGAGATTCGGAATTACACCAAATTCACCTCCAGATTCAGGTTTTTCAAAAGTTGTATTTGACTGGGTTTCTGGTTGCACTTTGGGTGAAGTTTTAACGAAAGAATTTACGGGAGGAGAATTTGTCAGAAATGTACGTTTATCCATTGATTTACTTAAACAAATCTCTAATGTGGCTCGACCTGAGACGGCAAAGTTAGCTTTGCAAACAGTTGAATTAATGGAAAGGGGAGTTGTTTCACTTTCTGGAGAATTTGAAACGAAAACATTGCAGGAAAAAGGTTTATAGATGAACATTGAAAAAGGCAGAAATTGGGGATCTTCTTCGCCGTTGCCCACTGATGGTGTGATTGTTAAAGACAATAAAGAACTTTGGAAGAAAATCAATCGATGCAAGAGAGAAGGAATTGATCTACCCGTATTTGGATTATTAGGAGGTGACTTGTGGCGAACTCTTGGTGGGCGTCATCAGGAGAACCGTCTTTATGGGGAAGACGCCACCACTCTTGATATAGATCTCGGTTGTGTATTGCTTGACGGTAAAATTTACTGGTTTTGTGCACACATGCTCATTGGGAGCAAACTAAAAGGTAAAAAATTTTTTATTTCCAATGTTGCCCATTACGGAAAAGCAAATCCAACACCGAAGGCTCATCCTGGCGATGGAAAATTTGACATGTTGGAATTAGAATTATCTACGATTCAGCTTTTAAAGGGAAGAAAGCGTGCTAGCACTGGAAGTCACATCCCGCATCCAGAGATTAAATATAAAAGAGTTGCATCAGAGCAGTTTTCGTTTGTAAAAAAAATGAACGTAGAAATTGATGGAGAAAAGATTGGTAAGTTTTCAAATATCGTTTTCCGCATAGAAAATGAAGCTCTAAGAGTAGTTGTTTAATCAAGATTCGAGCTTTGGAAAAAATGACTTCACAATTTTTTAACGAGACATCTTTCAAAAGGGAAAATGAAACTACATGGAAGGGGAACTTAGATCAAAATTGGAATATCGGTGATGTCCCAAATGGTGGTTACCTGTTGGCTGTCGTCTTGCGTGCAATGCAAGAGCAAGCTAATTCAAAAAATTTACTTTCTGTAAATGCTCACTATCTACGACCTGGAGTAACTGGTGAAGAAGCGAAAGTCGAATCACTGATTCTTCGAGAAGGAAGTAGCATCTCAACTAGTAGCGGTTTACTTATACAACGAGAAAAACCCTCTTTGCAGGTCTTAGCCGCTTTCGGCGATTTCAAAAAAACGACTGAAAATCTTCCGAAAATTGAAATTGAGCCACCATCCATACCGTCTCCTGAGAATTGTGAAAAGAGATCAGCGGAAAATCAAGGTGTAGATTTATCGATTCAAAAACGAGTTGATGTCCGTGTGGCTGAAATGGGGAATGATTCTGACAGGTCTGAGTTGTACGGATGGATAAAATTTTGTGATTCAACTTCTGTTGATTCATTAGCATTGGCGCTTTTTTCTGATGCTTTTCCACCTTCAATATTCTCGAAACTTGGAAGAGTGGGTTGGGTTCCTACAGTAGAGCTAACTGTTCATGTGCGAAATACTCCTAAAGAGGGTTGGATAATGGGACATTTTTTTACTGACGACTTGCAAAATGGCAGCATGATCGAGACAGGGCGTCTCTGGGACAGCGATGGTCGCCTTGTAGCACAAAGCAGGCAATTAGCTTTGATGAAACAAACAGGTGAGAGTTAGTCCGTTTTTCTTACCATTTCTATTAGAAAAATACTTAGAGATGTAATGAACGCCAAGATAACTGAAAGTGCCATCGCTTGTCCGCGAAGCTCTTGTCCGGGAGTGCTGAGAAGCCTGTATATAACTAGGGGTGCAGTAAGGGTGTCAGGGTTTCTTGGTAGGAACGAAGTAGCTCCAAATTCACCCAAGGATATGGCAAAAGAGAAGCCTGCCCCGACCAGAAGTGAGCGAAGCGAAAGTTTTAAATCGATATTGAACCAGCTCTTTATAGGTTTCACCCCAAGGAGTTGGGAATTCTCGTATAGCAATGTTGGAATCCGTCGCATCGTAGGAACGACACTCCTGATAACAAATGGAATACCTAATAGAGCATGAAGTGCTGGGATCATCAATTGAGAGCTACGCAAATTTGTTAAAGGGCCACTAAAAGAAAGAAAAATTCCAAAGCCGATTGTTACAGCTGAGACACCCAGAGGAATAGAGGTGGATACGTTTAAAAAAGTAGAAAGTTTTTTACTTCCATGCACGATGACTGTAGAAGCTGCTAATCCAATAAGGGTAGCTATGAGTGAAGCAAGCATGGCAAACCGCAAGGAGTTCCATAGGGAAGCAATAGGAGTTATAGGAATAATATTTGTCCGCTGTGTTAATCCAGTGAAAAAAGCGAATAAACCTGAGCCGTCTAAGCGCAGCGATCTTTCCAGCAGGATGAGAATGGGTAAGCCAAACAAGCAGAAAAGATAAGTGAAATGAAAAGTTAGAGTTCGTTTAAGAGGTTTCTTTCGTCTTGCTCTAGAAAGTTCCTCGCTAGAGGCACTTTTCTTCTCTGCTTTTATGAGACCCCAAGACAATAAAATAACAAATGTTAATTGAATCACAGCAAAAGCACTCGCTGTGCTTATTTCACCACGCCATATAGCTTGTCTCCAGATTTCTGTTTCAATTGTTGAATTTTTGGGACCTCCTAGAATGAGGATTATTCCAAATGAAGTCACACAAAAAAGGAAAATTGTAGTTGCAGCTGAGAATAGAGCTGGGTTTAACCTAGGGAGAGTGATTCTGAAAAAAGTACGAATCTTCCCGGTTCCCAGAATTCGAGACTGATTTTCGGGATTATCGTTTAAGCCATACCAATAAGTAGAGATTATTCGAATTGCTATAGAGGCGTTGAAAAAAATATGTGCAATCAAAATTGCCCATACTGTGTGTCGTAAGTTTATAGAGCCTTCATCAAGATTAAATCTTGTAAATACAGCAGTGAAAGCACTTCCTACGACGACAGTAGGCAGCACAAAAGGAATTGTGATTAATGATCTAAGAACCTTTTTACCTTTAAATTCATACTTAGTAAAAAGGTAAATAGCAGGAAAGGCAAAAGTAATCGAAAGAAAAGTCGATACTAGAGACTGCCATATAGTGAACCAAGTAATTTCCCAAAATCTTGCACTACTAAGAATCTCACGGACTGGACTTAAAGAATAAGAAGAAGCCTCTTTTAGAATTTCAAAAACAGGCAGAAAAAAAAGTAAAGCAAGGAAAGAGACTGGCAGCAGGCCAATTACCCACTGTCGCATCCGAAAGAATGTATTTAGCGAAGAACCGTTTCTGTCCAAATTTCGGTCCAATCGTTTCGACCATTTTCGATTTCAGCAGGGGTGATCGTATTCAAATTGTTTCTGATCATCGGATAATCCTCAAATTGGTCTGGTAGGGAAGCTTCTGCAGAAACAGGCATCATGAACATGTTTAAAGGAATGTCCTCTTGAAATCGTCGTGATAATAAAAAGTCGATCAAAAGTTCAGCTTGTGTTCTCTTTTTACTGTTTTTTAAGATACCTGCATATTCGATTTGCTCGAAGCAACTATCTTCAATTATTGCCGTGGGGGACACTTCAACAGGTGGATCCGAGTAGATAAGTTCAGCGATTGGACTTGAAGCATATGACACAACTAGTGATTTCTTTCCACCTCCAGCAACGAACTCGCCGTAATACGAGCTTTCCCAATCGTTAGTAACAGAAACACCATTTTGTGTTAGAAGTTTCCAAAAATTTTTCCAGTTGCTACCAAAGTGCGAAATAGAGGCCAGTAAAAAAGCCAATCCAGGTGAGGATGTTTCAGGATTTTGAACTACCAACAAACTGGCGTATGTGGGGTCAAGTAAATCATTAATACTGCTTGGCGGCGGTAAAGAGTCGCTAAATGAACTTTTCCAATAATTTACGCAAACGTGACCGTAGTCAATTGGGGTTACATGGCCACTTTCTTCATAAATTAGTCCATCGATGATTTTAGAGTTAAGCGATGATACGTAAGGACTGAAAATATCAGCATCTAGTGCTCTACTGAGGAATGTGTTGTCAACTCCAAAGACAACATCACCTATTGGATTCTCCTTTGTCAATATAGAGCTTGAGATTAATTGACCTGTGTCGCCTAAAGATAGTTGCTCTACTGTTATGCCAGTTTCGTCAGTGAAAGTCTCAAACAAGCCTTCAGAAACTGCAAAAGAATCATGTGTAAGGAGAGTCACCGATGATTCGAATATTTCATTAGATGTTGTTTCCGAACTCCCACAAGCAAAAATTGAAAGAAAGATTATTGCTATCGGTAACTTTATGTATCTTTTCACTATTCCTCCGCTGGCATTATCCAGATCAGGTACTCGGGTCAACTGCCCTCCGAAATCGGATTCAGTCCTCTCAGCTCGGATGGTCCGAGCTCCCCGTATGACAATTCATATAGTATCGGATTTAAGACTATTAGTATTAAATTTTCTTAATTAGATAAAAATAGGTTGGTTTATGAAAGTTTTAATTACAGGTGGTGGAACAGGTATTGGGCGTGCGTGTGCTGAGTCTTTAGTTAAATACGGTGCGGATGTAATTATCTGTGGCAGAACCTTGGAAACCCTTCAAACAGCCTCTGAAGAAATTCATTCTGCTTATAATGCAAAAGTTGAATACTTGGTTTGTGACGTTACTGATGAAGAATCTGTTGAAGAGTGTTTATCAAAAGCTGCTGGATCTTCAAAAATTTTAGACGGTGTTGTAGCTAATGCAGGCGGAGCAATTGGGCTTGGCACCTATCAAGATCTGGATGCAGAGCAATATCTAGATACTTTAAAATTAAATGTTTTAGGCACCATGCATTGCGTCAAACACTCAATTCCTTATCTAGCTAATAGCGGAGGAGGGTCTTTCGTAGGTATGTCATCAATAGCTTCAAACCTGACTCATCGTTATTTTGGTGCCTATACAGTTTCAAAAGCAGGAATTGAAACGATGATGAGAAATGCAGCTGATGAGTACGGGAGTATGAAAATTAGATTTAATGCTGTTCGTCCAGGGTTTATAGCCACAGAAATAATGGAAGTTATTCCACGCGATAGTGAAATTTTCAAAAGCTATGTTGAAAACATTCCATTAGGCGAAGTTGGCAAACCTGAGGATGTGGCGTCCCTTGTAAAATTTTTACTCACTTCAGAATCGAGCTGGATTACCGGGCAAATATTTACTATTGATGGCGGGCACTCTTTGCGCGCTGGCCCTGACTATTCAGAGTTTTTTAATAGATAAAAATGAGGACAGCATTAATTACGGTCTGATATTTTCGCGAGTTGGAACACGGGTAACTATGTACCAAATTCCGAAAACAGCTACTGATATTAAAGCTAATCTCACAAAAAGATTCTCTAGCACAATGATTGCAGCAAAGGCAGTAAATATAGATATCGATGAAAGTGCAAAGAATTTAGCTCTTCTTGGCATTCCTAGACCTTTGCGATAATTAGAGATTGCGGGGCCAATTTTAGGTAGTCCAAGAAGCCATTTTTCGAACTTCGGATTTGAAATTGAAAATAACCAAGCTGCGATAATCATGAAAACAGTTGTTGGAAGTCCAGGTACCACTATTCCTATGATTCCTATCGCAACGAATATGAATCCGAGAAGAGTTAAGGTAAATTTTTTTGCTTTTGAGATGACTTCTTTACTAGTTGACATTTGTTTCAGGATTTCACGATAAAAGATCTGAGATGTCAATTGTTACGAGAATCAAGAGGAGAATAATTACGCACACATTTATGCTCGCAACGATCCATTTTAGGTTGTGGTCACTCTTCCAAAATCGACGAATGCTCCACACATTAAAGAAAATTGCAATTAGGCCAACGGGTAGGCCAAGACCTGCTGTGATGCCACCAGCCACTCCAAGAAGAGGTAAAAGCCAAGGGAAGACCACATAGGTTAATGCGCATCTAATTCCAGAAATAACCATTGAGGTCGAGAAGGTCTTGCTGGCCGACTCCAATTCTGTATCTTTAGAAATATCAAGACTCATACACTAAGCCTGCCACGAAAAAAACATTTATGGTTAAAACTCCGATCATAATAAGTGGATGAATTGAGGATAGTTTCGTTTATAGACGGAAGGTAGTTATATGTCAATCTTAATGAAGGACTTTGCAGAAACTAAGGGTGATGAGATTGCTCTAGTGGATGACAACGGATCGATAAGTTGGAGTGATTTTGATAAACGAATTAATTCACTTGTTAACGGTTTTCGAGCTACGGGTCTCACAGCAGGTGATTCTGTGGCAATTATCGCAGGTAATAGAATGGAGTGGTTCGAAACTTCTTTTGCATGCGCACATGCCGGTCTAATTTATGTGCCGGTTAATTGGCACTGGGTTTCAGATGAACTTGCCTACGTTTTTGAAGATTCTGGATGTAAAGCAGTCATGGTTGATGAGCGTTTTCAAGAAGAGGTTAAGAAAAGTCTTACAGATCCTCGTTCCCGCAACGTCTCATTGGTTTTACAAACAGGAGGAAACTCGAATTCCAATTTTGTCGATTATGAAGAATACCTAACAAGTCACTCAGACGAAGAACCTGACAATCAGCTTCTTGGCGGACCTATGTTTTACACTTCAGGAACGACTGGACGGCCTAAGGGTGTCAGAAGTGGCTTGACAGAACCCGGACCTGACGTAACCCCAGACGTTATGCAATTGGTAGCCGCTGGCTTTGCCGCGATGTTACCGGTACCGGGTGTAACAGCTCTTTGTGGTCCTGTGTACCATTCAGCACAGTGGGCATTTTCATGGTTGCCTATGATTGCTGGCTCTTCAGTCGTTATGCAACACAAATTTGATCCTGAAGGTTTGTTATCAATGATGGAGGAATATAACGCGACCAATGTTCATTTAGTTCCGACACAATTTAAAAGACTTTTGGATCTACCAGAAGATAAAAAGAAAAATTTTAAAGGTGAATCCCTCGAGACAGTTTTACATGGTGCTGCGCCTTGTCCTCCAAAAATCAAGACACAAATGATTGAATGGTTTGGCGAAAAAATAACTGAATACTACGGAGCGACCGAAGGAGGAATAATTTCACTTATAAGTTCTCAAGAATGGCTCGAACGTGGAGGAAGTTTAGGAAAACCACTTGAAACTATTGAAGCGATAGTCGTCGACGATTCTGGGAATCGTTGCAAAAATGGCGAAGAAGGAACTCTGTACTTTAGAAACTTGATGGGCACAGACTTTGAATATCACAATGCTCCTGAAAAAACAGAAGCGGCACATCTAGAACCGGGGGTCTTCACATTTGGAGACATTGGATTTTTAGATGAAGAAGGCTATTTGTGGTTGAGTGATAGAAAGATCGACATGATAATTTCTGGCGGTGTCAACATATACCCTGCGGAAATCGAAGGTGTTCTCGGGGGTCATCCTGCAGTAAAAGACGTAGCCGTGATAGGTGTTCCAGATGACGAATTTGGTGAGCAGGTTAAAGCTATTGTGGTTCCAAGGGATAATGATGATCTAGATTCTTTGGGAAAACAATTGGTTGCCTATTGTCGAGAGAATTTAGCAGGCTACAAATCACCTAAATCAGTAGATTTTTTAGAAGAATTGCCACGAACAGGAACGGGTAAAATTCAAAAGCAACCACTACGAGAACCATATTGGAAAGAAGAAGATAGGCGAATTTGAAATGGAGAATGAGAGTCAGAAAGTTGAGCAATTTTGGAACACTCCAACACATGATCAAATTGTCGAAATTTCACACGCACATGTTGAAGCATTAGAAGCGAGCGACGATGACAACGTGTGGCAACAGGTAGGTATGCACCATATCATTCTCACAACAAAAGGTAGACGCACCGGAATAGAGCATAAGTGTGCACTTCCAATTTGGCGTGATGCAGATGGACACAGAGTAGTAGTTGGCTCATTCGCTGGCGCAGATAGAGAGCCTGATTGGCTAGCAAATCTTAGAGACAAGACTGCTAATAGTGAAGTGAAAATTAGAACACAAAAGAATGACTACAGTTCAATTCCCGAAATTTTAGAAGGCCAAGAGCGTGACTCACTCTGGAGGCAACTTTGCGAAGATAGAGCTTGGTATAACGATTATCAGGACCGTACAGACAGAATAATTCCTTTGATAAGATTTCCTGAGTAGTTGCTATGGGGTTCCGGAGTGAGGGGATTCTACTTGCGTGATATAGATCGCACCTTTACCTGGTTCAATTCCTGTCTCAGGGTCGCTGGTGGCAGTCAGGATGAAAAGCGTTCTGCCGTCATCACCACCCAACATGCAAGCAAAAGTGCGTTGGGGTAGATCTATAACATCAGTTATTTCTCCACCTTCAATAACTCTGACAACCTGAGAGGAAAATGCATCAGCGAACCATATAGCATTTTCACTATCTAATGAGCATCCATCTGGAAGACGCCCTGGCATTTCAGCCCAAATTCTACCATCGCTTAAAGTTCCGTCGGATTCAATTGAAAATGCCGTGTATTGACAGGAAAAAGTTTCTCCCACTATCAAAGTTTTTTCATCTTGAGTTATTACTGAACCATTAGGGAAGTTGAGGCCAGTTGCAGCCACTTTTTTTGTTCCATCATCATAAACCGCAGCAAGGTTTGCCATCACAGGAGCGCCTCCTGAACCATAGTCATAACCAAAATTACCTACATAAGCAACTCCACTTTTCGAAACAACCATGTCATTGCAATGCCAGGTGGCTATGTCACTTAAATCTGCGTGCACGGTTGTTTGGTTGCCGTTGTAGCGAAATAGCTTACGGTCTAACATTCCTACTACAAGTAGATCACCGTCAGGTAGCCACCCGAGACCTGATGGTTGTTCATCTCCTAAGTCCAAAACAGTCTCACGTTTTCCGTCAAGTGAAACTGTGTATACGCGATGTTGGAAAAAATCTGAATACCAAAGTACTCCGTCACGCCAGCGGGGACCTTCGCCAAAATCCAATCCATCAATCAGTAATTCAACAGAACTCATAGTTTTCCTTCCAGTAAAAGAATATCCCTGCTAGAACAATTAACTAACTTTTGTGGATAAATCAAAGGGTACGCTCGGAGGGGAGGTAGAAATGCTTTTTGCTATTTACGCATTAGATAAAGAAGATTCTATTCAACTTCGAATGGATACTCGAGAAGCTCATCTGGCATACCTAGCGAACTCTCCGTTAGTTTTTGCTGGCCCTCTTTTAGACGATGAGGGAATTATGTGTGGCTCTTTAATCGTGCTTGAAATGGAAAATATTACGCAAGTGAAGAATTTTGCTGACAACGATCCTTATGCAATTGCTGGTTTATTCAAAAATGTCGAAATAAGACATTTTGTCAAAGCTTTTCCGTTAGATGGAACTAGTAAGTCATGAAGCCAATGCCACTAGAAGTTGAAAAAAAACGCTTAGAAAACATTCAGGAAATATCATCAACACATTTCGATGCGTTAATCATCGGAGGTGGTATTAATGGTGCTGTTTCAGCATTAGCTTTGCGGACACATGGTGTCAATGTCGCACTATTTGAAAAAAATGATTTTGCGTCTGGTGTCAGTCAAGAATCATCTAATTTGGTCTGGGGTGGATTTAAGTATTTAGAGAGTTATGAATTAAAACTCGTGATGGAACTATGCCATTCTAGAAATCGTCTTGCCCGTGCTTACCCCTCAAGATTAGTAGAAAAGAGATTTCTTGCTGCCCTTGACTCCACGTCGCCTTTTGCACCCTGGTTCGCCACGGTAGGGGCGAATGCTTATTGGGGTATCGGTCAATTTGCGACTAAAAGACCGCGCTACCGCTCACCTAGAACGATCAAGAGGCTCGAGCCTTCTATCCAATCGGACAACCTAGTCGGAGGAATTGAATATTCCGATCATTTGATTGTTGACAATGATTCTAGATTTGTTATCCAAATGATTGTGGATGCTGCCGACAGGGGAGCTTCAGTTGGAAATTATATGACTGTTTTAGAAGCTGATTATCTAAAAAAGAAATGGCACTTAAAAGTCAGAGATCAAATATTAGACAAAGAATTCGAAACGACTTCTGACGTTCTTGTAAATACTGCAGGCCCTGAAGTAAGCAGAATTTGCAATATGACTGAAACTAAAACAGAAAGCAATCTTGTTTTTTCAAAAGGTGTTCACTTAATAGTTCCTCGAGTCACTGATTCAGGACGGATACTCGCTTTCTTTGACGGAACCCAACGTCTTTTTTACGTTATACCGATGGGTGAATGCTCTGTGATAGGAACAACTGATGAACGTGTGAAGGAACATGAAGTTTCCGTCAATAGTGATGACGTAGATTTCTTACTCGGGGAAGCGAATACAAAATTGTCACTTTCCAAACCGTTAACACCAGAAGACGTAATAGCTGAAAGGGTTGGAGTTAGGCCGCTTGTCATTCCAAAGGGAGGAGTAGATCAAGATAAAGATTGGACAGAATTGTCAAGACGGCACGAAGTAGAAACAAATCGTAGGTATCGAATGATTTCTGTGTTGGGCGGGAAACTCTCTGACTGTTTAAATGTTGGGGAAGAAGTCGTTAACTCATTGGAAGATTTTGGTTACAAAACTTCAAAACCTAGCACCCGCTGGTATGGCGAGCCCTCTAAAGCCGAAAAATCGATTTTTTTCCATGCTGCAAAGAAGAATGGTATTGCAGTTGAGGTTATAGGGGAACTTTGGCGACGTCATGGTTCGCGTTCTTTTGAGATAATTGACATAATTTCTCAGGATTACAAAATGGGAGAAAATCTGAGTGAAAAAATTAACTATTCTCCAGCTGAGATTTCCGTTATGAAAAAAAACGAATTTATCTACTATTTAGATGACCTCTTAAGGAGGCGAACACTCATAGGGCAAACAGTTTCGCAGTCTCTACTCGAAAAGGATCCGGGTTTTGCGAGACTTATAGATCTAATAAGAGAGTAGTTGTTATTTCTGATCAGGTTTATCTCTTGGCCACACAGCGAGCGGATTTCTTATCCAGCGACCCAGTGAGTGGGCAATTTGGCCAGAGCGGGCTACTAGCGGAATAAAAGTTGATTGCTTATCGACGGGGACAGCTTCCCTGACAAGTGTTCGGTAAGAAATGTATAACCCGATAAATATTAGAACACTCGCATTTGCAAGAAAATAAGAAGAAGGGGCGAAGTGTCCCAACAGGAAACCCGTAACTATTGGCGCTACTACCGCACCCGAACTACTGGCAAGAACAAGTGTAGAAGAAGCAGAGATTCGTTTCTCAGAAGGTATCCAATCGTTAGCTAACGCAGCAAATAATCCGTATAGCGGAAATACAAAAGCACCAAATAGAAAATTCAAAAAAATGTGAAGATCATTTGAATTGGATAGCAAGGACTGGATGATTGCAATAGCAGCAGAAATAAAAATGCAGAAAAGAATGATCTTCCGCCTCGGAAATCTGTCCGAGAGGCGCCCGAGTGGTATCTGTAAAAATATTGCTCCAGTCAAACCTGCACCGACAAAAACTGTTGCTTTTCCTGTCGACATGCCAGCCTCGATCGCAAAAACTATCGCCATACTCGACATAGCAGCCTGAACGAAGGAAGCAAAAGTTGTTCCTACAACGGCAGAAGGAACAACTCTGTATAACTCCGAAAAAGGCATCGAAGAGGTAGTAGGAGCGGGTGGATTCGATGAAGCTGAAAGAGTCATAGGAACTATTGCAAGAGAAAGTAGAACAGAAGAAAATATAAACATTTTGAATCCATTTGCATCTCCCAAATTAGCCAAGAGTTGTCCACCTGCAGATCCGCCAACATTTATTAACATGTATATGCCTAGTATTTGTCCACGATTTTCATTAGTAGCTCTATCGTTTAACCAACTTTCAAGTACGACAAAAATGGTTGCGTTGCATATGCCACCGATTAAATAAATTCCACACCAGGTGAAAGGCGTTATCAAAGCCGAATTAATCAGAACGCCAACTGAAGCAAGAGACGCCATTGCTGAAAAAACTCTTATATGTCCCACTGAGCGTAAAGTGATGGGCGCAGATTTTGCGCCAAGAAGGTAACCAGCAAAATGGAATGCCATAACGAGTCCCATCGTTGAAGGGGTGAAACCTTCACTTTCTCCTCGTACGGGTAACAGCACCCTCTGTATGCCGTTACCTAGCTGCACGAAGGTAAATGCCAAAAATAGTGCCCATATTCCTAGCAGAGTTTTAGACGCGGGGTTATTCGAAGATGGTGTCATTACTAGATTTGTCTGATTCCGTTACCCAAATACTCGGGCCGTGCGATTTCCGAATGGAACTGACGTATCTGATTTAGATTGCTCAATAACGGCTCTGTAATCGGAGAAGCGCTTGGGACGCCGTTACTTTTAGATACATGAAGCAACATAGCCTCTTGTGTCGCTACAGGAGTTGAATTGTTATCGATGAAAAGTGAGTGATGCAGTTGGATTCTTTTTGTATCACACTCAATTAAAATCGTTTCAGTATGAATTCTCGAACCTTCCTTTACTTCTTCCAGAAAGCGGATTTGTGCTTCGACTGTGTAGAAGGTTCCAAAATTT
>QCLO01000023.1 GCA_003214465.1 Acidimicrobiales bacterium AG-414-N20 | reverse complement strand
GAATGTCATATGCTTTAAAGACTTCTTCTGCTTTTGACATGTGTGACCGTTTCCGTTTTTATTGACTAGAACTTGAAATTGAAGCTATTCCACTTTCCGGATAAGCACCTCTTCTAGCTCTCTGTCGAATTCTTACTAGATCTAACAGTAAAAATGCCCCATCGCGGAACGCACTGACTGAAGACCTTTGTGAATTTTCTACCTCAACAGGAACTTCCATCAAGCTCAAATCCCATCTTTCCGCCAAATGAAACAGTTCAACATCAAAAGAAAACCCGTCTAATGTTCCTGCAGCAAATAAAGACTTAGCAACTTGTGATTTGAATGCCTTAAGTCCACACTGGGTGTCTCTGTAATAACCAAGCAAAAGTCCAGAAGTGGCTATATTTATCAATCTTCCGCCTATCTCCCGAAATCTGCCTGCTCTAACTAGATTCTTGGTCTCAATATGTTGACGGCTCCCTACGACCATGTCATAGCCTGATTCAACCAGAGTCACTAGTTTTAGAACTTGCCGAGGGTTGTATGCAAGGTCAGCATCGGTGAAGGCAACAACTGAACCGTTTGCTTCTTGCACCCCGGCTCGAATTGCCGCCCCTTTCCCCTTGTTCTCTTCGAGTCTTATTACGATATCCGCTCCCGCTTGTTTGGCTATTTCAGATGTGGAATCTTCGGAACCGTCGTCTACAACGATGACTTCGAGATCATCACTCTTTTGCAAAGAGCACCTTAAGTCTGAATTAACAGTGGATAAAGTTTTGGTAATTCTGTCAGCTTCTTCAAATGCCGGGATGATTAGGCTGACACGGGTTGTCTTATCAACAAAATTTTCAGCGTTTGGTTTCATCTGTTGATTTCTAAATTCACGGAAGAGCACGAATCTATAAGAGATACCCCTTGCTATAGCTGCACCTAGAACAGCTGTAAGTTTTGCAGTAAAGCAAGCCATCCAACTTTCGTCTGGATCCAATGAAATCAGAATAATCAAATCAATACATGCGGCAATCACGACTACAGACACGAAAACTTTTATATTTCTAATCCATCGCGCATGTGGGTCGTTTAACAAAGTGATTTTTTCATGCAATCTTCTTGCAAGCATCGCTGCCAAAGATAAAGCAATTACATCTGCTATTACGGTTGGTAAACCTATTTGCATTAGCAGAACCGCTGCGCCTATATCAATCACAGTCGCTGCTAGTCCAACAAAAGCGAAACGTCTAAACCAGATGTTCACGACTGAACTTCTTCGTACGTAATATCCAGAGTTTCTGTTTGGTTTTCTTCTGAAGTGCTCTTAGACCAATCGTTCAGTCTTTTATCAATATCTGGGACAATCATATTTGAATCAAACCGCGCAGAAGAAAAATCTAGATGATTTGGTTTACGAGCTATAACGACCAGAGAGATTAAGCCAACTAACGTTAGAAAAATAGATACTATTTCAACTGGGCTTCTGCCATATTCTAAGGTCACTTCTTTTTCTGTTGGTACTACAACCATTAGATTCGGCGTTGCCCTCCACGGACCTTCAGCTCCTTTAGTTTTCCAATTGGGAAAATAAGAAGTTTTCACCATTACCGGCACTCCTGTTTTGTCTACTTCGAATTCTATTCGATCAGTGTGAATGGTAATTTCAGAGATTTCAACTTGAGGCAAACGGACTCTTTCCGGCGTTTCCTCTGGGTCTACAGATTTCCAATGATTCATACCTCCGAGAGTTCTCACCACTGCATCTGAACCTTCTTGGAAAACCTTTACAGCTGGATTTAACCATTCTGACTGCTCTAAATGATCGAAAATCACAGGTTCAAAATCTAATTGTGTGACAAGTTCAGAATTTTTGACCTTGAAAATAGTCCATGGGCCGCTATTAGCTATTTCGTTAAGAGACTGATGCTGTTGGGCCTTTTCAGTCGCTGCTTGTGAAGAGGATGCGTAGTATTTGACCCCAAATTGTTGAAGGTGGTCGATTCCTGTATCAATATTAAACGACCTGTATGGGAGATCTCGTTGTGCTCTTGACGGAGCAGTTGAAAGTTCGGATTGGATAAGAAAATGGAAAGGTGTAGTTGTGGATGACTCGAAATACAGACCCTCCATAGAGCCAATACAGCCATCTGTCCAATGAGGCATCAACATAGGAGCCATAGGTGTCCCATATCTAGTAAGTTCACTTGAATACTCCCACATCAGGCGACCACATCCGTAGTTTCTGGCCTGATCATCCATTGTGATCACAAAATCTACTAATTCTTCCCATCCCCCACCTGTTGAATCCCCAGTTCGAACTTCGTAGCCTTCAAAATTCCATAAAGCCCAAGAACGTCCTAAATTTAAATCCTCAGTTTCATAACCCATCCATCTGTATGTATTTCCTTGCATTTCACCTCCCGGTAAAACCCTTAGAGGTACTGCTAAATAAAATATGAAAAGCAAAACAGCTATAAATCCAATACTTCCGGACACTAAATTTCCAATTCTCTCTTTTCCTTTAGCTGCTTTATTCACCAATAAACCTAAAATTCTTATTACTTCTGCAATTGCTATAGCTGCTAAAAGATAAATACTCAGATAATAAGCAGGCAACAATCTCCCGTTGTATAAACGTCCTTCAGGTAGGTAAATGAAAGCTAAAGCCAAAACAAAAGCTGAAATAGCTAGGACTAATCCAAGACGGCGTCTAAAGATAATGGAAAGGACAGCTCCTACGAAAGCTAATGCAATAGCGAATTGCAGTGGCGGGTCATTTGTAAGAAAATCTGCAGCAAGATGATCACGATTCCAAAGATAAGAACTATACGATGTCAACTTTTCCCATCCCATGTCGTTCAAGTGGGATCTATTCCACCAAAAAGGAAGAACCCAAAAGGCAGATAGCAAACCTGAGAGAAAACCGACTTCGGCAATCCATCGCGTCGAAGCTTTACTTAAGCGGGTCACTACTGCAACAAATGAAACTAAGAGTGCGAAAAAAACTACTAATAAATGACATAACCCCGTTAATGCTAAAAACACTGCTGCAGAGGTTCTTTTCTCACCTGTTTCTACACCTTTTATAAGTAATCCGATGTATATGAGACAAAATACAATTGCAAGTGTAAAAGCGAACTCTCCCGCCATTGTTGACATTAAATTACCGCCCATTATGTTAAAAGAACGGTCGAAGATAAAAGCAAGGGTTGAAGCCCCCAGTAAAGCTGGTGCTGGTTCAGGCAAACCTGCTAACCGTCCCATTTTCCAACCCGCAAAAGGCATAAGTATCAAGCCCGCTGCTGTAACTAATTTAAATGCCAAACCGTAGTGAAAAGGGATGATCAAGAGAAGTAAACAAACGGCAGAAAATAAAACAGAACGCCAATGTTTGGTTTCTTGTGTAACAAACTTAAAAACTGCAAAGAGTACTAAACCTATTGTCAAAATTAACAAGGGTAGAACGAGCCCTGTGTTCAATATGACAATGAATAGCATTGGAACAACCATGTAAAAGTGGTAAGCAGGAAATCCGGCGTACCAATCAGGAGACCATCCTGAAAGTCTCAGATTCGGAAGAAGTTCATCTCTTAAAAAGGCGGGGCCCCATACGTGTGCTCCCAGATCACCACCTGTTGGTGTGGATAATGTGAATAGAGCACCATCTGGATTGAGTACCCATAAAACAAAGAAACAGGAAATAAACACTGAAAAAGCCGAAACCCAAGACAGGAATTTAACCTCAATTAACTTTTCCAATACTTTGGTTTTCACATTTGACTTTAAAGAACTAGTCATTTCAAAAGCCTTAGATCTGTCTTGTTCATTTTTGGCTTCAACCTTGCAATAAAAGCGCTATTACTGTGGTGGCATTAAAACCAACGTGTGCCCATACAGCTCTACCTAAACGATCATATTTTCTCGCCAAATGAGCCGCCACGCAACCGAATAAGAACAAAGCCGGAAACTGTATTAGTTGCAAATGAGCAAATGCGAAAAGTAAAGAAGAAACTACTAAGGCTAAACGACCACCCATCTTTTTCTCAAAAGCTTTGAGAGTCAGACCACGATAAAATATTTCCTCCACTACTGGTGCTCCTACAACAACAACCAAAAATAGAAGAAAAACTCCTAAACCTGTCGCTTTGTCAACTAGCTCTCTAGCGGGTTCAGATACGTCGATGTCATCAAAAATCACATACAACGGCAAATACAACAAACCTGCTGCGATTTGCGTTCCAAGTCCAATAAGCAAACCTGGGAGAATATCGTTTTTCTGAAATTCCCATCCGAATTCTTTCCAAGAAACACCCATTACCACATACAACCACACGGGGATTCCAAGAGTTCCAACCCATAAAGCAGCTTGCAAGATAGCAGTTATTTCTAAAGATGGATCGTCCAAATCAATACCGCTATCAACAGCGTTAATAGCTATGACAACTAATACCACTGCGACCTGCCCAAGTAGCCAGCCATAAATAACGTGGCGCACACCCCAAGGCAACTGTGGGTTAAGTTCTGTTATTCCAGGAGGTTCTGTTATCCCAGAAGGTATAGGGTTTTCAGACGATTCTTCTTCTCGCATCTTTTAATCTTAATGACCGTCTTCGTTGACTTAACTACTTATCTTAAGTAGAACGACGAAAATAGCCCGTACGATGTAGGTATGAATAAATCTTCAGACCCAGACTCACACGAGACCGAGTCTAACGATGACCCAAAGCGATCAGGATTGTCGCGTTGGTTTCCTTGGCTTGTCTTAGGCGCATTAGTGTCTTTTATAATCCTGCCTAATATTTTGCCTGGAAAAGAAATTGAAGAAATTCCATATGACCGTTTTCTTGCAAAAATTGTGGATGGGGATATTGCCACAGTTGAAATTGATAACAGAACAGGGCAAATCAATTTTGAATCTGCAAATGGTTTAGAACAAAAAACGACTGGACCAATAGAGCTGTCTGATGAGGATAGGAAACTGCTGTCTGAAAGCAGTGCTTCTATAAAATTTAGTACCCCCCAGCCAGGATTCTTTCAAACCTGGCTACCTCTTCTCCTTCCTGTAGGTCTGATAATACTTTTCTTCTGGTGGATCAATAAAAGAGCCCAAGGTCAAATGACAGGAATGATGTCTATAGGGCGCTCCAAAGCCAAGCTCTACACAACTGAAAGACCAGGAACCACCTTTGACGACGTTGCAGGTTATGCCGGTGTAAAACAAGAAATCCGAGAAATAGTTGACTTCTTAACCGAATCAAAGAAATTCGCCGAAATAGGAGCAAAGGTTCCCAAAGGCGTTCTCCTAGTAGGCCCCCCTGGAACTGGTAAAACACTCATAGCACGTGCAGTAGCAGGAGAAGCAGGTGTCCCTTTTCTTTCAGTGACGGGTTCAGATTTTATGGAAATGTTTGTTGGTGTAGGAGCGAGTAGAGTACGCGATCTCTTCCAATCTGCAAGAAAATTAGGAAGTGCAATAATTTTTATTGATGAGGTAGATTCCGTTGGCCGCAAACGAGGTGCTGGACTCGGAGGGGGCCATGACGAACGTGAACAGACACTGAATCAAATGCTTTCAGAAATGGATGGATTTGAGGGAAGTGAAGGAATAGTAATGATGGCTGCAACAAACAGACCCGACATCCTAGATCCTGCCTTACTGCGACCTGGACGATTTGATCGGCAAATAGTGGTTCCTCTGCCTGAACTCGAGGATCGAAATGAAATTCTCAAAGTTCATGCTAAAGGAAAACAAATTTCTGATGATGTTGATTTAAATGTTGTTGCACGTGGAACACCTGGGATGAGTGGAGCGGACCTAGCCAATCTAATCAACGAGGCCGCTCTTACAGCTGTTCGAGACAACTCAAACTCTGTTAGAGCCGAAGATCTCGAAGTCGCAAGAGATCGAATCCTAATGGGGCAAAAACGTGACTCTCTAGCTCTTACAAGCGACGAAAAAGAAGCGATTGCCTACCATGAAGCAGGCCATGCTCTATGCGCTGCCCTGTTACCTAACACAGATCCTTTGCACAAAGTCACAATAATCCCTAGTGGAATGGCTCTTGGAGTGACGATGCAGTTACCTGAAGAAGAGAAACATATTTACAGACAGAACTATATCGAGGACTCACTGACGGTTCGGATGGGCGGAAGAGTCGCTGAGGAAATAGTTTTTGGGATTGCTTCCACAGGCGCCAACAATGACCTCGTAGGAGCAACTGAACTTGCTAAAAAAATGGTGCGCGAATGGGGCATGTCAGATGAGGTAGGACCAATGGCATGGGGAAACCAAAGTCAGGTCTTTCTAGGAGATGATCTGATGGCCGGTCGTGAATACAGCGACGAAACAGCTCGAATCATTGATGAAGAAATTCAAAAAATACTTGTTAAGCAAGAGGCTGCCTGTCGGCAACTACTTGATGAGAACAGAAACGCTCTTGACTTAATTGCAAGGGCTCTACTCGAACATGAAACCATCAGTGGAGATGAAGTAACAAGACTCATTCAAGCTGCAAATGGAGATTCAAACACTGAGAGCATCGAGGACGCAGCTACAGTTGATTAATCAGCGATGTCACGACTAGTCCTCTTAGTATTACTTTCCTTCGGTGCTTCCCTAACCGCTGTTTTATTAAGAAAATTAAACTACAGAAATTTTGTGACTAGCGGATGGTCTGTTCCAGGACATTTAAGTCGAAAAGATTTCGGGTTCATTAACGAACCTTGGCTTGTAGTAATTTTTTCTTCCGAATCTTGTGAAACATGCAAACCTGTTGTAGCCGAAAGTATGAAACTCTCATCGTTAGGAATAGCAATCCAAGAAATAGCTTTAGAAACAAATAAAGACTTGCATGAAAAATATGACGTTGATGCTGTTCCGATGCTTTTACTAGTTGACAAATTTGGAGTAGTGAGATCAAGTCATCTAGGACCCACCAACTCTGATCAAGTTAAAAAATCAATTGAAACAGTTATTTTCAATGATCATGAATCTGATTAAGGTACTGGGATTTGTGATGTTTTCGAGACCGCTATACCAGTTTCTAAATAAAAGCCGGAAGAGTTTCTACCCAACACGCTAACCAATACTGGTGAAGTCGAATCAATGTCTAAAGTTTTGATAGAACTATCCGTTATTGAAAATGAAATACTCTCCAAACCATCAAGTTCAATTTGATCAGGCATTCCCAAAGGTAATAAGGAATCTTGATTGGAGAATTTAATAGAAGCTATGGTTCTCGAGTTGGGATTAAAAACAGATAAATAACCATTTTCAAAAGAAGGACTTTCAAATATCAACTTCCAGTTTCGTGCAGCCAAGTCAACTCCATTTTGTGAGGTCAATCCAACATCTAATGACTCTTCATCCGAACTTTTACTTGCCGATGAAATGAAAGAAACGGCGATAGGTTCTCCGTCAAAAGATTTAACCTCCACACCATAAGTAGGGCTTGCGCTCGTAAAGGTTTCTAATTCTAAAACCTGTCGTTGAAGAGCCCTTAATTCTAATTTTCTAGGTTGTACGGTCTGTCCGACAGCGTCAAAAAAACTAACCTCTACTTCTACTAGTTCGTTATTGGGATTGAGAATTGAAATAAGTTCAGTTCCCTTTACTCCCTGTTCATAACCGGTAAGAAAAACTCTGTTGGCTGCCCTGTTTGAACCGTAAACCAAATCTAAAGCTTTTTGGTTGCCCTCTTCTGTCATCTGCATGCGAGCAACAACCAACTGTCCCACTCTGACATCGACTGTTGCGGACACCACAGATGAATCTGGTATTCGACTGGTAATGTCAAAGACCACTAAAGAACGACTGGGTATAACAACACCTTGAGAATCCAAAGTTTCACGGCGTCCAACGTCACCAACGAAATGCAGATCCGCCACGGCAGGTGCTTGAAAAGGGTTGTAAAAAAGTAAAGATGCTTGATTACCAGGTCTTAATGTTGAAGACCATGGCAAATACCAAGAATCAGAAGTGGTAGTGATACAAGGTTCTGAATCTAACCCGTTGCCGATTATCTTCTGTTTAACCAGAACCTCTCCACTGGGAATTTCGATTGTAACAGCTGCCCATTTTGCACCAGGGACGGATTGTTCAGGTTTAATATCAAAACTTTGTTTAGGCCCTAGGAGTATCTCTCTTTCTATGTCATTGCCCAAATCATCTGCAATGGTGACGCGGCCAAAAGTATCCGAATTGGAAAAGCTTGTAAGAGTTATTGTTCTTTCATCGATTCCATCTAGTTCTCCAGTAGGTCCAATACAAAACCAAAGATCCCCTGATTCGTCAACTGTTGAAACTTCTACCGGATAAACAGGTAATGGAATTCCTTCAATACCATCATCGCTTTCAATTGAAAAAACAAATACCGAGACTAAGAGAACGATTATCAAGAAAAAGGTGGGTAAGCGAAAGATGTTCATTACTCGACCTCTTCTGATCGTAAACGAGACCAGTTGGTAACCAAAAGAACAATAATTAACAATGCTATTTGTAAACGATGTCTGGCTTTCGATGCTGTGCCATCTAGCTGCAAAATAGAAGTTGTTTCAGATGCAACTCTAACTGATCTCCTAGTAGGCACTCCTCTTTCATCTCCTGCTCGCAATATAGAATTTTCACTTCCGTTATTGTAAAGTTTCCAACTTCCCACCGGTTCAAGCATCCAACGAAATGCGCCATCAGCATTACTAGCTACCAGATACTCACCCCAACTGATTCTTTCAACTTCTGCCGGAACAACTTTTCTATTACTGTCCCTTACAACTGCATGGACTGCTTCATGAGCTGTATTCTCAAAAATTGTCACTGCACTATTAAGTCCTTCAGTGAGCGCAAGATCCAGTTGCCTGGTAAGAGCCGCCTCATAAAAACTGGGTAAATAAAATCTTCTTTCTTCATAGGGAACCGGGGCTAGACCTTCTACAAGAATTAAATGTTTCACTCCCCACTTTCCTAAAATTTCACCTAAACGATTTGTATCTCCCGCAATAGCTTTTGCTATTCCTTTTCGAATTTCCAATGCGCCGTTGTTAGCTCCAAGTTGATAGGGCCATTGATCTGTAATATCTGGAAGACCATCAGTAATAGCTATTCCAACATCCTCTGTGAATACCGATGCTGTTGCAGGCAATATTGACGGCTCACCTATCCAAACAATACGGTTCTCTCCTCCTCTACTTACTTCGCCTTTAGCTGGGCTCTCATCTACTACAAAAGATAAAACTGAAGAAAGCTCTTTTCTTGGTGCTCCCCAAGAACCATCTAAAGACCCTAAAAGGACAGGTAACGAACTGATTCCTAATGACAATGCAGCTATACCAATCGAAACCCGACGTAAATAAAGTTTCTTCGGAGTTGGATCTGTTAAGTCACTGCCCATGCCAGCTGTTGCTATTGCAGATGCCCAAGCCAATCCAACAGCTACAGGAACAAAAAGAGTTTCTTCCTCCGGAGTCCTACCCGGCCACCAGCCTTGATCAACAAGCCATATGGCAAAAAACCCAAAAATCATAATCAGCCATGATCGGATGCCAAGAAAAAGATGCTTTTCTGTGCCCACCAACAAAGCAAATGCTGCAACAATAAGAAGCACCCAAGTAAATGAGCTGTGTGTAAAACTCCCTGTATTTAAATTAAAAATTCCAGAAGGCCCAAGAGTGCCTTTTCGCCAAGCTTCAAAACCAATTAGTGAGCTTGCCGACCGTCCAGTCAAGAGATCAATTAGTAGCGGGAAATGTAATAGCGATGCCACACCCATAGACAAGCAGAATGACTTTAATAACCTATTAACTCCAATTATTTTGCCAGACAGGAGACTACCAACGACAAGACCTAAGAATATTGTTAAAACTGGTACTAAAAATACTGGGTCGAGCGCTATTCCTAGGGCTAAAAGTAAACCTGTAAGCAATCCATCCGTTAACAGCGTTCGCTCTTTTATGCCGGGCCCTGGCTCACCTGCAATTGACCCATATGGTGAAACCCCTTGAGAGACCGCCATCCGTTTAGCCAACCAAGGGAGCAAAGCGTATATAGCCAAAGGAGTCAGTCTCCCCTCCCTCAGAGCATCGTAAGGCAAAGGAACCGAAAGATACACAAGGAATGCAACGGCTCGTGACCTGCCACCACCAATTGGTCTTACTAATCTCCAGACACCAATTGCACCAATAGGAATAGCAGCAACTACCATCCAAGACCACAAGAGTTGATCATCGCCTGGGAGTGCTGCTAATAACACTCCCAATACTGATAACCCATCTGGCCCTAACGTCTCTATGCCAGTAGCAGTTGAACGCCATCCGTACCACCATGACCTGAAAAGATCTAATGGGTCAGACGGCAATAATTGAAATCTCCCGATTGCAGGTAAACCCTCCGAAAGCAGGTGGCGAGATCCAAAACCTAAAATTACTCCGGCTATCAGAAGAGCAATACCACCTGGACCGAGAAGTGCTGACCATAATTGATGAAATCTAATTCGAGTTAATGCTTCAGGACCAGTCCCTGAAGGAGCCTGACCGATAACTGCACGCCTAAAGGAGTGTTGCTGAGGTTCCGAAGAAACCATGTTTCTATTGTTAGGGGCATAATTCTTTCTAATTCTGCCCCTAATGGAGTTAAGAGATTCTAAACGTTTCAAATTCCACCAGAAAGAAGATAAGTGACCCCACGTAAGAGAAAACCTTCCGGTAACTAAACCGTATACAACGCCCGAAGTCATTATAAGAAAAGATTCAAAAATGCTACGTGTAAGAGAAGCGCCGAAATTACTAGCAAGCGCCATTCTTAATCTATGCCTAGGTCTCAGAACATCAAGATTTTTCTTTGCAAATTCTGGCTGTCCCTTAAATCGGGTAGCCACCGAATTAGAAGCTGAAACAATTTTTGCTCCCACTAAGTGGGACCGCAAACAAATCTCAACGTTATTATCGGGTGAATTTACTTCTTTGTCATATCCTTCAATCGCTCTAAACAAATCAGCTCTGATTAGTATTACTGATTCTGGTGTAACGGAAATCTCTTTTTCATCATGCTGACCCTGATCATTCTCACCTTTTTCAGATCGCCCTACCGGTGAATAAAAATTGTCTAGCATTGAACCCATATCTTCAAGCTGACTTGGGTTTTCTCGATCTAATACTTTTGGGCCTACTATTCCTGCATTACTTCCAACTGCCAATTCGACCATTCGTCTGACACAAGTTGCATCAAGAATTACATCATCTTTTAAGAATAAAAAAAAGCTTTCTCTAAATTCTGTTAAGTCATCCCGCAATACGAGATTCGCCAATAGCGCATAGTTAGTTGTGTTTGAAGTTCTGACTATCTTTGAATCTGGAAAGACTCTTTTGATCAGATCTTCAACATCTGAATTTGCTTTTTCTTCACCTGTTAAAATCAGTAAGAATTCGATTTTCTTGTAATCTTGAGCTGCTAAACCATCGATAACTTCTTCTAACCAGAGAGTTCTTTCATCAGCCACAAGGACGGCTTTCACCATTGGTTCTAATACACTGCTCTGATTTTCTTTTTCGTTCTTTTCCACGTTTAACAAACCATAGTTCTGTCGAAGGGTTGTTACTTGCCTATGTGCCTCTAAGGTTCGATATTAAGGAAACTAAAGGCAACTTAAACCAATGAAAGCACTAGTTACGGGGTCAGCGGGTTTCGTGGGCCAACACTTAATTAAGCACCTAGAAGACAAAGGTGACGAAGTCTACGGAACAGACATCTCTTCCGGAGGTCCCGACTTGCTTGATTTAAAAGGCTTCACTGAACTTTTTAAACAAGTTAATCCAGGAGTTGTATTCCACCTTGCTGGACAAGCTGATGTCGCCGCCTCTTGGAAAAACCCTTATAAAACCTTTAAAAACAATGTAGAAGGCACAATAAACGTTTTGACTGCAGCGAGAGAGTCAAATACACAAAAAATTATCACCATTACAAGCGCTGATGTTTATGGTTCCGTAATCTCACAAGAGCTTCCCATTACTGAAGAAACAGCTTTGAGACCTATTTCTCCATATGCCGCTTCAAAGGCAGCTGCTGAGTTGTTTTCCTTACAGGCACATGATGGATACGGTCAGTGTGTCATCAGAGCAAGAGCATTCAACCATATAGGGCCTGGACAAAGTGAAAACTTTGTTTCTGCAGCTATAGCTAGTCGTGTCGCCAAAAATGAATTGTCAGGTGAAAAAATAGTAAAAATTGGGAACTTAAAAGCTAAACGTGACTTTACCGATGTGAGAGACGTCGTTGCGGCTTACAGACTGCTTTCAATTTCTGGCGAAAATGGAGAGGTCTACAACGTATGTTCTGGATCAGCTATCTCCGTACAGGAAATAGCTGAAAAAATTATCGAAATGGCGAGACACGAAATGACACTTGAAGTCGACGAAGAACTTTTTAGACCTGTCGAGATTTCCGAACTTTACGGAGACCACTCAAAGCTGTCTGAAACTACCCAGTGGGCACCCACATACCCGCTAGAAGAAACTCTAAGAGACCTCCTTGAATATTGGCGGGCGCAAGTTCTTCTCGAACAGAAGGCAAACTAGAACTATGACTAAACGCGCATTCATAACTGGAATAACAGGGCAGGACGGTTCTTACCTGGCTGAACTATTACTAAACAAGGGTTATGAAGTAGCTGGAATGGTGAGACGAAGTTCAACAGTTAACTTCGAACGCATTTCCCACTTGATGGATCAAGTCGAATTTATTTCAGGTGACCTTTTAGATCAACTATCAATAGTTGAAGCTTTAAAGCTTTTTGAACCTTCAGAGGTTTACAACTTGGCCGCTCAATCATTTGTCCAAACTTCTTTTTCTCAACCTGTTCTCACGGGTGAAACTACCGCATTAGGCGTTACCAGAATGCTTGACGCCATAAGGCTTACTGACCCGGCAATCCGGTTTTATCAGGCAAGCTCCTCCGAGATGTTCGGCAAAGTTGCAGAAGTTCCGCAAAAGGAATCAACTCCCTTTCATCCAAGAAGTCCATACGGTGTCGCGAAAGTGTACGGTCACTGGATAACGGTTAATTATCGAGAAAGTTATGATCTTCACGCCAGTTCAGGGATGCTATTCAACCATGAAAGCCCTAGACGTGGGTTGGAGTTCGTTACCAGAAAAATAAGTCATACTGCCGCACAAATCGCTTTAGGTCAGACTGATGAACTCCATCTCGGGAACCTCGATGCAAAACGAGATTGGGGTTTCGCAGGTGATTATGTTGAAGCAATGTGGAAAATGCTTCAACAGGATAGTGCTGGAGATTACGTTGTATGTACTGGTGAAACTCATTCAGTTAAGGAATTTTGTGAAGTGGCTTTTTCTCATCTAAATCTCGATTGGAAAGATTATGTAAAAGTCGATGAAAAGCTTATCAGGCCTGCAGAAGTAGATCTTCTAGTCGGCGATGCCAGCAAAGCTGATGAAATTCTCAATTGGAAACCAACGGTAGGTTTTGAAGATCTTGTGAGAATGATGGTCGACGCTGATATGGCTCTTCTAGAAGGGCGTTTAGAGGGTCTACATTGATCTGCGTTCTCGCTGGAGGGGTTGGTGCCGCTCGGCTTCTCAATGGGCTTAAGGATGTTGCTCCCCCTGAAGAAATAACTGCAATAGTAAATACTGGCGATGACGCGATAATGCACGGACTTTACATTTGCCCTGATATAGACACTGTTACTTACACATTGGCAGGCGTCAATAATATTGAAACCGGTTGGGGGCTCAAAGGGGAAACTTGGCAGGCAATGGAATCACTTAAAAAACTTGGAGGGAAAACTTGGTTCAACCTTGGTGACAGAGATTTAGCAACTCATATGTATAGAACCGACAGGCTATCTGAAGGGGCTGGTTTGAAAGAAATAACTGCTGAGATTACTTCCGCTATGGGTGTTTCTGTAAATCTTCTTCCCATGACTGAAGATCAGGTTGAAACAAAGGTCACCTTATTAGAAAGCAATGATGAAATATCTTTTCAGGAGTACTTTGTGAAACACCGTCACGATATCTCTGTTTCAGCGGTGCGATTTAATGGTTCGGCAGAAGCGAAAGCTGCCCCGGGAGTAATTGATGCGATAAGCGAAGCGGAAGTCGTAATAATTGCACCTTCAAATCCAATTGTTTCTATTGCTCCTATCTTTTCTGTTTCCGAGATTTCTGATGCCATAAAAGCACGAAAGAAAGATGTCGTAGCTGTCTCTCCTATAATTGCTGGCGCTGCTCTTAAAGGTCCTGCTGATCGACTTCTTAATGAACTCGGGCATGAAGCATCTGTTAAAGGGGTAGCAAAATATTACCAAGAGTGGATTAGCACTTTAGTAATCGATACGGCAGATTTTAATACTGCTAAGGATATTGAATCGCTAGGAATTGACTGTTTAGTGACTGAAACAGTAATGACTGATTCTCAAATAGCTGCTTCTCTCGGTTCGACTCTTTTAGGATTGAAGAAATGAATTCTTATAACAACGATGGCCTCCATGTGATTCCTGTAAAAGGGATGCCTGAGGTCTCTCCTAATGATGATCTGGCCAAGATGATCTCTAGTTCAATTGACCTTGTAGATGGAGATGTCATAGTCGTAACGCAAAAAATTGTGAGCAAGGCTGAAAACCGTCTCGTAGAGATAAACCCAGAAATTGGGCATAAGCCTATTGTCGAAGAAGAGTCTGTAAGGATTCTACGCAGGAGAGGCGACCTAATCATTAGCGAAACTGAACATGGTTTCGTTTGTGCGAACGCAGGTATTGACCTATCCAATGTGGAATCAGGACAAGCCGCTCTTTTGCCCAAATTTCCAGACAAGTCAGCTAAAAAAATACACGATTCTCTCCTTCATAAACACGGGGTGAGAGTCGCTGTGATAATCAGTGATACTTTCGGTCGCCCTTGGAGAAGAGGTGTTACAGATATTGCCATAGGGTGTTTTGGTTTGTCACCTATAATTGACCTCCGCGGAACTCAGGATGCCTTAGGACGCGAGTTGCAAGTTACTGAAGTTGCCTTAGTGGATGAGCTTGCTGCAGCAGCTGAACTTGTCATGGGAAAAGCAGAGGCAATCCCTGTAGCAGTTATTCGTGGAGTTAATCCCGAATGGCTTGGCAGTAAAAAAGGAGTTGTAAGCGAGATTGTAAGGAGTCCCGAAGAAGATCTTTTCCGTTAAGAGCTTTCTTCCTTTTTCGACTTGAACCATCCTAAGGTGGAATGAATTCCGTCCCGAAGATTTGTTTGAGGAGTCCACCCCAATATTTTTTTTGCTAACGATGGATCCAATGACGAGCGTTCTATCTCGCCTGACCTCTCTGCCCCTTTTTCTGGAGCACTTTCAATTCCAGAAGCAAGTGCCATTTCCTCATACAAATACTGGATAGAAGTTTCAGTCCCTGTTCCTATATTCAGTAATTTTCCATCACCACTTTCAATTGCGGCCACAAAGGCTGAAGCAACGTCATCTACGTAAACAAAATCTCGAGTCTGCATACCAGTTCCATAAATTGTGCATGGTTCTCCATTAAGAAGTTTTCCAGCAAAAATAGCTACTACCCCGGCTTCACCATGTGGATCTTGTCTTGGACCATAAACATTAGCTAAAGCAAGTGTTGTTCCCCTCAAGCCATGCAGCGAACTGTACGTGTTCACATATAGTCCTCCGGCAAGTTTAGAAACTCCATATGGTGACAACGGATTCCACGGAGCATCTTCGTTCAAGGGCAGTTGTTTAGAGTCGGGTTCACCATAAATAGTTCCACCGGATGAAGCTAAAACTATCTTCGTAGTTTCTGCTTTACGGCCACCTTCTAAAACTCTTATTAGGCCTACAAGATTAGTTTCTAAGTCGTTTAAAGGATCTTCAACAGACGCTCGAACATCTACCTGTGCTGCTAAATGAAAAATTACAGAAGGACCGTAATCAGTAATCAGTTTTGTTGTTTCTGAATTGCGGATATCACAATTTTCGATGACCAACTCCTTAGCGGAAGCATTCTTTGCTTCTTCTAGATTTTTCTCTGATCCAGCAGAAAAATTATCTATAACTAATACTTGATCGCCACGCTTGACGAGTTGATCGACCAGCGCCGAACCAATAAATCCCGCTCCTCCAGTTACTACCACCCTCATCTAATCAGACGTTTCAGATATGCGAACGGATCTGAGTTGAGTTCTTTTTTCAACAATTTCTTCATGGTCAACAATCGTTAGTTCTAGAACTTGTGAACTTTCCCCTATTTTTGCTCTTTCGCCAACTATAGACCCTTCTATGCGTACATCCTTTTCAACTTCTGCCCCTTCCATCAGAACAGAGTTTTTTATATGAACTCCATCGGCGATTTTGACACCTCTTCCTATAATCGATGTTTCGACTAAAGCATTTGGGCTTACTGAAGCCTGATCGTGAACTCCATTAATTTTTTTGTCTCGCACACCGTTTAGTAGGTCTAGGTTTGCCTGTAGAAAAGTTTCTGGTGTTCCTGCATCAATCCAATAAGTTTCTGATGGAACTGCATAAAGGGTCTTGTCTTCAGCCATTTTTGGGAAAATCTCGGTTTCAACTGAAACTGGCCTATCACTTGCGATCCGATCCAAAGTTGAAGGTTCCATGAGGTAATATCCCGCATTAACCAGATTTGTTTCGAAATCAGGTCCTAGTGGTTTTTCTATAAAACCTTTTACTTGACCGTTATTATCTATTGGGACTATTCCATATCTTGATGGATTGTCGGTAGGTGTTAATGAAATGGTTGCTTCCGCAGCGACATTCCTGTGAAAAGCAGTCAGTTCACTTACGTCGATGTCTGTTATTACATCACCGTTGCAAACCAAAAACGTCTCATCGACATCGCTTTGAAGCGCAGCGAATCTAATAGCACCTGCTGTGTCTAATGGTTCGGGTTCAATTACATACTTGATTGGTAAACCTACGCAAGTCTCATCTGGGTAAGCATCAACAAATGCAGAAGGTTGAAAACCCATCGAAAGAATGACTTCAGTGATTCCGTGATTTGTCAATTTTTCAATCACATTTTCCAGCATCGGCCTATTCCCGACGGTAAGAATCTGTTTAGGTTTGTCGTTCGTTAAGGGCCGAAGTCTTGTTCCAAAACCTCCAACTAAAATGATGGCCCGCACGGCCTGCTCTTAACCGGTTGTATCAGTCGCAGGAAGTTCAAGCAGAGGACTATCTGAAAGCAGTGCTCTCGGATCAACTGTCTCTAGATAAGTGAACCTCTCTGGTCTAGGAGGGGGCGGAGTGTAATCTTCAGGGACAAAAGCAATCGTGAAGGCTTCAAGATTCTTTAAGAATTGAACATCTTTCAAGTTTTCGGTATAAACCTGCGGTTCTCTGTCTTTATTCTGAACATCAAAACGAGCAACTTTTAGAACTGCGGGTTTACCTTCGCATTCGAAACCTTCTTCTATGACTTCTCCCGTATCAAGCTTTATTGCCGAATCTGTTATAAAACCACCATAAGCTTCCACAAATTGACCTATTTTGGCGTCGTTACCGCTTGCTAGAGAGTTGAATGGGTGTATATGTATTAATCCATCTCCATGTGTATGAATTCCATTTGGGTCTCTTTCAATAATAAATTTTGATCTCCAACCGCCTCTGTACTCACGTGACTCAAGCGATGATTCAGATTCAGCACAATTGTAGATGTCATAAGCAGAGTGCCAGTGGTCTCCTACTCTCGGCGCTGATGTTGCTTCCCGATTGGATCTCGACCATCCGACTAGCAGAATGCCTAAAATTACGACACAAGCCATGGCAACAGGAAAACCTAAACGTCGGTTTTCAGACGTTGCCCCGCTAGCGCCTGCTTTTGCCGCGCGAGCTACCTTGTCAGCAGAATTTCCTTTAGCCATGAGAGAACCACGCTACCCGAAGAATGCGCCAGATGTAATGTTTTTAACTGATACTTATCGATTTAATCGATCTATTAGATCAAGATAAGAGTCTGCAATTGTTTCAGATGAGTAGCAATTTTCAAGCCAAACTCTTGCCTTCTTACCCATTTCTTCACGCAATTCAGAATTTTCGATTAGGTTTTCCAATGCAAGGATGAATGAATCGAAATCATCAGGGGGAACCGCAATTCCACCTTTTGATTCAGTAACTATCCTGTCTATTTCAGTGCCTGGGTCGATACTTGCGATAACGGGACGTCCAGATGCAAAAACGCTGTAAATCTTAGATGGAACACTCATGTCTCCGAGACCAACTCGAAGAGGCACTAAGTGAATATCGGCAGTTGCCAGAACCTCAGAAAGGCGTTCAATTGGTTGATAATCAACAACTAAAAGGTTTTTCAATTGGTTTGCCTGTTGTTTTAATTGGTCTGACATTGCACCACTACCATTGATGACATAAACGATGTCATCTTTTTCATTATGTTTTCTTGCCGCATTAGTTATCAATTCGAAAGATTGTGAATTTCCTAGGTTGCCGGCATACATCACTACTAATTTTTCTCCAAGATGATGCTCTTCTCTGTAATTGGTAAACCTCCCCTGTGGTTTGATTGAAGAAGAAATAAGAAAATTTGGTATGACTTGTATCTGGGGACGGCTTTTAATTGTGTCAATTTTATTGTTCACATTTTCTTCAAGGTCTTTTGAAAGCACGGTAATTGCATCACATCCGCTGTAAGTAAATTTCTCATATTTCTTCAAGATTCGTATAGAAGAACGCGACTTGATCTTTCCTAGTGTTACTGCAACATCAGGAAAGATGTCTTGAAGGTTGAGAATCAATTTGCACCGATGTCTTGATGCTGCGACTTTTCCAACATTCCCCAGAGTCAAAGGTGGCGATAGTGCTATAACAGTGTCGAACGGTCCCCTCTTAAACAATGAAGCGATTGCTGCTAGAAAACTAAAAGCTAGAAAACTAATGAGCCTACGAAGCAACTTGTTTTTATCTTGTGGAAAAGGGTGAAGCCTTGTAATGGTTACTGATTCTTTTTCTTCTCTTCTAAATATTTTACCTTTCCAGTGGTTTTCAATTTCATGCTTTTCATACCAAGGCAGGGAGGTAATTACTTCAATTTGATGTCCTTGTTTTGCCCATTGCTCTACAAGAGAAGTGACGATTATTCCTGTTGGAGCAGTGTCGGGTTCAAAATGTGGGGTTATGACTAGTAGTCGCATAGCCATATCATTTTCGCTTAATTGTGATTAGTTGACGCCATGTTTCTAGAAGTTGCTGCGCAGAGTTTTGGTATGTGTATTTATTTGCCTGTTCAAAACCTTTAAGAATCAATCGATTTCGAAGTTCTCTGTCAGTCAACAATTTACTCAAAGCCAAAGACCAAGCCTCATCATCATCATGTTTAACAGTTAAAGAGTTTTCTCCTAAAAGGTTAGTTGCAGGCGTTCCTCGTGCAGCTACCACTGGAATACCTGATGCCATAGCTTCAAGTACAGGGATTCCGAACCCTTCATATGTTGACGGGAAAGCCATTATTGAGGCACTTTTGAGAATCTCTTTCATTTCCTGCGAGGAAACTCTGCCTCTTAAATGAATTCTCTCTTCCAACCCACTTTTTTCGATTTCTTTTCTCACTCGGTATTCAGCTTTTCCTGGTGCCCCTGTGAAAACTAATTGTGCTTTAGGGTTTTTGTCTGCGAGACGAACAAATGCTTTTATTAGCATTATGTGATTTTTATGAGGATACGTAGAGGCCGGATAAAGAATTACGGGAGGGTCTTCGGGCTCTGTAGGTTCTTTTTTAATACTTGCGACACCTATCGAAACAGTCCTTAAGCTGTCATAGGAAATCTCAAATTGCTTATTTATTTGATCTGCAACATCGTCACTTACCGTAACTACAAGGTCAGCGCTCTTTAAAGATGATGGAATAACGACCTTGAAATATTGCCTTTTCAAAAATGAGAAATTTTCTGGTTTATCCAAAGGCTGTAAATCATGCATCGTCACGGCTGCAGGTCTCGGTGAAAGTAGTGGCAAATGACCTCCAAAGTGGTGTACACCTTCTGCCCCAATTGCTCTACGTCTAAAAACAGTGGATTCCGTCAATATTCTTTTAAGCCTATTCCTCCCCTCTAATCTGTAGATTTCGGTTTCAAAACTTTCACGAAGGTCTGGGTATTCATTAAAAAAAGCTTCCGATGCATGAATTACAGGCTCTATTTCTTTAGTTTCACTTTCTGCAAAAGCCCGAAGAGTTTCTACGCAATACTCTTCACTACCGCCAACATTCCCAGGAACTATATGAAGAAGATTGACTGCTATACGTGCTTTAGTCGCCATCAACTGACAACTTCACGATAGATATCTGCTGTTGCTAAAGCCGTATTTTCCCAAGTCATTTTTTTAGCTCTCTGAAAACCTTTTTCGCCTAGCTCTTTAGCCATCTCTGGTTTGCCAAGAATTTCCTTTATAGATTCTGCAATTGAATCTACAGATTTAGGATCTATCAAAAGAGCTGCGTCTCCCGCCACTTCAGAAGTTGCTGTAGTGGAAGATGTGACTACCGGAGTTCCGTGAGACATTGCTTCTGCTATTGGGAGCCCAAAACCTTCCATAAGACTTGGGAAGCAGAAAACTGAAGCAGCCTTATACCAAGTGTGCTTTGTAACTTCATCTACTTCACCTATAATTTTGACTCTTTCTTCTATTGGCTCAATGGCAGATTGAAGATCAGAGTCCCAACCTTTGGGACCAACTAATACCAGAGGAATTTCTGGTATTTGTTGCATCGCTTGTAAAAGTGTTGGGATGTTCTTGCGTGGTTCAATAGTTCCAACCCAAAGAACAAAAGGAGTACTAATAGAATTTTCTTCGAGTAGAGCCTTAACTTGCTCTTCACCTACTTTTTGTGTTTTTACACCTAATGGAACAAAGTGAATAATTTGTTCATTAAACCCTGCTTTTATCAAATCTTTAAAAGTTGTTTGCGATGGGCAAATTATTCGTTCTGCTTTTCGAGCTTTATCTAGCCATGTTTCTGCAAAGCGTTTACCACGTGCTGGAAACCAGTCGTTTTGTTCCCGCCATGACAAATCATGAATTGTCACAACTAACGGGAGATCTGTTGAAGGCACCGCTCCTCCTGATGCATGGACGAGGTCGGCAGACTTAACAAGTTTTTCTGCTTTTGGGATATTGAACCTGTTCCACATTTCGTAGAGAATTTGTCGAGGGAGCTTTGAATTAACAATTTCTATGCTTTCAGGAATTGATTTTTTAGGATTTTTTTTGTGCTTAGCTGATATTCCGACCAGATCGATTCCTTCTAATTGACACATTCCTTCAGCTAGGTTTACCGCCGCTACTGCCGTACCTCCTGGAACCCTATGCCAACATTGTTCAATAAGGTATGCGACCTTAATTGAGCTCATCTGCTTTACTTACCCACACTTCTGCCCAGATGGGGGTTGACCATCTATTTCTTGTACAAGTTTCATTGGGGATATTTCCCCCTGCCTCAAAGGCAAGAGCGGTTTCACCAAGTTAATAACTCCTGAAGCTTCTTCGTTTGAGCCTAATAGTTTTTCAGACACAGGGAGTGATGGTCGCGCTCTTGCATCAACCTCTTCAAAAGTTTTTGGTATAAGAGGCAATGCTTCAAAATCTTCACCTATAACAAGCGTAAGACTTTCTAAACTCTCATTCACTAATTCAAATTTTGGTATTGGTTCAATAAAACGTCCGAGAAGAACCGCTTCTTCATAATCTTCTAATGCGAATTCTATGACTGTTTCCTCGACCATTTCGCCCTGCTCTATATCGATCTTAAAACCTCTCCTTACAATCTCATCTGTTATCTCTTCTAGATTGTTGTTTTCACCGCGCGAATCAATGATTCGAATCGAAATATCATCAGGACTTAAGCCCTCACCTCTAAAAACAGCGAAAGAAGAGCTTGCCCCTTCTCCAAGTTCTAATACTGCAGATGTGCCGATTACAGCATCAACTACAGGAAGCAATGTGCGTACGAGATCTGACGGGTTAAAATCCGAAAAGGAACGTCCTAATTTTAACAACTCAGCGATACTTAGACGATCATCTAAAACGACTGCTTCTGCTCCTGCTCTTATTAGGTCGTCTTGCACTATTACTGATCTAGCACCTTTACCAATAGCTCTTTGAATTGTTCGGATTAAGAAATCTTGCTGTCTCTGGTTTCTTTCAAGGTCATTCCATACCCCCACCCTGTTCCAGTTACCGTCAATGAAAGCTTCTAATTTTCGGCTTCGGACAAATGCTAGAGAATCTCTACCATCAAGTGTTGTACAGCCAGCTTCTAAGACCATCAACCCTGAAGCAACATCGCGAACTGGGTAAGGGAACCAGAGAGGCACCCCGTTAAGTTCATCAACGAGCGTTTCAAAACCAAAAAAATCAACAATGGCAAAATTATGTATTGGAATATCGAAGTTGTTTGTAATTGTTTCAACCAAAGTCGGAGCGCCTTTTTCTAAGCCTCCTACAAGTAGTGCTGAGGCAAGTTTCTCTGATCTGACTGGGATGCCTTCGCGATAAATAGTGACATAAAGATCCCTTGGTAGCGACATGATCGTGGCTTTGGCTAAAGCAGGGTCGAGTCGAACGATCATTATGGTGTCGGCTAGTCCGATTCCAGCTGACCGGTCACGGTTCGCCGCTGGATCATCGGGATCCAAACCAACGGCACTATCAGTTCCCACAAGCAATATATTTCGCGCTGGTCCCGCTGGATGCAGATTTACTTCTTGAGATATGACTTCACTCTCTGTGACTGTTTTTTCTTCTAAACCTTTTGATATTTCGTTTTGTGACGCTGTTGGAAGTTCTGTCAGAACTCCTGCTGGTACTTCTATACGCACGATGCTTTCAACTGCATCTTCAAAAGAACTAAGTCTGATGCTTGCCCCTATTATCAATAGCCCCAAAGCTAGACCTGCAAAAATTAAAGCTTTTTGCAACCAAGTTCTTTTTCCAGTTTTATCAATTTCTTCAGACACGCATGCAGACACTATCAGTGCTCCTGCTATGTTTAAGAACGCGCGAGGTTTGTTTATGAATTTTGCTTCAAACAATGAGAAAATTGGTGCCTGCTGGGTTAATGGAAATCTCGTTGACCCTTTAGAAGCTTCTGTTTCTGCTGTAGATCATGCGATTGTTGTTGGTGATGGAGTTTTTGAAACTTTGAAAGTCACGCAAGGGGTGCCTTTTGCTGTTTCACGCCATATTAAACGTTTAGTTTTTTCAGCTCGGGGGTTAGGGATGTCTTTACCAGATGAGGATCTCACACGTAAAGCTATCAATGAGATATTGGAGAAGGATCCTGCTGCAGAACGACTACGTGTTACCTGGTCAAGCGGGCCGGGGCCCCTAAGTTCCTCTAGAGGAAATGGTGAAGGCACTTTGTCTATAGCTAGCAGCCCTGGGACTAAATGGCCAGCTTCGGAAAAAGTTCAGCTTTCAGAATGGACCCGAAATGAAAATGGGGCTCTAACTGGACTTAAAACAACTTCATATGCTGAAAATGTTAAAGCTCTTTATGCAGCTTACGAAGTTGGATGCTCTGAAGCTGTTTTTTTGAATACTTCGGGTTGGCTCTGTGAAGGAACAGGCACAAACATCTTCCTTGTGATCGATGGAAAACTAGTCACACCCGATCTGTCCTCAGGGTGTCTTGCTGGAATAACCCGTGAACTCGTTATTGAAATTGCAGAAGTCGAGGAACGTAATATTTCTTTATCTGACGCAAGTAGAACTTCTGAAGCTTTTCTGACCTCTTCTACTCGTGATATAAGCCCTATTTCATGTTTGGGTGAAATAGTGTTAACTGAAGTACCTGGTTCAGTGACTCTTCAAGTGGCTGAAAAATTCGCGAACCTTGTTGCTTCAAACCCAGACCCGTAGTTCACACTTTTCTTAGATGAATCACATCACCTTCTATAATCAAAGTAGTGCCATTTTTATTTTCAACAACAAGTGAGCCATCTTCTCGCACGTCGATAGCGTCGCCTTCAATATCACCGTCACTTTTTTCAACTTTTACTTGACTCCCAATCGTTGATGACTTAGATATATATGACTGTCGGAAAGTAGCGGAGCCTTCTTCTGAAGAGATTTCAACTAATCTTTTTTCGAAGTTTTTGAGGATTTCTATTAAAACTTCCCATCTATCTTTTTCAATTCCGCAAGCTATTAATGAAGTAGAATTCGGTGGAGCTAAATCTTCCTGTTGAGGCCATCTATTATTTAGACCCATTCCAACTACGAGAACCGGATTTTCTTGTTGAATATACTCGGAAAGTATCCCTGCGATTTTCTTATCACCTTCTGTTTCAACCATCACATCATTCGGCCATTTGATACTTGCTCTTAAACCAAAATCTTCAAGCACCTCAACGGTTGACAAAGCAAGAGCCGGTGTTACTAGTTGATGTCTTTCCATTTCCCAATTTGGATGTAATAGGACTGAAAAAAGAAGGTTTTTAAAAGGTGGAGCTTCCCAGTGTCTTCCTAAACGTCCGCGCCCTCCTGTTTGATGATCGGATACAAGTATGAAACCATCAGAAAGTTCGGAGGCTTTTAATACAAGGTCCGAATTTGTCGAGACCGTCTCAGGAATATGTTTGATTTTATTGAATCGTGTCTCTGAAAGTTCACCAAGTATGGCTTCCATTGAGTTATTTTTCCCCATTGCATTGGATTTGTCTTCTATTTGAGTAACCATAAAGGATGCTTTCAAAGATTTTAATAGCTAACCGTGGAGAAATCGCAGTTCGCGTAATTAGAACATGTCGTGAAATGGGCATAGATACTGTTGCAATCTACTCAGATCTAGATCATGATGCCTTGCACGTCAAGCTTGCCGATGAGGCTTACAGGGTAGGGGGTGTCTCCCCTAATGAGTCTTATTTAAATACTGATGCTATCTATAAAATCATCCAGAAAGCTGAAGTTGATGGGGTTCATCCTGGTTATGGGTTTCTATCAGAGAATGCAGAATTTGCTAGATCTATAGAAAAGATGGGTGTTTCTTTCATAGGCCCTTCTGCAGAAGCAATTGAAATCATGGCTGACAAAATTTCAGCACGTGAAGCAGCCGAAAAGGTTGGGGTTTCAGGGGTTCCAGGTTCAACAGATTTAGTTACTGAATCAGATCAAGTAGTTGATTTTGCTTCAGAGTTTGGCTGGCCAGTGGCGATCAAAGCAGTTTATGGCGGTGGCGGACGAGGCATGAAGGTAGTTAACAACGCTGAAGAAGTCTCTGAATCTTTGGACTCTGCTCGTCGTGAATCGATGACTTCTTTTGGTAGAGATGAACTTTATCTAGAGAGGTATCTGGTCAATCCACGCCATGTCGAAATTCAGGTTCTTGCTGATAAATCTGGAAATACTATTTACTTGGGTGACAGAGACTGTTCCGCTCAAAGAAGGCATCAAAAACTAATTGAAGAGGCTCCGGCACCTGGACTAACAGATGAAATTCGCGCCGCCATGGGTTCAGCAGCTGTAGATGTTGCCAAGGGTTGCAACTATTCGAATGCTGGAACAGTTGAGTTCCTTTACGAGGATGGAAGTTTTTACTACCTAGAGATGAATACACGATTGCAAGTAGAACATCCTGTTACTGAGATGGTTACCGGAATTGATTTGGTTGAGCAGCAGATACTCGTTGCATCTGGCGAGCAACTCTCTCTTTCTCAAGAAGATGTGAAAATTGAAGGGCACTCAATCGAATTTCGTATAAATGCCGAAGACCCGACCGGAGGAATGTTCCTGCCTTCACCTGGAGTTATCACTTCTATGAATATTCCCGATGGTTTAGGGGTTCGTTTTGATGGCGGTTACCAACCGGGCGATGAAGTCAGCCAATTTTACGACAATCTAATCGGGAAGCTGGTTGTATGGTCAAACGACCGAACTTCTACGATTGCAAAAGGATTCCGAGCTCTTTCGGAAATGAATATTTCTGGGGTGGCTACAACTATTTCTTCTGCGATGGCAATAATAAACCACGATGATTTCAAAAATTCGGATCACTCAACTAAGTGGGTGGAAGAAACACTCGATCTTAGTGATTTGAAACTAGATGAAGATTCTAGCGGATCGATCTCAAGTGATGTTATTTTAAAACGTCATGACACAATCGCAGAGGTAGATGGTCGTCGGTTCGAAGTTGCGTTCTGGACTCCAGACTCAACAGCTAAAAAATCTCCTAGGAAATCTATAACTGGTAAAAGTTCTAGTGGCTCTGGAAATAACGAAGTTTCTGCTCCTATGCAGGGAACAATTGTACGGTTATTAGTTGAAGTTGGGGACTCTGTTGACGTGGGTGACCCAGTTTGTGTTCTCGAGGCTATGAAGATGGAAAACCACGTCACAGCTGAAAAGCAGGGTGAGGTAAAAGAATTAAAAGTTGCAGCTGGCGATTCAGTTGGTATCGGCGATGTTTTGGCAATTATAGAGTGACTTCGCCGAGTCAGTTCGAGTTAAGTTTCAGGCTTTTCAGGAGACGGGTCGCAACTGCTTGGCGTTTGTTAAGCACAGGGAATTTCTTGGGTTTCTTGCATCACACCCTAAATTTTGTTTTAAATAAAATAAAACGTCAGAAAAAAATCAGCTACAAAAAATGGCGAAAACAGTTTGTTGAGCTAACAAATGAAGAACGGCATCTGATTGCTGAGCAGTTAAACATAATTACTTCAAGACCATGTTTCACTCTTATAGTTGAATGCAACAATATTTCAGTCGGATTCATTAGAGAGACACTAGAAAGTCTCGTGGGACAACATTACGAAGAATGGACCGCTCTAATTAAATATAAAGGAGCTGAAAATAGGCATCTAGAAGTTACTTTAAATTCTTTCAAAGATGAAAGAATTTCTATCTATACGCCCGATGCTAAAATTAAAGGATCTTGGCTAGGTTCGATTTCTGCGGGAGATTTACTTCATGAGGCTGCTTTATTCGCTGTTGCAAAAACTGTTACAGCAAATGAAAAAGCAAAAGTTATTTATACAGATAATGATCATTTTGATTCAAAAAAACGTTTCGTTGATCCTTATATGAAGCCGGATTGGAATTCTGACCTTTTCGCGGGTACTAGCTACTTAGGTATTTTGACTTTTTTCGATAAGAACTTTTGGAAAATAAATTTGCAAATGATTTTCAATGACCATGAAGCTCTCGTGGAAGCTATGACTGAAATTGATAGTAGTTTAATAGTTCATTTACCACATGTTCTCGCCAGTAAGAGAGTTGGTAGTGGCAATAATCATTTACAGCCAGAAATTTTCGATGTGCATCACCCCCTACCTTTGAAACCACCACGTGTTTCAGTGTTGGTTCCCACTCGTGACAAAGGAAAACTACTTAAACGATGCCTCGAGAGCGTTGTAGAAATAACTGACTATCCGGATTTTGAAATTGTAATTATCGACCATGAGAGTAGAGAGCATTTAGCAAGAGAGACTATAGACAAACGCGCACAAAAAAATAACTTCGTTGTTACGAGCTTTGAGGGTGATTTCAACTTTTCGGCAATGATTAATAGAGGCGTTGAAAAGGCATCAGGTGAAGTTTTTGTTCTTTTGAATAATGACACCGAAATACTTCAGGAATCATGGTTAAAAAACCTTGTAAGCCAAGTATGTAGAAGCGACGTTGGTGTAGCTGGAGCGGTTCTTCTTTTCTCAAATAACACGATCCAACACGCTGGTATTCATCCGAATGTGAACGGTCTGATGGGACATGGTCACAAACACTGGCCTGCTGAAACTGCTGGCTATTTTGGCCGGTTAAGAATTGCTCATCAAGTTGCAGCAGTTACTGGCGCATGTTTGGCTATTGAAAAGTCTGTTTGGGATTTAGTTGGTGGTCTTGACGAGAATGACCTCGCTGTGGCCTATAACGACGTCGATTTATGTTTCAAAGTTCGGAATCTAGGTTTGAAGATAATTCTTGACCCTAAAATAAGGTTGCTTCACCAAGAATCAGCTAGTAGAGGATTCGACGACAATCCTGAAGGGAAAACACGATTGAGTAAAGAGAAAGAAGTAATGTTGTCTCGATGGGAGGACACAATGTTTTCGGATCCTGCATATAATCCTAATCTGAGTTTTGAAAACGAAAGTTTCAGCTTGTCTGATCCCAAAAATGTCACACGGGTTAAAAATTACTTGGACTAAAAATGAAAATCATTCAAAAAAAATACTTTTCAAAGTTTTTTTCGATTTTTTCTGTGCTTTCTCTCTTTTATGTAACAATTTCTTGCGGTAGTGAAAACAATAATTTTTCCGATGCAAACACACCTTCGCTAGGGGAAAATCAGTATCTTTTATTTTCTTCCGATAGAGACGGGGACTGGGAAATTTATGGAATGGGACTCAATAGTTTTATCTCCCAGAAAATTACAGAAAATAGTGTCAAAGACGTTGAGGGTTCGTTTTCTCCTGATGGATCAAAAATAATTTACAAAAGCAACTATTTAAATGGAGAGATAGAAGCCCGAAGGATTGAAAATGCAGATGGGAGTGTAGATTTCGTAGATTTCGAAATTTTTGGAGACGATGATCTATTTATTATGGATATAGATGGTTCTGACGTGAGACTGTTTTTTGAAAACCAGAAAAGATCTGGTGATCCAATTGATGTTCAAGTAAATGGACAGGCGACTCTGGGTCTTACTGTCGCTGTAGACGAAATTGATATAGAAGGATCACCAGAATGGTCACCCGATGGCTCCCAAATAGCCTTTCACAAAGACACACAAGGAAACGGTATTTTTGAAATTTATATAGCTGATGCAGATGGTAAAAATATTAAGCAAATAACTAATCTCGGTGGAATAAACTGGGGCCCTTCTTGGTCCCCTGATAGTAAAAAACTAGTTTTTTATACCTTTTCGCCCGATTCACAAAAATGGTTTCTTAAAATTGCCGATCTAACCGATTCAGTCGATGGAAGTTTTAACACAACCCAGATTGAGACTGGGATGGAAGGGACAACACCTCAATGGTCTCCCATAAATGACCAAATAGTTTTTGCAAGCAGAAAAAATGGCTTTTGGGGTATCTTTCTAACAAATTTGTCAGGTTCAGAAATTACGCAACTTACACCTAACGGTTCGAATTCTCTTGAACCTCTTTGGTCACCAGATGGAAAACAGATTGCTTTCAGTGATGATCGTATGGGATTAAACCAAATATTTTTTCTTGACCTCGAAACTATGAAAACTGCCAATTCAGGTCAGTTGGGAATTCCTAATGACTGGATAGAGCTACCCCAAGCTCCATAAAATTGAATTTTATAATCCTCTTGTTAGGAATGCGGCCATTTCTGCTCTCGTAACAGGTTTATCTGGACAGAAGTTAGTGATGGTGCACCCCTGGGTGATTCCGTAAGCGGCGATGGAGGCTATTTCAGATTCCAGTTGATGATTATTATCGTCGAAAAATGGACTGCTTGTTGAAATAAATGGTAGTTCAAGAGCTCTTGTTAGGAATGCGGCCATTTCTGCTCTCGTAACAGGTTTATCTGGACAGAAGTTAGTGATGGTGCACCCCTGGGTGATTCCGTAAGCGGCGATGGAGGCTATTTCAGATTCCAGTTGATGATTATTATCGTCGAAAAATGGACTGC
>QCLO01000022.1 GCA_003214465.1 Acidimicrobiales bacterium AG-414-N20 | reverse complement strand
ATTCGCACCAGATCCAATTGAACCTGACCCAACTGGACCTGATCCCGTACCGGACCCATCTGGACCTGACCCCGTACCGGAACCATCTGGACCTGACCCAACAGAACTAGTAGAAGAAGATGAGACACCGACCAGCACCACGACAACCCTCGAAGTCGACGAAGAAGTAACAAGCCAGGCTTTGAGCAAAGTCGAAACTGGAGAACCTGAAGACGACAAAGGTTCATTCCCAACAGTCGGTCTAGCCGCCATTCTGGCCGGACTCGCAGCCGCAGCCGGACTGGCTTTAACCTCAGCTGGTCAACTTATAAGGAAGAGAATCACCGGATTCCTAGCAGGATCAATCCTGGCTTTTCTGATACTCGGCCGTAAACGAAACCGTTGCGAACACTGCAACAAACTAGTGACAAGCAAAGAAGGCATCCTCGTCGACGAAGACGACAACTACGAATGCGACGAAAACCCCGACGGCGACCACCACCAACTGGAAGAAAAATAACGGGTCAAATCAAAACCTGAAACACTTCCAAGCGAAAGTAAACCCGCAAAAAGAAGAAATTCAGTCCCAGAAAACAATGCCGGAAAAAATCGGGTTGAACCCTTCTGGCCATTTTGTAGCCGAATTCGCGAATGCTCCAGTGAACGTAGTCTCTGTGATATTCGAACCCCTAAGATCAGCATTAGAAAGGTTCGTTCTTGTAAAATCTGCCCCGCTCAAATTTGTATTTGTCAAATCAGCTTGACTAAGAGACGCCCACGAGAGATCCGCATTGGAAAGGTTCGCTCCACTCAGGTCGGCTCCGATGAAGTTACCCCACTTAGCATCAGAGTTATTCATCTTCGCGTTAATCATGTCTGCTTGAGCGAAGTTTGTTTGGAAAAGGTCAGCGAACCGAAGGTCTACTCCGTTCAGATTAGAATCAGTCATATTTGCTCTTGAGAGGTTAGACCCGTATAAAAGTGCATCCTGAAAGTTCACATTCACAGCTATAACTCTTCGCATATCTGCCTCTCTGAGAGCCGAGTTCGAGAAATTAGCTCCTGAGATATCCGATCTCCACAAGTCAACCTGAAACAGGTCACTGGAAGACAGGTCGACCCCTCTGTAGTCAGAGTCTGAAAGATCAGCACCTGAGAGTTGAGATCCAGAACAGGAAGCTTCGGCTTTGATTACACATGGAGCTGGAGGGGTTGGTGCTTCATTGATCGTAATATCTGTGTAGCCGGGTCTGTATTGGAAGTTTGTTGGGAAAGTTGTTTTAGTGTCGGCAGTTACTCCTGTCCATGTCACGTGGTCGACTATTGCGCCATTAAGGCTGGCGCCCGTAATGTTTGCCCCTGTAAGGTTCACCCCGAACAAATTCGCGTTTGACAGCACTGCACCTGTAAGGTCGACACCTGCAAGATCAGCACCTGAAAGGTTTGTTGAAGCGAGATCAGCCCCTCTGAGGTTTGCGTTTGTAAGACCAACTCCGGCCAAAGTAGAAGCCCGCATTCGTGCGCCAGTCAGATCAGCTCCGACCATATTAGAACCGGAAAGATCCGCACCCTCAAAATAAAGATACTTGAGATCTTTTCCTGCAAGGTCGCTGTGCTGTATATCTTTTCCGTTGCAGTCTTGAAGTTTTGTCAAGTCACATGAAGTTTCTGTATTGAAGACTTTCGAAGTAGAACTCGCAGATTCTGCGTTGTGACCACTAGGCCATTTCGTCCACGAACTACTTGAGGAGTTGTTGAGTTTAATTCCTGAAAGTTGCTGGTCTGAGAGGTCAAGACCAGTAATGTCAGCTCCTCTAGCGTCCATACCGTGAAGGTTCGAGTTGACGATTACGACACCGGTAAGGTCCGCACCCACGAACTGTAGGTACATTCCGCTGACGTTTATGATATGAGATCCGGTCAAGTCCGCGTTTTTGAAGTTCGCATAAGCAAGGTTTGCTTTGTCGAATTTGCTGGACTTGATTGTGGTATCTGTCATATCGGCAGCAGTTAGCTCAGTACTTGTAAACGTTATTTTTTCGATCTCAGAACCCGTGAAGTCTGAAAATCCAAGTTGAGTCTGCGTAAAATTTGTGTTCGTTATATTCGAGTTCTTAAATTTACTGTTTGACATATTCGCAGAAGTTAAATTTGACCCTTTGATAGTCGAATTGCTGAGATCCGAGGCTTGAAGTTGTGCCTGTCCTAGATCTGAAGAATCGATTATTGCTCCAACCATTGACGCTTGAGGAGCAGTTAGCTTTGTAAAAGTTGAGTTTTTTATGGTTGCACCATTGAAGAGTGCATTAGAAGCATCCATGTTGGTTGTTGTGGTTTTGCCAAAATGCGCTGACGTGAAGTTAGCTTCTTTTGCTTCAGGCCATGTCAAGGTAGCGGAAGTGAAGTTTGCTCCTGTCAGATCAGCCCCTTCCCACTGGGGAATGGTTAGTGTTGCAGAAGTGTAAGTGGAGTATTGCATTAATGCGTTTCTGAAATCTGTTCGTGTGATGGTTCCGTTATCGAAGTTAGCTAGAAGAAGAGACGCTCCCTGAAAGTTACCGTTCATTAGAGTTGAGCCGGTTAGGTTAGCGTAAGTAAGGTCAGTGTCTGTAGCAACCACATCTGTAAATACTGTTGAAGTGGCTGTAACGCTTGAAAGGTTGGCTTTATCAAAGTTTGTTCTGGTTATTGTTGCTGAAGTTAGGGTTGCATTGGAAATGTCAGCTGAAGTGAAGTTTGTGTCTTTCAGATTCGCTGAAGTGAAGTTGGCAGATTTAGCTGTTGCCCCTGTCAGATCGGCATTTGCGAGAACAGCACTGTTCAGTTTTGCTGATGTTAAGTTAGCTCCCTGAAGGTTAGCGTCTCTGAGTATTACTGAGGTTAGATCTGAACCTGTTAAATCAGTGTTAGAGAGATTCGCAGACGAAAGATTCACGTTCTTTAAAGACTTGTTTGTCAGTTTTAAGCCAGATAGATCAGCTTTGTAGAGGTCACCTCTCTTTCCGTTGTTCATATAAAAATTTCTGTTGTCAAGGTTCGCAGATGAAATGTTGCTGCCCGCTCGCATCATCCATAATCTGGTTGTTCCATCTATGGTAGATATCGATAACCTTCCTCTGGAAGGGCCTGCATCGTGCATAAATGCTCCGGTTGTGGTCGAATTGTAGAGGTTCGCTCTTCTCAGGTTGACACCTGTCATGTCGACATTTGTGAGGTTAGCTCCGTAAAGATTTACATCTGTCAAGTTTGCGTCAATGAGGCTGGCACCTGTCAGGTTTGCACCTGTTAGATCAGCACCAGCGAGGTTAACCGCTCCGAGGTTAGCGTCGGTCAGGTTAGCGAAACGAAGATCAGCATTGCGCATATCAGCTTTCATGAATTCAGCCTTGTTGGCTTGAATTGCGACCATTTTTGCCTCGAAAAGATGAGCGTAGGGGAGTGAAGCGTTTTTCAAGTCTGCTGTGTAGAGGTTTGAATATCCCAGATCTGTGCCGTAGAGGAAAGCTGAGTTCAATTTCGCATTTGAAAGGTCGGCCCTAGTCATGTCAGCTTTCGACATATCAGCATTGAAAAGAACGGCAGATATGAAATTAGTATCGCGGAGATCAGCACCTTGAAAGTTTGCATAGAACAAGTTTTGACCAGCGAAATCCGCCCCGACGCAGTTAACTTTCGGGCCTGCTTCACATGATGGACCAGTTGGAACAATAATTACAGGGGTAGTAGTGGTAGTGACGGGAGGAAGCGTGGTTGTAGTTGTTGTAGTTGCTATCACAGCATCATCATCGTCTGTTGTGCCTGTCAGGATGATGTCAGTTTGAGCGTCATATGTATTGTCCGAGAGTGTATCGACAACTGAGATAGTAATAGTTGAAGATTGGGTTCCGTCTATAGAAGAGTCGTCAACTCCTTTGACTGTTACAGTCTGAGTTGAGTTCCAGTTGGCGTTTGTGAAAGTGAGACTCGCCGGTGACACAGACAACTCTCCTGTGTCACTACTGGAGATTGAAATCACCACGTCGACTGTTGGTTGTTTATTCAAAACCACAGTAAAGGTGTCCGTATTCCCGACTGTTGTAGCGGTAGCGATCACGTTTTTTTCGGTGACCGCTATTGTTCCACCAGTTACAGCAACTGTAAGACCGGCTGAATCATCGTCACTTATTGTCACAGATACGGTTGCATCTTCAGCAGGATCAAAACAGTTATCAGAAACTGCATCGTTGATAGCCAGAACGATAGGAATTGTTTGATTGTTGTCACCATTAGCATCATCAATACCGGTGGCGGTAACTGTCTGAGTTGTGTTCCAGTTTGCTGTGGTGAAAGTCAACGACGCTTTATCTACTGTTACTTCTCCAATATCTGAGGAGATGACGGTCGCTACAACATTTGAAGTCGGTTCTGATCCGAGTTTCACAGTAAAGGTATCGGTCGTGCCGGCTTCAGTGACCATTGTCGAACCGTTGGTTTCAGTGATCGTGAGACTGCACGAATCGTCGTCGACAACTGTCACGTTCACAGTCGAATCGGGAATTGAATCGAAAGCGTCGTCACTGGTAGCGTCTAGAACTGATAGGACAACTGCTACTGGAGTGTCCCCGTCGGCTTTAGTGTCGTTTGCAGCAGTGACGGTGATTGTCTTCGGTGTGTTCCAGTTATCCCCGGTAAAGGTAAGGAACAGGGGAGTAACCGACATCTCTGTTGGTGATGGGTTGGTCACAGATAATGTGACACTTCCTGTCGGTTGTGATGTGAGAGCTACAGAAAAGGTCGTTGAAGTTCCAGCTTCTGTGACACTCAAAGTTGTTTTTGACAGAGTTACACCAGGGTCAGCTGCAAATGCCGGTAAAGATAATACTGCAAGTAACAATGTAATGACAGTGAAAACTCCGGCAAAAATTGATGAGTTTCTCTTTATAGGCACCTCCGAAACTTTAGTAAAAGGTTTTACTCGAGACCATCTTCTGATTTGGTTTTTTTACCTGTTCCACCAGGTCCTTTAGCGTACATTCGCCATCTTTCGATTTCTTCTGCTCTATCTGGGTTTATTGTGTCTGTGAAGGTTTCGTTGTCGTATTCGCCCACAATCAACCATTTGTTGTCTTTGAATCCCTGAAGTATGTAGCTGGTTACTTTTCCGCCTTTTTCAGGTTCACTCCATGTTATGACTGTCCCAGTCTCATCTTCTTCCCATCCCATTTTTTGGAATACTTCGAAGTCTTCTGGCATTCCTGGTGGGCGTCGTCCGAATAGACCGAGTATCAGCATTCCTAGGGCTGTGCCAGCTAGAAACGCCAGCCACCATTTTCTTGAAAAGTAAAGCCCAACAGCTGCTAGAAGACCTGCTCCAGTAGCGATTAGACCTGGAGGTATCCCATCGTCAGAGTTGCCTGTTCCAGATTCTTCCAATGCTTGTTCTGTCACTATTTCTTCTGATCCGACAGAGAGTGTCGCAGTGTCACTTTCAGGTGGTACCACAGTCAACTGAACCACTCGGGTGGTTGTCGTAGCAGGAATCGTCGTTGTAGGTGCGGCTGTGGTTGTTGTTACTGTGGTTGTCGTAGCAGGCATTGTTGTTGTGCTTGTAGTAGTCGTGGTTGTTGGCGCTGCTGTGGTTGGTGGGGAAGTTGTTACTGGTCCTACGATCACGCCTCCAAGGACGTTTATTGTCGCAACGTTGGAAGCTATTGCAGAACCGTCGTTGTACACGGCGAGGATTCTAAATGAATGACTACCGTCAGCTAAACCGGTTGTGATGTGATCCAGCGTGGCACCGGAAAACGTATTGACGTTATTGAATGAACCTGAAGCTGGATCCCTGTGAGCCAAAGAAAACGAGGCTACGTTAACTGGGTCTGAAGCAGCCCAGTTTAGAACACCGGTATTTCCTGTGGGTGCTGCTGAAAGGCTCACAGTTCCTGAAAGCGGAGTTGTTGTCGTAGGCGATGTCGGTGTCGTTGTTGTAGTCGGGGCAATGATGATTGGTGTCACAGTAACATCGTCGTCAGTGGTAGTTACTGTCAAAGTCTGGTCAGGTACGGGATCAAAATTGTCCGCAGAACTAGCATCAACTACAGAAAAAGTAACTGCAGTAGTCTGATCGCCATCCACTGTGGTTTCATCAACTCCTGTCACTATTACATCTTGTGGGGTGTCCCAGTTTGCGTTAGTGAACGTGACCTGAGCGTTATCTACTGTCACTTCACCCGTGTCAGGAGAAGCAATTGATAGAACCACGTCAGATGTGGGTTGTGAATCCAACACGACTGTGATCGTGGCTGTTGTTCCCGCTTCAGAAACCGTCGCTGTTGTGCTTGAAATCGTGAACCCTGGCCCATCATCATCAACGGTGGACACTGTTATAGTCTGGGCGGCAAGAGCGTCATAGGAGCTGTCGACAGTTGAACCTGCGTTGATCGCCAGGGTGACTGTGGAGTTCTGATCTCCGTCATCGAGACTGTCATCAACACCCGTTACCGTCACAGTCTGAGGAGTGGCCCAATCCGCATTTGTGAAAGTTAACTGAGCGACAGAAACAGATGCTTCACCTGTATCGGACGATGCGACATCAAATACCACATTCCCTGAAGGCTGCGAGTCTAGAACTACTGTGAAGCTGGTTGTGGTGCCCGCCTCTGAGACAGTTGCTGTAGTGGGTGTGCGTGTGAATCCAGCTACGTCACAATTGGCTTGCGTTACGTTGAGAGCGTGATTTGGAAGTGTGTGAGTGGTTGCGTTTTTTGCTGCAAAGGCTAGATAAATGCTCCAACCTGTGGGTATCACACCGGTTGGGGACGCTCCGGCTCCGTCGTAGTCAACGTTGCTGTCAACCCATGTTTCAGGGGTGGTGTTCTTTTTCCATTTGAAGTTTCCATCTGAGAAAAGTTTGAATGTGATTGGGTCAGCTGCATTTGCTACATCGAGAGTTGTCTGGTTGCCAACCCAACCGACGATTTTAAAAGCTCCGAAGTATTGAGAAGATTCTGCGGTATTGCCGTCATGGTCGATATTACTGGCGACCCAGAGGAGGTTATGAGTTGGCATTGTTGAAGTTCCATCATGGAAGTTGTTTTTGATGTACTCTCCGACACCCAGACCTGACGCTGCAAGCGCAGAATCCTGTATGACGTACTGTCTTGTTGCGATGCCAGGGGTGTCATGATCGAAAGTCCATTCCCCGCCAGCACAAAGGGGTGTAGTTTTGACGACCTCGGCTGGGAGGCCTTGAAGCTCATCATCGTCAACCGGTCCATTTACCACTTCAAAACCTGACGGGGGATTAGCTATGACTTCGAGAGAATTTTGAAACGTTGCCATAGAAAAGTTGTAGTTGACACCGCTTACATGGGTTCGACCTGCCAACATGACGCTGCCGGTAACCGGACTGATATCGATCCCGTATGCGATGTCGTCATTACCTGCGGTTCCCATACTGTGCTGCCCTAGGTCGACAGCAGAAAAACCGTCACCCCCACCGAAAGAGGTATCGATAGCGCCGGCTGTTGTGAATTTGGCAACTAGGAAGTCGTCACCAGTTCCGAAACCGTCGGTCCATCCTCCGGCAAAGATTTTGCCGTCTGTAGCTATTGCAAGAGCTTGTATATGGTCATTTGTGCCAAATTGAGTTGTTACTACACCATCGCCGCCGCCGAAAGAAGTGTCCATTGTGCCGTCAGTGTTAAGTCGGGCAACCCATCCGTCTCTTGGGCTGTCTATGTATCCGCCGGCTACTATCTTTCCGTCAGATTGAATCTGTAAGTCCATTAACAGGTCTCTATGGTTGTCGCCTGTGTCGAATGTGTGAATACCGTCGGAGCTGAAAGATGTGTCTATGGTCCCGTCGGTGTTGTATCTTGCCACGAAAGCATCTCCGGAAGACCCTTGGTTGTTAGTGGTACCTCCTATGATTATTTTGCCATCTGACTGGAGTCTCAACGCTCGGCAAATGTCATCCCCGTTCCAGTCGACAGTAACTTTGCCGTCTCCTGAGAAAGTTGTATCTAAAGCCCCATCGGAAGTGACACGAGCTATTCCGACATCTTCGCCGTTACTAGAAGTGTCAACATGTCCGCAGACAAGGATTTTGTTATCTGATGCGATGTCACCTGAGATGCACTTGTCGTCTTTGCTGGTGGAGAAAGCCACCCACATTCGCCCCTTGGCGGCGTTGGTGCCCATTGTGACTGTTGCAGCTTTAGTCCCGCTCGAGTTGAAACCTGTCGTGTCTAAGTCTCCGTCTGCTTGTCTTACCGACACTATGCAGTCATAATCTTTACTTCCGTTAGATGTGTGTGTTCCCGCGTATCCGATCATTGCGTAGCGTCCGTCGGTCATTGCCAGAGTTTCTCGTTGATGATCTGATCTGGGGCTGAAGAAAAGACGGTCTTTTGGGTTCCCGCTGAATGTAGAAGTTCCACCGCCAACCGAGTCATACTGCCTGATGAACCAAGAGTTAGCGGTACTACTGTTATTGGCGTTACTCCAGTAACCGCCTACCGTCCAGGTGCCGTCGGCTTTAGCCATGACATCGTAAGCTCCGTCTTTTCTGGCACTCGTGGGATTGATACGGATACCATCTTCCCATTTCCAACCGGTCATAGAAGTGTCTAGGTCTCCATCTGCTGCTAAGGCAGTTGAGTTGCCTACAAAAAGAAAAGTTAGAGTTGCGAAGACGGTACCGATAAAAAAAACGAGGAGTTTGAAGCAGGTATTCTTAACGCTCTTAATATGCAATTTTCTTTCTGTAATTAAACTCACCTAGAAAATACTAAGGCTTTTAATTGAGATTAACATGACCGGCTGCCGGCAAAAATTAGAGCAGCCAGGTCGGCGATAGTTAGGAAAGAGTCGTCTGCCAGGTCTAGATACATAAATGAGTTTTTGTTAGTTGAGTGTCCGATTCCCACGGCGTGAACAAACTCGTGCAACACCGCAGTCTCGATGTTGCTACCACGACCAATTAAACCTAATCCGTATTCTTGAAAGAGTTTTTCGGAAAGTACTATTCGAGCTCTTGTGATTGTTGGAGTGCCGTCGGCTTCTATTTTGTGCCAAATTTCTGCAGTGCCTAGCTCATCAGGTGAAAGGTGTGGTGAATCTGCTTGAACCCAAACTGCAAAAATTGAATTTTTTTCAGGGACAGGAAGATTTACTGTACTGATAAGAGACGGACCGTATACGGGGTGGTTTCCGGTAGTGCGTAGTGAGTGTGTCATTGCTAAACCGGAATACGCTCTAATGATCTCTGTGACACCATCGATCACATCGTACATTTCCTCTACTTCTGTAAGGAAGAAGTCAATTCCAGTAGAAACTTTTATTTCATGACAGTTTGGCCACAGGGCAACCCCGTTTTCAGTAGAAAACATTGGAGTCACGCCAGAGGCGGTTAAACCGATATAGGGGTTGATGTTCGCTGTGTTACTTGCAACTATTGCTTTTTGTTTGGAGTAGTTGAAGACTTCGTTTACTTCAGGAGAGCGGTAAACCTGCCAGTTTTCATCGCGCGGATTTTCACTCCACAAGTTTCTCTCTTCACGGCTCAGAGTTGGATCCGTGTCATAGTTAGATATTTCGATTCTTTGGTAGTCGTTGTTGCCTTTGGAGAACTCTTCTTGAATTGCTACTGCTACAAGAAAAATTAAGAGGAGTGGGAAAAGCCAGAATAGTCTACGTAATTTCATAACATCTCTTTTAGGTGGTTATTCCAATTTCTTTGGCTTCGTCAACACACTCCGTGAGACTTTCCTTGGATGAGAAACAGTCTTCTTCACATTTAAGAGAGTTGAAAGCTAAATCACATAATTTGATTACTGTATCAAACAGTTGACCCTCGGCAGGGGGAGTGAAATTAGGGTTTGAAGTGGTTATAAGTGTTGTTGGTTCCTGGATGATTGTTGTTGTTAGGTTTTTCGGCTCGGTTCTTTTTATCTCATCGGAGGTTTTGGCACAAGAAATCACGATGGCAACTATTGAGACTGAAATCAGAAGGTTTCTCATATTCATTGAACAATTTAGTTCAATTTCCAAGTTTTTAAGTCAGCAGGATCTGCTTCCAGCGAATGCCATTGCAGCTATATCTGCGGAGGTGGCGAATGTTTCATCGGCTAGTTCAGTGTGCATGAAGGAGTTTTTGTGAGTTGAATGGCCTATACCCACAGCGTGAACGAGTTCATGCATAATAGCGGTCTCTATGTTGTCATCGCGGCCGATGAGCCCAGTGTCGTATCTTTCGACGATTTTTTCTGAAAGGAGAATTCGTGCTCTTGTAATAGTTGGTGTTCCGTCGCTTTCGATTGTGTGCCACACTTCAGTGGTTCCTAATTGTTGTGAGGAAAGTGCTTCTGAGTTTCGTGATACCCAGATGATAAGGATCGAACCTTTTTCAGGGGATGGAAGGTTTGTGTGAACTTTTTCTAATGACTTGTAGTTGCTCGAATTCGACATCTGTAGTCCTGTGTAACTACTGACTACTTCTGCAACTCCGTCTACCACGTCGAAGAGTTCATTTTTTTGTGTGAGAGAGGATTCGAAGACTGTTGAGACATTTATGGTTCTGCAGTTACCCCATAAAGCGACTCCATTTTCTGTTGAAACCATTGGGGTTGCTCCTGAGTTGTGGAGTGCTATGTATGGGTTTAAGGAAGCGTTTGTGTTTTCGATGTTAAGAGTGTTTTTTACCTCAGGGGAGAGGTATGCACGCCAGTTTGTGTCTCGGAGGTTTTTTGTCCAGCTGTTTTCAAGTGGAGTGTCTTCAAGATGTACGGTTAGGTTTTGAGTTGTGTTGGGTGCGTTTGCTGCGCTAAAACTGAGAAAGCCTATGGTGACTGCTACTAGTAGTATTGATAGGTAAATTAGTTTGCGTAAACTCATAACCGAAACTATATAGCGTAAATTCATTTCGTGCAACATATTTCGCAAATAAATTGCGAAAATTCTTTTTTCTATGCTAAAATCCTTTAAACAAAGGAAAAAAGAAATATGGCTAGACCAAGAGATGAAGAATTAGACCTGAAAATTATTCAAGCCGCTGCTGACGAGTTCCATCAAAATGGATATGGACCCATGTCTCTCGCTTCTGTGGCAAAAAGAGCAGAGGTTAGACCAGGAGCGGTCTACACAAGATTTCGTGACAAAAAAGAAATGCTTGTCGCGATTCTCGAACACGTTAGTAAAGTCTCAGAATCTCAAACCAAAATAAGAGTCACAGATAACCCATATGACGATCTGGTTTTCGCAGTCAGAGAGGTACACAATTCAGTATCCTCCCTTCACGCTTTCACCATTCCGGCACTTGCGATCATGGACACAGACGAAGCTAATGAAGTTCGTCATCTAATTCGTGAGGAGATGGAACGCAACAGACATATGCAGTTAATCAGACCCGCACTTGAAAGGCTGAGAGAAGCAGGAATGCTTTCTGAAACCACAGACATTAACTACGCATCAGCGATGTTAGTCGGAGCCTATTTTACGTTCCGCCTTGCAATAGACCCTTCGAAGTGGCCGTCGAACATGCCAGAAAAACTAGTGGAAAGCTTAGGTATCGAAAAACGTTAGGTTCTCAACGTTTCGCTACAAGAAAAACGTCGATTAAGGAACCATCCTCAACATTCAAGCTGGGTTTATAGACATACCCCTCTGGATGTTTGAAACTTTTCAAACCGGACGGGTCATCAACCTGACTTTCAGCGATGAAACGGACAAGCGAACCTTTCAGAAGTTTGTTCCAATGTGAAACAGTCACCAAAGTACGTTTTTTGTCTTTCATTACATCATCGAGGAAACTCACTCTGATCCTCCTGCCGGAAATCGAGGGATCCCAAGCAGCTGAATGCTCATTAGGTAGAAGATCCCAGACAACACCGGAAGCGGCACGGGTAAGGGTTTCTGAGATCAGAGGCTTCCAGAAAGAAGAAAGCTTCTCCAGTGAGGGGAGTTTCGCTCCCATTTTAAGTTTGTAGTCAGGAATGAGATCCACAGGTCGCACAACCCCCCACAAGCCAGAGAAAATAACCACTTGCGAATTCACCCTCTTTTTCAATTTCGATGAAAGAGTTCCATAATCTAGAGCGTCGTAGAGGACCCCTGTGTACCTCTCAATAGCCGGGAGTGTTTTAGTTGTGCCCACTGAAAGATTCGCTTTAGTAGCTTCATCAGTCTTTGCTTCTCCAACCCCCAGCAACTTTGAACGCTCCTCAACTGGTGCTTTCATAGCTGTTTTTAAAGCTTTTATCACCTCTTTTCTTGCTGATTCAAGCTCCGGAAAAGACTGCTCACTTTTAGACCAAGGAAGTCCATCACCACCCGAAGATTTGCCTTCAGAAGGGGGTAAAAGAATTAGTGGGACAGGCATAATTTGCTTTCTAGTTTCTAACCGATACTTTTATTCTCAAGATGAAGATCTCCAAAAGGGGGAACATATGAGTGGCAGGTTAGTAGATCGAGTTGCTGTAGTCACAGGCGCAAGCCGAGGAATCGGAAAAGGTATAGCCATAGCACTCGGTGAAAAGGGAGCAACCGTTTACGTGACAGGACGAACACGCGGGGATGGTGACAGAACAATTGACACAACTGCCGCACTTGTAACTCAAGCAGGAGGAAACGGTATCGCTGTTGAAGTTGATCACTTCCAAGACGATCAGATACAAGAACTATTTAAACAAGTTGAAACCGAACAGGGTGGACTGGACATTCTTGTAAACAATGTTTTCAAAATCCCTGATACTCCAGCATGGACCGGCGGATTTTGGGAACACCCCCTGCAGATATGGGATGACCAGGTCGGCATAGGTCTACGAGCACACTATGTCGCCTCACACAGCGCAGTTCCTCTACTCATTGGCCGTGAAAATGCGTTGATCGCTAATATCACAAGCCCAGCCGGACTTACGTATCTTTTCAATGCCGCTTACAGCATCGGTAAAGCAGCCCTTGACCGTATGACACACGATTTAGGATTCGAACTGATTGATCACGGGGTCGCAGTGGTAGGAATGCGTCCAGGGCCTACCCGAACAGAATTCATCGAAGACCAGGCAGCAGCGGGCACACAGGTTGCGTTAGAAGGAGCTGAAACACCAATATATGTTGGACGAGTAGTCGCAGCAGTCGCAACCGATCCGGAACTGATGAGTATGACTGGAAGAGTCCAGTGGACGTCTAGGTTGGGTAGAAAATATGAAATTATTGACGAAAACGGTGAAACTCCGATGCTCGCCGAAAAAAGATTCGAAAAAGCAGTCATAGCAGACCCATATTCCCAAGAACCCATGGTCGCCGGTGAAAGATTGGCACATGGTGGTGAAAGCAAAAATGACTGAAATTTTGTCAAAAACAGCAATTTTGAAGAAATTTGTCAAAAAAACTAAAATTTTTTAAAAAAAAGTAAAAACATCTAAAAATCAGTGAAAATTGACAAAATTTGACGGAAAAAGCCTAAAAAACCAACAAAAAGCCTAAAACGCTCAAAAAGCCTAAAAACACTTAAAAATCAGCAAAAAAACTTGAAAAAACCTGAAAAACCGCAAAACACTAAAAACAGTCTAAAACACTTGCAATGATCACCAATCCGAGACTTTGTTTTGATTAGACTTGTGTCTAACCAAGGTATACGGATCGCTTACTGGACGAGGGGAAGTTAGGTGGCAATCAGTAGGCCTTAGGTGAACGGAGAAGTAATTGCACGTCGAGCGGCGGGCTACGGATGTAATGACTTCGGATGGCCGGAAAACGGTCAACGACGGTCGTGCCGTTCGTGCTGCGCGAGAACGAGCGAAGCAACACAGACGCATAGTTGAAGCAACGCGTCTTTTATTAGCTTCAAACGATGTCGACTCGATAAGAGTCGCTGACATCGCCGACGGTGCTGGCTGTTCAACCGCGACCATCCATAATCATTTCCCCAATGCACTCCCAGATATTCTCGCTGCCATTTCAGAAGACATAATCCAAGCCGCTTTCAAACAGTTCGAAAAAATCTCCAAAGACTTCTCCGGTTTAGAACTAGTCAGGTCATATTTCAAAACAGTCGGCGAACACATAAGCGAACAAGCTGACGTCGCTGTTCCAAGTATCGCCATCTCAGTTGACCTCGCTTCACAAGGAAGTTGGTTCGACAGGAAAATATTTAGTGACTGTAAAGAACTCTTCAAAACAGCCAAAGAAACCGAACAGATCAACGGCTCACACGACCAACTAGCCAGCCTCACACACACTTTCTTCCAAGGAGCTCTTTATTCATGGGCGTTGGGAAGCATCACCTCCGAAGAATTTTTACGTATGTCAACAGAAAGTGTTGATTTCGCTGTTTCATCATGCCGAGGTGCAGCATGATGAAACGATTCACCTCTCAAGCCCGTAAGGGCGTAAACATAATTCGACTCTTCATAGGTTTCGCTCTTCTCGCATCAACCCTCGTCCTACCAGTTGGCGTAGCCCAAGCAGCAGAAATAGTTGAAGCGGAAGCACCAGGGAAAATGTTCCCAGAGTCTCACAATGTTGCTAAACGCCAAAAGTATTCACATTCAAATTTAGATTCAAAGATTTCAGATGAAAAAGTTGACTGCTCATTCAAAGATAACGACGACAAGGATGTTGGAGCGGCTCTTTATCAAATAATTAACAACAATGAGCTTGTTAAGTACGACCCTCAAGCTGGCGTGTATGGCAACAAGATAGTTATTGATGGTGTAGGTAAAGGAGAAACTCTCAATGGATTGCTGATCGATCCAGACGGTCGCGTCTTCGCTACACACATGGGTAAAAAAGATAACAACAAAGAGAAAGCAAGGAAGTTCGTTCAGATACTTCCTGACAGTAAGAGCTTTAAAGTACTTCTTACGTTAGAAGCGAATAAGAATTCCTACAATGCAGCAACCTACATAGAAGATGATGGAGTGCCTTACGCTTTACTCTCACAAGCTTACGGAAATAAAGGTGTAAAAATTAATCTAAATCAAATACCTAATTCATTTTCAGATGAATTGGAAATTGACTTAGGTAAGAATGATAAGAACAGCATTGCTAGTTCCAAGGTTAAAGATTTCATTTGGGTTCACGAAGGCCTTGTGGTAGACAAAGTTACCTATTACATAGTCGGTATATATGTTACGGGAGGCAAATTAGAAGTTTATCTTTCCAACATGGACGGTAAGTCAACGATGATAAAGACCGATCCCGACTTCGGCGCCTTCAATGGCGTTTATGGAGCTGCCTACAATTTCAAATCAGCTAGAGATATTAATGAAACCACCTCGATGTTTTTCTCGAACAACGATAAGGGTGGCATGATGCAGCTTCTCTATGACGGCGAGAAATTCTCATTAGTCAGAATTGGAGATTCAGATAAGACAAGTGACAATGACGGCGGCGGATGTCCATTCACTGAAGCATTTATTGGTGTAGTGAAAGTCGTTGGTGTTGATTGTGATATCCGAACGGATGATAAAGGCAACAGTTATGTCGGACCGGATACGTATTTCAAAATTGAAATCACTAATCTTGATTCAGAACCCAAAGACTTCGAGATTTACGCCACGGTTGATGATGACCCTGATGATGGTAACGACCCAGTGGAGACAACTGATAAAGGCAGCGTAAAGTGGAAATGGAAAGAGGTACCTGTAAGTGCTAAAAGTGAAGATACTTTTTATGGAAAGGTTAATTGGGGAGAAAATTGGGCAGTTAAGGTTCGCGATGCTGATACTAAAGTAGAAATACCTTTTACTCCAAATGGCAGTGACGAGTACTTAGTTTTAGATGAAGATGCTTGTAATGGTCTGAAACCTAAAGAGGATAATTTTGAACCTGATGCGACTTCTTTCACTTACGCATGTTCGAAGGAAACGCCAAAGATCCCACAGGTTACATTCAACTTGAACAACTCGGATTCGACAGTCGATGCAACTTTCACGTTTGTCGTTGAAGGAGGAACTGATCCAGAACCGATAGGAGTTGAAGCAGATAAAAAAGATGGACCAATCACGATTAACCTTGATGAAGACACTGAGTGGAGTATTTCGTGGACAGCAAAGCCACCGGAAGATTCTGGTTTCAATTCGGTGGAAGGCAAATATGAGCCACTAACCAAAAACAGTCCCACAGACTGTCAAGACGATCCAAAATTTGACCCAAATATTACAGTCACAGTCGCATGTGGTGAACAGAGCAACAAGCCTGAACTTTCACTCACGGTTGTCAATTCTTCTTCAACAGTTGGAGGCAAATTTGAAATCATTGAATTTGTTCTAAACGGAGAGACCTTAACAGGTTTTACAGATACGTCTTTTGATCCTTCATCTACAAAAGAAATTGTGAACAAAGAATTGCCAGAAGACAGTACTGGAAGTTGGTCTATCAAATATAAAGTCACAGCAGAAAATAAAGTGGATCTTCCTGAAGAGTATTGGGAAAAAGAGGAAACTATAAGTCAGGAAACTTCTGATACCAACTGTGTGGAAATTCCAGAATGTAAGCAGTCGTGCGGTACAGTGTTTGGCTACGTTTGGGTTGACAGCAACAAAGACGGTGAACGCACAGAGATTGATGGCGGTGACGAAGATCACGTTAAGGGTGTCGAAGTAGTCCTATCCAATGTTTCAGATATTCTTAACGCCGACGGCACTGTGGAAATCCCTAAGGGTGAGTACAAGATAACTGCCGTCACAGGAGAAGACTCCAACAGTGGTACCGATGAAAGTAACTACAGGTGGTACATAGCTGATGTCCACGTGGAAGACTTCTCTGGAACTGGAAACAAGATTGAATGGCAAGTCACGTTCGATTATAAGAACGCAGAATGGCCAGAAGGCTTCGAACCCACAGGTTACACAGAAAAATTAAACGACGAGCCAGGGAAAAAAGTCATAAGTTCAGAAATGGACTCCGATGTCGATCCACAAGGAGGATCAATCGGACTTTCAGGGTCTTTCACTTTAAACGTGGATGAAGAAGAACATCGAGCTGACGCAGGTGTAATTGGAGAGGGCGAGAAAAAGGAATTTAATCCAGAAATATCCATCGAACAGAGCTGTTCCTATTTCAACCCTGACAATCCGGTCGCACTAGTTAAAGTAATCGTAAACAACTCAAAATCAGAAGTAGGAGCGAGAGTTCAAGTACCTCTGGGCGAACTGGAAGAGGGGGTTACCGCGCCTGTGGAGGTCTTTACTGTTGCCCCTGGGGCGTCTGGAAATACAGAGATAACAAGGGAATACGGTGAAGTTTTCGAAGTACGTGTGTTCGCGGCCGAGAACCAAGGCTTGTATGAAACGGTTGTCGAGCCTGTAACTATCGACTGCCCAAGGTTTGACGTAGAGGTAGAACTGGGTGAAATCGACTGTAAAACTAAAAAAGCGACAGTAATTTTCAAAAATAACTCTGATGTTTCAGTCAGTTTTGATTTTGAGACATTTATGACGCTGGTAGGGGGAGGTAGAAACACTCCACCTATACAGGGGAGTGGGTCAGGACCGTCTCTGGGACCAGGTGAACAGGAAGCACAGCAAATAGCTGTAGATAAAAACTGGACGTGGTCGCTGAATTGGACAGTTGAAGATGATGACATTTTCAGCGATCAGGAATGGTCCGATGGAGGAAAGCTTGAAACCGTTCCAGCTACCTCTTTTGTTCCTTGCCTAGGTGGGTCTGAATTTGAACCTGAGGTGGAAATCAGTGTCGAATGCACAGATGAAGGTCCTGAGGTTACATACAAAGTGGATAACAGGCCTTCAGATGTCGATGTAGAATTTGCGCTCTGGAATTCAGATGACGAAGGCCCCGATTACACGGGAGAAGTTAAAGCCGGTGAATTTAAAGGAACTGTAAGTTTCCCCGGAAAAGCAAATGATCTCATCTGGTACTTGAGTGTCCGACCGAAAGGCGGAATATTAGAAGGAGTGCCTGCGGTTCTAGGTGAAGTCACAGTCGAATGCCACGTACCTGAACTTTATCTCTTGCAGAACTGTGCAACTATGGAGCTCGAAATCGTTGTAAACAATTCCAAACCTAACTATCCGACGACCCTCACAGTAATTGAGAACCTTCAGGGAGGTTCACCTGAAAAAGTTCTAGACACAGAGATATCCGCCAATTCAGAAGAGAAAATTTATTTGTCCTTACCTGTTGATGGGGTAAAAGGTGCGACGTATTCGGCAACACTGACTGGCAGTGATAATACTTCATATAAGCCAGTAACAGACGAAACGACGATCACATGTGAGTGGCCAATAGATATAAAACCGTTCGATTGTGCCAACAACCCTTCTCTTCTGCAGTTGATAAGAGTGTCAGAAGAAGAGGGCTTCGTGGTGAAATCACTTGATCTCTCAGATGGCACCTATAAGCGCCTATACGAAATGCCTTATGATTTGACGGACCCTAAGTTCACAAATTTCAATGCCGTTGCGATTGATCCGACAGACGACAAGGCTTACGGCGTGGTTTCACACGAACTTGACAGTGGACGTAGAGACTTCCTTGTTCGATTCGGTATGAGCAATATTGACAGTGAGCAAAAAATAGCCTATCTGGCGGAGATTTTAGGAAATTCTAATTCTGCGACGATAGACGATGATGGAGATTTCTTGTTCTTGTTTAGTGGCTCTTTATACCTTGTAGACAAGGTTGGAGACCTTAAAGGATTTAGCAGCTACGACAATCCTGGAGTTTTAGATCTAACGGCAGATCAACCAATTTATAAAGGGCCTTTTGGGTCTCATGCGACTGATATCACTTATGCGGAATCCATCAATGGCGTATCAGTCACTAAGAGCATATTTGGTATCACCACTTCGGGACACAAGGTTCTAAGAATCAACTACGAAGAGAATACAACAGAAGGAACACTTTTAAATCCAGTGGATCAAAATGGTGTAGCAGTTACCTTCCCACCTGGAGGTTTTGGAGCTGCCTGGAACACTGATGGTCGCATAATTCTCGGATTTAACCCAGGAGGAATATACGAGATCTACCCTGAGACCATTACTGGATCTCAGGTTCAAGTGAGAAAAATTTTCGATACTGAAGGAACAGGTTGGAATGACGGAATGAACTGTGCAAACATTCCGGTTTGTCTCCCTGAAGAGTTTGGAAATGTTTACGGTTACGCGTGGATTGACTGGGAAGGGTCAGGTGACAGAACAGAAGTAGAAGATGGTCTAGAAGAACATCTGAAAGGAGTGACAGTAACACTCACCCTTGAAAGTGAGTACAAGAACTCGGAGGGTGATGTTTGTGACGATTATGGTGACAGTTCGTGGGTAGTCCAAACCGATGGTCAGAGTGATAGCGATTACCAATGGCAAATCAATGATCTTCCAGCTAAAGATAATTTCGGTAACGATCTTTCATATAAGGCTCGTTTCGATTATCAAGGTGCTCAGTTCCCAGATGGATTCACTCCAACTGGCTACACAAAACGCCTAGAAGACAAAGTCACATCATCTGAAGTTGACTCTGATGTATTTCAAAATACATCAGGTAGTCCCACACAGGAAACAGATCCTATGATTTTCCGTCTTATGATGCAACACAAACAAACGAAGCATAGAAGTATTTCTAGAGGTTTAGGATCGGCAAATCCTCTTTCAGATGACGGTTCTCCGGAAACTACAACGGCAACATCAGACACCTTCACACTTGAACCCAACGAGACTGTCCACAGGGCAGATGCAGGAATTATAGGTGATCCAATTTTCGAACCTATCGCCGTGGTCACAATCGATTGTTCAGCAGAAAGCGCTAAAGTGTTGTTTGATAACAGCGGCTCTTCAGTCGACGCAAAATTCTTTGTAGACATATACCACGACTTTGTCGAACCAGAAAATTTAGTCACATCGCAGTCAGGTGATCAACTGGTATCTGCGCGTGACACCGATGAATATCAGAAAGATATACCTCCACCACTTGGGGTTCTAATAATCGATGTAACCGTGGCAGCCGAACATAACGGAGTGCAGCTGGGACCCATTGATATAGTGTCCAACCAGTCACGAACCTACTGCGACCCGCCATTCTCAGTCATGATTGAAGCCCTGCCAGATTGCCCCGTTCTTGACCTGACCATCAGGGTACTTTCATCTGAAGAATTGAACCTCGATCCCATCCCACAGGCCAGTTCGGCAAGAATCGAAGTCACGCTATACGAGAATGGAATCCCACGACGGCTTGGGAACATATATTCAATTTCAGACCAGTATTACGAACTTGATGCAGGGTTCTTCTCCATAGAAGAACTATCCATAAAAGAAGATTCCGAGTGGCGCATTGAATGGAAAGCCACAGACCTTTTATATCCTGAGCGCACTATGGAAGGAACCATAGGTCCAGAACTTTTCGACTGTGAAACTGCGCCCCCACCAGATCCAGAAGTGACTTTTGTTCCTGACTGCGCTACTGGTAGAGGTGTCTTCACAATAAACAATTCAGAGTCTTTATGGAACATAGATTTCACCATAAAGAAACTGGGTGAAGTAATCAGGGGACCTGAAACTGTTGATGCAAAAGTGAACAAGGAGATAGAACTACTGCTTGACCACAACGACAAGTTCGCTGTTGTGCTGACCCTTTCAGAAGATCAACCTGATATCCAGACTTTCAGACAGCTTGCTGATAACGAAACTATTCGGGAACCATCACAAATAACTAAACAAACTCTCAAAACAGGTTCACAAATCTTTACCTCTTTCGTTGAAGTAGTCATCGAGTCTGGTGACACTCTCTCCGAGATAGCAGCAGAATATGGCATTAAAACAAGTGAACTGATGGCCGCAAACGGGATAGAAAACGCAAGTCGTATATATATAGGTCAGAAACTACAAGTACCAAATGAGGTAAACCCACAAATCTCACCGTTAGTAGAGTTCAGTGTAAGTCCTCAAACTCAAGTCGATTTTGTTGAAGTAGTTATCAAGTGGGGAGACACTCTTTCTGAGATTGCAGCAGAACACGGTATTAAAACAAGTGAACTGATGGCCGCAAACGGAATTGAAGATGCAAGCCGGATATACATAGGACAGAAACTCACAATAAGCAAAACGCAACAAGAACCAGATTGGGAAGTTATAAGCCAACTGGTTGAAACTCTTGAAAAGGACAAAAACAATGTTCTTTTTGCAGAAGGAGATGGCATAACCGTTGAAGTTGAATATGCAGGGGAAATGTTTGAATTTGAAGTCGACTGTCCAGTTTTTGAACCTGATATAGATTTCAACGAATATTGCGGGGATGAGAGTCTCCACATCACAGTATCGAATGAGGATTCTGATATTGCCGGAGAAATTTTCATATATGAAAACGGTGAACTGGTATCTGAAGGAGCAGTACTACCTGGACGTGAATTCAAAGTTGATTATCCGTTTACATTCGGAGCGACTTATGAGGTCACGGTGAATCCAGTCGGTTCATCTAATGGGTTTACTTACGATCCGGTTAACGGTGAATACGAAATTGGCTGTGATACACCGTTCGAACCTTCAGTGGAAACTTCTGTTGAATGTTCCAATTACGGTCCAGAGGTAACGTTGGAACTGAAAAACAAGGATTCGCATTTATTGGCAGAATTCATGTTCACGCTGATAATCGACGACAACCCCGACGTAATAGAAATCGGACCAATAAGTGTTGGTGCGAGATCAGAAAAGGAACTCGTCTTAACTAGTGAACTTGGTGTTCCACGATCCGCTCTCGAAGATGCAACTTGGAGATTTGAGTGGACAGCCATCGTCTCTGAAAATGAGAATTTAGTGGTAACCGGTACGACGCCATCAGAGACTACGGATTGCCTCTCACCGGTAGGACCCTTCGACTGTGCGAGCTATCTCGCTCCACTACAGGTAGTCCTAGCAGATTCAGGTATTGGTTATGAACTTAACACTCTGAATTTAGCAACAGGTTCTCTGCAGGAGATTTACACAATTCCGTTTAACAGGACTAGTCCTTCATACTCGGAGATAAACGGAATCGGACTCAACCCAATAGATGAGACTGTCTACGGATTCGTTCGTATAAAAGAAGACAATGTAAGTAGCTCGTACATGATCAGGTTCGATTCACAACAGATTGAATACCTGGCTCAAGTCACGAACTTCCCCAACTCCGCAACTTTTGACGACCAAGGAAACTTCCTGTGGATGACCGAAGGAAGCCTTTACAAAGCGGAAAACGCTAAAGACATCAAAGGCTACGTTGACCACCAAGACTTACGAGTGCCAGACCTTCGCAACGATCCACCTGTCTATGATGCCCGCGACGAAGGGGACGTTTACGGCCACGCCGTTGACATAGCGCACGTACAAGCAGATATCGGACTTGGAGTAACCGATTACATAGTAGGAATGGTCTACGGAGCTGACCAAGTGGTGCTCATAGGATACGAAGGAGCTGATCTGGACAGGCGACTTCTCGACTCCGTTGACAATACAGGTTCAAAAGCCAACCTTCCAGGAGGCGGCTACGGCTCAGCATGGAGCATCGGAGGTCAGGTTTTCGTAGCTGCAAATTCTGGTGAAGTGTTCCAAATAGCTTTAGATGAAGCTGAAGTCAATCCTTATCCATTTGATGGGAGTGTAGAAATTCGTAGAGTCGGTAGCTCAGCGGTGTCTGCACACAATGACGGAACAAACTGTCCGGGAGTTCCAGTCTGTTTCCCTGAAATATTCGGAAACGTATACGGATATGTATGGATTGACTGGGATGTTTCCAAAGATCGAACTGCGATTGAATACGGTCTAGAGGAACATGTAGCTGGAATTAATGTAACTCTCACAAACACATCCCCCTTCTACGACTCAGAAGGAGAACCCTGCTATCAGCCGGGAGAACTTGAAATCTCCTCTACCTACACCGGACAAGGAAGCTCAGCAGGAAATGAAACAGGAAACTACCGTTGGTGGATCGATGACCTTCCAGCTGAGGACAACTCTGGAAACCGGATTAAATACAAGGCAACTTTCGACTACGCCGGAGGACAATTCCCTGAAGGATTCACACCTACCGGTTACACCGCCAAACAACGAGACGATGTAGTTTCATCACTAACCGATTCAGATGTAAACCCCCAGAATTTTACAAGATCTCTAAACACCCAAGCGGTTTCAGGCGAATTCACGATCGAACCTAAAAAGGACACACACACTGCTGACGCCGGTGTAGTTGGTGAACCTGTATTCGCCCCAACAGCCACCGTAGATGTCGACTGTGATGTAGACACTGCCGATATTAAACTGGACAACTCCGGATCAACAGTTCAGGCGAAATATGAAGTCAGCGTCTATCACGGGGATGCTGATGAAAATAATCTTATCCTGTCCCAATCGGGAGATAAGACTGTTGACGCGGGTGACATAGTTGATTATGGGAAGCGTGTACCGCCTCCTCGAGGACAAATACTAACGATTCTTATAACCGCAACACCTCAAAAAGACGATCTAGATCTCGGATTTGAACCTGTCACAGTTTGGAACCAAGCAGGTGTTAACTGTCCTGCAGGGTTCGTAGTTCAGGTGCAGGTTGAAACAGATTGCGATAGTGGTGGAGTCAAAGTAATTTTGGACAACTCTGAGTCAAGCATTGCAGCTTTCTTCACACTTGTATTGGCTACTAATGTTGAAACCGGTCTCGAAAATCATGAATTAGCTGCCGAAGATGAGAAAGAAGTTCTTATCACGGTAACTGAAGATACAAGCTGGACGCTCACGTGGACAGCTGTTGAAACTGGACAGTCTGAAGATGAAGAAGGATTCATAGGATTTATAGGTCCGGAACAATTCGACTGCGAACCAGAAGAATTCTTGCCTATCGTTTCAGTCGATCACGTATGCGACATCCTCGGTGATACAGCAACATTCTCCATAGACAACACAGATTCTGGTGTCGATGCGATAGTCGAAGTTTATTCAGACGGCGAACTGATCTGGGGGCCGACAATAATTGAAAAGGGAACCGAGTCCTACGAGACGACAATCCCTGTAACGGGAATAGAAGCGATAACCATTCGTGTCGCTGCTGGAGAGAATTCTCACAACTATGGAACCACAACAATAAAAGAAACCCTTAACTGTCCAGAAACACAAGTTGCTCCATTCGATTGCGCTTCTTTCCCGGCTTTGATTCAAATAGTTGGTACGAACGATGTCGGTTTTGAAATCAAAGAACTTAACCCTGCTTCAGGTGAATACAGACCTATTTATTCGATTCCATTCAATAGAACACCTTCATACACGGGTATGAATGCTGCTGGAATAAACAAGGTTGATTCGATCGCTTATGCGTTAATGTCGCTCAATTCAACTTCAACTTATCTGGTTCGTTTCGACGCACAGGAAGTCTTGTTCGTCGCAAAAATGCCCTACATGACAGCAGCTGGAGATGTAGATGAGTCAGGAAACTTTATTTGGACAAAGAACTCCGAGAAAACATTAAGTGTTTTACCTGACATCACAAACATGGAAGGATTCAAAGATCCTGCAGACGCACCTGACATGTCCAACTGGAGCCCGACACTCGAATCGGTAGATGCCACCGCCTCAGATATAGCAACCATGATCTATGACTTCGGAGAAGGCGAAGGTAACTATGCGATGGGCCTCAGGGATAAAAATTTATATGTGTATAGATACGACGACCCGACTCAAGCTTGGGTAATTAAAGTCTCAATTCCTCAAGGTTCAACTAGTCCCATACCTGATGGCCCCTTCGGAGCGGCATGGAGTCATGAAGACAGAATCTATTTCGCTTCTAATAAAGGGCTCGGCGTTTTCGAAGTCATGATCCCAACAATTGACTTCGAAAGCAAAACAGCAGAAATACGAAAGGTCGCGAATTCAGATCCGACCGGCTGGAACGACGGAATGAACTGCACAGGTATACCAACATGTATTCCAGACATTTTCGGTTCTACATACGGATACTCTTGGATTGACTGGGATAAATCGGGTGATCGCACAAGCATCGAAGACGGAACTGAAGAGCACATAGCTGGAGTCAAAGTAACTTTGACGAACACAACCGCTTACCATGACTCTGAAGGAAACGAATGTTATGGTCCTGGTGAGTTCGTCCTCGAAACAATAACTGGGGCTGATGATCAATCATCGGGTCAAGACACTGGTGACTATCGGTGGTACCTATCCGATGTGCCAGTTGAGGACAGTTTTGGGAACGAAATGCGTTACGAAATACATTTCGACTATGAAGAAGCAATCCTACCCGAAGGATTCACTCCACTTGGATACACACAACAACCAAATAATGACTTACAGGAAAGTGAGATCGACTCTGACGCTAGACCTATCCAAACCACATTTTTTGCCACAACGAAAGCAGTTTCTGAGGATTTCTCACTAATAGCTGGTGAGGAAGTCCATCGACCAGACGCGGGAATCGTGGGAGAGCTCACATTTGACCCAACTGCAACAGTTGACATCGACTGTTTAATAGAACTTGCCCAAGTAGAACTCGACAACAGTGAATCAGATATAGATGCCCTCTACACAGTCGACGTTTATCATGGCGAGGTCAACGAAGAGAACAAAATCGTTGACCAATCTGGCACACAGATTGTCGAATCAGGTGATCTGGAATACTACGCGACAGCTATACCTCCGCCAACTGGAGAGATATTGACAGTAATAGTTAACGCAGAGGCAGTTAGAGACGGACTAGAGCTTGAATACGAAAAAACACCTGTATGGAATCAAGCAGGCACAGATTGCCCATCTGATTTTGTCGCTCAGGTTCAAGTCGAAACCGATTGTGATATCGGCGGAGCCAAAGTCACATTAGGAAACCCAGGAACAGACACAGGAGCTATTTTCGAAATTGTTCTAGTAGTAGAGGGAATAAAGTCCACCACAGAATACGAACTAGATGCAGACGACACATACATAATTGATCTTGCAATACCAGATGACAGTGAATGGTTCATTGAATGGCAAGCAAAAGAAATCTCAGAAGAAGAATTCAGATTCTCCGCATCGACCACACCAAGAACAATCGACTGCGAAGAACCTCAATTCACTCCAATGATTTCAACAGGCTTCACATGCACAACAGTTGGTGGAGTCATAACAGTCTTCGTTGATAACCGAATCTCAGAAATAGATTCGATAGTCGAAATTGAAATCAATGCCGAGCTTTCTTGGGGTCCAGAAACTATAAACGCAGGCGACATTTCAAACGTAATAACAATTCCAGCAGTTGACGGCGACTTTGTCAGAGTCTGGGTCAACTCAGCTGACGAATCTATAAATACAGCTTCGGTAATGGCCGAGGAAACAGTCGACTGCCCAGTTTTCGACCCAGAAGCAGATGTGGATGTCAACTGTGAAATAGACCGAGCATTAATCGCACTGGATAACTTAAAATCCTCAGATGAAGCGTTGTTCGAGGTAAAAGTTTACAGAGGAGATATAGACCCGGCCAATTACGTCCTTGAAGAGTCAGGAATACAACTTGTAGGACCAGAGTCCAGTTCAATATTCATGAAGCCGATCCCTCTAGGTGGTGATCAGGTACTCAGTATCGAGGTGACTGCTGACGCTATGAGAGATGGGGAACCTCTAGGGTTAGAACCGAAGGTTGTATGGAGCCAGTCCGTATCAGATTGCCCGAGCGGTTTCTCTGCACTGATAAAAGTTGAAGTCGATTGCGACCTTGGGGGAATCGCTGTAACCATGGACGCCAAAGAATCTGAAATTCCAGTCATCTTCAGCATTGTCGGAGTTGTCGACGAAGTTCCGGGAGAATTAAACACTTATGAAATAGCGTCTGGTGATACAACCCAGATAGTAATTCCAGTCAATGGCAGTTCAGATTGGAATGTGGAGTGGTCAGCAACCAACACAGAGAACACGGAACAAACTTTCGCTGCTTCAACTCCAGTTCAAGAAATCGATTGCGAGATTGAAGAACCAGTAGTTGATCCAGAGAATCCATTCAATCCTGATGCAAACGTGAATGTCGAATGTCGAATAGATCGAGCTTTAATCAAACTTGACAACCGAGAATCAACCGTAGACGCGCTGTTCAGAGTTGATGTTTACCGCAACGGAATAAAATCAGCCGATGTCTTCTACGAAGAATCAGGAGTTCTACTGCTTGAGGCTGGTTTAACTGCTTCATATATGCCCCCAATTTCATTAGTAAATCGTGATCTTCTAAGCATCGTTGTAACCGCTGAAGCTGTACGGGACGGTAAATTTATCGAACTTGAACCAGTGGTTGTATGGAAACAATCCTTTACTGATTGTCTCAATGGTTTTGTAGGTCAGGTAACAGTCAAACATGAATGTGATCTTGGCGGGATTGAAGTAACTCTTGACGCCAAAGAATCTTCAATACCAGTTTTATTCAACACAACAACAGTTGTTGATGGAGTGGAACAAGCTTCTGAAACCTTTGAAGTAATAGCAGGAGAAAGACTTCTAACAAACTTCGCAATACCGAACAGCTCTAAATGGAGTTTGAAGTGGTCAGTTGAAAACCCAGAAAACAGTTCAGAAATTTTGAAACGAGGTTCCACCGCAACACAAACCTTCTCATGTGAAGAGAAAGTAGTCGTAACGACCACCACTATTCCTCAGATCCCTGAAGAAGAAGAAACAACCCAAGAAGCCCTGAAACTTACTCAAAGCAAAGAAGATGTCTGCGAGGAATGCTGCTGGCCATGGTGGCTATTCCTACTTCTGGGAATAGCAGCACTATTAGGGTCCCTTGGAATGATCGCACTACTTGGTCTCGCCTTAGCTGCACTCGGAGGCAAGAAGGGCGGTTGCTGCACAAAAGATGAAGGACTTCCAGGAGCTCCACTGAATCTTTCAATAACTGAAAAAGAAAACAGTTACAAGCTCTGCTGGGAAAAAGCCGAAAACGGAATCCCCCCAACTGGTTACATGATAGAAGGACGCATAGGCAATGACTGGGTCGACATCGTTACCGTTATAGGTCGTGAAACATGGGCGTCTATAAGAAAATCAGAAGCTGATGGTGTAAACGCTTGGAGAGTCTCCGGCGGAAATGAAAACGGCAGAGGCCGTGCATCAGAAGAGATATTTACCTCTTAGGAAACAACATGCGAATTTTCAACCGGCAGGGGAAATGGCGCCTTAGAAGTTCGATAATCGCAACGGCAGTAATTTCAACTTTTCTTGTACCGGTAACTCTTTTTGTTACTGCGGGTGCGGCTTTTGCAGCCGTTGACAATCACTACTGTGCGAATTATTCAGGTACACCCATAATGGTAAATGACGACTCATCTAATAGTAACGGAGACTATTACGTGAGAACGTTAAACGTATCTAGTAATGCAGCTTCTCAAATACACACTTTGAATATGCCGAATAATTATGAGATAAATGCTATCTCTATAAGCCCGATTGATAAAAAGGCTTATGGAGTAATTGGAGGTTCTTCAAATTCTCCTTTGTTAGCAAGATTTGATAATGATGAAATCGAGTACATCGCAGAAGTAAAAGCGGCAGCTACTCAGGGAACATTTGACGCCCACGGTGACTTTCTTTACTCCATAAAAAGTTCTGGTGAAACGAGCGGACTTTACAGGGTTGAACGACCGGACCAACTTCAGGCTTACACAAATCAAAATGATAGTTCATTGCCTGATCAGTCGAACCCAACAAACCTGATCAGTGATTCTATAGGAGGAACAGTAGCGGACTGGGCTGCGATAAGAGCTGATTTAGGAAGTGGCGTAGCCAATTACGTTGTAGGTATCCGACACGCTAATCCGGCAAGAGTAGTAGTTGTTAAGTATGCAGACACGGCAACTACAACCGGATCAAGTGTGTCTATTCATTCTCCGGATGATGCGAGTCTTCATACCTCGCCTTATAGGAATGCGTATTACTTCGAAGGTCGCCTTCTTTTCCATGCAAAAAATGGTCAATTATGGGAAGTGGAAACAGGTTCGGCATCAGATCTAACTGGAACAGTAAATGTGACATCACTGGGAGATACATCGGTAGATGGAGGTACTGGTACAAATATAAAAGACGGAGATGGTATGGCTTGCTTCGATGCGCCAGGTTTCACCGTCACAGAGTCCAGCGGCGACACATCTGTAAACGAACAGGGTACTTCCACTGATACTTTCACTGTCGTTTTGGATTCAAAACCTGTAGGTAATGTGGTCATTGGTGTTTCTTCTGGTGATACGGGTGAAGCGACAGTAGATAAAGCTTCTTTAACCTTCACCACAAGCAACTGGGATTCTGCTCAGACAGTGACAGTAACAGCTGTAGATGAAAGCGATGATGATGGAGATGAGGAGACGACGATCACTTTGTCAGTTAACGATGGGAGTACAGCAGATATAGCTTATGACGGAGTAGCTGATCAGACAGTTACAGCTACAACAGTTGATAACGATCCGCAAGCGGGTTTCACTGTTGCTGAGTCGGGTGGGAGTACTGCGGTTGCTGAGACTGGTTCTACTGATTCGTTCACGGTTGTTTTGGATGTTCAGCCTTCTTCTGATGTTGTTATTGACGTGTCTTCTGGTGACACGGGTGAGGCGACGGTTTCGGCTGGGTCTTTGACTTTTACTAATTCGAATTGGAATAGTGTCCAGACGATCACTGTTACTGGTGTTGATGACAACATTATTGACGGGAGTATTGACACTGATATTACTTTGAGTGTTAATGACGGAAGTTCAGATAATACTTTTGACCCTCTTAGCGATCAGACGGTTGAGGTTGCGACTGCTGATAATGATTCTGCTGGTTTCACCAAATCTAAGACAGCTGTAACGGTTTCTGAGACTGGTACTACTGACACGTTTACGGTTGTGTTGGATGCTCAACCTAATTCGAATGTTGTTATAAGTGTTACTTCGGATGACACTGACGAGGCGACAGTAGATAAGGCTTCTCTTACGTTTACTACAGGTAATTGGAATAGTGCCCAGACAGTGACTGTTACTGGTGTGGCTGATAATGCTGTTGATGGAAATCAGACTGGTACGGATATTACTTTGGCTGTCAACGACGGAAGTTCGGATAA
>QCLO01000021.1 GCA_003214465.1 Acidimicrobiales bacterium AG-414-N20 | reverse complement strand
TCGACAGCCACCGCGTCACCCTTGTCGTCGCCGGGGCCGGCGAATACGACAACCGCGCCGTCATTGGAACTCCACGCCTCCACCGGGTCAGGCCGTATAAACACCAGAGCCGATACGAGTAGAAAAACAGCGGCAGTTAAACGCAATTTTAATTCTCTTCGGTGAGGGTGTCAGAGTCGAACAGGATCTCGCAACCAGTTCCCTCAAGCATGGTGTCGACTTTGTCTCTCGCTTCGCTTTCCAACGCTGTGTAGTCCTCGCGAAGCCACTGAAGGCACTTGCCCTGATATTTGAAAGGAGCCTGACGGTAGGTGCCACCCTCAACGGCGCACACAACCTCATCGGCACCCGAAACCAAAGCCTGAGCGTTAGCGACCATGAACGGAGCGTAAGTCTGACCGATTTCGCACAACAGGCGAGTTGTGGCATCCGGTACAGCATCGAACGGTACCCAACCTTCTTCGCCTTCGACCGGCAACCATGACAGGTCATCGACACGGTCAACCCAGCTTATGACCTTGGGTGCCCGTGTCGCAGCGACAGCCATAGGCGTCGGATCCCATTTCGCCAACTGTGTGAGCTGACCATAAATCCCAAAATCGCCTCTACCTGGCCGGTCACCGAGAAGAAAATCGTTACTCGAGAACAACTGAGTGAGAATATCTAACAGACGCTCATAGGAACTCTCAATGATAGGAGTGTTCTCCTCAGTGGAACCCACAAGAGCACGACGACTGACCTGACGCGAAGTGATGAAATCGTAGCTCTTCTGAAGCTGATCGCTGTTCATCTGAAGATCACGTGAGACCGGCAACAGATGACCGGCTTTATCGATATCAGCATCGTAAGTCCACCGGTAGTGGTACATGGCTTTAGTCACCCACTCATCGCCAAAATCCTCAATCAGACCGTCGATGAACGCCAGAGCAGGGTCAGAGGGTATGACACTTCGATCCGAGTACTCCTTCTCGAGACGCATGATCTGAGGTGACGAATCGACAGTAGCTTCACCGTGGCTGCCGTCAGAGTTCGGGTAGACGATCACAGGAATGATAGGAACCGGAGCAGCAGGCAGATCATCCCACTTCGAATCACGCAGAACCCAACGGAACGGAATGTGCCGGTAGCGCAGAACAGCACGCATTTTAAGCGTGTAAGGCGAACCGTACTGGCCGGCCAAGATGAGAGGGCGGTCGCTCATCTAAAGATTCTACAGAGACACCCCAACTAAAGGTGTAACAGGCATGATGTCACTTCTTTGTTGTAAATTCTATTTATGCCCAGTTCCGCCAAGAAAACTTTGTTATCACCATCAAAGATCACTGCTTGGCTCGACTGTGAACACTATTTAACCCTGAAAAATAACCCTGAACGGCGACGAAACAGACAACAGAGTAAAGAAACATCAGAAAGAGCGAAACCCGAAACCTCTCAAGAAGAAGAAACAGAATCTCTTGAAGCGCCAACGGATTTTGCTGACATGCTCAGAAAAAAAGGTGATCTTCATGAAAGGAAATGTCTCGAAAACTATAAAGAAAAATTCGGTGAAGGAGTTTTCGAAGTCCCTGAACAAAACAGAGAAGAAGGAGAATCGTTTGAAGGATGGGTAGAACGTGTAGGCAACCCGATGGATAGTGGACACGAAATAATATTCCAGATGCCTTTCATATACGACGGGGTTAGAGGAATAGCCGATTTTCTTGAAAAAACCAAAAAAAACGGAAAAGTAGTTTATGAACCTGTCGATTCGAAACTTGCCCGTGCTGGCGCTAAACAGGGACACCTTTTACAACTGCTCTTTTACACCGAAGCAGTCGAAGACCTAACGGGGGAAAGACCTGAAAACATTCACGTTGAACTTGGTTCAGGATTAAGAGAATCATTTCGAGTATCCGACTACTGGTGGTATTGGAAAAGACTTCGAGATCAATTAAAGCAAGCTGTTGAAAACGATTTGACCGCTGACACAAAACCGGAAAAATGTTCACACTGTGGAATCTGCGAATTTTACTGGGAGGAATGTAGACCAGAGTGGCGTGCCAATGATTCTCTCGTTTTTCTCTCTGGGGTGCGTAAAACTCACCAGGAAGCATTAAGCCAAGTAGGCATTGAAACACTTACAGGATTCGCAGCCATACCCGAAAGTTGCCTATCAGAAATTTCTGAAGAGAATTTCGACGAAGAATCAGAACAAGCGTTCCAGGAAGCAATTGACGTTTGGGCTAAAAAATCCGGCAACAATCTCGATGAGATCCACTCAGAATGGAAAGTTAACAAAAATAGGCTCCCAGAAATTGAAATCAACCAGTTAGTTAAATTATGGAGACAAGCGCGTCTACAGGTAATAAGCGCCCAAACTAAAGAGATCCCAACACACTTTTTCTCCGAGCAAGAAATGTTAGAAAAGATGATCGAACGGGAAAAAGCTAAACGAAGCGAATCTCTTCTACACCTGCCTGAGACCAATGAACACGACATCTACCTTGATTTCGAAGGACACCCTTTCTGGCAGATCGAAGAAGGAATCATTTTTCTTTTTGGATACTTAGAGAAAAAAGATGGCGAGTGGGAATATGTTCAACTTTGGTCACACGACAAGACAACCGAAAAAGAAAAAGCCACAAAACTAGTTGAATTTCTTCACGATCGATACAAAACACACCCTGAAATGCACATCTACCATTACAACCACACTGAACGAGCACTGCTGTCAGACCTGATGAACGATGGAGACCCGACATCTTCGATCGTTTCAATATTAGGTCACAATTTCGAAGACAGTCCGCCGGAAAAACAACGGCTCGATGAACTAGTTGATGACGGCATCTTTGTTGATCTTCTAGCTGTCGTAAGAAATAGTCTTCAAGCAGGAACCGAGTCATACAGTCTCAAAGAAATGGAACTCTTAGCCGGATTTACACGCAACCAAAGAGACCGAAAAGATACCACCGGACAAGACGGAGACGTAAAAGAAGATGGGAATATAGACAAAGGCGCAGGTGCTGTTTTTGAATTTGAACTCTACACAAATGCTGATTTATACGGAATAGAAAAAGATGAAGACAGGTTAAAGAGAATCGCTGACTACAACAAAGATGATGTAGAAGCCACACGACAACTTCACGAATGGTTAATCAACAAACGCAAAGAAAATAAAGAGCTACCTGACGGCACCTCACCCATCCCAGAAGATGAGGAAGAAGAGATTAAAAGCGAATACATCCAGAGAGTAGAGGTTCTCAAGGAGAAAATCATTAACAAAATAGAACAGGAACGCAGTGGAATCTGAAAACTTAAATCAATACCTCTTGTTGTTCCACTTGCTTGAATATTGGGATCGCGAATGGCGAAAGAACATGACAGACACATGGATCCGGTTCGAAGCCTGCGACCCGAACGACCCTGACACACTGATAGGGCTTAAATATGAAGGAAGCCTCCCGCCACCATCACCGCGCGCCAAAAACCCTTCTCAGAGATTTTCTTTTGACCCGAAACAGATCATCGACGCAAGTATCACCAATCTATGCTTTTTTGACAGTTATGGAGAGTTTGTCGAAGTCGATGTAAGAGAACTTGACCGATTTAAAGGAGAGGTTATTGTCGCTTGGAACACAAACGCCGAAAATTCAGGGGTAAGACCAGAAAACATTAAGACCCTAACCTCTTACAGTTGGTTCCCGCCAAGAAACAAACGAGAAGCACTTCTAAAATTCGCCAATGACTTCCTAGAAAATCCTGAATCTGACATAGTTTCATTCTCACTCTTCCGGAGAGAACCGCCAGCACTTTCAATTGATCTGAAAGACAAGAAATTCCAGCCGAACCTTGACGATCTCAAGAAAACAGCTTCCGCTCTTAACAACTCTTATCTAGCGATCCAAGGGCCTCCAGGTACAGGCAAAACATGGGCAGGAGCACGAATTGTTCATCACCTGATAACAGTCGAAAATAAACGGGTAGGGATTACAGCACAAAGCTGGTCAGCGATAGAAAACCTGTTGGAAGCCACAGTAAAGGTGTTCGAAAAAGAAAGAAATGAAAATCTCGAATCTGAGTTGAAACCTTTAAAAGCAGTTTTGAGAAAATCCAAACCAAAAGACAAAGAACCCATAGAGGGTGTTGCCTACAGCACCAACGACAAAGGAACTCTGTTTGCAGATTTTGACCTTGTTGCTAGCACCACATGGTTTTGGGCACACGAAGATTTCAATGAAGAAAACAAATTTGATTATCTAGTCATTGACGAAGCTGGTCAACTCGCGCTTGTTGACGCCCTGGTATCAGCAAACGGCGCCCGAAATCTCTTACTGCTCGGAGACCCTCAACAACTCTCTCAAGTAACACAGGCCTCTCACCCATTCAGAGCCGGAGTGAGCGTTTTTGAGCACATCTTGAATGACGAAGACACTATTGAAAACGACAGAGGAGTTTTACTCGATAAGACATTCCGCCTACGACCCGAGATATGTGAGTTCATCTCAGACCAGTTCTACGAAGAAAAGCTCACATATGACACCATGTGTGAAAAACGTAAATTAATAAAAGGGCAAAACGGTTTACTTTGGTACCCCGTGGTGCATAAACAAGACTGTGTGAACCAATCAGAAGAAGAAGCCACAGTTGTTTCAGAGATAATTGGTGAACTTCTCGGCTCAGAATGGACAACAACAAACCAGGAAAACAACACACTCTTAGAAGAAATTAAGACACTTGCAGTTGATGATTTCATGGTTGTAGCCCCATATAACGCCCAAGTTCGCATGATCCAAACGAAACTCTTAACCTCGGGTATAGACGGAATTGATGAAGACACTGTAAAAGGTATCGTCGGAACCGTCGATAAATTCCAAGGTAGAGAGGCCCCAGTAGTCATTTATTCTCTTACAACTTCGAGAGAAGAACTAGCACCTAAAGGCAGAAAAGATGACTTTCTTTTCTCACCTAACAGGCTCAACGTCGCAGTGAGCCGCGCTCAGTGCTCAACCTACATACTGGGCACAGACGAGCTCATCAGCACACGCGCCAGTTCGATCTCGGAGATGAAAGCTCTCAACCATTTCTGCCGTTACGTAGACGATCTATCTGAAAAGATTTAACAATGAGCGACCCTCTTTTAGAGCCATACCTTTTCAAACATTTGAAACTAAAAAACAGGGTTTTCTCATCTTCACATGAGCCCTCCTATTCAGAAGAGGGAATGCCAAAAGACCGTTACCGTCTCTACCACGAAGAAAAAGCAAAAGGTGGAGTGGGACTCACAATGACCGCAGGTTCCGCTGTGGTAGCCGAAGACAGCCCTCCAGTATTTGGAAACTTATATGCATACGATGACGCTATTGTTCCATGGCTTCAACGGTTAACAGACGGAGTTCACGAACACGGAGCAGCGTGCATGATACAACTCACGCACCTTGGACGTAGATCTGTTTGGTCACACAATGATTGGCTGCCAGTAATCGCCCCATCTTCAATAAGGGAACCAGCACACCGTGCAATACCCAAAGAAGCCGAAGAGTGGGACATAACCAGACTGGTAAATAAGTTCGCAGATGCAGCAGAACGTATGAAAGCGGGAGGTATGGATGGAATCGAAATTGAATCCTACGGACATCTATTCGACCAGTTTTACTCACCGATAACAAATACACGTAATGACGAGTACGGAGGAGAGCTCGAAAACCGACTCCGATTTTCAAAAATGGTTCTAGAAGCAATGCGAAAACGAGTAGGAACTGAGTTCATAATAGGACTCCGCATGTCAATAGATGAAATACAACCAGGTGGACTTGACCAGAACGCAGGTTTGGAGATATTGAAACAATTCGAAAGAAGCGGTCTTATAGATTTTGTGAACGTGATTCGCGGACTCGTAGCTACTGACGTTCAACTTACCGGAGTGATACCTCTCCACGGAATGCCATCCGCACCACATCTAGACTTTGCCGGACTCGTGAGAGAAAATACAGACCTCACAGTTCTTCACGCTTCAAAAATAGATGACGTGGCGACAGCAAGGCACGCGATCTCAAGCGGAAAACTTGACTTAGTGGGAATGACCAGAGCCCATATAGCTGACCCTCATATAGTTCTAAAAATTATCGAAGACAGAGAGGAACAGATCCGGCCATGTGTAGGAGCGTCTTATTGCCTTGATGGAATTTATGAAAACGGAGAAGCTCTTTGCATACATAATGCAGCCACAGGTCGTGAAGCAAAAATGCCACATGTAATAAAAAAAGCTTCAAAACTGCGAAATGTCACAATAATAGGTGCTGGACCTGGGGGGTTAGAGGCCGCACGAGTTGCAGGCGAAAGAGGTCACAAGGTGAAAGTTTTTGAAGCGATGCCATGGGCAGGCGGACAGCTTTCATTAGCGGTAAGGAATCCAAGACGTCAAGATTTACAGGGAATTATTGACTGGAGGCTACAGGAGCTTAAAAGACTCGGAGTTGAAGTTATTTACAATCACCCAGCTGAACTGGACGACATCACCTCTATAGAGTCGGATGTAGTGATAGTCGCAACAGGAGGTTTGCCGCAACTCCCACCATTAGAAACAGGTCATAGCAACGTTGTCACTTCATGGGATGTTTTAAGCGGTGAGTTCAAACCTGAAGGAAGCGTTCTTTTCTACGACGATAACGGCACCCATTCGTCTCTCTCAGCAGCTGAACTCTTAGCAGAATCAGGAGCAAACCTAGAGATAGTCACACCTGAGAGAACGCTAGGAGTTGATGTTGGAGGAGTTAACCATGTTCCTTATGCTCGTTCATTTAATGAAAACGAAGTTCGCGTAACTTTAAATCAGCGGGTTTTACGAATAGAAGAGAGTGACTCCAAACTCAAAGTAGATATAGGAAGTGATCACTCGGATCACTTTGCTACCCGAGTGGTCGACTGGGTGATAGTTGATTATGGAGCATTACCCAACGCTGATTTGTATTTTGAATTGAAACCCTTTTCAAACAACGGTGGGGAAGTAGATTATGACGCTCTACTAAAAGGAAATCCTCAGCCAATAAATGAAGACGATAGTAAGCTCTTTGACCTGTATCGGATAGGGGATGCTGTAGCGAATCGAAATATTCACGCAGCAGTTTACGATGCCTTAAGGTTGGTTAAAGACATCTAACGGTGTTTTCAGTTTCAACTTTTCCAATCAGAACGTGGACTATCACTTTGAATTTCTGCCCTTCGCTGTTCAACGAAAGCATTTAGCTCCTCTAACACGGAATCTTCCATAGATGGTTTTTCATAGTCTTTGAGCATCTGTTTCCAAACAGTATTTGCTCGCTGTCCCGCAGTTTGACTGCCTTCATCCTTCCATTTTTCGTAACTGTCAGTATCGAAAACTCTCGGTTGAAAAAAAGCATCCTTGTAATGGCGCATGGTGTGGGCAGTGCCTAAAAAATGATTTCCAGGTCCTGCCTCTTCATAGGCATCCCAAGCGAAATCTTCCTCCGTCATTCCTATACCGTTTGTGAATCTAGTTAAAGCACCAAGAGTCTCAATATCAAGAATCAGCTTCTCGTAACCACTGGTCAAACCGCCTTCTAACCAACCAGCAGCATGGAGAATGAAATTTGTACACCCCTGAACAGTGGGCCAGATTGTGCTAGCAGACTCGTAACCTGCCTGGGCATCAGGAATACGAGAAGCGGTGTAGTTCCCACCTGACCTAAAAGGAAGTCCGTAATGACGGGCCATTTGAGCGCTTCCATAAAGAGCAAGGTTGCTTTCAGGACTTCCGAAACCAGGAGCGCCGGTTTTCATATCAACATTGGGTAAGAAAGGGCCCTGAATGCAGGGAGTACCAGGATTTAACATTTGAGCGTAAGCAATAGCGAAAAGAGACTCCGCATTTTGCTGCGCTATAGCGGCAGCAAGAGTACTTGGTGACATAGCCCCAACGATAATGAAAGGAGCGAGAATCATAGCCTGTTTCGCTTCAGCGTAAACCTCAAGAACGCTAAGCATACGCTCATCCATGCGCATAGGCGAAGAGATGCTAACAATTGAGAGAGAGGCGGGATTTTCTCTAATCTCTTCCTTACCGAAAACTATTTCACTCATCGTTACTGTGTCACGAGCATTGTCAGGATGAATCACATTACCCATAAAAGCCTTGTTAGTAAGCGTCATATGAGCCATCAGCATGTCTAGATGCCTTTCGTTTACGTCGACATCATTGGGTTCGACGAGAACCCCTCCGGCATGATGAAGTTCGGGTGTCATGTAAACCAATTTTGCAAAATTATGAAAATCTTCAAGAGTCGAAGGTCGTCTACCTTGATCAAAATCGTGAACGAAAGCGGGTCCGTATACGGGAGCAAAAATAATTCTATTTCCACCAACAGGCACATGATTCCTCTCGTCACGTGCCAATTGAGTGAAAGTGTTAGGGGCGAGATTCACAAAATTCATCAGAGTGTCCTCATCAATTTTCACTATCTCACCATCGACCTTGGCACCGTTGGCTTTCAGGTTCTTCAGTGCAGGTGTATGGTCAATGAGTAGCATCCCAGTTTCACTGAGAAGCCTCATGGAAGCGTCATGAATAGTTTGAATGTCTTGCTCTGTGAGAACCTCAGTCGGCGCTAAATCATAAGTGAGAGTTTCAACGCCTTCTAAAACTATCGGATCGTGATCTCCGCGATGGCGTGATCTACGACGTCCTGTTCGCTGGGGGCTCATTTAAGATTTATGTCCTTTTATGTTTCACCGTAAAATCAATGTCAGAGTACTCATCCGGTACCTCACCAGAAATTATCTTATGTGCAGTGATACGGCCTAGTTCATCTGAAGATTTAGCAGAATAACCATTACCAGCCAATAAAACATGAATACCAGATTCATCCATTACATCAATAAATTGTCGACCTGTTGAAGATCTAGAAACAGCGCAACTCTCAGTTTTAAGATTAGACAAACCGACATTAGGGAGAAGATCAAAAAGTTGTGAATACAGCCACTCTCCAATCGCTTGGTCACCATCACCTTGAAACCATTTGGTCAAATTTGTTGCTGGATCTGACATAGGACGACTCTCAGAATGTCCAATTTTTATGTACATTTTTTGATCCGGGTATCTAATAGGCGGAAGTAAATAAACACCCTTCTCGATTTCAGATTCATACCTGAAAATAAGTGAAGGCATCTCTTGTAGCTGCATGGCATTCTCTTCGCTTAACTCAGCCAATAAAACAGTGCTCTCACAAATTTCCAGATCCAAATTCTGCCCTCCGGGCATTAATCTTTCGCTGAAAACTCCACAAGCTACAAGAACCTGGTTAGCTCTAACTTTTTTACCGCTTTCAGTAAAAATTTCAAAAAAGCCTTTGCGTTTTTCAATGGCAGAAACTGTGTCAGTGATTATCTTGCCGTCCGCTTTAAGAACCATTTCGCTTTGAGCTTTTATCAAATTGCGTGGATTAACATAACCGCCAGTGAATTGTTCGTAAATCCCCGATACTTCATTAGCAAATGAAAAATAAGGGAAAGCATCTAGTAGTTCAGGGTTAGTTAAAGATTCGAAATCAACTTTCAGTTGCCTAGCAGTATTAGTGATTTCATCGATGTAGTCCTTGGCAGATGAAACCGCTAAATGGCCAACAGCTTGATAAAAATCAATGCCTGAAGATTCTTCTAGATCTCGATACCTTGATATTGACGCCTCTGCTATCCGAGCGCAGTACAAGTCAGTGTCGATAATGCGAGTTATCCGTCCCGAATCATAGTGACTTCCAAATACACCTGAATGTTGAGACTTCACCGAGGGTTCATCTGGACCAAGGAGTAAAACATTTAAATCCATTTCAGCGAGATGCCTCGCAGTTGCAGAACCTAAAAGACCCTTACCGACAACACAAACATCGCATCCGTAATCAGAGCTTGAGTTCATTGTTTGATTTTCTTCTTGCATCTGAGATAAACGCCAAAGCATAAGCAGTAGCGACTACAAATAGTAGCGAACGGTAGCCGACTAGTAGAGCTGTGTATTCAAGAAGGCCGCCAAGCACAGCACCTAAAACGTTCGCCCCAAATGCAACTGTTGAATCTTTCTCCCCACCGAAACGTTCCGCAAAAATAAGATTGGCTAAAAATATGGGAAGAAAAGCTAAAACTCCAGCTAAAAGTAATCGAATGACAGGACTGAGTGAGAGTAATGATTCTGTTGGGATAATCCAGTTGACGGCCAAGGAAAGCGCAAGAAGAAAATAAAGAATTTTCGGTTTTGGCAGCTTGACTCTTTGACTTAACTCAACAGCAAATAAAACCGACAGCAACACACTCAGGAACACGAGAGCGTTAACAAACCAAGTGGTCCCAAAAAGTAAAGCGAATTGAACCACATTTTTAGTTTCTAGAAGTAGAAAAGCTAGACCCATAAAAAAGACGTCATAATGCCGTCTGAAACCTCTGAGAGAGCCTGCAGCGGCACGAACACTAAAAGCAGAAACCAAAAGAATCAACAAAGTAGTAATCAGATAGAAGCCTGGAATATGAGCAGTTCTTAGATAAGGAAAAGGTTGATCATCAGACACAGGTGAAGGAGTATCTGATGAAGGCAACCAATTGGAATCATCAGGACAGTTAATTGAATTTGCTTTATCCGCAGCAACCAAGACCGAGAGAAAACGCGCTTCAGCGTCAATGACACAAGGTGGCTGAGCGAACTCCTCATTAAGTGTCGCGGCGTATCTGTCTACCAGCCACGACTCCCGCATGAAGTTATACATAGCAAAAACACCGTCCGGCTTCAGATGTTTGCGGTATGACTCCACAGCTTCTTCGGTAAAGAGATAACTTTCCAAACGGACAGAGCCCTGCCCTAAAACCACTGTTAAAGAATCAGGCAGAGCTAAAAGTATCATGTCCCATTTTTTAGAACTACTTTCAAGAAACGCACGACCATCATCGACATGAGTTTCAACTCGAGGGTCGCTGTAAGGATCGTTGGGATGATACTTTTCAGCTATCTCTAAAAGCTTTGGATCGATTTCCACAGCGTCAACGCTTGTAGCGCCTCTATCGAGAGCGACAGCGACATCATTCCCTGAACCGGCTCCAATTATCAACACTTCTCCAGGGTTTTTCTTTGTGTGCATGTCATAAATAAAACCGTAGGGAGACTCATCATCTATGTTTGCTTGCCCCCAAGTAGCGACGTCATTGATTTTCATTACGACACCTCCAGAAGACTGATCTTCCCATGAGAGCGCATAATAAGGCGACCAAGCTTTATTGGGACCCACTGATTCAATACCTAGGAATACAACTAGTAAAGCAACAGCAATTACTTGCGACAAAAATATTTTCAAGTTGCCATTACGAAGAAGTGCCAAAAGAATGACGCCTGCGATCAACCCCCAAAAAATTGGAGGCAGCCCAGCAAACGAAAGAACTGCGAAAAAAGCAACTCCCGCTATGGAACCAACCAAATCCCAACGATATGCGTCAAGTGGCTTAAGTTTAGAAAAACTCCTAGCAACACCATCAGCTAAACAGGCGACACACGCAGCTACTACACAAAAAACAACTGTCAAAATGAACCATCTAGGAGGACCTACTGGACGCTGATCAGCAAAGAAAATCAGATCACTTCCACCAACTTCGATATTAACGTCGAATAATTTGACGAAAATGATAAACCCTGAAAGGAGATAAGGGGCCAGAGGAAATAAAGACTTTTCTGAACGACTTGCCCACAAGAAACCTAAACCGATTCCCAGAAAGCTTCCTATAAGAACAAAATTTGAAAAATACGCTAAGTAGACGATGTTGGCACCCAACCAGCGAATCAAAGCCAGCTCAACGAAAAGTAATAGAAAAGCCGAAATGGCAAGCTTAAAGCGAACTCCGTTTACTGCCATTAGTTGCTGCATACCACTATCTTCTTTCAATGTATTACCCTGCACTGTAATGTTTGGGATCATGTCTACCGATTTAAAGAAGCAATATTGTATGAGCAGGCATTGTTAATGAGGGATTTTTAGATGTTGTTTTGTCGTTTAAGTTTTTTGCTCTTACTGTTCTTGACCGTTTCTTCCTGTGGGGGAACTGATGAAGAGCAACAAGAGACTCTCGTTACGACAACTTTTGCAAATCTTTTCCCAGAGAATCAGGCAACAACAACCCTTCCTTCACTTGACATTCCGGGATGGGAATCACGCGAACTACCTGAGCTGGAACAAAAAAAAGCCGAATGTCTATCTGAGATAGCCATAGAGCCTGTTGAGGCAAAAGAAGACGGTCCGCAGACAGTCACTGTCGAACCAGGTGACACACTCGGCGTAATCGCAAAAAGATTTGAAAGTACAGTCGACGATTTCATGCGGGCTAATTCAATGAGCGATCCAAATAAGTTAAAAGTCGGTCAAACCCTCATTGTTCCACGCAAACGGTCAGAAGAGAGAGAATTTCCAGATGGTCCGACTGTTTTCATTCAAGATCTTGCCTGCAATATCGATACAGGGTTAGCTGCTTATGGTCCTGATCTCAAACCATTGGGAGGGACGGGAAAAATTGAAGTTTATGTCAGTTGGCCACGTATAGAAGGGCCAAGAGAATCTCCCAAAGTCAATGGTCGTATCAGAGGACTCGTGCAAGCAGAGATAAAAACTTTTCTTGAAGAAATAACTAGAAACATCGAGAAATCAGGTTACGCGTGCAGAGCATTTGTTGACCGTTGTATGTGGTTGCAAGAGAATTACGAAGTGATGCTGGCAACAGACGACTATTTTAGTGTTCGTAATAACCGTAAGATCCTTTTTCCGAATCTTATAAGTGATCAATCAGAAATAAAGACTGAAACGTTTGACCTGTCAACAGGAGAAGTAATAGGTATAGAAGAATTGTTTAACCCAAATTCTGACTGGATAAGAGCATTATCAGAGATAGCGATTACCAAACTGAGCAACGAGGAGTGGACAGATGAGAGGATGCTTGCAGGAGCTGGTCCACAAATCTCTAATTTCAGTAGATTCAATCTTACAAAAGGAGGACTGGTCATCTCCTTTGCACCATTTACAGTTGGGGGCGCCGGAACAAATGACATGTCCATAACCATTCCTTACAGTCAACTAGATGCCTATTGGGAGATCGCTGGCCCCGTAGCAATGTTGTCACGAAATCCGTCTTAATATTCCTCATGGACTTATTTGAAGTAATGAGAACAACATTTGCTTGTCGCGAGTTCCAAGATGAAGAAATAGAAGATGAAGTGATCCATCGAATTCTTGACAATGCACGTTTTGCACCATCAGGGGGCAATCGGCAAGGTGCTCACGTGATAGTAGTCAAAGATTCTGAGAAAAAAAGAAAATTAGGGCAGCTATGTGGACCCACTCTTTTACTTTATGCCGCTCAACAAAAAGCTGGGGAAGTTCCATTTAACACTGTTGAACTTTCATCTATTTCAGAACAAGAAATTGATACCAGCTCTGTTCATGACTTTGAAATGTTTAACAGGCTAGAAGAGGTGCCTTTACTTTTGGTTATAAGTATCGACCTCTCTGGAGTTGCTTCAATGGATAAGGATTTAGAAAGAATCGGCATAGTCACCGGAGCTTCTATCTACCCATTTGTTTGGAACATACTTTTAGCTGCACGAAATGAAGGACTGGGGGGAGTTATAACTACGGCAGTAGTTCCCGAAGAAGAATCAGTTCGCGAAATTTTAGAATTACCTAAGAACCATGCAATAGCTGCAATGATCCCAATTGGAAAACCGGTAAAGCAACTCTCTCAGCTAACAAGACGCAATGTCGAGGACTTCACAACAGTTGACTCATATAAAGGCAATGTTTTTAAAACTAGCTCCAAGCAGCAAGATAAAACACGCCACTAAGTATCTTAAAAATAAAGAGTTACTGGCTAGCTTCCAGGTGGCCTATAAGCAAGATCCTTTGCTTTGCCTGAAGCAGCATCTATTTCTTCTGCAGTGATAAGAGGCGTAAGGCTAACATTGACCGCTCCTGTCGAAGAAACTGCCAGGCTGACGGCCGCTGCAGATGCGCTGTCTGGCATCTCACATACACCAACTATGTCATCTTCACCGTAAGAGAAGTACATGCATTCAAGACTTCCACCCATTGATTCAATCAATGATCGTGCCTGATCAATTCTAGATGAACCACCTTCACCTAAAAGTCCTTTTGAGCCTTCGGCTGTGTAGTTGCCTTTAACCAAAAAATGAGGCATTTGAACTCCTTTCAAATAGTAGTTATTAGCAAATATATACAAGAGTTGTTTAAGAGTTACCACTTGACCTAATTCGCATCTATTCTTCAAAGATGGATTTGGGAATAACTATTCATCTAACTGACCGATGTATAGACATCAGAGAGCTTGCAGTCGAAGCGGAACTCAGAGGTTTCAGTTCATTATTTATACCCGAGCATACGCACATCCCTTCAAGCCAAAAAACGCCTATTCCGAGTGTCAGTGGGATAGCACCTGAAGATTACCCACGATTACCCGACCCGCTCATCTCACTCACAGCAGCAGCAGTAGTTACATCAAAAATCAGGTTAGGAACTGGGGTGCTTCTTGTAGCTCAGCACAACCCTATAAATATCGCCAAAAGTACTTCCACACTTGACGTAATTTCAGGAGGTCGTTTTGAAATGGGTGTCGGATATGGATGGAACCGTGAAGAAATGTTTCATCATGGGGTTGAGTTCTCAACCCGTAGGGAAAGAGTCCGCGAGACAATTCTTGCAGTGAAACAACTTTGGACAGAAGATGAAGCCGAATTTCATGGTGAGTTTATAGATTTTGACCCAAGTTGGGCTTGGCCAAAACCAGTTAAAGAAAAAGGACCGCGAATCATGTTAGGCGGAGCTTCAGGACCGACGATTTTTCAGCATGTAGCAGAATTCGGAAACGGATGGATGCCTATAGGTGGCTCTGGCATAAAGGCTTCATTGTCGGATTTGCAAAAAGTTTGTGAATCTAATGAAAGAGACTTTTCAGAAATTTCTATAGTCCCTTTTGGAACCGTTCCAGATCAAGGAAAACTCGAATACTTCGAAGAATTAGGAGTAGACGAAGTGATTTTGAGAGTACCTGCAGGTCCACGAGATCAAGTATTAGAAACTCTCGACAGTTATGTAAGTTTCTTGAAGTGAATAAAGCATGAAATCAAAAAAGGGGGAGTCTAAGTGTCAGTTGATCTAGTAATTCGAGGAGGTTCAGTAATTGATGGAACTGGTTCCCTCGCGTTTACAGCCGACATAGCTGTAGAAGGTGATCGAATAGTTGAAATCGGCAAAGTAGACAGTAAAGGAAAAAGAGAAATTGATGCTGATGGCCAGATTGTTACACCTGGATTTGTAGACATACACACGCATTTAGACGCGCAACTGGCATGGGACCCTATTGCAAGTCCGTCATGTTGGCACGGAGTCACCTCAGTGGTCCTCGGAAATTGTGGAGTAACTTTCGCTCCTGTTTCGAAAGATGGGGCAACTGTACTTGCAGAAATGATGGAGTCTGTAGAAGATATTCCTGCTGAAAGTATCCTCAATGGACTTTCATGGAATTGGTCTACCTATGGAGAGTATTTGGAAGAAGTCGCGGCTTTACCAAAAGGAGTAAACACGGGTGGTATGGTCGGACACTGCGCAGTTCGTCTAGCAGCTATGGGTGAAAGATCACTTGATGAAACGCCCGCAACTCCTGATGACATCGAAAAAATGGTTCCGATGGTCAAGGAAGCAATGGATTCAGGAGCGCTTGGTTTTTCGACATCAAGAACTTTTTTACACAGGGTTCCTGATGGACGTTGTGTGCCCGGAACTTACGCAGCTTCAGAAGAACTTTTGGCATTTGCTGAGGTGATGGCTCAACACAAAGGGACAGTTTTCGAAGCAGCACCAAAATTGGGAGGAAAAGACTCAAGGGAAGAAATAAAGATGTATGGCGATATCAGCAGACTAGCTGGATGTCCCGTTACTTTCGGATTAACCCAAGTTGATATAGCACCCCAATTACACTTACAAATTTTAGATTACGTTGAGGAAGAGAATTCGCTTGGGGCCAACATACATCCGCAAACAACCTCAAAACATATAGGAGTATTGCTTGGCCTAAGCGCAAGAACTCCGTTCGATCGGGCTGAAGGCTGGGCAGAGATGGTAGACCTCCCACTTGAAGAAAAGATAGTTCGAATTTCTAACACGGAGACACGAGAAAAACTGATAAAAGCTGCTGAAGAAAGATTAGAGACTCTGCCATTGGATTGGAGCAAGTTCTACGCCCTCCCAGATAATCCGGTAAGACACGACTTTAAGCCTGAAGAAAGCATCGCAGCAAAAGCAGAGAAACGAGGAGTGTCAATACCGGAACAATGGATGGACGAAGCGTTAGAACTTGAAGGCAAACGACTTTTTATACTCCCTGTTCTAAACCAACAAATGGAAGCCGCTGCCGAAATGTTGACGAAACCTTATGTAACACTCGGTTTAGCCGATGCTGGGGCGCACACCAAACAAATAATGGATGCGAGTCAACCAACTTTTTTCTTAACACACTGGGTGAGGGAAAAAGAAATGTTTAGCCTCGAAGAAGGAATTCGAAGAATGACTTCAGACACGGCCGATCTCTTCGGTATCCAAAACAGAGGCCGTCTTAACCAAGGATCCTTCGCAGATATAAATATTATAGATTTCGAAGGCATGTCACTTGAATATCCAGAAATCGTTAACGACTTTCCTGGAGGAGCAGGAAGATTCATCCAGAAATCAACCGGTTACACGAAAACCATTGTAAACGGTGAAGTTTTCATGCAAGACGGTGAACATACCGGAGCCTTAAAAGGGAAAATGCTGAGAAATTAAACAAGCGGTTGCTTAAACGCATAGATCCCTCTAGTTTCAGAACATGACAGAAGACAACTACGAAGACCTCACAGAGTGTGCCTTGAGTGAGGAACTAGAAGCACAGTTAGTAAATACAAACCGAGAATGCGTTTTCATGTGGACCAACAAACAAGGAGAAGCTTTCGGTGTAGTAATGGCCTACTTGCCTAAAGACGGAAAAATTTGGATGACGGCTGCAGAAAGAAGAGCCCGAATCTCAGCTATAAGAAGATTCCCTAGAGCCTCAGTGTGTATAAACAGCACAGGAACATCAATGGGCGGAGGAAAGACCGTCACTTATAAAGGAAACTGCAAAGTTCATGATGACCGCGAAACAAAAGACTGGTTTTACCCTGAATTTGCATCATTCTTAAGACCAGATGAAGACCAAGCACGTATTTTTAGAGATTTTCTAGACTCTCCCGCAAGAGTAGTAATAGAGTTCACCCCCGACTACAAACTCAGCTACGACGGTGACTTGATGTGGGCACGTTCACCTGAACTGATCAGAAGCAAAGATGAAAGAGCTTCACGAACTTCTAAACCAAAAAGCACTTAAAATTGGCAATCCAAGACGAAGAAATTCCGGGTGTTTTATTCATGTGCGTTCATAACGCTGGACGCTCTCAAATGGCTGCAGGCTTTTTAAAGCATGCAACTGAAAACAAAGTAAAAGTTTTTTCAGCAGGTTCGAAACCTGGTAAAGAGTTAAACCCCATGGCAGTCGAAGCTATGGCAGAGATAGGAATAGATATCGCTCAAAACACACCTATGATTTTTGACGAAAGACTGATGAAAGAAGTTGACATAGTTATAACGATGGGTTGTGGTGACGCATGTCCGATTTTGCCAGGGAAGAGTTACCAAGATTGGCAATTAGATGACCCTGCTGATCAAAAAATAGAAAAGGTAAGAGAAATTAGAGACCAGATTGAAAACAAGGTTCGCTTCCTGATTGAAGAAATATTGTGAAACAAAATTATTTGTATGAAATACTCAAACTTGAAGACAATCAAAAAGATGAATTAGCAAAAGCTTTTGGAAAAGTTTTGTCTTTAAACGGTTGGATCAATATAGAGCCAGTTGTCGAAGATGACTCAAGAGGCGAAACACCAGGCTTATTTAGCTGGTTTTCAGCAAGAGGACCACAAGTGCCAGTCGGAACGCTGGTCTTCGAAGGAGAAGACAAGTTAGTTTCTTTAGGAATTTCTCACGGCACAGGAAGAAATGCGAGCGACATTCTTGAATATGAAGGAATCCAAGCGCCAGTTTCTTGGCAATTAAAACAAGATCACCCCAAACGAGGTTTCGTCTGGGAGGTTAGAAAAGAAGAGCTTGAAACAAGACCAGCAGCACATTTCTTAATGGAAGCGACCTACAAACTATGCCCGGCTGCACAAGAAAGATTATGGACTGTTTCCGTCAACCGTTTGGATCGAACTCACTGACAGCCTGAAGAATGAGTCCTATCGCTTTTTCGGAATCTACCCCATAGTAAACATTGCAGTTTTTTTCAGTATCAACCCAATCTCTTTCATCGACGAGTGTCTGACCTCTCGTGTGAGCGCCCTCAAGTTCAACTACCACAGATCGAGGTTTGCTCGTAAAAAGATCGGGGTGAGTGACAGCTAAAACCGCACAAGGATCGTGCATAGCTCCTAAATGCGATCCCTTTTCGGTTCCATGAGTTCTACCATTAAAATTTAGAAGATCACCTGCTGCTTTAGCGACCGGAGTGTTCAACTCGTAACAATAATCAGCGTGCATTGAACCCATCAAAACCTGATGGGTGAGATTAAGTCCCACCATATTTAATTGCGCACCTGATCTGAAAACTAAATCAGCAGCTTCAGGATCTGCAAAAATATTAAACTCGGCTGCTGGAGTTACATTTCCAACTCCAGCCCCACCACCCATCAAAGTGATTGAGGCAACTCTATTAACCAAAGACGGATCAGCTTTTATCGCAAGTGCAATATTTGTTAGCGGTCCAATCGGTACTAAATGTATTCCTTCCTCTTCGCGGGTTTTTTCCAAAATAAAACCAACCGCATCATCAGAGTCAGCAAGGTCATCAGGTTCAGGCAGATTGGTGTCGCCAAGCCCCGTTTGTCCATGCACGTGAGAGGCGTGAAAGGGTTCACTCGCAATAGGTCTCGAAGCACCGCTGTGAAGAGGTGCAGCTATATTGAGAAGTTTTTTCATTTTCAATGCATTAGAAGTCGTATGTTCAATAGACACATTTCCAGACACTGAAGTGATGCCTACAATATTTGCCCACCTGCAGGCGGTAATAATTGCTATCGCGTCGTCAACGCCCGGATCGCAATCAAGAATAATTTTTGGTTTAGATTCAGAAACCATAAGAATAACTCTATGGGTCAGACTAAAAACGAGTCGATTTCAGAGCGCGTAGGCATTGATATCTGCGCTCCGTGATTAGTAGTTGATAGTGCACCTGCAATTACAGATTGTTCAACACTTTCCAGAAAACTCAACCCTTTCGATAGCGATTCAGCCAATGAACCGCAGAATGCATCACCTGCTCCAGTAGTGTCAACGCTCTCTACCACTGGTGAAGAAACCAACTCTGTTTGATTATCTGAAACTAGTAATGCTCCTTCGCTTCCCAAAGTCACTATCACTGTTTCAATGTCGAGACTTTTGGCTGCAGTTTCTACTTCGTCAAGGCTGTTAAAACTTTCTTTGTTGGATAAATGTCCCAGCTCTATTCGGTTAGGGATCAGTACATCGATTTTTTTCAACAACTCTTTAGAAATGTCAACAACAGGCGCAGGGTTCAAAATCGTAATTCCATTCGCTATTTCAACTGCAACTTCTAAACAATTGGATGGAATTTCCAGTTGCATCAAGACGACTTGTGCAGACCCCACTATTTCTTCAGCAGCGATTATGTCTTCCTTAGTTAAAACACTATTAGCACCAGGATTTACAATTATTGAATTGTTGCCTTCTCCATCAACCCCGATCATCGCAGTCCCAGTAGCGGCTTCTGTACTTGAAACTAGAAAATCACAGTTCACATTTGCACTTTCTAGGCTTGATTGTAAGATTTCACCTTCTTGATCAGAGCCTACGCATCCGACAAACGAGACCTCGCCTCCAAGTTTTGAAGCTGCTACAGCTTGATTGGCACCTTTCCCGCCAGGAGTTTTAGTCAAACTGTTTCCTAAAACCGTTTCCCCTGGAACCGGCAAGTGGTCTACAGAAGCAACCAAATCGAGATTTGCAGAACCTATTACTACGATTTTCTTTGATTCAGCCAATGAAAAAAATTTCTTTCCCATGCCTCTAGCATCTCACTTAATTAGTGGTTTAGCTATAGGGGAGTCTGATGAAAAGATTAATTGTGTCTAGTTAAATAGTCGACTTGTCAATGATTATTGAGTCGACCTGATATCCGCATCGGCCAAAATCTTTTCTGCGATTTCAGGATTCTTGTGAAGCATAGTTGCAAATTCACGCCTATTTAGTGCCTCCAGAAGTAAGTCTGTTTCGGCAGTGATAGTAGCTGATCTCGGACCTTTACCAAGAAGACTCATCTCGCCAAAAAAATCACCAGGCCCTAATGTGGCAAATTTACTTCCTTCTCGACTGACAGAAGCCGTTCCACTTAGGATTATCATGAACTCTCTTCCAACCTCGCCTTCCCTCACAACAGTTTTGCCAGAATGTATGTTTACAGCTGTCATCAGTTTTTTAAGAGAATCTATTTCGGTTTTCGAAAGCCCAGAAAATAGAGGCACTTGTTTCATTTCATTATCATTAGATAAAGGTTTCGTCTTCATAACTACCATTTCACTACTAGTTGGCTACATATAATTCTGTTCGATAATGGACTATTAAACTCAGAAGGTGACGTTTTTCACTTGTGCCAAATGACTCAATGGAAGAAGTTATTTAATAGCTACAGGAGCCACAGGAGACCCAACACCACCTAGAAAAGGTTCTGGAGTAGCGCTTAAGAAGAAGTCATAGATCCCGTCATTGCTGCATGAATTAGCTAGAGACTCTAGATTCCAATTTTGGCCCTGTGTCAGACCCATATCTACTAAATGAAGCATATGAACGGCCATCGGGACGTCCTCACAAGGATAGACCTCAAAGGCCAGAGTGTCATTTGCTACGGCAGCTACCTCATGATCGTAAAACCATTCGACTGTAGAAAGAGACAACCCCGCATTTGAACCATCACCAGAAGGACCCAGACAATAGGCCATACCACCCTCAGACTCATATATAGACATTCTTCCAGTCCTAACCAATATGATGTCGCCACTCTTAATTTTCACATCACCTAATGCGACTGCATCGTCTAAATCTTCTGCCGTGATTGCATACGGGCAATCTAGAACGTCGACCCCTTTAGCTCTAGCAACATCTAAAAGAACACCTCTTGAGCAAACAGTTCTAAGATTTTCTATCCCGCAGACCGTTGCCCCTTTATCACTTGTAATCGTTTCAGAGGGGTAACCGTTATATACGAGGCCATTGTAAGAAGCGTGACAGAGGCCATCCCAATGGGTTGCAGCTTGTAGACCCATTTGAACTGCATCATCACTGGTATGAAAACTATCAAGCCCGGCTTCACTATCTATAGGTTCATCAACCGAGATCATTTCTAGAATCGGATTAATTCGTCCTGGTATAAAACCAACTTGGATGCCTTCTTTTTCAAGGGTTACCGCTAATGGGAAACTTTCTCCAGTTTTAATGCACTCAGCAGCACTTTTTACGACCTCCGGAGTAATGAAATTCAGTGTTCCAAGCTGGTCATCATCACCCCATCTTCCCCAATTCCTAACTCGATTCGAAATTTCAAGAAAACCTTCAGGTAAAGCCATTCTTACCTCCTATTAAAGATTAACCGGAGAGTTGTTTAGGTTGTGGCATTAATAGCCTTTCTTGATATCGACTAGACCATCAAGAGGTAAGCCCGAAAGCCACTTTTTTAGATTCGATGAAAACAGGTCGTGGAGTTGATCTAAGAAATCAGGACTCGCCCATGAAATATGAGCGCTCAACTTTACTCTTGGATGGGTGTAAAGCCAGTGTCCTTCAGGTAGAGGTTCTGGGGTAACAACATCCAGAGAAGCTCTACTAATTTGACCCGATTCGAGATTTTCGAATAGGGCTTCTTGATCCACAATGTCACCCCTAGCAATGTTTACAAGGTGAGCTCCGGGTTTCATAAGTTTCATTAGACGATCATTAACAATGTGATGAGTTTTTTCTGTGAGAGGAAGACCAATAACAACGTGATCTGCCTCGGAAACTGCTTCTTCGGGAGTCGGAATCATTTCAACATTCGTCTGAGACAGTTCATTTTTACCGTTGCGAACAGCGACAATTCGACAACCAAAAGGTTCCAAACGTTTCGCAATTTCCTGATTTATCGACCCGAATCCCAATAGGGCCACTGTTGCGCCAGAGAGAGTCTCAAGTGGAGCTAGAAACCAGTTTTCAGGTTCCTTTGAAATCCAACTTTCCGGGATTTTTTTTGTATGAGAGAGAATCATAGTGACAGCCCATTCAGCGATAGGCACAGATGAAGCACCTCTAGAACAAGTAACCACGCAGTCGCCTAACATTTCAAAAGGTAAGCCATCAACCCCATGAGCCATTATGTGAACCCACTTAACCCCTTTATCTAAAAATTTAGGCAGTTCAGCGGTATCACGAGTAGGTGTTACAAGAAAGATCTCCCCTATAAGGTCTTGGTCAAGTTCCGCCTCTGAAGAAACATCGACAAAACTAACCTGAGGAAAAGCCTTCTTAATTTCTTCCACCCGGATGTAGTTGACGGCCTCCCACAATATCGAGACATTAGTATCACTCATTGTTAAACCCTATTTCTGATTCTTGGACTTCTACCTAGTTCGTTCCCGTAAAAGCGCTTCCTGAGCTACAGTTGCCACGTGGAGCCCATCCACAGTGAATATTTCTCCTGTAGAAAGGCCACGACCTCCATTCAGCCCATGAGATCGAAAATCATGAAACTGCCAATCATCTGCTCTGGCATTCCTATGGAACCAAATTGCATGATCCAAACTTGCTCCAATGAATAGTTCCGCATAACCACTCCAACCATCACGAACTTCAGCCATTTTTGGATGAGAAGTACTAACTGCCTCTGTTGGAACATCATCACTAGCAAAAGCTAGAGCACAAGCTTGAAGAATTGGATCGTCCGGAATGGGACCATGGACTTTCAACCAAGTAGCGGCTCTTCCGGAGGAAGACGAAGCAGTAGGCCTTCGTTCCAAAAGTGGAGCCCAATTCTCAGACTCATAGTCATCAGGCTTGCCGGCGTCATCTGGAAGAGAAGACTCCTGAATGTCTACTTGTTCTTCATCTTTTTGGAATGAGCAAGACAGATTCAGAATGGCTCCATCAGATTGGCGAGCTACCACTCTTCTTGTAGTAAAAGAACGGCCGTTTCTGAGTCGGTCAACTTCGTATCTAATTGGTTCGTCACTAGTACCACCCCTAATAAAGTAAGCGTGAAGTGAGTGAACACGACGATCTTCTTCAACTGTTGATGCGGCAGCTCGTAAAGCTTGAGCAACTACTTGGCCTCCATAAACTCTACCCCATGGATAATCAGGGCTCAGTCCTACATAAACATCTGGCCCATGCCCTTCCAGCTCCATCAGACTGCAAAAGTCATCTATTTGTGCACCCATATCAACCTCCTTCGAGAGCAACTGCAGTGTGTAGAGCAACACCGTAGAGGAGAGCTGACTCATTTATGCGCATACGGTTTGAATGGCAAGGGGGAGCGCTTAGCGAATCCACAATATCTTCAGGGCAAACACCTAAAAAAGCCATTACACCCGGGACTTTTTGAAGTAGATATGAGAAATCTTCACCCCCCATCACAGGTGAAGGGAATTCGAAAAAACTCCCTTCACCAATGGTCCTTTCACAGAGCAACGCAAAACGAGCAGCTTCACCCGGGTCATTTACAGTTACTGGATAACCCTCAGTGATAGTTACATCTGCAAAACATCTATGAGCCTTGGCTATTTGATCACAAACTCGAATGACCGATTCTTTTATTTGATGCCTTGTACTTTCAGAAACGCACCTGATCGTTCCTTCGAAGAAAGCTTTTTCAGGAATCACGTTTGTTGTGGTTCCAGCTTCTACATGAGCGATAGTTACTAGAGCAGGGTCAAAAGCATTCACTTCTCGGGTTACTGATGTCTGAATAGAATTTATCATTGATGCCATTGGGGGTATCGGGTCAGCGCAAAGATGAGGAGTTGAGGCATGCCCCCCTCGTCCAGTAACAGTAACTTTCAGCTCATCAGTTGAAGCAAGCATTGCTCCGGGTCGACAGGCAACGAAGCCAGTTGGAAGATTTGGTGTTACGTGAAGAGCAAAAGCACGGGTCACGTTTTCTAACACACCTTCATCGATCATAATTCGTGCTCCGCCGGCTCCCTCTTCTCCGGGCTGGAACATGAACCTAACTGTTCCAGAAAACTGATCACGCATTTCTGAAAGAACTTTTGCAGCACCGACAAGCATTGCCGTGTGGGCATCATGACCGCAGGCGTGAGCGCGACCTGGTTCGACTGAACAAAAAGCCTCTCCACTATCTTCATCCATAGGGAGAGCATCAGTATCAGCACGCAAAAGAACAGTAGGGCCTTCGGATGTCTTTGTTCCTTTCAGGTCAGCAATAACAGAAGTGAGATTTTCTCCAGTGGCAATTTCAAGAGGAAGACCTTCTAAAGATTCGAGTATACGGTTCTGTGTTTTAGGGTTGTCTAAGTTCAGCTCCGGATGGGCATGTATATCTCTACGCACCGAAATCACTTCATCTAGAACAGTATTGGAAATTTCTAATATCTGACTCATATAGACATAATGCTCCAAATCATACGATTTCAGCGGACTGGGCGATTTGTAGGGCAGAATAAGTGTGTGCCTTTAAAAGATGAAGAAATATATGAAGCTATTTCCGAGATACTGCCAAAACTAGGTACTGAAACTTCGTCCACAGTTTTAGGAGCTGGAAGTGATGATTTAGAATCAGGCAAAAACTATTTACAAATACTTGTTAAGGAAGGCTGGATGCTACCCACTTGGCCTCGTGAGTACGGTGGCAGAGATTCAACTCCTGAAGAGGCCTCTCAGATCTCTCGAACTTTGGGTTTGTTCGAAGGCGCAGATCTTTATCCATATGGGGTTGGTTTGAGTCTTGTGGGTCCTGTTTTGATGGAATTGGGTACAGATGACCAAATGGACAGGTGGCTTCTTCCTATTGCAAATGGTTCTGAAATTTGGTGTCAGATGTTCTCAGAACCTGACGCCGGTTCCGATTTAGCGAATGTGGCAATGACTGCACATAAAGACGGAGAAGAATGGACTCTAAACGGTTCGAAAGTTTGGACTTCAAGAGGAGCTTATTCTAAATGGGGAATGTGTCTAGCGCGCACAGACCCCGAAACAACAAAACACTCTGGACTCACGATGTTTGCAATAGATATGGATTCGAAAGGGATTGAAGTTAGAACTATCGAACAGATGAACGGAGATAAACATTTCAGTGAAGTATTTGTTTCTGATGTAACTGTTGAAGACAGAAATCGTATTGGACAGCTAGGAGATGGCTGGAAAATTGCAGTAAAAACCCTCGCATTAGAAAGGTCGAGTTTGGGAGGAAGGTCATTTGGCGGAGGTGATCAGTCAAATGGCATTCCGAGCTGGCTAGAGGATTGGAGAGCCAAAGGCTATTTAGACAATCCCATATCAAGACAAAAAGCGATGAAAGCATTCATGCTGCATCGTGTCAATCAGCTGACTATTTTACGTGCTGCAGCTGCAGGAAACAGCTCCGGCCCTGCAGGTTCTGGTGCCAAACTAAGAAGTGTTCTAGCATTTAAATTTCGTGCCTATCTATCGAAAGAACTTTTCGGAGCAGAAGGAATGCTGATAAACGATCATGAACACATCGAATTTTTGACCGGACCATCGATGTCGATCCGTGGGGGCACAGATGAAGTACAGAGAAATATTCTTGGTGAACGCGTGCTAGGTCTTCCTACAGAACACCGAGTGGATAAAGAAGGAACTTACCGAGAGCTACTGAAAGGAAAATAATCAGCGCTTGTCTATAGGTTCGACATCCCTCTCAGGCGAACCTATATAAATCTGCCGAGGTCTTGCTATACGAGAGTTCTGCGAAAGCATCTCGTCCCAGTGGGCTAACCATCCAGGAGTTCTTCCGATAGCAAAAAGCACCGTAAACATTTCAACCGGGAAACCCATGGCCTGATATGTGAGACCAGAATAGAAATCAACATTGGGGTATAGTTTTCGACTTACGAAATAGTCGTCAGCTAATGCCACCTCTTCTAGTTTTAATGCCATATCCAACAAAGGATTTTTACCCACTACCTCAAAAACTTCATGTGCTGTGTCTTTTACAATTCGAGCTCGGGGATCGTAATTCTTGTAGACCCTATGTCCAAAACCCATAAGACGTCTTTCACCAGCTTTTACAGCATTTATAAAGCTGTCGATTTGATCGTACGACCCTATTTCTTCGAGCATACGAATAACACTTTCATTTGCACCACCATGAAGTGGACCAGATAGAGCCGAGCAAGCTGCTGACACAGTCAAATAAGGATCCGCCAGTGAACTCCCCACTACGCGACCTGCAGTAGTTGAACAATTCTGACTGTGATCTGCATGAAGAATGAACAAAAGATCTAGTGCACGTCTTAGCACTGGATCGACTTCATGTTCAGAATCTCCCGGTCTGAACATCATTGATAGAAAATTGTTTGTGTAGTCCAGATCTGGATCTGGAAGCACATAAGGGGTTCCTACGCTACGTCTATACGCGCTGGCTGCGAGAGTAGGCATTTTTGCTATCAACCTGACTATCTGTTTTCTACGCACTAGAGGATCTTCTACATCCTTACTCTCCGGGAAGAAAGTGGACAGTGCTGCGACAGTAGACACCAAGACTCCCATTGCATGAGCATCATCTCTAAACCCTTCGAGGATACGCTTATGGAAGTTTTCGTGAATGGTAGATTCTTCCTGTATTTCTTCCTCCCAGGATGCGAGTTGCTCTCTGGTGGGAAGTTCACCGTTTAGAAGGAGATAGGCAACTTCAAGAAAAGAGCACTCTTTACCAAGTTGCTCAATGGGGTACCCTCTGTACCTTAGGAAGCCTGCATTGCCATCTAACTCTGTTACAGCACTATGAGCACCCGAAGTGTTTCCAAATGAAGCGTCGTCAAACCATATGCCTGGAAGCAGTTTTGACCACTCAGCAGAATCAACCCCGTTTTTATGTATAGGGATTTCTATTGATTCTCCGGTTCTGTTATCTGTGATACTTATACTTTCAGACACTTTTAGTTTCACCTTTCGTTAATTTCCAATTTATCAGGCGTAATCAATTTTCCTGAGGGGTTTATAGAGGGATGTTGTCATGCTTGCGTTTAGGCAGTCGTTCCTTTTTCTCAGATAAGAGCTCTAATGCTGAAGCAATTTCAGCCCTCGTTTCAGATGGTTCTATTACTCGGTCAACTGAACCTCTCTCGGCAGCAACAAATGGGTTAAGCAGTTTCTCTTCATAGCTATTCTCAAGAGAAAGTTTTTCTTCATCGCTAGCATCGCGATGAAGAATTTCGACTGCTCCTTTAGCCCCCATAACTGCTATCTCAGCCGAAGGCCAGGCCAACATGAGATCATTTCCCATGTGACGCGAATCCATAACTATGTATGCGCCTCCATAGGATTTTCTCAGAGTGAGGCAAACTCTTGGAACAGTTGCTCTTGCATATGCAAAAGCCATTTGCGCTCCGTATCGGATCATGCCTCTCCATTCAAGGTCTTTTCCTGGATAGAACCCAGAAGTGTCAACAAAAGTAACTAATGGCAAATTAAAGGAATCACAGAATGAAACAAAACTTGCTCCTTTTTGAGAGGCAGGTATGTCTAAAGTCCCAGCCATTGATTGGGGCTGGTTCGCTACTATTCCAATTGGTCTCCCTGCGATGGAAGCAAGTGCGGTTATAAGATTCGGCGCCCAATTTTTTCGAGATTCAAGGATGTGATTTTCGTCAACTACACAATTGATCACGTCACGTATGTCGTAACTATCGGAGATTGAATTCGGTAAAATAGCACCTGCTTCAGGAGTAGAGCGACTGGGAGGGTCATCACAAGTCCAGCCTCGAGGGACTTGGTGCGCATTATCGGGTAAAAAAGATAACAACTCTTGGATAAGTTCCTTGCCTTCGTCGAGACTATTTACTGAAAAATGAGAAACGCCGGTAGTTCGATCATGTAAAGAAGCACCTCCTAGATCTTCGTTGTTGGTAGTTTCACCAGTAAACAATTCAGCCATTCGCGGACCGCTCACGAAGGCGTAACTGTCATCAACCATTATCACGAAGTCAGCAAGACCTAGAAGTAGTGCCGGTCCAGAGACTGTAGCCCCAGTAACACAAAAAATAACTGGCACTTTTCCAGAGCATCTTACGAATTCTCTGGCTGCAGTACCCCAACCGTGCACTGCCGCGACACCTTCCAGAATGTCAGCTCCGGATGATTCCACGAAACAAATCAGTGGCATGCCTTGTTCATGAGCTATTTTTGCGGCAGCCGCAAGGTTTTCACCGTCGATTGGTTTTATTGATTTATTTTCTTCAGTTCCAATTTTTATCTGCATCACATTGCGACCGCCTAAGGAGACCACATTTGAAATTACAGAACTTGCCGTTTTACCTCTAATTTTTACAGAGTATTTAGATTCGCTATCCATGTTTAGATACACACCTCGATGCCTGGCTGTTCAGGGCCAATCTCTTTTACAACTTCATGTATAACTTCATTGGTTGCCCTCGATGGTAGAGATGGTGTCATCCTTTTGTTTCTTATGAGCGTTACTGGTCTTTTGATTAGTCCGCTTATTCTTATTAGCTTCCAGTTGTCATCGGGATATCCAGAAGCTGCACTAGCGGGAAGAATAGCAGGAGCGTGACCTTGGAAAGCTAGAGAAGCTAAAAGTCTTAGCCCGTCAATTTCTGCGCTAATTTTCATTTCCACATTGGCAGATGATAGTTCTTCATCTAGAGAGTCACGAAAAAACGTTCCTTGTGGCGTCATCATCATTTCGTATTCCGAAAGGTCTTTAACCGATATTGATTCGTGCTCTGTTAGGGGATGACCTGCTGGAGCGACAATAATTTTTTCTTCTTTAAATAAAGTTTTAGTTTCTAAACTCGCGTTCATTGCAGGTGTATTAATGATTGCGAGGTCAAGATCTCCGGAAAGAATTTTCTGGGTTAGCAAATTTGTATCAGAGTCTATGAGTCTTGCCTGAAGGGAGGGAAATGCTCTAGCCAGTTTTTCTAGCATGGGTGTGATTATCCAACGAGCTGTTGTTCCTATGCAACCTATTTGAACCTGACCTTCTACTTCTTCGTTGATCGAAAGAAGATCATCTGAGATCGCTTTGATTTCTGCTCTAATTCTGCGAGCTCTGCTTATAACCGCTAGTCCTTCGGGTGTCGGTTGCATAGTACGGCGATCTAATAGGACTGTCCCGAGTTCTCTCTCAAGTTTTGCAACATGATTTGATACGTTTGATTGAACTGTGTGAAGTGAGCGTGCGGCAGAAGAAAAACTTCCGTGATCAGCTACAGCTATCAAATGGTTTAATTGTCTTAGGTCCATCACTTTTAAGGATGCCATTAGATTCGTCGATATGCGATAAAGATTTAGCTCGATGCATTTTTTTTATAAATATGAGTTGTTCAGACAGTAATATTGTCAGACTCGTTAAAGAATACTTAAGAACGTAAGTAATGAAAATATATGAAAACTGCATTAACCATATATCTAGGAAATGATTCGGCTTTCGCTGCTGTGGATGTAAATGGCCAGATCAGTTTGTTAGCTCTTAGCGAATCTGAGGCGGGTTTACCGTTAAAAAAATCTCTGGGTGATATTGATCTGTATAATCCCGAAAGAAAATTCCCTGATGAAGATTTGATTCAAATTGAGCTATTCCTAGCTGATTTATTTTCCAAAGTTCTTGCGCGTTGTATTCGAGTTATAGATATTTACCCAGACGAAGTTTTATTAGTTGTAAGTGAAGACATCTCGAATTTAGATACGCATCTATCTGCCGCTAGACGAGCACAAATAAAAGACATGACCATCATTGAGGAGAATCGTTCTCTAGCAGCTTTAGCATCTTACGGACCGAAAGGAGTTAGTGCAGACTACGCACCCGTTATAGGAGGTCTATTTTGGGCCAGGCATGGCGATTCGCTTACAGGTCCATTACCTATAGTCACTCGCGAAGATTTGGGTGCCACGGAAAAAGTTGTTAGTAAACCCCCTGTTGCCCCATCCGCTCCGTCTGTACTTTCTCTTGGTGATCGGTCTGTTTTTGAATCGCAGGTTAGTAGAGGTAAAAAAACAAGTATAAATTTTTCCTGGCTTATCACAATCCTTATTCTTTGCACGGGATTGGCATCTGTTTACTATTTTGTTTTTTCT
>QCLO01000020.1 GCA_003214465.1 Acidimicrobiales bacterium AG-414-N20 | reverse complement strand
TTGTAGCTACTTTTGATGGTGAAAGAAGGCCGCCAACAAAAATTTCCTCGGAGTTTTTTGAATATTTACCTATCGAGGGTGATGTCGGGGCGCGGCCCCTGTTGAATGGAGGTAACTACAAAGTTACGGAAGTAGTTTGTCCCGGGAACGGTAACGACATCGACACATTTAAGGATTTGGAGCAATGGAGTTAAATAACGATTTTGAAGTATCTGCACCTATTGAGAAAGTTTGGGAAGTTATCAATAACGTCGAGCTGATAGCACCTTGCTTGCCAGGTGCCCAGTTGGAAGAAGTTGAAAATGATGAATATAGGGGTTTCGTTAAAGTCAAGGTTGGTCCAATAACTGCACAATATAAAGGCGTTGCGAAGTTTGTAGAGAAAGATGATTCTAACCATCGTGTAGTAATCAGAGGTGAAGGACGTGACACGCGTGGGGCCGGTAATGCAGCGGCTGATATAACAGCATCTTTGGAATCGATTACAGAAGGCACTCGTGTAAATGTCGTTACGGATTTGAAGATAACCGGTAAGGTCGCTCAGTTCGGACGTGGTGTTATGGCTGATATTAGTAAAAAGTTGATGGGACAATTTGCTGATAATTTAAGTGAGCTTCTTCTTGCTGAAGGCGGAAATTCTGAAAGTAGTATTTCAGAGGATTCAAGTGGCCAAGATTCAGAAGCGATAGATTTACTCAGCGTTGCTGGTAGTTCAATTGGAAAGAAGTTAGTGCCAGGGTGGATAAGGAACCGACAGAAGAAGACTTAGTTTTTGTAACCGAGAGTCTTGGGCGTAAGCCAGAGGGCTTATTTACGGTGGTTGTTAGAGATGAATTAGATAATCCGCGTGTTATTCGTAACGACCCTCTTCTGGCGAATGGAAGACCTATGCCAACGCTGTATTGGTTGGTTGACCCTCTGATTAGAAGCAAAATAGGGACGTTGGAATCACAAGGTGGTGTTAAAAAAGCAGAAAAGGAATGCGATTCTAACTCCATTAAAGAAGCACACAAGAGATACAGCAAGGAAAGGGACCTAAGGGTTCCTGATTCTTACACTGGTCCAAAACCTTCAGGTGGAGTTGGTGGCACACGTAAAGGTGTTAAATGTTTACACGCGCACTACGCATGGTTCTTAGCAGGGGGAAAAGATCCGGTGGGGGCATGGGTTGATAAAGCTTTAAAAGAAACTAAATGATGATCAAATGGAAGCATCGATGAATAGCGGTAATTATGCAGCTATAGATTGTGGTACAAACTCCACGCGTTTATTGATAGGCAATAACAGCGAAACTTTAGACAGGCAGACGAGAATAACCCGTTTAGGTCAAGACGTGGGTAAAACAGGCGAGCTTTCGGGTGAGGCAATGTCGCGTGTGCTTGATGTACTCAGAGACTTTCGCAAGCGTTTCGATATCCATGGAGTATCCAAAGTCCGAATGGTTGCAACATCTGCAGCCCGTGACGCTAGTAACAGAGATGATTTTTTTAGCGAAGTTGAATCAATAATAGGCGTTAGACCAGAGTTATTGACTGGGCAAGAAGAGGGGTATTTGGCATTTACGGGTGCAGTTGCCGAACTAAAGCTATCAGAAGGTCCTTTTCTGGTAGTAGATATAGGAGGAGGTTCAACAGAGTTTGTTTTTGGCAGTAAAGAAGCTGAAGGCGTTCATTCATGCCAGATAGGTTGTGTGCGACTTACTGAAGAATTTGTAGAGAATGATCCTCCGCTGCCGGAAGAGCTACATGCGTGTCTTAGCGTCACTGAAGGTCATATTGATGATGTAATAAGAGAAATACCTGACATAAAACAAGCAGCTACCTTAGTTGGATTAGCAGGAACTGTTTCCAGTGTTGCAAGTATAGAAATAGGTTTAGCAGAATATAACAGAGAAAAAATTCACCATTTCCGTCTATCTAAAGATGCCGTTGAGGATGTCTTTAGAACTTTAGCCACGGAAAATCGTTGGGAAAGAATCTCTAATCCAGGCCTTGAGGAAGCCCGAGCCGATGTAATTGTTGCTGGAACATCAATTCTTGTAAAGATCATGCGACAATTAGGATTTGCAGAATGTCTGGTTTCAGAATCTGACATACTGGATGGAATTTTGAGTTCGATGTTTCTCCAAGACGAAAAATAATTACTTTTGAACTACTTTGAAATAGTACGCATTCTTTTGTTAAAAGATTAAGAGAGAGGTCATATTTTGCTACTGAAGGGCCGGCGCGTAGAACTGAGGCCACTACTCATGGGAGACTTTGAAACATGGAGAGATGTCAGACTTTCTAACTATGACTGGTTAGTGCCTTGGGAACCCAAGCAGAATCTTAAAACTCCTGAATCCACAACAGATAAGTATTATTTTGAGAGTCGCTGCGCAAACCGAGAAAGAGAAATGGAGCTTGGAACAGCCGCATCATTTGGCATTTTTCTATCTGAGCAATTCGTGGGCGAGATAAATATTTCGAATATTACACGGGGTGCTTTCCAAAGTGGTCATGTCGGATACTGGATTGACGGGAACTGTGCTGGAAATGGTTATACACCTGAGGCCTTAGTACTTGTGATCAGATTTGCCTTCGAGGAGTTACTGCTTCACCGCGTTCAAGTTTCGATAGTTCCTCGAAATCATTCTTCACGTCGAGTAGTAGAGAAATTAGATTTGAGGTGTGAAGGCTTAGCGGAAAAATATCTAGAAATAAATGGAGTTTGGGAAGATCACCTTAGGTACGCAATAACTATCGAAGAGTGGCAAGTTAGAAAGTCACGTATGTGCGCAGATTGGTTGGATTGACTTCTTGTTGAAATCTAAGATTTTTCACTAGTTATTTTTTTCTTTAAACCCTCGACCATGTCAGTAAAAGCACCTTGTTGCATCGACCACTTCTGAGGACCAACTTCGAGTTCCACAGAAGAAACCGAATCGAAAGTTTTAGAGGTTTCATGCAAAGTGTTTTTTGTTACAGCCACAAGTTCAGATGGATGTGATGCAGCTTCGGTTGCGTACTTCACAGCAGCTTCAATCAACTCGCTGTCTGCGACACATTCCCATGCCAATCCACGTTTAGCAGCTGATTCCCCATCAAGAATCTGATTGAAAATAACCATAGCTTTCGCTGTTTGAAGATCGGTTATATTTCTAAGCCGCCAAGTGTGCCCTCCGCCAGGATGAAGTCCAATATTAAGGAATCTTGTGTCAAAACGAGCAGATGCTCCTGCAATAACAAGATCGCAAGCTAAAACCATGTTCATTCCAGCTCCAACAGCTGCACCATTAACTGCAGCAATAGTAGGAAGACTGCTATGAGCTATACGTAAAAAACCTCGGTAAATGTGTGGAAGTGAAGCTTCGTCTCCTTGTTTTTGCAGTTCTCCTGCGTCCAGTAGATCATCGAGTACTGCACCAGCACAAAACGCGCGACCTTCACCTGTTATCACCACTGCACCTGTATCTTCGCTTTTCTCCAATTCATCGAAAGTTGATACCAACTCTTCATTAAGCTCGTTACTCACTACATTCCTTCGCTCTGGATCGTTCAGCGTGAGTAGAGCGACTCTGTCTCTATGTTCAATTTTCAGATATTCCATATAGTTATTCTTCCATGAGTATCGTCAACTCCCACCATAAATAAATTTGATAGATAAGGTCAGACGGTGGCAGCTTCTTCTCGCGGAAATTTTGATTCATTAAAAGTACGAAACTATCGTTTGTATTGGTTCGGTGCGGTTTTAAAAAATAATGGCAGATGGGCGCAATACGTTGCGACTTATTACATTATTTTCAAACTTACAGAATCTGCTTCTTGGGTTGGAATTACAGCATTTGCCAACTTTGTTCCTATGTTGGTTGTGAATCCTTTGACAGGTTGGATTTCAGATAATCTAAATCGCCGAAATGTATTAGTCGCTACTAATCTTGTTGCTTCTTTTATGGCAGGAGTGATGGCGGTTGCTTGGGGTGTAGGTCTTAAAGAGCCAGGCGTATGGGTGGCCATTTTTTTTCTTAATGGGACAATTTCAGGACTTCTCATACCTGTAAGCCAAGCGTTCGTGGCCGAGTGCGTACCTCAAAATCTTTTACGCAACGCAATCACACTGAACTCCACACAGTTCAACGCTGCGCGTGCTTTAGGGCCTGCCATTGGCGGTTTGATCCTCGGTTTATCGGGACCAGGATGGACTCTTGCAGCGGTAGTTCTCTTTTACGGGCCAATGCTTGTGTGTCTTTTACTAATGGAGTCAGATGCTTTGATGAGCTCGCAAGAAGAAAGTTTCAAAGCTGATCGAGATCGACCGTCGGTTATTTCAGATTATAAGGAATCAATTAGATACGTTCGCAGTTCACGTGGAATTTCGGCCGCTATTTTGACCATAGCTATTATTTCTACTTTTGGATTTCCTGTTGTTCAACAAATTATTGTTTTTGCAGAGGAAGTTTTTGAAGTTTCACCTTTCTTATTTGGTCTTTTAGGCTCCGCTCAAGGAATCGGAGCGGTATTAGCAGTTCCTCTTGTCACTGGTTATGTGAGCTTCATGAAACCTTCCGTTCAACAGTTGATTGCAACAGTCGGGTATGGCTTTGCAGTCATGATTTTTGCTTTAGCTCCTTCCTATACAGTGGCTTTTTGTTCTCTGGGCATTTTGGGAATAATGCATTTAATATCAGCTTCAAATCTTAATTCAGTAGTTCAACTGCAAGTTGACGAAGAAATGCGCGGTAGGGTAATGGCGATTTATCTTGTGGGGGTATTGGGACCCGCACCTTTTGCCGGTTTAGCCATGGGATGGTTAGTGTCGTCATTTGGTCCGCGCTTGGTTGTCGCATTGAGTGGATCTATTTTGGCTCTTTCAGCCGTTGTCTTGTGGTTACGAGGCAAATTTAGCGATTTGAATGCAACAAATTAGTCATTGTCATCTACCTCATTAAGATGTCTTTTACCAGTATCACAATTGTCTAAAGCTGGGCACCATCTACACGGAAGACCTGGTTTTAGTTCCGGAGTTTTTCCCATATAAGTAATTTCGACTATCCGCTCCACTCCCTGAGCAACCCTTCTGACAGTTGAATCTAGTAGATCCTCAGTTACTTTTTCCGGAACAAAATGTGCCTGGTCAAGATAGTAGGAAGCTACAAGTCTGGGCGGTATTCCTATCCTAAGGGTTTCAACAAGAGCGTAATATCTGAGATCTTCATGATGCGTCGTATTGAAGCCACCAGTCTTAAAATCAACAATTACCTTTCCTGCCTTCTGACCTTCCGCTGCTCCTAGCGTTAAATCAACTTTCCCTGCGAGTATCAGGCGGTCATTGCAAAGATCGGCTCTCACTCGACTTTCAGCAACAGGTCGCCACGAAGGTTTTAAGGTGGGCCAACATTCTAAAAATTTGGTGAAAGTATCCACTGATACTGACCGAAGTTCAGCTCTTTCAATCTCACTACAGCCCCGTAGCCAGTAGCCGAGACTATTCGAATCTTCCTCGAATCGTGCAACTGCTTCATCGACAATCACAGAAGGTTCTATTTCTTTACGCCAGTTAACAGAAAGTTCGATTGCTTTGTGGACAATCGTTCCTCTAGCTGTTGCCACCTGCCATTCGAAATCCTCATTTTCTTCAGCTAAAAATTTCTTTTCACAGCCATGAATTTGAGCTAATCGATGTTTCGACAAGAAGATGCTTTCATCCTTTGGGATTTCTTCTATGCAATGAGCAACCGCAGTATCTAGAGCTCTTCTTAAGTGCTGTTTTAGGCCCGTTTCAAAAGATGGGCGATCTTTCGATGGAGCTCCTAGATGTTCAATTACTTCTTGTTGCGCTGGGTTTAAATTATTGTCGGAATCGGACACAACATATTCTCCCTCACAATTGTCACACATGCTTGGGATACTGGAAAAGTATGAAAAATAGAGAAATGACAAGTTTTATGTTTGCAGAGACTGCAAGAATCATAGGTCAAGTAGCACGAAGCCATAAATTGTCAGTTCCGACTTTTCGTAGTCCTCCTCGGATAGAAGAAGTTCACAGATCAATAAGGCGAGGAGCTGATTTTTCAGTGGTTTCAGTCTCTTTTAGCGGTCGTCCTTATAGTGCAGTTATTTCTGACATGATAGAAGGTGTCTTAGTAGCGAACAGGCTCGACAAAAACAGGTCGGACTCTTTTAGAGCTCTTCTATGGTCCTCAATAGATGTCCGTGAAGAGGCGGCCTAGAAGTATAAAACAAAACTTTTATATTTTTGAAGTGTTGTTGCAAGAGTTTAGCTAGCGTATCCATTGATAGAAGCCCGAGTGGCGGAACGGCATACGCAGAGGACTTAAAATCCTTGGATTGAAAAATCATGTGGGTTCGACTCCCACCTCGGGCACTCAGATTAATTTTCAGCGAATCGAGGAAATTATGACAGAAGTATATGGTGAAGTTTCACAAGGCTACGAAGCAGTAGCTGAAGCATTTTCAAACAATTTTGAACAATTCGAAGAAATAGGAGCAGCTTTCTGCCTTTATGTAGAAGGTAAAAGTGTCGTAGACATTTGGGGAGGTGTAGCTGATGTCAATTCAGGACGCTCTTGGGAACGCGACACTTTACAACTTCATTTCTCAACCACAAAAGGTTTAGCTGCTATTTGTGCAGCAATGCTCTACGAACGAGGAGAACTTGATTACGAAACCCCTGTTTCTCATTATTGGCCAGAATTCGCTCAAGGCGGGAAAGAAAATATAACTGTCGCTCAGTGCATGAATCATCAAGCAGGACTTGCTTCAGTGGATGCAGAACTCACGTTAGATGAAATATGCGAGAAAGAACCTGTTCTAAGAGCCCTGGAAGAGCAGGTGCCCCTATGGGAACCAGGCAGTCGCAACGGTTACCACGCACTCACCTACGGTTGGATCGTAGGTGAAATAATCAAGAGAATAGATGGCAGACCCATAGGTAAATTTTTCAATGAGGAAGTCGTAAAACCATTAGGCGTCGATTCTTTCATTGGCCTACCAGAATCAGAAGAACATAGGGTTGCACCTATAGTTGAGGCCTCTGCAGTAGATGACCCGATGATTCAAGAACTGGTTGATTCAATAATTGGAACCGGAACTCTAGGTTGGCGCGCTTTAACTATGGACGGAGCAATGCTCAAAGGAGACGCATACGACCCTTTCAACCCGAACGCACTTGACATTTTCAACAGCAGACAAGTTCACGCAGCCGAAATACCAGCAGCAGGTGGAATAAGCGAAGCACGTGCATTAGCTCGCATCTACGCGGCCTGCGTAGGAGAGGTTGATGGTATAAGACTTATTAACGACGAAACAGTTATGAAAACAAAAGAAGAAAGTTCTCGAGGCCCTGATCTGGTTCTAGTGGTTGATTCAGGTTGGGGAATGGGATTCATGAGATCTTTGGAAGCCAGCCCCATGCTCACCGAAGAATCTTTTGGCCACTCAGGAGCAGGAGGGTCTCTAGCATTCGGAGATTTAGATCATGAGGTCGGTTTTGGTTACGTGATGAACCAAATGGGCACATCAGTAATGGGAGACCCTCGAACCGCATCACTCATAGAAGCCATACGTTCTTGCCTGTAGGTCAGAGGTTATAAACGCGAGAAGCTGTCCCATTGAACATTTCTAGTTTTTCAGAATCTGAAAAATGCGAGACCATTTTCTTAAAAGCGTTATACAGAACATGGTAAGAGATAGAAAGTCTGTCAACAGGAAAATTACTCTCAAACATGCACCTATCTGGTCCGAAACATTCAATTGTGTGTTCGTAGTAGCGTTTTTGTGCTTCCACTAACTGATCAGATGTCGGAGGTCGATCTCCAAGGTGCCAGTTGAATCCGTTGTCAGGCATTGATAAGCCACCCAATTTCGCGTACACATTAGGCAACATAGAAATTTCGGCAATATCTTTACACCATTGCTCAAAAATTTCTTCACGCTCATTTCCATAGGGACCCACGCCGAGAGGCGTCCCGAAATGGTCAAGAATTATTGTCGTCTCAGGAGATGAAGAAGCTACTTCCAGAAACTCTTTATTCTGGTAGTGGAAATGCCAACTCTCATATGTGTAACCGAGACGCCCCAGAGTGCGGACACCTTCTTGAAAATTTTTATTTTCATAAAGACCGGCTGGAGAGCGCCCAACAATAGTCATATGTTCCGGATGTTTAGAATGTGCCAAAGCATGCCTGATGCCGCGAAACAGCCCTCTGCCTGCTCCTTCATGGGCTTCGAGAACTTCTTCAACACTTGCTCCCAGTGTCAGATCTGCATGAGCGACTATTCCGGCAATTAAAGGTTTTGATTGCTCTTTTGATTCTTCAGCTATTTCTGCTACAAACTCTGTTTCACCAACGGGTTTGAGATGTTCAGGGCCAGAGTCCCGATATGAGGCACTGCATTCAACGAAAACAGTTTTTCTAATGTCATGACCGGACTGGGTGTCATTTTGCAAATCCTCTAATAAATAATCAAGCTCTGGTCTCCTCCATAGGTGATGATGAGGATCAACAATAGGAATATCAGGCTCCAAAACTTTCTCCAGAGGGTTTGTCTCAGAAACTTCTGCGTTTCTTCGCCAAACATCTTCAAAGTTTGTTGTCACAAAAACTTCTCACTAATAAGTGTCGACTGAACTAAGTTTAAAGGGTTTTAGTTTCTGAGTCTAGTTATTCGGAAATTTCTAGGAAGATGCACTCACCCGGACACTCATCAGCAGCTTCTATTACTGCCTCAACATTCTCAGGCTTTACATCGACCATTTCACTCATCTTGTGAGTTGGCTCTCTCGGTGTTTCGGAACCATCTTCCTTGACGTAGAAAAGACCGTCTTCATGACCAAAGAAAACCGAAGGGGCTATCTCTTCGCAGAGTCCGTCTCCAGTGCATAAGTCTTGGTCGATCCAGACTTTCATTCCTGATACTTCATTCGGTTGCATGTTTCCTACTTTACTGCATGGCTGTTTAAGAACTTTTCACGTAACGTCACTATTGTGACTCATAAGTTTAAGAGTTTTAGAATCTTTTGAATTTAAATCTAAATAACATCATATCCATAATGAGAACCATTCTCATTATGGATATGATGTTGCGATGGAATGGTCTAACAGAGTTTTAGATACAGACGTTTGCATCGCTGGAGCAGGTCCTCACGGGCTTTCAGCTGCGCTCCTTTTTAATAAGATAGATCCCTCAATTAGTGTTACTGTGATTGATCATTCAAATGAGTGGCTTGCAGCATGGAACCGTCAGTTTGAACGTGCTGAAATTACTACTTTACGTTCTCCCAATGTGCACCATCCTTACCCTGACCCTTTTGCCCTAGAAGATTTCCGAATACGAAAAGGTTTTTTACCCTCAGGTCTTCCATACAATCCTCCTACAACTGAATGTTTTTCGGCTTTCTGCGCTGAGATTATTGATGATGCAGGTCTTGATGAACCGTTAATAGCGGTACCTCAATTAGTGCAGAGCGATCAAAATGGTATCGAATTGATCACCTCGAGTGGAGTTATACGCACACGCTATTTGATTATCGCAACGAACCCGCATGAGAAGATCATCCCGAAATGGACACGAGACCTTTTCCAAGAACCAAATTTGGTTAAGCATGCTTTAGACGTCAACTTATTAGATCTACCTAACCTTGAGGGTCAGAGCATTACAGTTGTAGGGGGTGGAATGACAGCAGCGCATTTATCGCGAGGTGCAGTACTTAAAGGTGCTTCGGTAAAGATGATTTCGCGGCGGCCTTTACAAATTCGAGACTTTGATACCGATCCGGGCTGGCTTGGACCAAAGTATCTAAGTGACTACTACTCGGAAACAGATGCGCAAGAGCGAATTCAATTAGCTCGAGAGGCTCGTGGAGGAGGATCCATTCCTCCATGGATTCATAATTCTCTTTTAGATTTATCAAATACTGACTCAATCGAAATTCTTGAATCGACAGAAGTGATATCAGCTCAATCTGAATCTTCAAAAGGATGCTTACTTAAACTCAAAAACGAAAAGGAGGTGTTCAGCGATCAAGTATGGCTTGCAACTGGAACTTGCAGCAGTCTTCAATCTATGGAATGCCTTCGTCCAATATTAGAAAATGTTTCATTTATTGACGGGTTTCCTTTAGTGGATCGCTCACTTCGGCTCGAGCCCCATTCTGTTTATGTCATGGGGCGTTGCGCTACCTTTGCTTTAGGGCCTGCAGCTGGAAATCTTTGGGGGGCAACCAGAGCAGCAAATCGAATAACTAGAGATATAACCGGAGTTGAATTAGTTTCTAATGGAACTTAGATGAAGGAAGTGGAGCTTCTGTTTATGGAGTAGTTCCGACGGGCGGCACTACTATGCGGTTGTGTGGTTTCTTTAGAAACAATCCTCCTGGACTTGTTCATACCAATCAGGTCCAGGGGCAGTTAAGCGATTTGCATTCATGGAGAACTATTCCTTTATTAAAGCTAGAAATCGTATGCGTGATTGACTCCGTCACCAATATAGAGGGCGTCAACTCCTTTACAGAATTCCCACGGTTCGGTTGGAAAATACCTTGTTATCAAGTCATATAATTCGGGATCGTTTTCTGCGATCCATTCACGTGTGTCGTGAGAGTTTTTAAAACCTGGTCTGTTCATCATGTAACCCTCTACTGTGATGGCCCAGAACTCTCCTACGAAGTGGCTCATGTCTTGCTCTACTCCTTCTGCCAGATTTTGAGAAAATCCGGTATAAAAGAGTCCATTTTCGATTGAGTTGATTGCGAGCTTATATATTCGCTCATAAAAGTATGTTTCGTTGATTTCTTCAAAAACTATGTGGTTTATCGAGTGCACCATCTCATGGATTACAGGGTCTCCACCAGCATCCCAATGATCAGGCCAGCACATGTATTTGGCATTAGCCGGCATGGATGAATCTGTCTTACCCATCGCAAATCCTGTGTCTTCTGATAATCCTCGATATTCTGGCAGTACAGAGACTGTGTCACCGTTGAAAAGAGAGATTCGTGTTCCGTTGGTTTTTAAGATTTCTCTAAATTCAGGTCTTGCCGAAGTCATGTAAATGACTGATTCACGGGCTGTGAGGAAAGCTTCATCTGGCACATTCTCGCCTCCGACGATTATGACACCTGCACCAGTTATATATTTTGTGTAGTGCTCCAAACCGGGTAGTTTCGGTGCTTCAAAGATAGTTGGTCCTGTTTCTATGTACGGAAAAGCTTCCCACTTGGAAGCGTGTCCCGGCCAGTCAGTCCTAAGGTGCAGCAGTTGCGTCATTTTTATTTGAGCCTGTCTCTTTGTGCCCACATTATTCGCAGCATCGCAAACAGCTTGAGAATATGCAAGATAGTCATCCCATTTAATTTCATCTTCGGGATATATATCCTTATAAAAGTGTGTTTCGTCGATTTCTTCTTCTACCCGAATCGTTTCAAATTTCGTTGGGAATGAAGTGGAAACATCTTCCAAGAAAACTTCCCACCACCAAAACGATTCAGGACCGTTTTTAGCAATTGAACCAGTAGGGGAGAAATACCAATAAGTAGAATTGTTAAATACATCCTTGACTTTATTTTGCAGATTCAAAATGTAATCCCTAGCTGGAACCTCTTCTGCTTCTGGAAACAGTTCTCTACAATTTGAGGATGGGTTCGAAGTATCCGGAGTGATAGATGGAAATGGTTGTAGCACAGTCGCTGCGGTGGTTGTTGCCGGCGCTGCGGTGGTTGTTGCCGGCGCTGCGGTGGTTGTTGCCGAAGTCATAGTGGCCTCGTAGAGACACCCTTCAAGGAGAAGAAGTTCATCATCATTGGGTGATCTATCAATCAATTCAAACACTATTTCGCCGAGTATCCCTTCAGCACAATCAGCAAAAAATAGATCACCTGCAATGACGGAATCTCTAGCTTGAAAGAATTGACCAAGAAGAACGTCGCGATCTTCACCAGACATGCCAGGATCCGGAGGAGTAGTTACATCAGGGGTCGTAGTTGTAGTTGGGGTCGTAGTTGTAGTTGGGGTCGTAGTTGTTGTAGATGTAGAGCCCTCTTCTAATTGTTGACTCAGTGCTTCAACTTGAGCCTCCAGTTTTTCGATAGCGGCAGAAGTGGAGTTATCTGAAGTCCCGCCACACGCAGAAATTGTTAGAAGAAGAAAAGCTATTGAGAATTTTTTCATATTAAATAATGTTTATTGATCCGATCAGGGATGAAATATACTCCATGTCGCCTTCAAAAGTGCAGTGATCTTCCCAAGAGGACCTATGTGTTGCCCATGAAACAAAATCATGACTCGTTGAAGTGATAATGGCAGATATCTCCTGTTCCGAATTGTCATTGATTTGGATGAGTTCACTCTCATCAGAGTTATGTAAAATCCATTCCCCTCCGCCAGGTCCGGTCAACCTAAGAAGTATTGGTTTCTTCAGAGTGGTTAGATCTTTAGAACACATTTGTGGCAAGCCGGCAAGCATCCATTCAATGCCTGGAGCAAGCCTCAGATCATCTGGTGAGGGAAGATCTCTTTCAATAGGACCTCCAGGAGCTGTCATATCGTGGTGTAGATGACAGTAATGATCGAAACAAAAAGCGTAAGGCAACCATCTAAGTTGGTATGTTCCGAGATCAGATAGTTGCTGCTCTATAGAGGCAGTTGGTTCTTCGAGCAAGCTTGAAAAGACATTTAAAGCAGGTTCAAAATATTTGTAATACTCCTCGACAAGTTCTTCAGGCGTCCAGTCCTTACGGGGAGTGACGAGTGCTTCCATTGCTTGTTCAGCATCAAGCTGTTCCTGTTCGTCCACTGGCGGGTCGGGATCCGCGAATTGTTTCAAGTTGCTCGTAATATGCGCAAACACATCTTGGACACGCCATCCCTCACAAGCACTAGACATTTTCCATTCCTCTTCTGTGAGGGAGTTGAAAAATTCCTGCAAGTCATCATGGTTCGCTCGTAGAGCGTCAATCACGTTTATCGATGATCGTTCTTCAGAATTCATATTAAGCACGACGATAGGTGAATAGGTGACACATACTGCTAGCGGAGGGAATAGAATTTAAATTCTAGGAGTGATTGCATGAGCATTTCGATTGACAACCCACCAACAATTAATTGGACGGGCCAAGAAATAGAGATAATTGATCAGACGTTATTACCGGACGAGTTAAAAGTAATACGACTCAAAACAGTTGAAGATGTAGTTGACGCTATTAAAAGGTTGGCGATCCGAGGGGCTCCAGCTATAGGTGCATGTGGAGCCTATGGAGTGGTTGTAGCAATTGACCAAATCACAACGAACGAAGTCACTCAGGTCATTTCTGAGATGAACGAAGCAGCTGAAACTATAGGAGAAACGCGACCCACAGCTGTGAACCTTTCTTACGCTGTAGAGCGGGTACAAAAGACGGCTGCAGAGGGAAAGTCAAAAGAAGAAATCCGCGAATTTGCACTTACCGAAGCAAATAAAATTTTTACTGAAGATCGTGATGCTTGCGATTCAATCGGCCGGCATGGAGCAGAGGAATTGTCCGCTTATACAAATCTCATGACTCACTGTAATGCTGGCCGACTTGCAACAACAGGTATAGGCACAGCTCTAGGTGTTATTTACGGCAAGGCACTAGCCGGACAGCCTGTTGAGGTTTTCGCATCTGAGACAAGACCTCTACTGCAAGGAGCACGCCTCACTGCTTGGGAATTATCTAACGCCGGAATAGCCGTAACTGTTATTCCAGATTCCTCAGCATGTTCTCTCATGACATCAGGTCGTGTTGATGCAGTGGTTGTTGGGGCTGACCGTATAGCTACAAATGGAGATGCAGCTAATAAGATTGGCACTTTCACACATGCTGTTTCTGCTCACAATGCAGGAATCCCTTTTTATGTTGCTGCTCCTATAACCACTTTTGATCCAGAAACATCAAATGGTCAAGATATAAAAATTGAACAGAGAGATCCAAACGAAGTTAGAGGAGTTGAAAAGTCAAATGTTCCCACAGAAGGTGTTGAGATATGGAATCCCGCTTTTGATGTAACACCAGCAGAATTGATAACTGGAATAATCACCGAATATGGGGTTTTAAGAAGTGACTATTCCAAATCGATAGAAGACTTACTATCGAAGGCATCTTTGTAGGGTAAAGATGATGGAAAAATCTAAAAAAACTGATTTACAAAGTCCTAACGATCCGGTCGAAGCTTGTGCTCACTTCAGTCGGCTTATCGGTGGCGATACAAACTTGGTCTTACACGGTGGCGGCAACTCCTCAGTTAAGGCTTCACGACCAGATATAACCGGTCAAGACCGTGAAGCCATATTTGTAAAAGGTTCAGGATGGGACATGGGAAGCCTCGAAGTGCCAGGCTTAACGCCTCTAGATCTTCCTAGGCTTAAACAGCTTCTAGAACTCAGAGAGCTAAGTGATGTAGACATGATGCGCGAATTGTCTGCAGCGAAACTCGATCCAGGGTCACCAAACCCTTCAGTTGAAACGTTACTTCATGCATTTATTCCTTTTAGAGCGGTGCAGCATTCTCACGCGGATGTAATCGTCACCCTGACAAATTTGGCAGGTATGAACGCTCCAGATGAAGTCGTAAGAAATATATTCGGAGATGAAGTAATTGTTATTCCTTACGTTATGCCAGGGTTCGATTTAGCTCAAGAAGTCAGGGAAAACTGGGCATCACAATTTAATGATGGAACACAAGGCATGGTGCTTTTGAATCATGGTCTTTTTACTTTCGGAGACGATTCGCAAACGGCTTATGAAAAGCACATGCAATTGATTAAAAAAGCTGAAACATGGTTGGACAAAGAAGCACCCGTTGATTCACAAAAAGAGAATGCCGTAGCTGCTGAGGTTCTTCTTACTGATATAGCTCGGTTGCGTTCGCAGATGTCGAATATAGCTGGGAAACCAATGATCGTTAGAAGGCATACTGATAGCAAAGTGGCAGATTTTGTTCACCGCGACGATTATGAAGACCTTGCTCGTAGGGGACCTTTAACACCTGACCACATTATTCGAACAAAAAGATTACCTATGGTGGGGGCAAGCCAAGATTCACTAGATCTCTATGTTGAAGAGTATGGGTCTTATGTAGAAGAATTTCGTCACAGGATAAGAACAGAATTCACAGAAATAGATCCCGCTCCGCGAATAGTCCTAGATCCTGAGATTGGAATGCTTACTGCAGGTTTTACATCGAAAGATGCACAAATAGCAGCTGATATCTATCATCACACTATTCCTGTTCTTTGTAGATCAGAGGACCATCTAGGAGGTTATAAAGCACTTTCACCAGAAGAACTTTTTGATGTTGAGTACTGGGACTTAGAACAAGCCAAATTGCTTAAATCTGGTAAACCTCCGGAATTAAGTGGGACGGTATCACTGGTTACAGGTGCAGCTTCTGGAATAGGTAAAGCTTGTGTAGAACAACTCAAACAACTAGGAAGTGCAGTTATAGGTGTTGATCTGAATCCAGAGGTAAATAAAGTTTTCGCCGGAGATGACTGGGTAGGTGTGGAAGCTGATGTAACAAAAGCTGAAGAGGTTGATGCAGCAATCAAGATAGGTGTTGAGAGATTCGGTGGTTTAGATATTGCCGTGGTAGCAGCCGGAATTTTCGGAAATTCGGAATCTATTGAAGATCTTGATTCAAAAGAATGGCGAAGAGTTATGTCAGTTAATGTTGACTCAGTTCAGTCGCTATTTGGGCGCATTGGCCCTTTGCTTGCTTTGTCTCCTGTGGGAGGAAGAGTTGCAGTAATAGGTTCGAAAAATGTGCCAGCTCCGGGTAAAGGAGCCGCCGCGTATTCAGCCTCGAAAGCGGCTTTACAGCAATTATGTAGAGTGGCTGCTTTGGAATGGGCTTCTAATCAAATACGTGTCAATTTAGTTCATCCGGATGCGGTTTTTGACACAGGACTATGGAACGAAGAACTTGTTGCAGAAAGAGCGGCAAACTATGGACTTACCCCTGAAGAGTATAAGAAAAGAAACCTTCTTTCAGTTGAGGTAACATCTGAAGCAGTAGCACGTTCAGCAATTTCACTTTGTACCGATAATTTCTCCACAACAACTGGAGCTTCCGTTCCTACTGATGGTGGAAGTGACAGAGTTATCTGAAATAAATTTGTTGGGGGGTGCGCGAAACTGTCACACCCATGAACCTATGCTTTAGCTATGGGAACAAACAAACTTGCGTTTTTACTCACTGGACTTTCTCTACTCCTTATGAGCGCTTGTGGCGGTGGAGATGAAGATCCTGTTTTAGTGCCAGCTACCATGCCTCCGACTACTACGACTTTTGTAGATCTATCAACCACGGTTCCAATGACAACTACTACGTATGCAGCATCAGCAACTATTGTTCCGGTTGTCGTTGAAACTACGACAACAACGATTGTAGTTGAACCTGCGGAAACAAAACCTGAATCGGTAAAGGTAGCAGCCGGCGATTCCTTATCAGAGATCGCTAAGGCAAACGGGACCACATTAGAAAAGCTTGCGAGAATTAATGGGATATGTGATGTGAACTCAATCTATGTAGGGCAAGTGATAATGCTCAGCGATCCTGAGAAAGAAGTAGATGTCGAGACAGACACAACAGAGGAATTGACCGTAACTGTCATTGTGGAATCAGGAGATTCGCTTTCAAAAATAGCGAAACGAGAGGGCGTAACGGCCGACGAAATCATGTCGATAAATGACATTACCGATCCCAATCTTCTTTTTGTGGGTCAAGAATTAACAATAAGCGGTCAAACTTCCTCTGAACCGCAAGAAGAAGAGCCAGTTTGTTAACAAAAAAGTAAGGCTCCTATCTGTTAAGCCTCTAAGTTTATTAGGTGAGCGTTAATCTTTCCGAATTTGACCAGAGTTGCTTGGATGGAAAAGAAGGTTCTGCTGCGGCTTCGGCAATGAGAGTAATCGTTAGGTTGGCAGAGACTATGGGAGCTACAGAGCTTCTAGATGTAACTTCGGCTCATATCGATTCATGTCTTTATCACGGCCCTGCGGTTTTAGATTTTGCAAAATGGTTAGAGGATCAAGGGGCAAAAGTAAAGATCCCTACAACCTTAAATGTCTCTTCACTCGATCTAATACATCCAGACTTATATCGCGGGGATAAGGATTGGGGCACCCAAGCAAGATTATTGATGGACTGTTACGAACGAATGGGTTGTAAGCCGACTTGGACTTGTGCCCCTTACCAACTAGAAGAGAGACCGAAGTTTGGAGAACAGGTGGCTTGGGCGGAGTCAAATGCGATAGTTTTCGCTAATTCTGTCCTAGGTGCCCGTACGCACAGGTATGGAGATTTTATTGATATTTGTGCAGCAATTTGTGGCAGAGCTCCAGCTGCTGGACTCCATTTAGACCAAAATCGCAGAGGCGATATTTTGTTCCGAGTTGACGGACTCAATGACTCGCTAATGGACCGCGACGTTTTTTATCCGGTTTTGGGGCATTTATTAGGTAAACATGCGGGAAACGGCATCCCTGTTATTCAGGGTCTACCAGAGGGGGTTAGTGAAGACCGTTTGAAAGCGCTAGGTGCTGCAGCCGCATCATCTGGATCTGTTGGCATGTTTCATGCAGTGGGTAGTACTCCGGAAGCGTCAACTACAGAAGAAGCTTTTTTAGGGTTAGACCCAACTGACGTGATAGACGTGACACCAGAAAAAATAGTTTCAGCGCGAAATGAGTTGAGTACCGTTTCGACTTCCAGAATAGGGGCAGTAAGTCTTGGCACCCCTCATTATTCTGTTCAGGAGATAAAGAAACTATTTGAACTTTTCGGCAGCCAATCTGTTGACTCCGGAGTCAATTTTTATGTCTCAACAGGTAGAGATGTTCTAACAGAAGCTTCTCTACGAGGTTTCGTGAAACCATTAGAAGATGCAGGAGTTATTTTCGTTACGGATACGTGCACTTACATTACGCCGATTATGGAATCCGTAACCCTGCCAGTCATGACAGATTCAGCTAAATGGGCATATTACGCTCCCGGTAATTTAGGAGTTCAAGTCATTTTTGGAGCCGTTGAAGACTGTGTAGCTTCTGGTGTTTCAGGAGATTTATGCATTGACAATGATATTTGGCTTGATGGTTAACTTATGATCTTTTTAGTTAATGGAAAAGCAAATGGAGAAGTTCTAAAACTGGATGATCCACTCAGTTTTTGGGGAGGAGTTGACCCACAAACAGGTGAGATCACAGATTTACGACACCCACAGGGTGGAATGTCAGTAAAAGGAAAAGTCTTAATGATGCCCTTCGGAAGAGGATCGAGCAGTGGAAGCTCGGTCATAGCTGAAGGAATTCGATCAGGTTCCGGTCCCGCTGGAATAATAATGATGGAAGCAGATGAAATAATTGCTTTGGGTGCGATTGTTGCTGATGAAATTTATGGAAAAGCAATGCCGATTATTGTTGTTGAAAAAACTGAATATGAAAAATATTCGACAGGGGATCAGATAGTAATCTCAGAGGACGGAATCACTTTCAGTTGAATCGTCGTCTGAAATCCAATCTTCTATAGCTACTCCTAACCCATCAGCGAGTCTATTTGCGTAAGCGTAATAGGCGGTAACTTCAACGATGTCGAGAATATCTCGGTCGCTAAAATTAACTTCACGAAGCTTGTAAATGTCTTGTATCTCCATGTTTTTAGGTTCATTTGTAAGCTTTACCGCAAAATTCAACATAGTTTTACGAGGCTCTGATAGTTGAGCAGTTGTCCAGTCATTCTCAATTTCTTCTAGGAGATTGTCGTCTTTCAGTAGATCACGCAGACCGCGCTTATGATGAAATACTCAATAATGGCAACTGTTTTCCAAACTAACGACGAATGCTATTAGCTCTCTTTCAACTTTTCTTAAAGAAGCAGTTCCAGACATAGCGGAGGAGTAGATAGCACTATGTGCTTCCAAGCTTCTGGGATTGATCGAATGGACTGCCATAATGTTATCCACGCGGCCATTTTCTTGATCTTTTACTTTCTCCAATAAACGGCCTAGAGAATCATCGTTAGCCCATTCCGTTTCTGGAACGATTTCTATCCAAGCTGGATTCTTCATCATTTGATTCCTTTACAGGCATATTTTTTTAAGTTGTCATATAAGACAGTAGCTTCCTCAAGAACAGGTAGAAATTTTTCTGGCATAGGGTCACGGCTTGATTCTTTGTTGGAGAAGCTAGATGATTCATGAGTATTTTTATACCAGTGTCGCGCCCATACGCCATCTTCAGGTTTTGGTCCAGACTCCCAAGAGAGCATCGAAGTATCAAAAGCAATTCCAAGGTGTTGGCACAATTCTTTCAATATTGCTTCCGGATTCATGAGTAAGTTAGCTGAGTCGACAACAATCGGGACCGCACCAGATTTTATGATTCTATTTAAAAGAGAGTTTTGAACATCTAAACCTATATCTGAGACTTTGAGATCAGGAACATTTTTCGCATGTGAACGAATTACGAGACTTGGTTCTCTTATAAGCAGGATATTTGAACAGTTATTCAAGAAGGAAAGATCAATTTCAACTAGGTGATGGCACATTTGTTTAAAGAAAACAACTGGAGTTGTGTATTTACTCTGTATCACGTTCTCAATAACTTGCTCTGAATACTGATCCTGTGAATTGAGAACCTCTTGGTACCCCGGATGTTTACGCCCACTAACCCTTAAATAATGAGCATAAAAAGGTTCATCAACTACAGTTGTGTCTACACGCTCTCTAAATGAGTACATTAAAGCCGTTGAAATGTTTCTAGGACCGGACCAACAGTTGATTCGCAAAGTCATTTCGACACTTCGTCGTTAATAGCTTCCTTATATAGGCCCTGCAAAAGAAGAGTTACACTTCCGATTTTCCCGTCCGCTATAGTTCTCCCATCAACTTTCGTAACAGGAGTTAAACCACCAAAAGTTCCTGTAACAAATGCTTCATCCGCGGAGTATACATCTGTTAAAGAAAAGGGTTTTTCGAAGGCTTCTATTCCATTCTTTCTAGAGATTTCAATTACAAGTTCTCTCGTTATTCCGTTGAGACAGTATTCACCTGTTGATGTCCAAACTTGCCCATTTTTAACTATGAAAAAATTTGTCGCATTGCATGTAGCTACTGCACCAGTGGGGTCGAGCATCAAAGCTTCGTCTGCTCCCGCTTCTATGGCTTGCACTAGGGCTATCACTTCGTGGAGTTTAGAATGACAATTCAGTCTTTGATCGAGTGTGTCAGGCGGAGGACGGCGAACAGTAACTGTGAATAGAGTGATACCTTCTTGTGATATAGAAGGATCAGCAACTTTATGTTCGGCAATTATCACGATATTAGGACCACCTACAACATTCGAAGGATGCTGGGATGGAGTTTTCTTGTCACCCCTAGTAATCATTAAGCGGACGTGCACATCATCAGTCATTTCGTTAATTTCAATAGTTTCAAGTAGAGCACCAATTAGTTCTTCTCTACTTAATCCAATGTCCAGATGAATTGCCGAAGCCCCAGCAAAGAGCCTGTCCATATGTTTATCTAAGAAAGCGAATTTTCCATTGTGAAGTCTTAATCCTTCCCAAATGCCGTCACCAACTAGAAAACCACTATCGAAAACTGAAATTTGAGCGTTTTCCCGACTGTGAAAAGTTCCATTTATGTAAATTTTCACATTTTCATTACGTGGATCGACTATTGCTGAATGAGTACTTTTAGCCATGACTGGTCAGCGTACCTCCCGAAACTGCTACGGTGTTTAAAAGTTAACAAACGAAGCATCTTTCGATTAAAATATCGTTCAATTTTGTTCTGTAGAAGGTAAATAGGGGAGAAAAAATGGCTGGTGGAGAAACAATAATTTCTCTAGAAAATGTTTTTAAAATATTCGGGCCTAATCCTCGTGGAAGAGCCTTTGATTTGGCTAAATCCGGTGTTCATAAAGATGAAGTTCAAAAGCAATCTGGACACGTTGTGGGCTTAACTGACGTTTCTTTTTCCGTAAATAAAGGCGAAATATTTGTGGTTATGGGATTGTCAGGCTCTGGTAAATCAACTGCTATACGTACAGTAAACAAACTTCATGACGTTACAAGTGGAAAAGTAATTGTAGAAGGTACAGATGTGCAGGAATTGAGCGGCTCGACACTTCAGGAATTTCGGCGTGAAAAAATGGGAATGGTGTTTCAGCATTTTGCTCTGTTCCCTCATAGGAATGTTATAGACAACACTGGTTATGGTCTAAAAGTACAGGGCGTAGACAAAAAACAACGAAATGAAGCCGCCATGAAGGCTCTTTCACTTGTGGGACTAGAGGCTTATGCATTAAATGCAACAAGAGAACTTTCTGGAGGAATGCAGCAACGCGTGGGTCTAGCCCGTGCCTTATGTAGCGATCCGGACATACTCCTAATGGATGAAGCATTTAGTGCTCTGGATCCACTAATACGGCGTCAGATGCAGGATGAACTGATGTCGATCCAGAGCAGGCTTCATAAAACAATTTTGTTTATCACTCATGATTTAAATGAAGCATTAAGAATCGGAGATCGAGTTTGCATACTGAGAGACGGTTATGTGGTTCAAATTGGCACGGCAGAAGAAATTCTCACCCAGCCTGCTGATGCTTATGTGGCTGAGTTTGTTCAGGATGTGGATCAAGGAAGAGTAATTGACGTGGAATCAGTGATGGAGAAACCGATGATTATTAATCCTGATTCAACTCTTGTGGAAGCTGTTAATTCACTTGGTGATCGTCAAGGAGGCTTTTGTTGTGATCAGGATGGAAAGCCGGAATCTTTATTGCATTTAGCAGATGCAAGTTCTGCTCTAGCTCGAGGAACAACTGAACTTAAGGATGTGCTGAGAAGTGATTTTGCGACTACCACCCCTGAGGCAACTTTTAATGTGAACTATGCCGCAGCAGGCCGGGGACTTCCTATAGCTGTTATAGATACTTCAGGACGCTTAATAGGAGAACTGGAACCACGTGAGATTATGGAAGAAATGGGACGTGTGGAACAACTAATTGATGGATTCGACAGGGAGGTATTCCTGTGAAAAACATACTAGGCCAGATACGTTTTCAAAGAGAAGGTACCGAAGAGTCAGTTGGAATATTAGATACAGCAATTCTTGATGAGTGGCGAATTCCTTTCGGCTATTGGTTTGATCAGATGGTTGATTGGATGGATCTAAACGCTGGATGGGTTTTGGATACGATCAAATGGCCCTTCAGTTTTTTACTTGACAATTTTGTTAATTCTTTTTTGCTCACCGTTTCTTGGTTCTGGGTTGTTCTCTTCACGGTAGTTTTTGGCGCACTTTTCCGGGCTCCAAGAATAGGGATCCAATCTGGTTTTGCTCTTGCACTTTGTGGCTTGTTGGGTCAGGCATATTGGTTAGACACTATGCGAACCGTTGGAATGGTCATAGTGTCTGTGGCTCTCTGTTCTCTTATTGGTATTCCATTAGGCGTGCTTTGTGCACGTAAAGATGCTGTTTGGGGTGTCGTGCGGCCCGTGATGGACGCTATGCAGGTTATTCACTCTTTTACATATATGGTTCCTTTCGTATTTTTCTTCAGTATTGGTGTTGTACCCGCAACTATGGTGACGATGATTTACGCTTTACCCCCGTTAGTAAGGTTGACTAATCTGGGTATCAGGCAAGTGCCAGAAGATGTTGTTGAGGCAAGTCGAGCGTATGGGGCTCCTGAATCAAGAGTTTTACTAGATGTTCAACTTCCATTAGCAAGACCCGCGATCATGACAGGATTAAATCAATGCTTGATGTTGTCAATAGCAATGGTTGGTATCGCAGCGATTATGGGTGCTTCTGGATTGGGACTTCAGGTGTTCAGGGCAGTCCAAAACCTTGATGTTGGTTTAGGGTTTTCAGCAGGATTCGCTTTATTTTTAGTTTCTGTTGTACTTGACCGGCTCTCACAACCTGAGGACGATAATCGTAGACTTTATGATCGTGTTTCAGCTGCTGTAAAGGCACGTAGGAGTACAGATGAGGAATTGTTAAATGAATTATCTGAACGAAGTAAAGATGTAGACGTAAAAGAAGTTTCATGGGAAACTCCAGCGACACCACAGGAACGTAAAGGTTTGATAGTTGCGGGTAGTGCCGCAATTGTTGCTCTTGTCTCATTATTTCTTACGTGGGGAAATGATGCGGGTTTGATAGCGGGACATTCTCGCGCTGAAGACATTGATCGTCTCGGACAGTCATTTAACGGATTTTCCGCTTCAGGGGGAAGCTGGTACGGGATTTTCATTTTTGGTGCGGCTTGTTTTATGTTTACAGCGGCAGTTGCGACCATTAGGAATCCAGGATCTATCTCTAAATGGATGGGAGCCCACGGTGCGGTAATTTCAGCATTCGTAATTCTGTGTTCTTCTTTGACCTACCTGATTGCAAATCCCGCACAAGGAACAGTTGCTTATTCTGATGGATTAGGAGTTTACTTATCATTATTGGCTGGAGCCGCAGGCCTTTTAGGTTCGCTTTACGCAATGCAAACCGCCCCACTGTCTCCACATCGACCATTAAGGGTGACTATTGCATGGGGCAAAATTTTAGCTGGGGTTTCAGCTGTAATTTTGGTTTTGATCGGTTCGATTTCTGGATGGACTTTTGACGAAAGGGGAGCTAAAGATCTACCGCCAGAGGCCCAAGCAGAAATCAATGTCCTTCGTGAAGAAGTTGAATTATCACCAGCATTGGTTGCCATCAATAACTCTAAAATTAGCTCAATAATCAACAAATATAGGATGACGGTGGAGACTATCAATGACGGTATAACTCCAAATGGTGGAGGACTTTCTTATTTGGCTATACCACTCGTATTAATTGGTCTATTAGCAATGCTTCCAGCTGTTGGATTTTTTGGATTTAACGAACATTTACGATGGCGTTGGAGTGTAATAACAGCTGGAATAGGGACAGGTGTATCTTTGATTGGACTTGGTTGGATAATAAGTTTGGCTAGAGTTTCAGATTTGCAAATAGTCACAGGAGCTGGAGCTTTTTTAACGGCGTTGGGTGGGGCGACTTTAGCATTGTCATCTCGTTCAATTTTGAATGAATTTAACAGGGAAAAAGTATACGAAAACCCAAACATCGGGCAGAATGTCTAATCTGAATCTTTAAGAGGCGAGAATGTCAGAGACAGTAAAAAAGAGATCTAAATCACGCGTATCAGGCGTAGACAGATTTTTAACAGTTGTCCGCGTTCTCATGGCGACATTAATAGTTATAGGAATTGTTGCTTTTATCGCACAACAAGTATGGCCAGGCAACCCATTTGCTGACTGGAGAAACCCTGATGCACGTGGTCTCACAGGGGATCAATTTAAAGGTTTAGTAGTTTCCGGTTTATCCCAAGGGGCGATGTATGGACTAATTGCCTTGGGTTATTCAATGGTTTACGGAGTTTTGGGATTCATAAATTTCGCTCATGGAGAAGTTTTCATGGTTGGAACGATGTCAGGTTGGATTACTTCTGAGAAGCTACACGATGCTGGTTTGTGGGAAAGCAACTTTATTTTGTCGCTCTTCTTGATTATTTTGGTAGCGATTACTACTTCTACCGTGACAGCGATAATTACTGAAAGAATCGCATATAGACCGTTGCGTAGTTCGCCGCGGTTGATTCCTTTAATCACTTCAATAGGGGTTTCCTTTTTTATCCAAAACGCCGTGCTGGGACTATTTGGACCAGCAAGTAAGGGTTATCCTCGTCTCCCTGAGTGGCTATCAAAGCAAAGGTCGATTTTTACGGTTGAGATAGCTGGAACAAAAATTCTCGTAATGGTAGTTGCAGCAATTTCAATGGCAAGTCTTTGGTATCTGGTTGAAAGAACTCAAACAGGTCGAGCAATGAGAGCAGTCGCTGAAGATAAAGAGATTGCCTCGCTTATGGGGATAAATGTTAATCGAACAATAGTAATTACATTCGGCGTTGGTGGAGCAATGGCTGGAGTTGGTGGAATCCTTTGGGGTCTACTATTCAGAAGTGTTACTCATATGACAGGTTTTTTGCCTGGAATCAAAGCGTTTACCGCTGCTGTGGTTGGTGGCATTGGAAACATGGGTGGAGCTATGGCAGGGGGAGTTTTTTTAGGATCAGCAGAATCTATAGCTCCTATGGTCATACTCGAACCACTTGGAGTTCCAGGTGTAAGCCAACTAAAAGACGCAGTAGCCTTCACCGTCCTCGTGCTTGTATTACTGTTTAAACCGTCAGGACTCTTTGGAGAGAAGCTTTCACAAGAGGATCGTGCATGATGACCGTTGCTTTGGGCTCTAGAAAACTGTTTGATCAGAATTGGAAGCGTATTTTATTCTGGGGAGGCATTTGTGCCCTATCTCAGGTATTTATCTGTTTAGTCGGTCTTCCATCTGAACTGAACAGACGAATACTGATCGAGTCAACTCTTAGTCTGGGTTATCTTTTTATACTTTGGATTCCTTTGGTATTTGGTTACATAGTTTCAAAAATGGTTGAGTTGGAAGGCATAGAAAACCCCAAACCCGGTGCAGCGGATTTGTTGTCTGGAGCTTTAACCGGCCTCATAGGAAGCTTAGGTCTCGTTTTGCTCATGTTGGGAATCGAAAATCTTGATATGAGAGACCCTTTGATTAACTGGAATCCAAAACTATTCAGACTGCTTACTTTCGAAAACAGTATTGCTTTCGGAAGCCTAGTTTGGATTCCAGTGGGCGTAGGGCTTGGGACTTTCGGAGCTTTTCTCCACCAGATTTCGGCTCAAATACGAAAGATGATTACATATGCGACGTTTGGTCTTTTCTCGTTCGCAATTCTAGAAGACGTAATAGACGACCTTTCAGAAGGTTTCCGTTTGGAATGGCTAAACGATTTAATCTACGCAAAAAAGGGTGGAATGACTGTAACTTCAACGATCATCATTGCTGTGTTACTTGCTTTACTTCCTCTGCTTGTGCGTGGGAAATTAAAAACTAAGGTAGCTACTTATCGTTCAGATGTAACGCCAGAAGGTAAAAGGCGAAACTCTATAATTTTATTTTCCACTATTGCAGTTTTAGTAATTGTGCTTCCATGGTTCTTAGGTGGAATCGTCAACGAGCTTCTAGCGAATGTTGGGCTTTTCTTGTTACTCGCGCTGGGTCTAAATATTGTGGTTGGTCTTGCAGGCCTTTTGGACCTTGGATACGTGGCTTTCTTTGCTGTGGGTGGCTACACAACCGCAGTTTTCACTTCACCCAATTCACCATGGTTTTCACCTGAAACGCATTTCGGCATCTCACTGCTAGTCGTTGTGGTAATGGCGACTTTAGCTGGTCTTCTGATAGGTGCCCCCGTAATCCGAATGAGGGGAGACTATCTAGCGATCGTTACTTTAGGATTCGGCGAAATCATAAGGCTTCTTTTCTTATCAGACTGGTTAAAGCCGTACTTAGGTGGATCACAAGGTATCACCAACATCCCAGCAATAGATCTGGGCCCTTGGGAAGTAAGAGGTGCGGACCCTAGATCTGTTTTCTATATGGTTCTAGCTTTTTGTGTTATTGCAATATACATCTCATGGAGACTCCAAGGTTCTCGTCTAGGTCGAGCATGGATGGCCATAAGAGAAGATGAGAGCGTCGCAGAAGTAATGGGAATAAATACGGTTAATTCCAAATTAATGGCTTTTGTTGTCGGAGCTGTTCTGGCTTCATTCAGCGGAGCTGTTTTGGCGGCTAAAGTCGGATCTGTTTTCCCTAAAAGCTTTGAAATTCTCGTATCAATCATAATTCTTGTAGTCGTGATAGTGGGAGGAATGGGCAGTATTACCGGAGTGATGGTTGGTTCATTAGTGTTGATAGGAATACTTGGAGGTCCACGACAGCCAGGGCTTCTTCAAGAGTTTCAGAATTATAAGTTATTGATCTATGGAGCATTGCTTGTATTTATGATGCTCAAACGTCCTGAAGGTCTTGTCCCCACTGCACGTCGAACTAGAGAGTTGCATCAAGAAGAATATCTCCAAGATGCATGGTTGGGTGATGATGAGACAGAGGAGACTAAAGAAGTCGGAGAGAAATTATGAGTTTGCTGGAAATTCGTAATCTTCAGGTCACTTTCGGTGGCTTAGATGCACTTTCAAATCTCGATTTCTCCATTGAAGAGGGTGAAATCGTAAGTGTTATTGGACCGAACGGTGCTGGAAAAACAACATTTTTCAACACAATTTCAGGAATGATCCCCCCAACTAGTGGAGAAATCATCTTTAATGGTGAATCGGTTCTGGGTCTTGATCCAAATCAAATAACAGAGATGGGAATCGCTCGAACATTTCAGAACGTGAGACTATTTCCGAATATGACGGTTTTGGAGAATGTGATGGTTTCACAACACTGTAGAACTTCACAACTGCTGATGGGAGCTTTGTTTCAAACGAAAGCATTCAAGCAAGAAGAGAAAGAAATACGTGAACGTTCCATAGAAATTTTGGGATTTTTCGGAACTCGTCTCATTGGTTATCGTTTAGACCAACCAGCTTTTGCATTGTCATATGCAAATAGACGCAGACTTGAGATTGCGCGAGCAATGGCGACGCAACCACGTTTGTTGTTATTAGATGAGCCAGTTGCGGGTATGAACCCTATAGAGACAGCGGAGTTGACAGGACTAATTAGCAGACTGCGTGATGAATGGGGATTTACAATTGTAATCATCGAGCATGATATGAAAGTGGTCCGAGATGTATCTGATCGTGTAGTAGTTCTAGACCACGGTGTACCAATCGCACAAGGAGCTTACGATGAGGTTTCAACCAACCCTGATGTCATCGAAGCTTATTTAGGTCGACCAGTAGAGGCTAAATCATGACAGAAACAGCTTTACTGGAGTTCCGTTCGGTCAATACTCATTACGGAGCTGTTCATATACTTAAAGATGTTGATCTGGCTATATATCCAGGTGAGATGGTTTGCCTACTGGGCGGTAATGCAAGTGGGAAATCAACGACTTTAAAAACTCTTTTGGGCATGGTTACTCCTACCTCCGGTCATGTTCTCCTCGACGGTGAGGTAGTTAATGACAAACCAACGAGTTACAGAGTAACAAACGGAGTAACGATGGTCCCTGAAAATCGTAGACTTTTCAAACGCTTGACAGTTAAAGAAAATCTTGAACTTGGTGCTTATTTAAGAGATGACAGAGAAGGAATTGAAGAGGATCTTGAAAATATTTATGAACTTTTCCCCCGTGTCAAAGAAAGGCTTTCTCAAAAGGCAGGAACTCTTTCCGGGGGTGAACAACAGATGGTGGCAATCGGCCGTGCGTTGATGTCGCGCCCTAGAGTTCTTCTTATGGATGAACCTTCAATGGGTCTGGCTCCTGCGCTTGTGCAGCAGAACTTCGAACTTATTCAGCAAATCCATGAAGAAGGAATGGCTATTTTCATGGTGGAACAAAATGCAAATATGGCCTTATCTATAGCGGACAGAGGTTGGGTTTTACAGACAGGCAGAGTTGTGCTTGACGACACTGCTGAAGCGTTACTTGCCAATCCGGAACTTCGTTCTTCTTACCTTGGAGAGAGTTAGATAATAGCTTTTTCCAAAAACGGTTCGTTATTAATAACTCGATCGTAACTGAGCTCACTTAGGTCAAGGGACCTGTATTCACCGTAAGTTATCAATTCGCTCAACCCTCTCCCCACACCTGGACTTTGTTGAAATCCATGTCCGCTAAAGCCGTTACAGAAAAAGAAATTGGGAAGCATCTCAGAAGAACCTATTATCGCATTTTGATCCAGAGTATTGTAGGCATAATGACCCGCCCATGAACTCATTACTTTGATTTTTTCAAAAGCCGGAATGCGGTGAGCCAGTACGGGCCAGATATATTCTTGCCATTCTTCACCTCTCACTTTAAAGTCATCAGGGTCAACCTCTAGGTCGTTGGGAGGGGGAGCACCCGCTAGAAAATAAGGCGGGTCGGTTCTGACATGAACCCCTGAAGGGTCAATGGTTAATGGAAGTGTTTGTCCTTCGAGAGCTTCGCGGCAATCGAAAACAAAAGCTGCTCTTATTCTTGGTTCTACTGGAAGTTCCAGTCCTGCCATTTCTGCTATCCACTTAGCACGAGGACCGGCACAATTTATTACACGTGAACATGAAATGACTTCTCCCGAATCCAATTTGACTTCATTTACAAGATTTTTGTTTTTGTTAACATTCAATGAGATGACACGAGCGTTTAAATAGTCAACTCCGTTGTGTCTGGCTCGCAATTTAAACCCTTGCATTAATGAAAATGCATCAAGTGTCCCTTCATGTTTAGTTCCTAAACTTCCACCTTCTAGGTCGTCAGTGTTCATGTAGGGGAATCTTTCTTTAATTTCAGTATTTGAAAGTAACGCGACTTCTGCACCACAATTTTTTTGGATCTCATGATTATTTCTAAGGTTTTCCATTCCATCTTCACTAGCCAGAAACAGATAGCCAGTTTCATGAAAAGGAAGTTCAGGTGCTTCTCCATTTACCTGAACATGATCATGAAAATTTGAGAAAAACTCCGTGGCAAACATCGAAAGTTTTATATTCACCGGTTGCGAAAATTGATGACGGATACTTGCCTCGGAAAGTGCCGTGGAAGACTGTGAATATGTCGGGTCAGGCTCGATAACCAATATATTCCCATCGTAGTCAGGGTTCTCCGACAGCCAATAGGCGGTGGAACTACCCATAACAGCACCTCCGATTATTAAAGTATCGAAATGTTTCATGAGGCGCCTCAGTCGTAAATCTTAATTTGAATTTTTACTCGACATTTCTTAGGAAACATAACCCTGCGCTAGATCATTATTGATTGAATCTGGGTTTCTTTCTTCTGGGTTGCCGAAACCTCCTCCACCTGGAAGTTCTAAAATCAACCTTCTCCCTTCTGGAACAGGTTGTTTTCCTTTTGCATCAAATGGTGTTCCATCGTCAAGATATACCTTTCCAGGAGAGCCATTTTCCCCGCCATCACGTCCTCTCGCAGGATTTTCAACTCGGTCGAACATGCAGCTAAAGAAAAATTTGTATCCCTCAGAAGGGGCTAGTTCGATTATTTGACCTAAGCCACCACGATGGCGCCCATTTCCTCCTGAGTCTGGACGTAACTCTTTTCGCCATACAACTATGGGACCGACTTGCTCGGTTGCTTCGGACGACATTGTTCTAACACCACTAGGAAAAGCTGTACTGCTCAGTCCATCTAAATTTGGTCTAGCTCCCGTACCACCGCTATTGAACATCAGTATTTCTCTTGGTGGTAAATCTGCATTTGGATCACTGGACCGAGCGCTGACATGGAAGTTCCATAGAGCCCCTGCGCCTTCTGCCGGAATAACTTCAGGGAGTGCTTCTGAAATGGCACCTAAACAGAGATCAGTTACGAAATGTCCAGTTACATGTCTAACAGCGACAGGGTCAGGGTGTTTGGCATTGAGTATGCAGCCTTCTGGTGCGCTAACAGTGAAAGCTGCCAATGACGCATAGTTACTAGGCATTTCAGGGGCTAGTGCCACAAGCATGGCATACGAATAGTAAGCATGGGCATAAACCAGAGGCACATTAACTCCATGTTCACAGGTAGGCGAACTTCCCGCGAAATCAGCATGAGCGCCTTCCTCGTCAACACTGATATTTACCTTTAAGGTGACTGTTTCGTTGTAGCCGTCAACTTGCATTTCATTTTTGTATTCGCCGGGCTCTAACTTTGAAAGACGTTTCATTGTAGCTTCATGTGTTTTTTCGAAGATAAATTCAGCTAGACCTTCTAAGTTCTCTAAATCAAACTCGTCGAGCATTCCATGCAAGCGTTTGATACCTGTTTCATTAGATGTTGAAAGAGAATGTAGATCTCCGATTACTTGTGAAGATTCACGAACGTTATGACGCACTATGTTTATTAGATCTTCATTTAATTCGCCGCGTTCGAGAAGTTTCATAATGGGAACGAAAAGCCCTTCTTCATACACTTCGGTTGCGTCCGGTCCGAAACCTCTACCACCCACATCTACGACATGAGCTGTGCAACCGAAATAGCCAATTAGATTTGTATCTCTAAACACGGGAGTGACAACTGTAAAGTCATGCAAATGTCCCGTTCCCTTCCATGGGTCATTGGTGATGTAAACGTCACCTTCGTAAATTCTGTGTGGCCCTATATCTTCGATGAAGTTAACTACGGCTGCTGCCATAGTGTTTACGTGCCCCGGAGTTCCAGTTATGGCCTGAGCGATCATTCTTCCTTTAGTGTCATAGACACCAGCAGAAAGATCTCCTGCTTCTCTAACGCTCGTACTGAAAGCAGTACGAACCAGGGCTAGAGCTTGTTCTTCGACTATTGATATAAGGCGATTCCACATCACTTGGTTTTTTAACTGGTTCATTTAGCAGCCTCAGTTTTTTTAGTAATCAGTAGACAGTCATCCTTTTGGGTGGAGGATTTCTTCTCACTTGAAATCCAAGTCGTTGTTTGACTCTCGACAATTATCGCTGGGCCCATCACGCAATCACCAGGGTTCAGACTTTCACGCTGAAAGACAGAAGCTTCAACTTCGGTACCTTTGGCGGGATCGTAGACAACGCGCTTGGAATCGGTCATAACAATATTTTCAGAGTCGACAGTAATAGTTTTTTCAGTTTCTGGTCTTGGTGACGTAACTTTTACGGACCATCCCACCACTTCGATCTGTAGACCTTCTATGGCCCTACCGAAATGTTCTTCATAAGTTTTTTCGAATTTGTTATTGAGCAATTCGATACCAAGGTAATCAAATGTCTCATTTT
>QCLO01000019.1 GCA_003214465.1 Acidimicrobiales bacterium AG-414-N20 | reverse complement strand
GATGGCTCCTCTTCGAGCTGGTGTGAGGATGGTTCAGGCTGGTGGATTGATCAGGACGGTAGTCGCACTGAGAGAGCCTATGACCCTGCAACTGGCTGTGAGGTGACTACAAATTCAGATGGGTCATCTGGTAAATGGTGTGAGGATGGTTCAGGTTCCTTTACTGATGTTGAAGGCAATACCGAAACTTGGACCGAAGTTTATGATCCGGAGACTGCTTGCACAAAGACCGAGTATTCAGACGGTTCAGCTTCTTCTAGATGTGAGGATGGTTCGAGTTGGGAGGAAGACTCTTCTGGCGATAGAACACAAACTCGTTTCAACAAAGAAACGGGATGTGGTATAACAACAGATTCATCTGGAAATCGATCTGGGTGGTGTGAGGATGGAAGTAATTGGTTTGAAGATGAAACTGGTTCTCGCACTGAAACCCTAATCGATGAAATTACTGGCTGCGGAACTATCAAATTTGAAGACGGTACTTCTTCGGGGTGGTGTGGCGATGGTACCAGTTGGTACGAAGATGAAACTGGCTCAAGAACCGAGACCTCGTTTGATGAAGAAAGTGGATGTTCAACCACAGACTATTTGTCAGGTTTTACATATGAGGGTTTTTCGGAAATTGAATGTCATGATGGATCAAATTACATGCTTGACCCAGAGGGGGTTAAGAGTGAAATAGTTTTCGATCAAGAAACCGGTTGCAAACAAATACTCAGTTCGGATGCTGTTTTATCTGATTTGGATTGTTTTGGGATGAATGAAGGTGATGATGGTTTTGAGTTTTTAGAAGAGTTTGATGAAGAAACTGGTTGCATGAGTGTGACTTTCCCTGATGGGGCTAAAGAAACTAATTGTCCTGATGGGACCGGGTTTTTTGTTGATCCTGGAGGGATGAGAATAGATCGAGTTTTCGACGAGTCGACTGGTTGTGTTACCGAAACATTCCCTGACGGTGTTTCAGAAGTGTTTTGTCCTGAAGAAGAGTTGAGCCTCATCAACTGAAACTTAAAATATCAACATTCTAATTAACTTTAAATGCTTGAAAATAGCTAAATTCTTGAGGCTCCCTCAGTGATGTTCTGCGAAGTCGTAACCTTATGTAATGGCAGGTTTAGAAAAAAATAAAGAATTAGCAATTGAAAAATTCAAATCTGCTCAGCGCTTTGGATCTTGTTCTCCTTCCCAGTTGCTTGGTAGCTCAATTAGAGCTCCTATTCTGGGCATTCTGTGTGAGAAAAGAGTTGCAATTAGAAGTTATGGAATGCGAGGCTCAGATCTTCAAAATCAATGGTTTAAATTAGTTGAACTTGCAGGTAGCAGACCAGACTCTTTGGGCTTTATTGAACGTAAAGGCAATTTGAAAAATTTTTCTAAAGAGTTAAGAATTAAAGAAGAACTAATTCAAAAAAATTTAAAAGCATGGAGCCGAAGAAAGAATCCTCCGGTTATTTATGAAACCCATTCTGGGAAAAAGTCAAGAGTTGTTATTCAAATACCACTTCTGACTGAGTGGTTATTGTGGGTTGCTGATTCTCGTTCAGTTGTGCACAGTGGGTTGAAAGGGTTCATAAACTTCAGAACGATAAATGATGTGGCTGTCTCTCTTATCTCCAAGGGCGTAATGCCTAGGAACGACAAGTTCTTAACGCCACTGGACGCTGCTCGAGATATACGAATGGCTGAAAAGAAATCTTCTCAGATCTCTTAATGTATTCTTAACTATTTGAAAGCTGCTTTATGGTCGACCACAGATCTGAATCAACTTCAATTTCGTCAGAGAGATAAATATTTTTACCAGGTAGTCGAGCATCTGGTTGTGATTCAATTACATCAGCCAATTTTTCTACTCTTTGTAGAAAACTTTTATCATAAGCTTCCACATCGATTATTATGTAGAACTGACCTAGGTCATGAGGTTCACCTTCAGGTGTTTTCAAAGGTGGAACTTCTACACTCAGTCTTGACCCGGTCAATGCGCCGGCTAAGATCTCAGCCAAAAGTCCAAGGCCATAACCTTTATATCCACCTGCGGAGAGCAAGGAACCTTCTAAAGCATCTTTAGCATTGGTGGTCGGGTTTCCTTCTTTGTCAACCGCCCAGCCAAGAGGAATTGGTTCGTTTGCCGCCGCCGCCATTGTGATTTTACCTAACGCTATAGCGCTTGTGCTGAAATCAAATTGAAATGCTACTCCTCCTTCGCCATCTGGTACTGCCATAGCAATCGGATTAGTCCCAAGCACAGGGGCTGTACCATTTGGCGGAGCTACGACGGCGGAAGCATTGGTTGCCCCTATAGCTAGCATTCCCGATCTAGCTATTTGTTCTGTGAAGTACCCTAGAGAAGTGCAAGTATGTGTGTGCTCGATCGAGTAACTGCATATCCCATTATCACGAGCTGTTTTTATAGCTTTATTAAAACCTGCTGAAAAAGCTGATTGAGCAAAACCAAATCTCCCATCAACTCTCACTGTTCCAGGTTTGTTGTTAGTAATAATAGGTTCGACTACTCCGTTAACTCGACCAGTTTCCAACTGAAGGCAGTAGCTCTCGACATAATAGAGACCACATATTTTGTTTCCCTTCCCTTCAGCAGTGCGAACGGCATGAGCTACCAGAGATGCAATTTCAAGAGAAGCACCGTGTTTAACAAGTGCTTTTTTTGTGGTTGTTTCTATCTCATCGATAGATATTAGTAATTTATTATCCATTTCGATTATTCATTTTTTGTAAAAGGAAGTGAATTTAAGATCCATCTAAAATTTCCTCTGATAAAAGAAATTGTGAAGCGATTTTGTCTAATTGGTTCCATTCAAGAAGAGAAACCCTTAAGCCAGTTGATAAGGCGTCGATTGTCTTCTGATTAGTTTTAGGGGAGATGGGGTTATCTAATTTCAGATTAATAGAGGCAATTTTAGAATTACCATAAATCACTTCTGTATCACACGACCAGGTGATCCCGTATTTCTCTTGTGTATGCAAAGTGCGTGCGAGAAACGCAAAAGATAAAGACGGGTCAAAATTTATATCAACAGATTTACGACCGCTCGGTATTCGCAGTTCCAGAGAACTTCTTTGGATTTTATTGAATGTTTCAGAGTCTGAGGTTATTGCTTCCAACCAAGAAGAAATCCCTTGACTGTAGTTAATTTCGCAGAAAGTTATATCTTCAGCTAAACGATTTGCAGTACTAGCTTCGCAAAGAAGAACACGACTAGCTCTTTCAACTTGGTCCTTCAATTCTCTTGGTGCTACAAGAATTGTTGCGTCATTCATTAAACACATCTTTAAATAAACGAATCCAGTTAGAACCCATAATTGAAACAATTTCTTCTGGAATGAAACCTACTTCAGAAAGTCCTTCAGATAATGATTCAAAATCCTCCGGGCCCTTAAACCATTCAGGCCAGATCGGGAAAGTGGGTATATCTTCAATTTCTTTTGGTCTGTCCCATCTTCCATTTCGCATCCAACCTAATGCATCCGATGCCCAACCAACTACTGAATCACTACCGATTGCTACATGGTTGACTCCAATCTTTTCGGCGGTATCTGCCACCATACGACACCAATCAAGACGTGTAACTGTGTTCCCACCTATAAAAAGGGGGTAGAGGGTGCAACCGATTATTCCACCTCTGTCAGCGAGAGCTTCTATAAGGTAATCAGGTTTATTACGCGGTGAGTCGCAAAAAGAGGAAGGGTTACCGTGAGTTATTGCAATAGGTTTTTCAGAACTTTCTATAGCCTCGAGACCGGTTCGGTTGCCAACATGTGAAATGTCAACGAGTATCCCAGATGAATTAAAAGCATTTACCATACGATGACCCACTCTGGTTAGCCCACCATCTTCAGGTTCCCAGCAACTAGATCCAAGATGATTCGAAATGTTATAGGTGAGTTGAATTATTCGTATTCCAAGATCAGCAAAAATGCCTGCCATCTCAGGATCATCACCGAGCATAGAGCTATTTTGAAAACCTAGGATTACTCCCAGAATCCCTTCATCTTTAGCGGTGTGCATTTCTTTGACGTTTCCTACGATTCTGACAAGATCAGAGTTTTCACGAGCGAAATGTCGCCAATCACCAATTTTAGTAATTGCTCCAGCTAAGTCTTCCCAAACTCCGCAAGTGGCGTGAACTACGTCTATGCCACCAGATTTAACTTCTTTTATTGTTGAGCGACTCCAATTGTTTATTTCTAGACCGTCTACAAACATTAGGTAAGACCTCCTGGTTGTTTAGGCAAAATCCATTTATCTGCAATGTTAGATCCAATTTCTGATACTCTCGGTGCCCCTTGGAAAAGTGTCACTCTTAGCCAATCTGTCGACTGTGGGGAGAAGTTATCCATCCCATACATAGCTAATTGAAATCTTTGTAGGTTTAATGGCAGGTGCTTAAAATCACAAACATTTTCCATGGGTTCGCTATAAGGTCCAAAATTTCCGAGAAGACGTTTTACGGCAATTTCATGCTCAGGGAAAGAGTAAAGGAATTCATTTACTGAAATCTTTTTATCTATTTTTTCTAAATCTTTAATCAATTTGTCAATACGTAAGGAGATATCTATTGGGATTTCTCTATGTTCTGGATCAATAACAGATCTTTCTGCGCGACGCGGTTCTTCAGCATTATCTGACATGACCCACCAGAAGTGTCTAGCCTCCGGTCCACTTAGGTCTAGTTCGTTTAACCAGAAGTACTTTTCATCAATTATTATTTTTAGATCTTCAACCGTGGCATTTAAGTCTGCTTCTTTTTCACTCTCTACCATCAGAAGACGATCGATTATTTCATCGTTTGTATCATCTAGTTCTAGCAACAGTGAGATTACCAATTCGGTTATTTCATTGTCCTGCTTTTCAGCCCATAGGTAAAGATCATTAAATGGAAGGGCATTTCCACTTAAAGAGTTAAAAGTTTCCTTAATGAGCAAAGTTGCTTTTGATAGAGAATCAGGGCCCATCCAAGGCCAACGATCATCACCACCCAATGATGAGAAGTATTGGTATGCCTTGTCAAACCATTCCTCAAGAATCTGCGTATTTTTTGTCGAGCCTTTGAGAGAACGGACGTTAGATAGAGCCAGTTCCCGTATAGAGACCCATGCATTTAACTCTCCAGGATGTTTTATAGCCCAAGGAACTAAACCTAAACCAGTCGCATTTCCTAAACCAAAAAAATGACTCCATTCACTGTTGAAAGATACAGCGTTAGGGTTTTTTGCCTTGGCACAATGTTCTACAGATTCGTAGCTGACTTCCCTGAAAAGCCATGCGGCTAGAAATTGAGCTCTGTAAGGAGCAGAAAGTGGGTGTTTGTCTTCGAAACCCAAAAAAGACCGCATTCCAAACTTTCCGTTTCCGTAGAAAGCCGTACTTCTCATGATGTAACCAGCGTCACCTAATTTTTTTGACTCCGGCTGGTTGCCGCTTGCTAAACGTTCCACCAGATATTCATAAAAGCGGACACTTCGATTTCCCCTAGTTAATACAAGTACACGGGGATCCAGCCTGCTCGATTCTTGTTTAGGGACTTCATCTTTTAAAAACTGCAAGAGATCCTCATTTACTTCTCCCTCTACCAATGCTGCAGTTACATCCCATACATCAGCTATTACACGGTCAGTATGTAGAGATTCATCGATAGTAGAAGTAAAAGCTACGAAGTGAAATAGTTTTCCTTCAGCAAAAATGCGATAGATAATATGCCCTTGTCCAAGTTCGTCAAAGTTGACAACCTGACGTTCGATTTCCCACTTTTTCAAAAAAGCTCGACGTATCATCGATCGGCTGAAACTGAAACGAGTCATTCTTACAGAACCGAGACTTGTAGGTTTCATCACGGTCTCCGCTGGGCGCAAAACATTATGTGGATTATCCAATAGGGTAGAAAGTTCCGACATATTCTCGTTTATTGTCATCGATCTGAGTCAATTAGATGTCTATACACAAATTGAATCTATCTCACAGTGCATAAACCTGTGAAAGTCGCATTTAGTCAATCGTTAAATATCAGGGCTGTTTGCTGTCAAAAGATTGAACTGAGACGATAGTCCCTTCATCGAGATGAATTTCTACTTCATTAGTTGTGAATTCATTAGAAATGCCTAGACCTGAACCAACATTGAGATCAATTCCATCTAATTCCCATTTGAGACCTTTGCTGGTAATTCCAAAAGCAGTGCCACCCATAGCGAATAGTGTCAATGTGTCAGAAGGAGCACCGATTAATTTTGCGTCATTGCGAATTATTTTGGCGTAACTATTATCGATAAATAAATCAATTTCGAGGTCATGCCAGCGGTTTGAACTAGCCACGATGATGTTACCGAAAGTATGATCAAATCTCCCTCGTGCTGAAGTGATGATAGTTACTGATGAGAGACCTTTTTCAATAGTTGCAGCAAGAGCCAATTCTAAATCTGTTACATCTTTATCTGTTGGAAATTTTCTGACTTCATTAGCCTTCTCAATTGCTTTTGCAGAGCAAGAATCAAAATCCCCAATTATCAAGTCAACTTCTAGACCTAGTTCACCAGCGTGATCTCCACCCGAGTCCGCAGCAATTACCAACTGTGCTTCCGGGAGAGGCAAATCAAATAAAGGTAAAGGTCCTCCAGTGAAAATAAGTGCGTGCATATCGCTTATTTTCCGTTCTCTAAAATATGAATGTTCCAACGTCCAGCGGTTTTATCAACCGCAGCATTTAAATCAAAACACTTAGAGATGTTTTCCGAAGTCATTGTTTCATTCATCGTTCCTGATGCAATATTTTTACCACTCTTCAGAAGCAGAAGATGGCTGAAACCAACTGGGATTTCTTCTAAATGATGAGTTACTAGAACCATAGGAGGAGATCTTTTTTCGGTAAGTAGATTCGAAAGAACAACTAAAAGTTCTTCACGTCCTCCTAAGTCTAAACCACTAGTCGGTTCATCTAAAAACAGTATTTCGGGTTCTGACATAAGTGCCCTAGCTAAAAAAACTCTTTGCTTTTCTCCAGTGGATAACGTACCGAACAGTTGATCAGATTTTTTTCCGCAACCTACATTTTGTAATAGTTGATGAGCTCGTTCCCAATCAGATGGGCTGAAAGTGTCCCACCAAGGCTCGGTCGCGCCTGTAAGTGCTGTTACCACCACTTCTATTGTTTTTATATTGAATCTAAATTTGTAATTTAATGAAGTCGACATAAAACCAATTCTCGGTTTAAGCAAACGCAAATCTGTCTTACCTAAAACATGATCGAGAATCTCTACCTCGCCTTTACTCGGATGTAGATTCACAGCAGCGATATTAAGTAAAGAAGTTTTACCCGAACCATTAGGTCCTAGAACAACCCAATTTTCATTACGATTAATTTCCCAATCAATATTTTGAAGTATTTTTGTACCCGAGTCTGTTTTACTGACTGAAGTTAGTTTCAAAAGAGGCATGTTACTGAGACTAGAACAAGGATCTTATTAACAGCGTAATTGCAGCTGTACCAGATAAGAGATAAATACCATTAGTTATCCATTTATGATCAAGTTTTTTTCTAAGAGGACCTGATACGGCCATCCCTATCATTACTGAGGGGAGAAGGTAGATACTTGTAAGTAAATCCCCAGAGTCAAAGTTTCCTGTTAAAGCAAGAGCGCTTATAGAAATGATAGTTCCTATCAAGAAGTAAGGAGAAAGAGTAGCCCTGAGAACAGATCCAGACACATCATGATAAAGCAAGGCAATTGGAGGCCCTCCAACACCGACTGATGTACCCATGAAACCACTCACACATCCAGCCACCATTAAGTTCTTCTGCGATCTTTTGAATTTCAAGCCACTTAATCTAAGGGCAATGGCAAAAAGCAGAAGAGAGCCAAAAAGTACACCTATTCTTTCTTCAGCCACGACACTGAGTGCTAACACAGCTAAGGCAATTCCTGGAAGCCTCCCTATCACAGTCCATGTAAGACCATATTTGTCAGTATTACCTTTTTCACGAAGGGTAAAAAAACCCGAAAGTATAGGGTTTATTAAAAGTACGGGTCCTGGAACAAAATCTGGGTTAATTAGAGCGAGAATTGGTACAGCTAAAAGATTTGCTCCAAATCCTAAAACGCCTTGAAGAGTACAACCAACCGCATAAACAAAGCACCCAGCAAGTATTTCAAAAAGACTCATTGGGAATCGAACTCCTTTCCGCCTTGCCGGGCCCAAGTCTCATACATAGTTGCATACTTTCCATTCAGTTGAACTAACTCCTCATGAGTCCCTATTTCAAGTATTGAACCATCATCTACTACTCCTATACGATCTGCTCTCATAGCAGTGGCAATTCTGTGAGCAACAATTATCGAGGTTCGGCCCTCAAGCAAGTTGTCAAGAGCTTTTTCGATTGAAGACTCAGAGAGTAAATCTAGATTTGAGGTGGCCTCATCGAGGATAAGAAGCCGAGGCTGGCACAAAAAAGCTCTAGCAAGAGCAAGAAGTTGACGTTCACCTGCAGATAGAGAAGCACCCCTCTCATGAATAGCACTATCAATTCCGTTAGGAAGACGGCTTATCAGACCTGTTAGACCGACTGCATCGCAAGCTTTCTCAATATCTTTTTCGTTAGCGTCAGGACGCGCAAAAATCACGTTTTCTTTGATGCTCCCATTGAAAAGAAATGGCTCTTGGGGAACTACAGCAATTTGCTTTCTTAGTGATTCAAGTTGAAGATCTCGCAAGTCGTGACCATCGACTAATACCTTTCCTTCATCAGGGTCGTAAAAACGAGAAATAAGTTTTGCAATAGTCGACTTTCCAGCACCTGTCGGACCCACTAATGCGACCACTTCTCCAGATTCAACCAGCAGATTTACATCTTTTAAGACAGGTTTATTTTTTTCATAACTAAAATCAACTGATTTCAATTCGACTTGTCCAACAACTTGTTGTATCTCTATGGCTTCCTCTTTCTCTGGAACACTAGGTGCAGTTGAAAGAAGTTCACGGAGTTTCTCTATTGAAGCGCTACCTTGCTGGTACTGATTGTACAACTGGACGAGACTTTGAATTGGAGCAAAGAAAGAAGTAAGAAACAATAGAAAAGCAGTTAATTCACCGATACTCAGGTCGCCATTTAGAACCATTTTTCCGCCAATAAGTAAAACTATTGCCTGAGTTACAATTCCTACCGCTTCTGTTCCCGGTCCAAATATGGCTTGTGCGCGACCCGTAAAGATATTTGCTTCGAAATGAGAGATAGTTATCTCATCGTGTAATTTCGATCGGTTTTTACGTTGGTTGAATGCGGTTATTACACGCATGCCAGCGAGGCTTTCTGAAAGATTTGAAAGAATTGCAGCAATTTTGTCTCTAACATTTAAGTATCCGAAAATAGAAACCTTTCTAAACCAAAGAGTCAAAAGAATATTTACTGGAACCACCAAAAGAAGAGTTATCAACGCAAGATATGGATTAAGAAATATTAGATAAATTGTGATTACAATCAATGTCACTATTTGAACTGCAAAATTTACCAATCCTTCTTGAAAAAGAACAGTTAAAGATTCGATATCACTAGTCATTCGAGTCATAAGAACACCAGCTTTTTCATTAGTAAAAAAGCTAAATGATTGTCTTTGCAAGTGACTGAAAACTCGGATTCGTAACTTGTAAATAAGCTTTTCCCCTAACCTCCCTGTGAAAGATGCTCGAGCGAAAGAAATCAGCGCAGACAGCGCTATTGAAATCACATAGCAAATGCAGGTAGCTATGAGGACTTGTGTATTCTTGCTCGCAATACCATCGTCTATCGCGATTTGAGTTAGCAGAGGTCCCAGATGCTGAAGTCCGGATTCAATCACCACTAAAAAAAGCGCAAGGCACAGCATGAGACTGTGTGACGAGAGAAAGGTTTTGAGTGTGAAAGGTGAACGGTCCCATTTGTTATGTGAAAAAGAAATCTGTGGAACTAGATGCTCAGGTTCTTTCTCTACAACTTTTTCGATTCTTTCATGAAAATCATCAGGTAACTCAGCGAAAGGTAAACCCGCTTCAGCATTAGCCTGAACTGACGAAGGCCCAATAGAGAAACCTCCCATACCTCCACCAAATCCCATCTCTACTTAACCTTCCGTGTAAGACCTGAAGACAGTATCGATTCATACTCGGGCGAATTTTCTAATAGGTATTCATGCGTTCCTTGGGCTTTCACCTTTCCGGCTTCCATCAAAATTACCCTGTCGGCCAAACTAATTGTCGAGAGCCTATGAGCTATAACTAACGTCGTTCGATTTTGCAAAAGTTTTTTTAAAGAAGCATGAATCAAGGATTCAGTTTCCACATCAATGGAACTAGTCGAATCATCTAATACAAGGATTTTTGGATTCGACAAAAGTGTTCTAGCTACGACTACCCTTTGTCGCTGTCCTCCCGAGAGGGTGTAACCACGTTCTCCCACAACTTGTTCGTACCCGTTTTCAAGATGGTTGATGAAACTATCCGCCTGAGCTGCTTTAGCGACATCTATTATTTCACTCTCTTTTGCATCAGGTTTACCGAAGGCAATGTTGTTCCTGATCGAGTCAGCAAATAAAAACGGTTCATCAGGAATCACATTTATATGTGTTCTAAGATCTTCAAGAACTAAATCTCTTATATCCGTCCCATCTAAGAGAATGGAGCCACCCGTCACGTCATAGAACCTAGGCAATAGTCTGGCAACAGTTGATTTTCCGCATCCGGTTCGCCCGACCAAAGCTATTGTTTCACCAGCATTTATCTCAAGATTGAAGTCATCCAAAATAATGAGGTTCTCGTCATTTGGATAGGAAAATGTAACATTCTTGAAGGTGAGATTGCCTGCAGGGGAGATAATTCTCTTCGCTGAAGGTTTATCGACTACATCAGGTTTTTCATCGAGGATCTCAAAAATGCGTAATGATGAAGCAGCAGCTCTTTGTGCCTGGAGTAGGACGAAACCCAACATTCTGAATGGAACCGAGATCATTATCACATAACTACTAAAAGCTATAAGGGCACCAATACCGATTCTGTCATTTATGGAAAGCCAACCTCCGTACATCAAAATTCCGGCCATACCTAAACGGGGAAGGGATTCAATTAATGGGTTAAAACGTGCTCTTGCGTCAATTAGGGCAGTTGAAGACCAACGTAACCGTTGAGCCATTTGAGCCAGTAATTTGATTTGGTCTTTTTCTGCTGCAAAAGATTTTACAATTCTCGAACCGTTTATGTTCTCATCAACGACCATCGCTAAATCAGCCGTACGACCCTGAGTGACCCAAGAAAGTGGGAATACTTTGTCACGCATTTTTTGGGCAAGAATATAAACAAATGGCATGCAGGAAATAGTTACAAGGGTCAGAGGAATATGTATAGAAAGCATGAAAATGAAAGCCAAGAGAAAACTGAAAATTGAAAGTACCGCTAAAGGGCCAAAAGCTAAAAGTAGCTGAATGGATCGAATATCTGAATTTGCCCTAGATATAACTTCGCCACTAGCTATTCGATCAAAAAAAGAAAACGAAAGTTTAGTTAGACGTTTAAAGATTAAGGATCTGAGCTGGGTTTCAATTCGATACGCAGTTTTAAAAAGTAGAAACCTATAAGTGAATCTAAGAGCAAATGCAATTATCGCCATTGCTAACAGTCCCCAAACATAAGAAGCAATTTTCCCTGTTCCATCCGTTAGAGCATTGTCAATCGCTTCTCGCATAACCATCGGAACTGATACCTGGATAGCAAGGCCCGAAATCCCACAAAAAGCTGTTAATAGAAAAGAGTTTTTTTGTTCTTTAATTAGGGGATATAAACGCTTAAACCAACGTTTCTTTACATCTGGATCTATAGAAGTATCAGAAATGGTGAACTTCTGTTTTTCTAACTCCAATTGAGTCGGATAATTCATTGGTTCACAGTACAAGATCAGCAGTTAAATGATTTGAGTATTGTGAGGTCTAAGCAGTTTTATACCTCGCTAGAGTGTAAGTACGATGTCAATCTGGTCTGGCTTGTTCATTGCTGCCCTTCTTTTGTCGCTAAATGCTTTTTTTGTTGCGGCAGAGTTTTCTCTTGTAGCGGTTAACAGAGCCAGTGTCGAAGCAGAAGCAGAGAATGGCTACTCACGAGCCCGTAGGGTAAGGAAACTTCTCCAAAACCTAATTGTTTATCTATCAGGAGCCCAATTTGGAATTACGCTTTCAGCATTGTCTCTTGGTTTTGTGGCTGAACCCACAGTCGCAAAGATTCTCACCGGTGGAGATGACAATTCAGGTTTGAGTGTTTTTTTGGCTGTCGCTGTAGCAACTTCTTTACATCTGGTAATTGGCGAACAGATACCCAAATACCTAGCCCTAGCGGCTCCTAGGAAGATTACTTTTATTCTGGCTCCTCTTATTCAGATATATGGAAAGCTTTTCTATCCCGTAGTTGCTTTCTTGAATTACTTTGCGAATCTTGTAGTCAACAGATTGGGAATCGAACCAAAGAGTGAATTATCTGCTTCCCATACACTCGGTGAACTTGAACACTTGATTGAAACGTCTGGCGATGAGGGTGTTCTTGATTCGGAAGAAGTGAATCTTCTCAGAAGATCAATAAGGTTCACAGGCAAGACAGTGGCTGATGTCTTAGTCCCACGATTAGAGGTATGCGCAATACAAAAACAAGACTCGGCGAAAAAACTTATCGATCTTTCTGTGAAAACTGGTTTTTCGAGATTCCCTGTATTTGGAATTGATTTGGACGACGTAAAAGGAGTTGTTCACATCAAATCCTTATACAAGTTTCCTATAGAAACACGGCTGGCATTATCAGTAGAAGAATTGATGACTCCAGTTTTAACCGTGCCAGAAACACGAGACCTAGATGATGTTTTGGACGATATGCGGCAAAACCGCAATCAGCTATTAGTCGTAGCAGATGAACATGGAGGAACAGCAGGAATAGTCAGCATCGAAGATGTCCTCGAAGAGATTGTTGGCGAAATAGGAGATGAATATGACCACATAGAGGTCAAAACCAGAGCTGAAGGTCTGGGAAGTACGATTATTTCCGGTCGATTAAATTTGTACGAAGTTGAAGAATCAACTGGCTTGAAAGTCCCAGAAGGGCCGTATGAGACAATTGCTGGTTATGTCCTTTTTAGACTCGGACATCTTCCAGAACCAAGTGAGATTATTGAAGTAGACAGCTGGAAAATAGAAGTAGTCGCTGTAGAGGGACTTAGGGTAGCCAACCTTCGTATAGTTTCCCCTAATAGTTCAAGAACAAGGAGCAACTAGATGCTTTTTGTAATACTTGCGGCGGCTATTTTTCTGATTTTCGTCAACTCTGTCTTTGTAGCAACAGAAATTTCTTTGGTTGCAAGTCGTATTTCACGACTAGAAGAACTAGTTGAAGGAGGTTCCAGAACTGCAAAAAGAGCTTTAGAAGCCCGAAAGGATTTGCGAAAACAGCTTTCTGGATCTCAGCTAGGGATAACTTTGAGTAGCGTTATTCTCGGAATCCTTGCTGAACCTTCAGTCGGTGAGTTGATCAGATCGCTTTTAGATAATTTAGGTGTACCGGACGGGGCATCACAAACAGCTTCCTGGATTTCAGCAATAGCGATAGCAGCTATGTTGCAGATGATGTTTGGGGAAATAGTCCCTAAGAACATAGCCATCGCTGATCCGGAAAGAACTCTTCTTCGGGTCATGCCGATCCAAAGATTTTTTGTACAAAGCGCTAGACCCGTGATTTGGCTTTTAGACAAAATAGTTGCCATCGCAGTTAGACCATTGAGTAATAAGTTGCAAGTTGGAAATGATAGTGCGTTAGGTATGACTGAGCTTTTAGCGGTTATTAAAGCCTCAAGAGATGAAGGACTTATAGAAAGTTTCGAACACGAGCTTCTTACTAGCGCCCTGGATTTAGGACAAAGACCTGTTTCATCGATTATGATACCGCGCAGTGAAATGGTCACAGTTGATAGGAAAATGGATTTGGCTTCAATAGAAGCCGTTGTTCTAGCAAGTGGTCATTCTAGGCTTCCAGTAGTTGGAAATACCGAGAACGATTTACTTGGATTTTTACATGTCAAGGATTTTCTCCGCCTACCAGAGCAAGCACAAAGTGAAGCAGTGCCTTTGGAAATGATTCGTAGAATGTTGATAGTTCCCCCTGATTTGCTATTAGATGATTTGCTTTTACAGATGCGTAGATCAAGAAGTCACGTTGCGGGTGTCAAAAATGGCGATGGAGAAATTTTAGGTTTGGTCGCACTGGAAGATGTAATAGAAGAACTCGTAGGAGAGATTGAAGACGAATCTGATCTTGCAAATAAATAAACTTGGTTTTTTAGGGCTGGTTGTCGAGACACAGCTAATACAGAAATGTACTGTTAGTTGATGTTCAGAATTTTTTGCCTTCTTGGTGCCTTTTCTTTTTTGGCTCTGTTGCCTGCTAACTATTTGAGCGCACAAGAGAATCAACCCACATTCGTTGAAGTAGTAGAGAACGATTCACCATTTTTGTTAGAGCGTAAGGCTACGCTTCCATTTTTTACCTCTAAGGCATCGGTAGTCGTGTCGATCATTCAAGATCGCATCGAAAAAACTACAACTGCTCTAACAGATTTGGCGACAACTTTCGAGTCGATACGTTTACGGCAAGAAATGCTTAAAAAGTCCTTAGGTGATGTCACAGAAGTTTTACTCAAACAAATTGAAGAAGCTGAGAAGATACTGATTGGACGTGCTGAAAAATTAAAGAATGTTGAAGAACCTGATAAAAAGTACCTTCAAGAAAATAAGAAAAAATTAGAGAATATAGATGCGATAATGAAAACAATCAATTCTGATGATTGGGTTTGCCCAGTTGCTGACTCCGTTAAATTTTATGATTCCTGGAACGAAAAAAGACCCAGAGGTATTCATAGAGGGGTAGATATAGTCGGTTTTCACGGGGCCGATCTTTATGCACCTGTAGACGGAGAAGTAGTTTTTTTCTGGGATTCTGTGGGAGGCAAATCTTACAAACTCACTAATGAAAACGGTGACTATTATTTCGGAACCCATCTATATAGATTTGGTAAAAAATCAGGAAAAGTCTCAGCTGGGGATGTTATTGGTCAATTAGGTGCTGGCGGAAATGCTACGGGGCCACATTTGCATTTTGAATTTCATCCTGGTCCACTAGGTCGCGGTAATGGGGTGAATCCTTACCTGATAGCTAATCGTCATTGCACGGATCGGATCCCTATGGAGATGCCCCTAAACCACACTGACGGTGAGGAAAAAGAGAAATACTTATTTCCTTATGGGAATTTTGAGTGGGACTAAGCGCCAATCGAGTGGTAGCCACCATCAACGTGAAGTAATTCTCCTGTAGTGGCGGGTAGCCAATCAGAAAATAATGCTACGCAAGAGCGTGCCACGGGATCTGGGTCTTCAACGTCCCAACCAAGCGGTGCTCGTCCATCCCAGGCATCTTCGAATTCAGAAAAACCTGGAATGCTTTTTGCTGCCATGGTTTTTATTGGACCTGCTGCGACAAGATTTACTCTTATGCCATCGGGTCCTAGTGATTTCGCTAGATAACGAGAGGTTGATTCAAGTGCTGCTTTCGCGACTCCCATCCAGTTGTAAGCTGGCCAAGCAAAACGTGCGTCAAAATCTAGACCAACTATCGAACTGCCTTTGGGCATTAATGGGGCAACTACTTCAGCTAGAGTTTTGAAAGAGTAAGCAGAAATTTCCATTGCAACTTTTACGTCATCCCATGTAGCTGACATAAAATCTTCTCCTAGACAAGCCTCGGGGGCAAAGCCGATTGCATGAAGTGCTCCATTAACCTCACCCCAGTTTTTCTCAAGCCATATATTCAATTCCTTTGCTTGTTCAGGTGACGTAACATCAAATTCTAAAACTTCTGGCTGTTTTTCCAATTTTCGTGCAGTTCTTTTAGTGAGACTTAATCCTCGTCCTGCTCCTGTTAGGACAACTTCAGCGCCTTCTGCTATTGAACGTTCTGCAACAGCAAACGCTAGTGAAGCGTCTGTTAACACACCAGTAATGAGAAGTCTCTTACCACTTAATAAACCCAAAGTAAAAGCTCCTTTCTCAACAAAAGACTACGTAGCTACAACTATAATTCGTGAATTCTTCGAGAGAAGTATATAAAAAACATTCCATGAGTGTTTCGGAGCTCAATATTGCCTATGATCATCACAATGAAAATAGGCTTATTAGGAGCAACCGGACCTGCAGGAAAAGCTTTAGCGGCAAGACTTGCATCAGTGGGTTATGAAATTACGGTAGGTTCTCGAAGTAAAGATCGAGCACTTGAAATTTGCGATGAGATAATTTCTGCATGGCCGGGAAAAGAATTACAAATTACAGCAGCAGAAAATATTGACGCCGCAAAAGCAGATTTAATTGTTATAGCAACCCCCTGGGATGCTGCCGCGACAACCGCTCGTTCGGTCGCAGAGCATCTTCATGGAAAAGTCGTTATTTGTATGTCAAATGCAATAGCCAGAGTTGCCGGGGAATTCCAGCCTTTAGTGCCACCTCGCGGGTCAGTAGCAGCAACAGTCCAATCTGTAATTCAGGATTCTTATGTTGCGGCTGCCATGCATCATGTTCCAGCTAATGAATTAGGTGATCTGCATGAAGATGTAGAAAGTGATGTTTTGGTTTGTTCCGATCATATAAAAGCAACCGAGGAAACTTCAGAGCTTTTAGGAAAAATACCTGGGATACGACCTCTAGATGCTGGAGGTTTGTCGAATGCAACTGCTATTGAAGCTTTTAGCGCTGTGATTCTGCAATTGAATAGTCGATATAAGACAAGAGCGGCGTTGCGATTTATAGGAATTGAAGAAAAATAGAATTTAGTGCTTCAAGCTATTAAAAACGCTGAATCTTTGCTCGCCAATTAGCTAACCTGTTGTATGGCTGAAATAAAAGTTACTCTCCCGGATGACTCGATTCGCTCCTTGCCGGAAGGCTCCACAGGTATAGATTTAGCAGCAGATGTTGGCAGAAGTTTAGCTAAAGCAGCTGTCGCCCTAAATGTTAATGGCGAAACAAAAGATCTGAGTGAACCTCTTTCAGAAGGAGATTCCGTTTCTATTATCACCCAAGACACAGAAGATGGGTTACACGTTTTAAGGCATTCAACTGCACACGTGTTAGCTCAAGCTGTTCTTAGCATTTGGGAAGGAGCCACCTATGCGATAGGTCCACCAATTAAAGATGGATTTTATTACGATTTCGAACTTCCTGATGGGGCCACTTTTACAGAAGATGACTTGATAAATATAGAAAAACGTATGAATGAGATAATTAAACAAGATCAACATTTCGAAAGATATGAGATTTCCTCCGAAGAAGCATTAGAACTTTTTGAAGATCACAGATTTAAAAAAGAAATTATCGAAAGAGTGTCAACAGGCGAAATAGATAGTGAAATTTCTAATGAAGTTGCAGCGGAAGGAACTATTAGTTATTACAAAAATGGTCAAGACTTTGTTGACCTATGTACAGGACCTCACGTGCCCTCAACTGGGAAACTGGGACACTTTGCTTTGCAAAAAGTTGCTGGGGCGTATTGGAGAGGTGACGAAAAACAACCAATGCTGCAGCGCATATACGGGACCGCCTGGGCCAGTAAAAAGGATTTAGAAGATTACCTCGAGAGATTAGTTGAAGCGGAGAAGCGGGATCATCGTCGATTGGCAGCAGAACTTGATTTAGTTTCATGGCCTGAAGATTTAGGGCCGGGATTGGCTGTATGGCATCCAAAGGGTTCATTGATTCGCAAAGTGATTGAAGATTACAGTCGAAATAGACATGAAAATGGTGGTTATAATTTTGTTTTCAGTCCTCATATAGCTAAATCAGTTTTATGGGAAACCAGCGGACACTTGGATTTTTACGCTGACGGGATGTATCCACCCATGGAAATGGATGGAGCTACTTACTATCCAAAACCAATGAACTGTCCTTTTCATGTAATGGTTTATAAGAGTTCACAACGAAGCTATAGGGATTTACCCACACGTTATTTTGAGCTTGGAACTGTTTATAGATATGAGCTTTCAGGTGCAGTTCATGGGCTCCTTCGAAGTAGAGGATTCACTCAAGATGATTCCCATATTTTTTGTACACGTGAGCAGGTTCCAGCAGAACTATCTTCCCTTTTAGCTTTCTGTCTTTCTTTGCTAAGAGATTTTGGTTTTACCGATTTTCAAGCAAAACTTTCAACAAGACCTCCGGATAAATCTGTTGGTGATGATGAATTGTGGGATCTCGCCACTGAAGGCTTGAGGCAAGCTCTTGAAAAAGAAGAACTTCCATACATTATCGAAGAAGGAGGGGGTGCTTTCTACGGTCCTAAAATTGATATGGATGTGAATGATGCGATAGGTAGGCCATGGCAGTTAACCACCCTTCAATTGGATTTCAATCTTCCAGACCGTTTCGACCTTGAGTACATAGGGTCTGATGGCGCCCGGCATCAACCGGTGATGATACATCGGGCTTTATTGGGTTCGATTGAAAGATTTATCGGAGTTTTAATTGAACACTATGCGGGTGCTTTCCCAACATGGCTTTCCCCTGAACAAGTTCGAATATTACCAGTAGCGACAGAGCACCAAAGTTATGCAGAGGTCCTCTTAGCCAAATTAGAAGGTGAAGGCTACAGAGCTACTATAGATGTTGCTGATGAACCTCTTGGGAAAAGGGTTAGAGCAGGCAAGGTTGAAAAGATTCCGCATTTATTGGTAGTGGGGGATGAAGATATACAAAATAACACTGTTGCCGATAACACTCGAAACAGTGATGAGCCTGAACGAGGATTATCGGTTAACGACTTTCTACTTCGTTTGACTGAAGAAGTGGAGAAGAAGGTTTGAATAAATTAGAAAATTTATGGGCGGGATGGCGAAAAGAATATTTGACTTCCGTAGATAGTCGTAATTATAAAGATGATCTAGAAATGACTTTGTTTGAAGCGATAGATAAAAGTGAGCTACCAGATCAAGAAACATTTGTTATAGAAAGAAGAGCGTTGACTATGCTTTTACTAAATGCTTACCCTTATACCAGTGGGCATCTTCTGATTGTTCCGAGAAGATCAGTTAAGACTATTGCAGAATTAAGCATTGAAGAGCACGAATCCTTGTGGAAAATGGTTACTGAAGCAACGAAGGTACTGCAGGAAGTTTTTTCCCCTGATGGTATAAACATAGGTCTGAATCAAGGTGAATCAGCTGGAGCGGGAGTGCCCAATCATTTGCACGTGCATGTAGTCCCTCGTTGGAGTGGAGATACAAACTTCACTACTGTTACAGCTAACACACGAGTGATACCGGAAACTCTTATAGATACTTGGACTCGTATAAGTAAAGTATGGCCAAAAGAAAATTGAATCTTTTAAACTCGCTGAGAGCTAAAAAGAGAAGTCGAATCATCTCAATAAGTTTCTCCTCGTTTTTCTGTCTAGTCGAGGTGAAGGCGTGAAAAGATCTTATTTTTTGACTCTTTCACTACTGGTCGGTTCGATTCTTCTGGGGCTTTTAGGAGTCATAGAGACAAAAGCTGTTCTATTTCTCATCATTATTTTTGTGTTCACATCGGTTATAGCTGTCTTTTCTGAGCGCTACCAAAACAAGTAATCGCATTTTCTTCGCTGAGCAAGCTACCTTGATAAAGATCTATGAAGTTTCCGAATCGACCGCGTTGGGTTCCAAAGAGAAAACCAAAAACAGTTTTTGTTTTTTCGGGTGGGGCAGTTAGAGGTGCTGCACAAATAGGAATGTTGAAAGCTCTGTGCGAAAAAGGAATAAAACCAGATGCAATTGTAGGTGTTTCCATAGGTGCTCTGAATGGATTTTGGTTTGCATGTAATCCAACTCTCGAAAGAGTAAATGAGCTTGAAACGCTCTGGCAGGATATTGTCGAAGACCCTCCAATCAGCGGAAACGTTTTAAGACGAATAACTTCAATACTCAGAGGTAAACCAAGTTTTGATACAGGTGAAAAATTAAGATTTTTCCTCGAAGAAAACGTCCCCTCTGAGGATCTAAGGGAGACAGAAATACCTTTCCATCTAGGAACTACGAGTGCTTCGACAGGTCTAATTAAGTGGTGGGACAAGGGCCCTAGCGTCGATCTGCTTCTTGCTTCTGCGGCACTTCCAGGTCTTTTGCCAGCGGTCCATCTAGGCGACAATGGTTATCATTTAGATGGTGGCGTCGTTTCAAATATCCCTTTAAGAAAGGCAATTTCTTTAAAGCCAACAAGACTTGTTGTCCTAGATGTTGCTACAAGATTCCTACCTCCTGAAAAACAGACCGCTATCTCACTGATGATGATTGGATTTCGCGCTGCTTCGGCTGAATTATCAAGACAAGAATGGGCTGACGTACCAAGAAATGTAAAAGTGATACATATCGGACTCGGAGACTCAGACGGTGATTTAGACATTGATTTTCAGAATGTTCCGAACTTGATGAAAGAAGGAGAAAAAGTGGCTCAAAAAGCTTTATCAGAAAGTTTGACAGATGCTGCCAATTGACCAGGAGGGCTACGAAATAGCCCTAGAAAATTATCTTTCTAGCGAAAAACCTGACGCGAATAATCTTAAAATTATTGAACTCGACATTCCTGTAGCCACCGGATTTTCCAATGAGACAATAATTTTCACAGCTCAATGGGAAGAAGATGGAAAAGATCGTACCGAAAAATTTGTAGGTCGTATTGAGCCTAAGGACGGTGGCATGTTCCCTGTTCAACATAGTGGTCTTGAAAAATCCTGTTACTTACAGCACAGAATAATGCAAACAGTCGCAGAACAAAAAGTAGTCCCGATGCCTGAATTGTTCAGTTTTAATTCGAACCTTGAACCACTTGGTAGGTCTTTTTTCGCAATGAGTTTTGTAGAAGGTGAGATACCAAGTGACAATCCTAGGTACACAGTCGAAGGTTTTTTAGTCGATTCTTCCACTCCTGAGGAGAGAAAACTTTTGATTGAAGATGGGTTAAGAGTTATGGCAGGAATTCATTCAATTAAATGGAAAGAAGCTGGTCTTGAGTGGCTTGATTCCAGCAAAGCAGGAGCGCCGAGCACTCAACATCAGATAAATATTTGGCGAGATTATTCCTTATCAGAGCTTAAAGGCAGAGAACATCCAGTTTTAGATGAGGCATTCAAATGGTTGGAAGGAAATGATCCAAGAGATGAAAGGATCGGCCTCTCTTGGGGCGATTCAAGAATAGGCAATATCATTTGGCAAGACTATAGAGCAGCAGCAGTTTTGGATTGGGAGGCATGCTCCCTATTGCCAACAGAGGCCGACCTTGGATGGTGGCTGATGTTTGACCGTATGAGTTTTGACGACATGGGTGTTGAAAGAATGGAGGGTTACCCGACCCGAGAAGAAATGATTTCGATGTATGAAACATTCACAGGTGAAGCGACCAGAGATGTTTATTACTGGGAGGTTTTTGCCACAATGAGATTTTGTTCCATTTTTATAAGACTTGGAGACCGTCTTGTGGAGGCCGGTTTCATGCAAGAGGATTCAAATCCGGCGGTACCTAATATGGTAACTGCCTCATTAGCTAAGCATTTGGGAATAGATAACCCGACGCCATCAATTTTATGAAATCGTTTTATTGTTTAATTTGGGAAGAACCTAAATTAGTCGGTAGATCAAGTGGATGAATAATTCCGGAGTCGGCCTCACAAACCGGTATTACCGCATTAACAATTCGATTTGCTGCAGTAAAATTGCCACCTGAGGCTGCACCAGGATCAATCGGATCTTCACCATGGACTGAAACGGTTAAACACGGATCTCCCGTAAGGATCACATTGTGAAACCCACCCTCTGGACTATTTTTCGGCCAATCAGGAGCGCAATCATCGTCAATTCTTGTTACATGTTCTACAACCAGTAAAGGCTTGCCATTGACTATTCCTTTGACCTCAAACCGGAGTGCTCCTTGTGTGCCGGTTTCAAAATCTCCCATTCCCTCAACGAAAATATCTTTTTCAAGCGGACGTTTATCAACTTCAGTTGTAATTTCTTCCAGCTCAACTTCAAATCCATCGGCTAAAACTCTGATCATAGGTGCCCAAACTTGCATGAGGGCCCAATCGGTCAAGATGGGAGCGTCATATTCCATTGGTTGTCCGAAACCGCATAAAAATCTAACAGCATCTGGCTGGTCGTAACCGGCATAGTTCGCTATTTCTTGAGCACGCACTTCGGTAATATTTGAGACCATGCTCGCCAAAAAAATAGGAAGCACATCGATTATCCAACCAGGGTCGATACCTGAAACAAAAATAGAAGAATTGCCTTCAGCACAAGCTTCTAATACCTGTGATTTCATAGGCTCCGGGGTTGACGGTGGGTGAAGCAAGGGGTGAAAACTGGTCGAAACGACATTTGTGCCAGCCCTCAGTACAGGAAGAATCTCGGACAGTGAGTCGTCGGGACGAAAATCAGCGTTCACAGTATAAATAACAGCATCTACCTCAGGTAATTCCGCGATCTTAATATCATCGGTAGCGAGAACCCCCAAATCTCCTATGCCGGCTATAGAGCCAGCATCTGTTCCGATTTTGGAATCATTATGAACAATCACACCACTTAGACTCAGGTCTTTATGACTTGAAACTGCTCTTATAGCGAGTCTGCCTACGTTTCCAGTTCCCCAAACAACTACATTCTTAGTCATTTTTCCCCAATCTTGCTGTTCGCCGCGGAATCCCATGATAAGGGGATCCGGCATTTTGATATCTTTCGTAAAGATCAAAAAACTCTTCTCCGAAAGGGTTACCACCACGCAGAGGCATGGAAGCTCTTACAATTGTGAAATCTAGAGGTGCTAATTCCTCAGCTTTTTGAAAATGGTATTCAGAGCGAGTATCTGCAGCGATTCGAAAGTGAAGACGAGCTTTAATTTCATCTAAATTAAAGTCCTCTACAGTGTGGCTTGCATCTTCTGGTACTTCTCCCTCTTTAACCCACGCTTTGACCTGATTCATATGATCAATACAAGATATGCCAGTTAGTTCAGAGAAAGTATCACTACCGAACTCTCCAGCATTTGGTCTTACAATGGTGTCGTTTTCATCCACCCAAATAACAGTTGGAACGTTGCTGACCGCATATAGATCACTGAAAAGATGGTATGAGTCAATTAGAACCGGATAGGTGACATCTTTGGAAAGTTCTTTAATTGCATCAACGTTTTCATCTATAGCAATTGCAATAACAATAAAATTTTCATCGTTTAAATCTTCGTGTAGTGTCTGCCAGCCTGGCAGATCAAAAGCACACCCTCACCAACTAGAAAAAGCGACAAGTAGTTTTTTCTTGTCACTCCACTCAGACAGGGAATGCAACTGTCCGTCAACATCTGGAAGTTCTATGTTGGGGGCTTTCCGATCCTTCAAGGCAGAACTACGAAGTAAAGAAAAGGTGTCTACTGCTGCAAGACCTAATTCGACATCCAGAACGTTAGAAAAACCGAGAGTATTCGTAATATCTAGAAAGTCAACGTACCCGCTATCCGGATCATTCAAAGGGGTGTAAGGAATGCAGGAGTCGTCCTTGCAAAGCCCCTCGGGTTTAAGCTCCCATCCCAGACTTTCTCCAATATCTGTTTCCTTTACGAACGGACGCTGGTCATCCCAGATGGCATGCATATCGTAAGTGTTATGAGTTAGAACACGTAAATTGCTTTTTTCTTTTTTTTCCAATTTTTATCCTTAAATCACTCGTTGTATTGAGGAGCTCTTACATCTTCAAATCTATCTACAGAACGAAGCGCAGGGAAAAGTCGCCACCACAAGATAACAACTAAAAGGGTTCCTGCACCTCCAAAAAGTATTGCTCCTACTAATCCTAGTAATGCCGCTGCAACACCAGATTCTGCAGCCCCTAGTTCATTTGATGCACCTATGAAAACACTTTCAACAGCAAGAACACGACCTCTCATTTGTTCTGGTGTAGCCAGAGGAACAAGGCTGGCACGTATAAACATCGAGACAGCATCAGCCGCGGCAGCAATAAATATAAGAATTAAGGCGACAGCGAAACTTCGTGTCATCGCGAGGGCTATTGTGGCCACACCAAAAATTCCAACCATATGAATGAGTCTTTTACCGACATTCTGCTTTAAGGGTTTGAACGAAAGGGAGAGCATTGTGATTCCCGCGCCGATTCCCACTGATGCTCGTAACCAACCAAGACCTACTGCTCCTACCCCGAGACGCTCTTCAGCTATTGCAGGAAGTAGAGCGATGACCCCACCGAATAGAACCGCAAAAAGATCAAGGCTTATAGCTCCAAAGAGAATTGGGGTTCTTCTGATAAAACGCAGGCCTTCAAAGGCATCTTTTATTACTTGTTTTGTTCCAGTTGGTTTGTATTGAGTGACTGGAGGCTTAGGAACCAAGGAAAGAAGTGCTATTCCAGTTGAAAGACCAATTGCAGCCATTAGATAGGGAAGTGCTATATCGGCCACGAATAGAAAACTAAAAATAATCGGACCGGCAACAGTTCCGCCCATAAAAGAAACTGCTTTCAACGCGACGACTCTCTCAACAGTACCCGACGGAGCCAGATCAATAGGAAGAGCCCGATTGGCAGGCATAGCGAAAGACCTGAAGACACTGAATAGCAGAATCAAAGCGAAAATTGGTTTTAAAGAAGTTGGGTCAGTGCGAATATAGGAAAAAAGAAGAATAGAAACAATTACTTCACCCGAAAGAGCTATTGCAAGTACCCGCCTTCTATCGAAACGGTCAGCTATAGATCCAGTTATGGGTGCTAAAAGAGCAACTGGTAAAAATTCAGCTACACCTATTAAACCTAGGTCGAGTTCATTTCCGGTCATATCCCATACTTGCTTGCCGATAATTGTAATTTGACCGATCTGTGACGCAGACGCGAAAAAAGCTGAAACCATCAACACGTAAATACCGAAGGGTATTTTTGGAGTAAGCGGGTCGTTCATTTACATAGTCAGATTCTTTTAAGATATGGCAGCGTGAGTTGCCATAAGTAAACGACCTGCTCTCATATCATGTTGAAGGCTGGGGGCCATACGGTTCATCACATAAGCGAATGACATGCTTGCATCAACATCGATGACTGACAGAGAGCCACCCCAGCCTCCCCAAAAACAAGCTTTCTCGTTAGGGCTAATAGGCATTAGGTCACTTCTTAAACCGAAACCCATACCGTGCCTAATAGGCACACCAAGAATGTGGTCTGTTCCATCAGTTTGAATTTCAAAAATTGTGTCGACTGCCTCAGCGGAAAGAAGTTTAAAACTATCTGAACTTCCATTTTGTGCAATCAAACTATGCACAAGGGCTACGGATCGTGCATTTCCATGACCGTTTGCAGCGGGAAATTCCGCTCTCCTCCAACGGTCGGTATTAGCTAACTTCGCACCCATTCTTCCGTGTTTTTCAACACGCTCGACAAATGGGTGAGGCGCCTGGTCGGTTAAAACTACAGGCCCGTCAACAGACTCGGTATCTAAGGAAGCGACTCGATTAAAATGCTCGTCGGGTAGCCCAATATGAAAATCTGCTCCAATTTTACTAGCAACTTCATCTTTAAAAAAAGTTCCTAAAGTGCGTCCGTCTACCTGTCTGAGGAGTTCTCCAAGTAGCCAACCCTGAGTCATTGGATGGTAGCCCGATGTAGTTCCTGGTTCCCACCAGGGGGCTTGGCCTGCAAGTCTCTTGCATGTGTACTCCCAGTCGAATAGTTGATCTTCGGTTATAGGAGCATCAAATCCTGGTAATCCAGCAGAATGAGATAAGAGGTGGCTGACCAATACTTTTTCTTTTCCGTTTTGTTCGAAGTCTTTCCAATATTTGCAAACAGGGGAATCAAGCTCTATCAAGCCACGATCGAAGAGCATCAATGTGCAAATTGCCGCCATTGTCTTTGTGGTTGACCAAACATTTACTATTGTGTCCTTTCCCCATAGGGTTTCTTTTTCAGGGTCGGCAATTCCGCCCCAAAGATCAACAACGATTTCTCCATCTACAAAAACAGCACAACAAGCACCTAGGTCACCTTCTTCGAAGTTCTTCTCAAAGGCCTCAGCAACATGTGCAAAGGAAGTTTCAAAAGTTCCATTAATTTCAGTCATAAAATTAAAATCCAAACAATAGTGGTAGAAATTTTCTTAATTAGAAAAAGACTCGATAAAGAAGTCTAATTTCAACGATTTTAAATGTCTTCATTTGTTTCAATAAGTTTTTGAATAACTGAATCTACATTCACTTGATCATGTGGAAGATTCTTGAAATCTTTCAAACGATCATAAACCTCAGCAGCAGCGTCCCAGAAATTGTTAGGAACACCGTTAGCGGCAAAGGTTTTAGAGATCTCGTCCATTTCTGAAACAAACCGCCATGCTTTAGGGGAATTTAAAGTTGCTGATAATGAAGTCATCGCTTCAGCATTCGGTTGAGATAAACCCCACTCATAAAGAAGATCTTTTTCCACATCAGCGTTTCTAGCCATTGCTCTAACAGCAAGAATCAAAGCGCTCGATCCTTTAGTCCATGCAGCGTAAGCAATTTTTAAAGCAGCAGCTTTACCTATTCCGCCTTCAAGAGAGTGCACACCTAAAAAACCATCTGTGAAAACAGCTTGGATCTCACTGCATCTTTCACCAGAAACGTAAAGGCGTGTTGACCCTTCTGAATTGGCGGGAGGTCCGATAATCCCACCATCTACAAAATCTATATTTTCACCTTGCAAAAGTTCATTTATCAAAAGTTTCTTTTCTGGAGAACCTGCATTCGCATCTACGTAAAGTCCTTTAAATCCAGTTTCTGAAACATCTTTTGCCATTTGGATAGCAGCGTGTGGTGGACAAATTGAAAAAACTATGTCGCTTTCATGAATTGCAGCGAGTGTTCCGACATCTTCAAGTTGTAGAGATAAAGAGCGTTGTTTAGTTGCTTCAGACCTCCCTTCGGAAACCCATAAAACCCTATGACCTGAACTAATTGCGGCAGCTGCGACAGAAGCACCCATTTCCCCTGGGTGAAGAATTGTTAGTATCACTTTTTAATCCCATTAGACATTGCATAACAGTAGCTAAAAAACCTGTGCAACGCCGATAGTGAGAAGAAGTAGTGTAAAGGTATGAAAGCTCCAGAAACGATTATTTGTGTTGATTGCGGAGGTATATGCAAACTTTTGATACACCCTGAAAAAGAAATCGAACCTGGGGATGTAGTTGCATACAGATGTCTTGAATGTATGGACCGTTGGGATGTAGTGATGGAAGAAGAAGGAATTGATTATGAGTGAGTCCAGAGAAACATCATCAACTAGTCGTCATATCCGATTCGGGACGCGCTACTACAAGAACAACCAGAAATTGTTCAGAAGGTTATTTTGGAGTGGTTAAGAGAACGAAATTAAGATTTAATTATCAGATTTTGTTTACGTTCAAGGCTTCTGGGCCTTTTTTACCTTCACCGATTTCAAACTCTACGGTTTGTCCTTCATCGAGACTTTTGTATCCATCACCCTCGATATTGGAGTAATGAACGAATATGTCTTCTCCGTCGTCTACGGAAATGAATCCGAATCCCTTTTCATTGAGAAAAAATTTTACAGTGCCTGTAGGCATAACTTTTATTTCCTTACATTAATTCATTCATGCCTGATGACATGATGCTAATAGTCTACGAGGGATTCAAGAATTGCGGTTAAAGTCGAAATGATTCAACTATTACCTTCCCCTATTTACCCTATTTAGATAGTGTTAATAGGAGAGGTGGGGGAATGGCCAAAGAAAAATTTCTTAATCAGACGTATCAACTTGAAACTCCCGAAGACACTTTCGCACATTATGAAGCTTGGGCTGAAACGTATGACGAAGAGATCACAGAAAATGATTACGCTCAACCCAGAAGGTGCGCCGCTGCTCTTGCGCAATATTCAAGTAGTAGTGAAATCAATGTGTTAGATATTGGTTGTGGTAGTGGACTTTCCGGTATGGCTTTAAGTGATTCTGGGTTTAAAAATATTGATGGGTGTGATTTTTCACCTGCAATGCTTGAAAAAGCTATGAATACAGATGTTTATAAAAAACTATTTCTGGCTGATATAAATCAAGAATTGAACATAGAAGCAGAAACTTATGATGCGGTTTCTGCTGTCGGAGTTCTAGCATTCGCTCATATCAGAACCGAGGCTTTACGACAGATGCTCAGAACCATAAAAAGTGAAGGTTTGCTAGTAATTGGTTTGAATGAACACTACTGGGAAGGCGACTCGGTAGGTGAGAAGATTAGGTCACTTGTCGAAGAAGGTGAAGTCGAGTTGCTTTTTGAAGAGTATGGAGAGCATCTACCAGGGGCTGATATAGGCGGCTGGGTAGCAGTTCTTCGAAAAAAATAAGCTCTTACTTAATTGTGAGCATGCAAGAAATAGTTTGTCCGAATTGTGGTGAAGACGAAAACCTTAGAGGCGATTCAAAAGAATCCAGAAAGACAGAAAAAGTTACTGTAATTTGCGAGACCTGCGAAATAAAATGGGAACGTGATCTCACTCCTAGATGCCCTTTGTGTGGATCAGAAGACCTTCGTACAGCATTGCGTTCAATAGTAGACAAATCCCGAGGTACACAACTTTCGATCCAGTCACTTACCGTTGTGTATCTTTGTCCTGATTGTGATGCAGAAGAACTAACCGTGTGGAACCAGTCGAACACTCCTCTTCCTCCCAATGAATTGCCGTATGATATCGAATAGTTCTAAGTAGGGTCAGTTGATGCCATCACTTTTTGGTTTAATTAGGCCGCTAATAGGCGGAATTATCAGAACAATTTCAGAAATGTTCACGAGTTTGGCTGTGATAGGTCCAAAAGATATCCGTTCAAAACGGTTCGGAAAATTCGGTAGAGGTTCAAGCATTTCGTGGCCTACGGGTTCAGGCTTCGGCGAGAAATGGATATGGATAGGAGAAGATGTACTAATAGCAGCAGATGTAACTTTGTCTGCGGGCATGGGGCCGGGACAAGACATGGTTACTAATCCTGTTGTTCGGATTGGGGACCGTTGTCTCATAGGTAGAGGTACATCAATAATTGGGCATTTATCGATAGAAATAGGTGATGATGTTTTTACCGGAATGAATGTTTATATAACTGATCAAAACCATGGTTACGAAAATCTTGATGAGCCAATCGGAAAGCAATTGCCTAATGAACAGCCTGTATCGATTGGGGAAAGCAGCTGGATCGGATCTGGCGCCATAATTTTGCCTGGATCAAAAATAGGCGATCATGTAGTAATTGGAGCTAATTCAGTTGTAACAGGAGAAATCCCTGCGTACTCGGTTGCTGTTGGTAGTCCAGCAAGAGTTGTGCGTCAATACGATGGAAACTCATGGGAACGTCAGGAAACTAGAATCTCTGATCCAGATGAGCAGGTTTGACAGATTTATCTCCACTATCTCGTAAACCGAAAGTTAGAAGCAGACTAACAAGCGAAACGATAACTATAAATCCAATACCTCTTTGGTATAAAGCAACGGTTGGCTGACCTGATTCGCTAAAGGTAAGAGTAGCGGCTAGAGCGATTCCGAAAGAAGACCCAACGCGTTGTATCGAATTCACAAAAGCTAATGCAGACCCTATTCGGTCAGGTTGAACATTTTGAGAAGCTGAAACGGAAAGCAACTGCCAAATAGTACCCATGCCAAATCCAGCGCAGGTGACTGTAATTAGAAGGCATATGATTGATTCTTTTTCGTCTGCAAAAATCCAAAATTGCAAGAATCCAAGTGTGTATACGGTTATTCCACAAAGAATAACAGGGAAGTGACCGTACTTGTCTGCCATGCGACCAGTCGGTATCGACGTCAAGACAACCATGCCTGGCATGACGGTCAGAAGGATACTTGCCTTTATCAAACCAAAATTCCAAATATCGGTTAGGTAAAGGAGAAGTACCAACCAGTGTGAGAAAAAAACAGATGCAATAGTGAAAGCTAAAAAGGCCGTAAATCTGTATTTACGTCGCTTAAAAAGAGGTAGCGGTATTTGAGGGTCATTACTAATTCTTGAACGTTGTAGAAATAAGTGTGTCAATAAAAGAGACAGGAACACAGTTCCTAAGAAGTTGATTGAAAGCCAACCCCATTCATCGGCTTTGGAAAGTGAAAAAACTAAAAAACCGACTGCAAAAACAGCAAGTGTAGAATCTATGAAATCTATTTTTCGGTGTGTGTTTCTTCCAGGGACATCAGCGTCTTCCCAAGATAGAAAAGCTGCCAAAAGGGCAATTGGTATTTGTGAAAAATATCCGAAACGCCATGAGAATGAACTTATAAGTAGTGTTATGACAATAGGTCCAGCTACGCCAGATGCCCCTACAAAAACACCTACTCGGGCTAAAGCCATATTTTCAGAACCTGGCTCAGCTTTTGCTACGAGGATCGCAGCTGCCAGAGGTGAAATAATAGCTAGAGATACTGCTGTCAAGCCTCGAAACGCAATCAGGACCCATAAGTTTGGTGAAAGGGCACAGCAAAAGTTAGTGAAAGCGAAGAAGACTATTCCCCATTTGTAAAGGTTCTGATATCCATATTTTTCACCAAGACGACCTCCCTGCAGTAGAAGGGAAGAGCTGATAACTCCGGTGATTGTGAGTATCCATGCAGCGTTAGTAGCATCACCGGAAGCTAGAACATCACGTATTTCTGGAAAAAGAAAAAACATAGTCGTTGCTTCCCAACCTGAAACGAAGCCGCAAAGACTCGCACCGATAGTTATACGTCTATTTGTTTTCAAGGAAAGACAATGGGTAGGAATGTAGTTGCAAGAACAAAGCTTATTAAAAAATAGTTGCGGATACTCCGAGCACTTCTAGGTTAGTGATATGGATTCCATTAATCTTGTTGCTAAGCCGCGTTTTAGGGGCAGAATTCATGAGTTTAGTTCCGTGGCGGCTGCTTTTTTGATATTACCGATGGTTCTTGCAGTATCTGGTTTCAAAGAGCGGCTCATAATGCTGCTTTTTTCTGTTTCCATAACTCTGTTATTAGGAGTATCAGCTATTTACCATCGGGTTGATTGGAAAATAGGTATGCAGCGTTGGATGCGTCAACTTGATCATTCTTTAATATTTATAGCGATAGCAGCAACGTATACGCCCATAGCGGTATTTGCTTTGTCCCCGTGGTCAGGAAAGTTAATTTTATTTACTGTTTGGGGTGGATCAGTTGTAGGGATAGTAATACGTTTTTTCTTTGCCGATATTTCTCCTAAAGCTGTAGCAGTCCCTTACATTCTTGTGGGTTGGAGCTTGTTGCTGGTTGCGTCTGATGCTTGGAGGAGTCTAGGAATTTTGGGATCTGTTCTAATTTTGCTTGGGGGAATTTTCTATACCTTGGGTGCTGCCGTATTTGCATATCAGAAACCTGACCCATGGCCTCATATTTTTGGCTTTCATGAAGTTTTTCATTTTTTTACTTTTTTAGGAGTTTCGCTTCACTATTTTGCGATTGCGTTCATAGTTGCGCCCATGGCGGTGAGTTGATTTTGTGACTCTAGAGAGACATGCTTTCGATCATTGAAGCCATTTGGTTCTGAATTTTGTCGATGGCTTTTCTTGAGCGAATCATGACTTTAAATTCAGTTATGAGACCCTCGTCATCACAGGAAATAATGTCAACACCGTTGATTTCTATCCCATCGATAATTGTTTCAAATTCAAGAGCTGCATGATTTTCATTAAGAATGTATTTCGTGTAATTGAAAGATCCAGAACCTGTTGATAAATCATTA
>QCLO01000018.1 GCA_003214465.1 Acidimicrobiales bacterium AG-414-N20 | reverse complement strand
GAAGATAGAGAGAAACATGGACTAATCGGGGCGCATTCCGTAGCAGACAATTTAATTCTCAACAGGTATTACAAATCTCCTTTCTCTAATCGTGGCATCCGTCAACAAAAAGCAATTGCCAACTATGCCAAAGACATGGTTGATAAATTCGACATACGCACACCTAGCATTGAAACACCGTCGAGTTCTTTATCAGGTGGGAACAAACAAAAAGCTATTGCCGCTAGAGAGTTCTCTCACAACGCCAAACTTTTAGTTGCCTCCCAGCCCACTCGAGGCATAGATGTAGGAAGTATCGAGTTCGTCCATCAACAGTTGATAAACCAAAGGGATCAAGGATTGGCTGTACTTTTAGTTTCTGCTGAATTAGATGAGATACTCAGCCTCTCAGACCGTATCGGTGTTATATATCGCGGCCAATTAATAGTTACCGCAGATGCAGCAGATCTTGACCGAAATAGAATCGGCAGAATCATGACAACTGGTTCAGATTCAAATTGAAAACATGAGTATTGAAATTGACCTAAGTGGAAATGTCGCATTAGTAACCGGTGCAAACAGTCCAATAGGTTTAGCAATCGCTTCTAAACTGAAAAAGGCAGGAGCAGAACTGATTCTTGCCGTACACAATAATGACGACAATGTAAAATCCTTCACAAATTCTGTTCCTGCAACAATTTTGAGTGCAGATCTTCGAAATCCACATGAGGTTGAGAAACTAATTTCTGGAACTTTAAAGGTAAGTAACCAGTTAGACATAATTGTCAATAATGCAGCACTTCAAAACGTTGAAAACCTCAGCGAAATAGATGCAGACAGCTGGGATGCCGTCTTAGAGACCAACCTAAGAAGTATCCATCTCGTGATGCGTGCGGCATTGCCCGCTTTAGAAAAAAGCGAAAATGCTTCAGTTGTAAACGTAGTTTCGATTGAAGGGCACCAGCCGGCACGAGGTCATTCTCATTATTCGACAAGCAAAGCTGGTTTATTGATGTTAACTAAATCAGCTGCTCTTGAGTATGCGGATCTTGGCATCAGGGTAAATTCTGTTTCTCCTGGACTAATTGATGACGGAAATCTCAAAGATCGTTGGCCTGAAGGAATTGACAGATGGTTAGATTCTGCTCCCCTTGGAAGGGTGGGTGCTCCTGAAGATATAGCTGATGCCGTAGTTTTTCTTTCGTCTTCTTTGGCACAGTGGATAACAGGATCAGATTTACTCGTTGATGGTGGCATCTCGACTAATGCAACCTGGTGAATCAGTGATCAAAATCACTTCGAGTTAATTCATAAATTTTTTGTCTACTATCTGGCCAACCTTTAAGCAATTCTTCTCTATCTGCCAACTGAAACATTTCTTGAGAATAAGGAGGAGCCATCGTGGTTCCTAATAAAGTCCACTCCCCTGTTGTCCTCGAACCTTGCCAAACTCCCGGTTCGACGATCACCTGTGGTCGATGTCCAGAATCAAGATTTGAACCTAGAACTGGTTCTTCAATCTTTCCAGCAGGATTCAACAAAAGCATCTGTGCGGGTGCTCCTGCGTAGTAGTGATAAACCTCAACCGATTTAAGACTGTGCATGGCCGAGAAGTTACTTTTACTCAAAAGGTAGTAGATGGCTGTCGAATTTTTATCTTTGAGAGTTTGCGCCCACATGCCACCTTCCAGCGGCAACGGCGCGAGACCCAGAATATCCGCTATTTCCGCCGCTGTCTTCTCCTTATCTAGCACCTTTAAACCTCTATCAATCTGAAAGCTCTTTCCCTTACTTCTCTCAAAGCTCTTTCCTCATCGATTGTTATCAAATCACCCTTTGAGAGAACTTTAGAGCCCGCAACCCAGACATCTGTTACTTCTCTAGTAGCTCCAGACCAAACTAGATGAGCCAAGGTTTCATTCAAATCAGTCGATGGTGTGAAAGTGCTGTAGTCAGTATCAATTCTTATAATGTCTGCTTCCCAACCAACTTGCAGACTTCCAACTCGGTCGAGACCTACAGCCTTTGCAGCTTGTCGTGTAGCCATTCCCAAAGCTTCCAATGGTGTTATTAAAGTTGCATCCAGACTATTTACCCTTGCTAGAAGCGCCGCAACTTTAACTTCCTCCCACAGGTCAAGTGTGTCATTAGAAGCGGGCCCATCTGTCCCCAACCCCACTGTTAGACCTTTCTCAAGCATTTTTTTTATAGGGGCTATCCCCGATCCGAGTTTCATATTACTAATCGGACAATGCGCCACAGATACATTTGAATCAGCTAAAAGTGAAATGTCATCGTCGTCAACCCACACACAATGAGCTGCTAAAACTTTTCCTTCTAATATTCCATTTTCGCTAAGTATCTTGACGATACTTTTACCATATTGAGATTCGAGTTGAGAGCTTTCTTCACGAGTTTCTGCCAAATGAATATGAAACAATACTTCGAGTGACGTTGCGAATTCCGCCAGTTCAAGACATGCCGATATCCCCAAATCATAAGCAGAATGCGGGCCTATACCCACAGTAATTTTCCCTTCTGGATTATGGTAACGATTATAAAAATCTGTGAAATCCTGAAGTCTTGCTTCTGAATAAGAAGACTTAAAAACTCCTGGTGTCATAACAAGTCTCGCTCCAGACGAATTCGCAGATTCAACTAAAGCCTCTTCGAAAAGATACATTTCACAGCTACTTGTAACCCCTGCTCGAAACATTTCCGCAGAGCCTAAAGTCATACCCCAATAAGCATCTTCTTCATTCATATTTCCTTCGCGCGGCCACATCGCTTCAGTTAGCCATCTTCCTAATGGCAACCCGTCTCCCGCTCCCCTAACTAAGGTCATTGGTGTGTGGCAGTGAGCGTTCACCAAACCCGGCATTAAAAGGCCACCTATTTCATCAACTTGTAAATCGGTTCCTTCTTCATCCCCTAGACTGCCAACCCATGCAATTTTGCCTTCTTTAATGTCTATTACACCAGGGGAATAGATACTGCCACTGGCATCACAGGTAACAATAGTGTCGGCGATATAACGTTGGGACTGCATAAAAAAAGACTAGTTGACAAAACTGATTTCTTTACAAATTTCAACACCATTCGTCTTTTTAACATTTAAGTACTATTCTTCGAAGACCTGTCTAATAAGGAAAAAATGTCTAGACACGAAAGAAGCGATAAAAAGAGTCTTAGCGACAAACCAAAATGGTGGGACACCTTCCCCTGGTGGGGAATTGCTATAGTCGCCATTCTTTCCTGGATGGGCTACCAGATACTGACTAAAGACAGCTATGACTTAGCTTGGGACAGAGTGATACCAGGTATAAGCATTACCATCACTGCCACCCTTCAAGCTTTTGCTATGGCTTTAGCTTTGGGGCTCTTAGCGGGAATGGGCCAACTTTCTAAAAATGTAATATCGCGAAACTTAGCTAGAACGTATGTTGAATTCATCCGAGGCATTCCGATACTCCCTCTCATATTTACCGTTGCTCTCGTCTTGCTTCCTCAACTCCAAAATGCGTTTGGTTTCAAACTTTCATTTCAGATGAGGGCAACTGTGACTCTAGCTTTCATTTACGGAGCATACATGGCAGAAATTTTCAGAGGAGGTATTCAGTCAATTGCTATCGGTCAAGTAGAAGCAGGTAGATCGCTAGGGTTAAGTAGACGTCAGACTATGAATTCAATTGTCTTACCTCAAGCGATGAGAGCAATCATTCCGCCACTAGGAAACGATTTCATTGCGATACTAAAAGACACATCACTGCTTTCCGTTCTAGGAGTTCTTGAAGTTACACAACGAGCAAGACAGTTTTCAGCCAGTACTTTTAAATTTCGAGAAGGTTACTTTGTTTTAGCTTTCATATATCTAATTCTCACACTTGGTCTTAGTTTGCTTTTAGGAGTTCTCGAAAGAAGAATGACTCGTGACGACAGAAATGTTCGAAGTGGTAGAGGTATTGACTGATGATCTCAATTAAGAACCTATCTAAAACCTTCAACAAAAATATTCACGCTGTCCAAAACGTTGATCTGGAGATAGCTGAAGGTGAAGTGGTCGTGATTGTTGGCCCCAGCGGTTCAGGCAAATCAACAGTTCTTAGGTGTATTAACAGGCTTGAAATCCCAACTGAAGGATCAATAGCTATCGATGGAGTCGAATTGACGGACCCAGAATGTGATATTGACACAATTAGAGCTGAAGTGGGCATGGTATTTCAACAATTCAACTTATTCCCTCATTTAACGGTGATGGAAAATATCTGTTTAGCTCAACGAAAAGTAAGAGGACGTAGCAAAAGTGAAGCTAATGAAATGACCATGAAACAACTCCTAAGAGTAGGGATTCCCGATAAGGCGGATTCATATCCGCGTCAACTATCAGGTGGACAACAACAAAGGGTAGCTATTGCTAGGTCATTAGCGATGGAACCAAAAATTATGCTTTTTGACGAACCTACTTCAGCATTAGATCCTGAAATGGTAAAAGAAGTTCTAGATGTAATGCTTGAGCTTGCCTCTGAAGGAATGACCATGGCAGTAGTAACACATGAAATGGGTTTTGCTAAAGCGGCTGGTGACCGTTTAGTATTCATGGACGAAGGAATGGTTGTTGAAATCGGTCCCCCTAATCAGGTTTTCGAAAGTCCTAAAGAACAAAGAACTAAGGATTTCTTCGACAAGATCCTTTATTGACTTCTTTTTTGTTCCATCCAACTAGATAGACTTAGGCATGACTAGTGAAGGTTCTGGCTTTGATGAATCTGTTTTTCCTGACCTTGTAGCCAGAGGGCCTAAAGTTCTCTTACACGACCATCTTGACGGCGGCCTTCGTCCCTCTACGGTTATTGATCTTGCTGATATTTCTGGATACAAAGAACTACCGTCAAGCAATGTCGAAAAATTATCGGAATGGTTTCACGAAGGTGCTAACCGCAGGGATCTGAACTTGTACCTTGAAACTTTTGCCCACACAGTGGGGGTGATGCAGGATGAATACTCTTGCCATCGCGTTGCCAAAGAATGCGCAGAGGATCTTGCTGAAGATGGCTGTGTGTACGCAGAAATAAGATTTGCGCCGTCTCTTTTTACGACACAGAAACTATCTATCCATGAAGTGATAGAAGCAGTTTTATCTGGTTTCTCTGAAGGTTCATCAGGGACCAATCTAACTTTAAGAACAATTATTACTGCTATGAGAACCAGCAACGACTCCAAAACAATCGCCGAAGCTGCCGTTGACTTTCGCGATAAAGGAGTCGTTGGTTTTGATATCGCTGGCCGTGAAGCCGGCTACCCTCCAACGGATCATTTAGAGGCGTTTCAATTACTTCAAAGAGAAAATTTCCATTTTACAATCCATGCTGGTGAAGCATTTGGGTTACCTTCCATTTGGGAAGCTGTCCAATACTGCGGAGCGGAGCGTTTAGGTCATGGAGTGAGAATTATTGATGATATTGAACTAGATTCATCAGGCAACTTCATACTTGGCAGTCTGGCTTCCTTCATCAGAGATAGAAGGATACCTTTAGAATTATGCCCAACATCTAACATTCACACAGGCGCAGTCCAATCATTGGAAGAACATCCCATTGGACTTCTGAAAGAATTGGGTTTTAGAGTTACCGTTAATACTGATAACAGGCTAATGAGTAACGTTTCGATGACTTCTGAGTTGCTTTCATTAAATAAAGCTTTTGGCTGGGACCTAGATGACTTTTCTTGGCTTACAGTTAACGCTATGAAAAGTGCTTTCCTTCCTTTTGATGAAAGGATTCACTTAATTGAGAAAGTTATTAAACCGGGCTGGAAAAACCTTTCCTGAAACCGTCTCATAGTTACAGGGAACTGAGATTCATTATGACAACTGCTTCAGAATCAGAATCACGCCAGATAGTCGAAAGTGCAGGAATTTCTGTTTCAAGATGGAAGACTGCTAGCGATATTGATGAAGCTCTAAACGCAGCAAGAGAAATCGGCTTCCCTAATGCACTGAAATTAAATGGCTCCTCTATTGCTCACAAAACCGAGCAAGGATTTGTGAGACTTAATCTAAAAACGGAGTCTGAATTTTTAAACGCTGCTAATGAACTTCTTGAGAATAAAATCGATGATAGTGATTTGCTTATTACAGAAATGCTCTCCGGCTCACGTGAAGTTATTGCAGGTGTAGTCAGGGATTCTCAATTTGGGCCTTGTGTAATGTTTGGATTTGGTGGAGTCCTTGCTGAAGCCATAGCAGATGTTGAATTCAGACTCGCACCGATTACTCCTTATGACGCTAGGGATCTAATTTCTTCATTGAAAACAACCGACCTATTGAAAGAATTTCGTGGAGAAGAAGCTCTTGACATTGACGCAACAATTGATTTGCTTATAAAGCTGGGTGATCTAGCCAAAGATGACAAAATTTTATCGATTGATTTAAATCCATTAATTCTCGTCAAAGGCATTCCTATAGCAGTTGACGCTCTCGTTGAAATAAAAGAGGAATCGTTATGACTAAGGATCTTAAATTCCTTTTTGAGCCGAGAGGAGTGATAGTTACGGGAGTTTCTAGTCATCCTGGAAAATTCGGTTTTGTAGCTCTGCACAATATTCTTTCATGTGGATACGAGGGGAAAGTTTTCGCTATTGGGCGTGAAGAATCTACGGTTCTGGAACAAAAAGTAACTACTTCTCTTGACTCCATCCCTGAAAATGAAGCTGATTTGATGATTTTGTGCACTCCTGTCGAGATGAACGAAGAGTTACTTCGTAAAGCATCCGAAAAAGGTGTAAAAGCAGTTTTTTGTGCCGCTGGCGGATACTCAGAAACAGGTGAAGAGGGTTTAAAAGCCGAAAAAAGACTAGTTGCTTTAGCAGCGGAATTAGATCTCGTTCTTGCCGGCCCGAATGGTCAAGGAGTCGTTTCTCCACCCGCTGGTCTTTGTGCACAAATTGTTGCGCCTTACGCTCCAAAAGGGCGTATAGCTGTGGTCTCTCAGTCAGGTAATTTTGTTTCAAGTTTTCTTAACTATGCGAATCAAACTGGTATTGGTATAAGTAGATCAGTTTCAGCTGGAAATGCTGCCGCTACAGAAATAATTGACTTCCTTGAATGGTTTTCTACTGATCCAGCTACCGATGTAGCTCTCTGCTATCTAGAAGGTTTGGAAAAAGGTCGAGATTTTTTCGAAAGAATTAAAACAATCACGAAGAAATTGCCAATTGTGCTCGTAAAAGGTGGAACCACTATGGGAGGTCAAAGAGCAGCTGCTTCTCATACAGGCTCGCTCGCAAGTGACTCTAAAATTTTTGAAGGTATGGCAAGGCAAGCTGGTATAACACGTGCTCCTAATATCGAATCAGCCTTTGAGATTGCCGCTACATTCGCTACACAACCTCTGCCTAGCGGTCCACGCGTGCTCGTTCTGACAACAGCAGGTGGATGGGGTGTGGTGACTGCAGATGCAATTAGTAACAGTTCTGAATTAGTTCTAACACCCCTCCCAAATGATTTAAAAGAAGAAATCAACAAATTACTGCCTCCACGTTGGAGTAAAAATAATCCGATCGATTTAGCAGGAGGCGAAACTAGAGACACAATTCCAGAACTTCTCTCAATAGCTTCCAAGCATCCAGAGATTGATTCAATTATTCAGCTTGGACTAGGCATACAAGGGAATACTGCAAATCTTGTAAGGACTGGAAAGTTCTACCCTAATCACGGTCTGGAAAGAATTGTTAACTTTCATGAACGCCAGGAAAGAAGGTACGCAGAAGTTTCAATCAAAGCTTCTTTGTCATCAGGTAAACCAATCTTGATCGCTTCAGAACTTGCTACTACTCAACCAAATAATCCAATGGTCAAAACCATCCGTGACTCGGGTCAGTTATGTTACGCATCGGCAAACAGAGCTGTATCAGCTCTCAACCATCTTGTCAGATATGCAATCTGGAGAAATCAAAGCAACTGACTTTTCTACGATAAATGTGTTAGCTAAATTGTCTTAAGTGATTGACCACGTATTTTCCGATGCAATAGGTGCTTTAAGAGACTCTCTTGAGAGCGCGCGTCTCGAGAGGCAAAATATGGAAGAAAGTTTTTATAACGACCTCTTAATAGGTAACACGTTTTGGAGAGTTAGTTACGGATTACCAGGTGAGGGAAAGCCGCCACGCATACATTGTGACCTTGCACTCGAATGGCCAACATGGTCGCAGACTTCTTATAGGCGATGGTGTCAAGACGGAGAATTAGGAGAACCGATAGAAATACTTGTCGGCTTGGTTCTGAGACTTCAACGCCTGGCGAGCAAGCCAGATCCGCAATTATTCGTTGATAATCTTCCCTCAAGTAATCCAAAGTTGGAGAACAGCACATTTGAAAAATCTGGAACTACTTTAGAGACAATCCACGAAATTGACAATAAGAATAAGATCGATAAGCCGGAGTGGGCAATCGAAGTATCTTATGAGGGCAGTTATGAACTGAGTTCAAAGGTTCTTGAAGACATCTCGGGGTTAGATCTTCACTTCAGCCAACTTGGAACTTGGGTTTCTAGTTCTTTAGTGACCCTCGGAGACCTAGGTTTCGAATTTTTAAACGATTAATTTTTCTGAAAAATTTCTTTTCAGATTCCCTCATCCAAACCTCTGTTAAGTGGTAACAAGTCATCAAATTCTGAGGGTCGATTTTCCGCTTTTGCTTGAAAAGCTTCTTTCATATCGGCAGGTTGGAACATACCTGACTGCCAAGTAGCTATGTAATTCAAAGAGTCTGATGTTGAATGGTCTCGTGAATATGTAATCATCTCCTTTGAGCCCCAAATAGCTAGCGGTGATTTTGAAGCAATCTCTTCTGCAATCTCCATGACACCATCCAAAAGAGTCTCTTGGTCAGAAAAAACTTCGTTTACCAGACCAACTGATTTTGCTTCATCTGCCTGCATTCTTCTTCCTGTATATGCTAGCTCTCGACATACCCCTTCAGGGATGAGCTTTGGCAGTCTTTGAAGTGTTCCTACATCAGCTGTCATGCCTATATTTATTTCCTGTATGCAAAAGAAAGCGTCCTCAGATGCGTATCTCATATCACACGCTGTAACCATGTCAACTGCGCCCCCTATGCACCCTCCCTGTATGGCAGCTAATACAGGGATCCGCGCTTTCTCTAAACAACTAAAAGAATCTTGTAGATGAAGAGCATTTTCGCGAAGGTTGGCCCTAACTCTTCCAACCTCTGCCTGTGAATCACCAGAGCCCATTGAAAAAACCGCAAGATCCATACCGGCTGAAAAATGTTTTCCCGTTGAAGCTAAAACGATTACCCTAGCTTCCCCACTGGAATTAATTTCACCGATAACTTTTGGCAACTCAGACCAAAAGGCTGGAATCATGGTGTTTAGTTTTTCGCCTCTGTTTAAAGTAACAGTTGCGACACCTTTTTCTATTGAGACATCGAAACACTTGTATTCATTCATGAGACCAAGCTAGCTGAGAGTCACGATCATCACGACAATTGGGCGACTATAAGAGATGTTCTACTATTTTTTTTGGATCTTTTTCAATTCGTGGACCAAAACTAGTGATCACTTCTGAAGCCATCAGTGAACCAATCTCTGCACACTTATCCAAAGGCAACTTTCGGCTCATTCCAAAAATTACACCACTAGCAAAAATGTCGCCTGCACCTGTGCTATCAACAACTCCTTTAACTGGAACTGCTTCAACTTCAATTTTTTTAGAGTTTTCTACGACTACTGATCCTCTGGAGCCAAGTGTTATGAATGCAGCATCTACGTTTTTTGCAACTTTTTCGATTGCTTTATCTAAATCTTTGGTCATATAAAGAGCGCAGATTTCGCTTTCGTTGCAAAAAATATAGTCGACAAATTCTTTTAAAAGTTCAAGCCAATCTTCACGGTGTCTCTCTACACAAAAAATGTCTGACAAAGCAAGAGCAACTTTACGATTTGAAGATTTGGAAATCTTCATCGCTTTACGTATGGCCTCTTTGGACTCATCGGTATCCCATAAATACCCCTCGCAATAAAGAAGTTCAGAAGAGGCAACTAATTCTTGTTTTACATCTTCTGCTGACAGATACGCAGATATACCTAGGAAAGTATTCATTGTTCGCTGAGCATCAGGAGTTACTTGAATCAAACAACGTGCTGTGGGTAAATCTTCATCAATCCCACAGGAAAAATTAACCCCGGCTTTCAACATTCCTTCTCTGAATACCTGGCCAAGGTAATCTTCTGAAATCTTGCCGATATAAGCCGCCGATCCGCCTAATTGTGCGACACCCACCATTGTATTTGCTGCCGAACCTCCCGGCATTTCTTTACCTGCTGGCATTGCTTGATGCATTTCAGCGGAACGTTCTTCACTTATCAGACTCATCGACCCTTTTGTCAAATTTTGTTTTTTGATGAATGACTCTTCGACCTCAGTTATCACATCAACTATTGCATTACCTACGCCAACGACATCAATAAGTTGTTGATTTTCTTTATTTTGACTCATTTCAACTTTCTAGAGAGGCAAATGATAAGTGTAGAAGTCTTAAAGTTTAAAGATCCATTTGTTCAGCTTATTATTTCAAATGAACCATGTAAGTCAATAATTTTGACTTGCAAATGATGAACCATGCCATTCGAATCGATTATTTCACAATCGAAAAGTTCCCCCGGATGAGCTACTCTAATTTCTGGCGTGCATTCGATTTTATTTTCTATGCCTAAATCATCATCCAGTCGCTTCTTTACTTTTTGAGCCAGTTGGACACTTTCTATAATTTTTATTCTCGGATCAAGATTGAACGAATTTGTCACGTCAGGCCCTGTTACCGAAACTGAGATCTCTTTTCCAGCGACTTGGAGTGTGCAAAAAATAGTATCCAAATCTTTATTGACGTATTCAGGACAATTAACTTCAGTTACCAAGTGAGGATAAGACGGAAGTAAAACTTCTGGAATAGCTTGCTCAACTATTTTAAATTCCAGATTGTTAGAACTCGAAGTGCAATTTGATAAAAGCATAAGGGTCACAATAATTTTTAATGACCGAATCACAGAATCGCTATCCGATTTCCTTGGCGAAATCTAAAGCTTCTTTCCATGAGGCTTTGTTTTCCATCAAAGACTTGAATTGCATAACATGTCGAGGGCGGTTAATTCCAAGAACTGCTCTTAATTTACCTTCGCTACCGTATATACCTGTAAATCTTCCTTCATCTGGAGAATCGACAACTACTTCAAAGTCATCTTCTGGGCTACTAATTCCCGCAAGTTGAATCTTGCGATCAAACTGGTCGCTCCAAAACCATGGAATTGGAGCGTATGGAAGTGCTTCGGCTTCGGTCTGTAAAAGTCTTAATGCGGCATGTTTTCCTTGTTCCGCTGCATTATCCCAATGCTCTAGTCTTATGCTCTTGCCATAACCTTGATGGTCCCAACGTGCCACGTCGCCCGCTGCCACAATGTTTGGTGCTACTAAGCATGTTTGATCACAACAAACTCCGTTTTCAATTGTCAAACCAGAGTTTTCCAACCATTCCGTATTTGGAACAGCTCCAATTCCAACAATTACGAGATCTGCTTCCAATAGAGTTCCGTCTTCAAGAAGGACTCCTTCGACTTGGGAATCACCTTTTATTTCTTGGACTTCGACACCGCATTTCAGCCGAACACCATTGTTTGTATGTAATTCTGAAATAACTTTCCCAGCTTCTTCTCCTAAAACATGAGAAAGGGGTACATCCTGAGATTCAACTATCGTGACTTCAATACCCAAATTGGAAGCTGTGGCTGCGACTTCGCAGCCAATGAAACCACCTCCTACAACTACAACTTTTGGATTCCCTGATTTAAATGACTTACGTATTTTTATACTGTCGTCAAGACTTCTTAGGGTATGAACGCCATTAATTTTATCGGTGTTAGGCAATTTTCTTGCTCTTGCACCTGTTGCAATTATCAAAGCATCAAATTCTTCTACTTCTCCATTCACCTCTAAAGTTCGTGACTCGATGTCGAGGTTTGACGCCTTACTGTCCGTTCTGACTTCGATTTCTAGTTCATTAATTTTTTCTGATGTTAATAAAGACAGTTTTTCAGAGGTCATCTCTCCTTCTAAGAAACTCTTTGACAAAGGAGGTCTGTCATAGGCTATATGAGCTTCGTCGCCTAAAAGTTTGATATTCCCCTTAAAACCCTCTGATCTCAAAGCTTCAGCCGCTCTAACCCCAGCTAACGAAGCTCCTACAATTGTTATAGAACTGTGCATCGTCAACTTTCTTTTGTTATTAGGTCACTCTTCGATCGAAATTGCCTGCTTAGGACACCGTTGAACACTTTCTTCAAGGTTAGATCTGCGATCTTCACTTGGTGTTTCATCCAAGATATAGAGGAAATCATCATCTCTAACTTCAAATATGTCCGGGGCTATTTGCATACATATGGCGTTGCTTTCGCAAAGGTCAAAATCGACTACCACTCTCATTTGAACTCCTTAATTTGGTCAACCAATAAACCGACTGACCTTCTCTGGGTGATTCCATATTAGGCAATTTTTCTCTCCAAGTCTTACCGTTAAGGTTTTTCAGCGCCAACTATCCACATAGAGAAGTATTGTGCTCCTCCACCATAAGCATGTCCGAAAGACTTTTTGGCTCCATCAACCTGATGATCTCCAGCCATGCCTCGAACTTGTAAAGCTGCTTCAGCAAAGCGAATCATGCCGGAAGCTCCAATGGGATTTGAGGAAAGAACTCCTCCTGAGCAATTGACAGGTAATTTACCTCCAGACAGACTTGTTGTACCGTCCTCAACCATTCTCCATCCATGGTCAATTTCCGCAAAGCCCAAACTTTCCAACCACATCGGTTCATACCATGAAAAGGGCACATAAATCTCAACAGCATCAATCTCTTTTAGTGGATTCGTTATTCCAGCCTGTCTGAACACATCCGCTGCGCACTGTCTGCTAGCGAGAGGATTAACTTCGTCTCTTCCTGGAAAATTATTTGACTCTGAACGCATGGCCGTGCCGTGGACCCATGCAACCGGGTTTTCTGCTCTATCTCCTGATACTTCATTGCCTAAAACCATCGCACATGCCCCATCCGATGAGGGGCATGTTTCTGAATAGCGAATTGGATTCCACAACATCGGAGAATCAACAACTTCTTCAAATGTCAAATCATTTTGATGTAAGTGCGCATAAGGATTTTTCAACGCGTGTTGCCGGTCTTTAAAAGCGACCATGCATCCAATTAATTCTGGTGCTCCAGAGCGACTCATGTACTGTCGGATAATCGGAGAAAAATAACCTCCGGCTCCTGCATTAATTGAAACAGAAAATGGCTGAGGTAATGAAAGAGCCCAAGTTGCATTCGACTCAGACTGTTTTTCAAATCCAATTGTTAGAACTTTTTCATGCACACGAGATTGGATTAAAGAAGCTGCCACCAGTGCAGTGGAACCACCTACTGAACCAGCTGTGTGGACTCTAAGAATTGGTTTTCCTACCGCTCCGAGAGCCTCTGCCAAATACAACTCTGGCATCATTACTCCTTCAAAAAAATCTGGAGCTGTACCAATAACCACCGCATCTATTTCTTTCCAGCCCAGGTGAGCATCTTCTAAAGCTCTGCATGCAGCTTCACGGCAAAGTCCTGCGATTGATACATCTCCTCGTGTGGCGGAATATTTTGTTTGACCCACACCTAGAACAGCTGTCAACTCTGCTGACATTATTCACCCTCCAAAACACATACAAGGTTTTGTTGAAGACAGGGCCCTGAAGTCGCATGCGCTAAGCCTCGGTCTGCTTGGCCTGAAATAATTCTTCTAGCTACTTCAGAGATGCGTATTAATCCTGAAGCCATCATTGTGTCAGAAGCAAGGCAACCACCTGAAGGGTTGATCTGAGTTTCCTCAGTCAAGCAAAACTCTTTTTCGAGAATCAACTCTTGAGCGGAAGTCATTCCATGAATTTCAGCTACGTCAAGCCGATCAATATTTCCTCCTGCTTTTTCGGCCGCTAAAAAAGCCGAAGAGGACCTCGTTAAATCTCTCACACCTAATGTGTGCGAGTCCACCCTGTGGTCAATTCCCTTTATCCAAGCCGGTCTCTCACAAAGTGATTTTGCTTTATCTCCTGTAGCCAAAATTACTGCACATCCCCCATCGGTAATTTCAGAAATATCACTTACTCTAAGAGGATCCACTATCGTAGGTTCATTCATGAGGTTTTCGATTGACACATCTTTCGAACTTCTAACCGCATTCGGATTATCAAATCCATTCTTTTGGCTTCTCTTAGATATTTCGGCCATTTTTTCTAAGCTTATTAGGCCTTTATCAAGTAAAAGTCGTGCTTGAAGAGCTGCTAATGAGAAACAATCAGGCCAGAGCGGGGAAACATAATAGGGATCTAGCTGAGTGGCTAAAACATCAATTATCGATCCAGCGGAAGGTTTTCCATAACTGTAAACAAGAGCGGTATCAACCTCACCTATTTGGAGCTTTACCCATGCTTCGTATAGAGCGAATGCTCCATCCATTTCAACGTGGCTCTCGGAAATCGGAGGAAAAGCGCCAACCGAGTCGAGAGTATGAACAAATGAGAATGCTTGTCCGGCTAAAAAATCACTGCTCCCTGAACATGTAAAACCAATCTCCTCCTGTGTTACGCCAGCTGAATTTCTGCACTTGCTAATAAGGTCAGCCATTAGCTGAACCTCATTTACTTCACTTAAAGTTTTAGTCTGATGACTGGCGACGGAAACAACCGCTACATCTCGAAAATTATGACTTTCATTCATTTGGTTGATCCCATGCACGATTGCCGGCTTTTTCTACAGGCACTGAAGGTTCTCCAGTTGGTTTCCAATAAAGAATATTCTCAGCGGTATTGCCTAACTCTTCTTCTTTTTTCCATACCGCTTGGACGCGCATCCCTATGTGAACTTCATCATTTTCACAACCAGCTACCAATCCTAAAAACCCTACGTTTGCGCCATCTAGATGTATCCATGCACTGACATAAGGTATATCTAAATCATCTCTACCAGGAATAGGTAGATGTGTTACACAAAAATTTCCCACATGTCCTCTATCAGAAAGTTCCACACTCTCTTCGATTAAGACACCATGCCGTGGGTCAACTCCCCTAGGAGGTACAAAGACAGCTCCGTCAACAGGTGAGCGGTGACCTAAAATTTTCTTTTTTGAGTAAGAACGCAAATATTCTTGCACTGGTGGACTTGGAACAAAATCATAAACAAGCTTTATAGGGCTTCGTACTGAACGAACTGGTTCTAACCCACTTATTGATTCAGGAATCTTTACGTCTTCAGATAACGATGCAGGTGGTGAATTTGGATCGGTCATATCAAGAATCAACTTCTTTAGTTTCGGGTATAAATCCTTCCAGATCTGTTATGTGACCGACACGCTCTTCCTTCCACTTAGCACTCACACGCATCCCAGTTCTCATCTCTGAAGGTGAACCAGCAAGTACAGCATGCAACATTGAGGTGTCTGACCCATCGAGTCTTATCAATGTCAATGCATGTGGGGCATCCCATGGAGATTGCGGACGAGGAGGATCAATCCAAGTCCAAGTTTCAACTACTCCGCTCTGTGACACTTCTACCATTTCCGTCAGCGGCTCACTTGTGATCGGGTCATATTCCAAAGGGGGAACTAGAACACTCCCATCTGATCTCTTAATCCCGAATAATCGCTTCTCTCTCAAACCTGTCATGAAGGCACCGATTACTTTCCCCGTAGTTCGCGTAAATGGGTACTCAACAGTCAGTTCAGCCTTTAACGGCTTTTCTGATTCACTCATTCTGAAGTTGCAACTCCTCTAGAAATTTAAAAGTCAATTACCTGTCTGATAACATCGGCATCACCCAAACTGCCTAGTGCGTCGTTAACTTCGTCTATTTTTATACGTCGGGAGATCATCCCATCTAGATCCAACTTGCCTGATTTGTAAAGACTTAAGAAACGATTGAAGTCTGTTCTAACATCTGCACTTCCGTACATTGAACCAATAAGTACTTTCTCTGAAAAGAACATTTCGAAAGCTGAAAGCTCAAACATCTCATCTGGTCTGCCGACTCCCACTATGCAGCAAGTTCCACCACGACGGGTCAAATCAAATGACTGTCTCATCGTTGAAGCTAGACCAATGCATTCCAATGTGAAATCAAATCCTTCGCCGGAAGTTACTTCAGCCATAGCTGCTGGAATTTCTTCAGGTGTTACTCCATGTGTCGCTCCAAAAGCTTTTGCTCTTTCTAACTTTCCTTCGTGGAGATCAACGGCAACAATTGCAGATGCCCCAGCTATTCTCGCTCCTTGTATAGCCGCAATCCCAACTCCTCCAGCTCCTACTACCAGGACTGATGACCCTGGTGTAACTTTCGCTGTATTTAGCGCTGCACCCACTCCAGTAGTTACACCACAACCTATTAGTGCGGCTATATCCAGAGGAATGTCGTTATCTATTTTCACAGTAGCTATTGCGGGGACGATCGTTTCTTCAGCAAAAGTTCCACATCCGCAAAAAGATCCGATGACTCTGTCCCCTTGCCTGAATTGTTGGTTTACACCCATCGCCATTAACCCATTCATGCATAAATTTGGCTGATGTCTTCCTGTGCAATAGGGACATGCACCACATGGAGGAGAAAATGCGATTATTACATGATCACCTGCTGATACATGGGAAACACCTTCCCCAACTTCGAGTACGACTCCAGCGCCTTCATGACCTAGCACTGTGCCAGGTTCTGTCGGAATGGTTCCATTCATGCCTGAAAGGTCTGAATGACATACTCCACTATGGGCAACTTTTAGTCTTACATCTCCGGGACCAACTTCTCTTAAAGTCAAATCATCAGCTATAACGAGCTGATCGGTTGGCACAGTTTCCATGACAGCTGCAAACATCATTTCTCCTAGCATTTGTTCGTTATTTAATGACCCTAACTGACGAAAGCTATATATATGAAGCCGATCGCAAAAATTAATCTTTAAGAGGGTATGTTTTTCCCATCACTGATTTTTCGAAAAGAGCAGCATGTTTTTAGATATCGGAATAACTACTGATTTGTCTTTGGTTCCAAATCGGGTAACTGAATTAGCAACGGCTGGATTTGACGGGGTATTCACTGCTGAATCCAATCGCGACGTATTTGCGCCCCTTGTTTTAGCTGCCGAGCACAGTGATCTCTACTGTTACACGAACATCGCATTGGCATTTCCCAGAAGCCCAATGCTTCTTGCTTGTACGGGATGGGATTTACAAAACTATTCACAAGGAAAAATGGCTCTTGGGTTGGGAAGTCAGATCAAACCGCACATTCAAAAAAGATACTCAGCCACATGGGAGCACCCTGTAAGACAAATGCGTGAAGTGATCGAATCTATCAAAGCTATCTTTAAGTGTTGGTCAGAAGGGTCCGAGCTCAATTACCAAGGAGAGTTCTATAAATTTAGTCTGATGACCCCAATTTTCGTGCCAGATTCAATGCCATGGGAACCTCCTCCTGTCTGGCTAGCCGCGCTTGGTCCCATGATGACGAATTTGGCTGGAGAAATTTCTGACGGAGTTTTGATACATCCATTTAGCAGTCGCAAATTCCTTGATGAAGTAACCATCCCAGCTCTTACAGATGGCGCTAAGAAGTCTGGCCGTAAAGATAAACCTAAACTAATTACAAACTCGATCGTGTGTTCTTATCGATCTGATGAGGAATATGAAAAAGCAATTAAAGGTGCAAAATTCAACTTGGCTTTCTATGGCTCAACTCCTGCCTATAAAGTCACACTTGACGTACATGGCTGGGGAGATATGCAGCCTGTTCTCAATCGACTTACCAAAGAAGGCCGTTGGGAAGAAATTTCTTCTGTTATAACTGATGAAGTCCTTCATACTCTGGCAGTTGTTGGCGAACCTTCAGAAGTTGGCTCTCAGCTAGTGGAACGATTCGGAGACATAGCAGACAGAGTGGGTCTGTCGGTTCCTTATGATGCACCTGTAGATCTGCTCGCAGATGTTGTTAACCATGTGAAACTTAACTCTTTTAAAAACAAGAAGATTAATTAAGTTTTTTCCTATTTAATAAAGTCAGCTATCCGGTCTTTAGGCCGACCGATAATCGCTTTCAAAGGACCATCACCATCAATTTTTCCCTTGACTATTACAGGTCGCTGCAACAATGCTTTTTGATCAGAAAGTATCTCAACAACCGCTTTCGAATTTCCTACATAGTCCTCGGGTGTAAGTTCCATTTTTTTAAATTTTGAATCTTTCCTGACTAAATCCTCAACAGGGTCTTCGAGTCCTTTAACAATTCGAGTTAGAAGATTCTCATCTGGTGGTTCTTTCATATAAAGAACTACTTCTACTTTTACACCCGCTTCCTCAGCGACCGCTAAGGCATTCGTGGAAGAGTTTCAATGAGGATTGTGGAAAATTGTTATGTCGGTCATTGCTAGACCATAGCCCACTCTATGTGCGCGCGTATCAACGTTCCATTATTTTCAGTCCACCCTTTTGAAGTTGCATAATCAATCATCTCTGTAAAACCTTTTTCCCAGTTCTCATAATTTGTATCAGGAGCTAACTCTCTTACAAGTTCGTTACATAACCAGAGATGTTTTTCATCAATTACTTTATTTCCTTCTTGCACTGATTCTAATATTTCACAAACTTCAATTGCGGATCTAGAGTCGGAACACTGGATGCAAAACTCCTTAAAGTCATTCGGTTTTAGAAGTTTCACATTTGCAAGATCGTCAATTTCAAGAATCACTGTTTGGTTTAATACCCTTTCCATTCCGGGGTTCTCTTTTCTTGGAATGAAAGGACTCCTTCTTTGGAATCGTATGTGGAGGCGTTCACTTCAACCGCCCATGCTTCATACTCAGCTAATGTCATCCGGTCTACATCTAAGGACTTATTAAGCATCCATTTCGTGAACATGTAACTACGGGATGGCCCTGCAGCTAAACGTTCGGCCCATTCACGTGATTTTGTTTTAAGCTCTGACGCTGGAACAGCACGGTTGCAAAGGCCCAGTCGAAGAGCTTCTTCAGCTGAAACATCATCTGCAAAAAACATCAATTCTTTAGTTTTCTGAATTCCAATGAGTCGCGGCAAGATCCAAGCACCTAAACCGTCTGGAACGAGTCCTCTACGGGCAAAAATTTCAATAAAACGCGCAGTTTCTGAGGTAATAACTAAATCGCTGCAGAATGCTAAATGTGCACCTATGCCAGCAGCCGTTCCGTTCACCGCTGCTATAACCGGAATTTCACAATCTATTACAGAATTCATTAACTTAATACTTCCATCTAGCATCATTCGCCGAATCTCTCCGGTAATGGGTTCGATGACCCCCTCAGAGGTGTCGTTATTTTGAATTGAAGTGCTCAGGTCCGCACCCGTACAAAAAAACTTCTCACCGGCGCCTGTTATTATTGCCGATCTGATTTCAGATTGACCGTTAAAACTTTCAAACAGGTCTATCAAGTGATTTCTCATTTCAGGGGTTAAGCCATTGCCTTTTTTCTGGTTGTCTATGGTTATCCAAGCGACCTTATTTTCAACTTGAAATTCAATGGACTTTTCGATATTCAATTCTGCTTTTTCATCCATAAGTAAAAGGTATCCAAGTAAAGCAACAGGTAAGCAGAATATGTTTGACTAAACTGCGTCGCTGTTTCTCTCACCAGTTCTGATTCTTACTAAAGATTCAACTCCGGTAACCCAAACTTTTCCATCACCAATTTTTTCGGTTCTTGCTGCTGCAACTATTGCATCTACGACATTCTCAACTTGATCGTCATCAACAACAGTTTCTACGCGTGTTTTTGGAGTAAATAAAACCTTATATTCAGTTCCTCTGTAGGTCTCGCTATGCCCGCCTTGTCTTCCGAATCCTTGAACTTCACTGACGGTCATACCTTGAATGTCTAAGCCTGCAAGGGCGTCTTTAACATCGTCGAGTTTGAACGGTTTAATTACTGCGGTTACTAGTTTCATATCTTCTCCAAATTATCGAGTAATACAAATATTCTATGTATCAATCTATTTGTCCATTTATAGGCAATTATTGTCCATTTATTGTATTTTGTACTAATACAATAAACATTATGTCAAACCCATCATTTATTCCCTTTATTGACGAAAAAGGGAATCATAGAAAAATGACTCTTCGTCTAGACGACAAAATCGTAATTCCACTCTTCGAGCAATTAAGAGCACAGATATCAGTCATGATTGCCGTCGGATATCTTTTACCGCAGTGCCGACTACCGACCGTAAGAGAGCTAGCAACATGTTTAGAAATAGCTCCAGGTACCATCGCTCGTTCCTATACAGAGCTCGAGCGCGACGGACTAACAATTGGAAGGGGACGCAAAGGTACTTTTGTAGCAGATGAACCTCCACATTCAGAACCACTTGCGCAAAGACAATTCAGATTATCTGAAGCTGCTAATAGATTTGTCCAAGAATTACGTCAACTCGGCATAAGTCTTGAAGATGCTAATCTTGCTTTGGAAGAAAACTATAAATCAGCAGAGAGAAAAGACTCGTTATCTTCATTGGATGAAAGTATAAGTGAACAGAAATTAACGTGAGCCATAAACACTCTCTGGTGGAGGAATTTTTTCCAATAACCGATTTATTGCTTCACCAATTTCGTTAACTTCAAACTTTCTACCCTCCACCTCTTCAGACGGACCGTGCCTCCAGCCATCACATAGGTTAATTTTTCCACCTGAAATTTCGAATATTCTTCCTGTCACGTTGCAATCTTTACTCGACAACCAAACAACAAGAGGTGAAACATTTTCAGGGTCCTTTTCATCCCAACCTTCAGGAATTTCAGCATCATAAAAAATCCCTTCTGTCATGCGCGTTCTCGCATCTGGTGCTATGCCATTTACTTTGATACCATATTGGCCCCACTCTGCTGATGCTTGAACAACCAACAGTGCTATTCCTGCTTTAGCTGCTGCGTAGTTGCCTTGACCCACGCTTCCCATAAGACCTGCTCCTGAAGATGTCATTACTATTCGACCTTCAACCTCTTTTCCTTCTTTTGCTAAATTTCTCCAGTAGCCTGCTGCATGACGGGCAGGTGCCAAATGGCCTTTGAGGTGAACTCGTATCACTGAATCCCATTCCTCTTCACTCATACCCACCAACATTCGGTCCCTGAGGAAACCAGCGTTGCAAATTAAAGCGTCTAATCTTCCCCATTTTTCAATAGTGTGAGAAACCATTTTTTCAGCTTGCTCCCAATCAGCCACATCAGCTGAATTAGCTTCAGCTTTTCCTCCCATCTCTAAGATTTCTTGCACTACTTGATCCGCAGGAGAGGATCCCGTGCCTTCCCCATCCAGTGAAACCCCTAAATCGTTGACTAAAACGAAAGCTCCTTCTGATGCGAGCGCTAAAGCATGAGCTCTACCGAGCCCTCTCCCAGCTCCCGTTACGATCACTACCCGACCATCACAGTTACCGGACATTTTTACTCTTTTCTTCAGCGTGTGACTGCGACCACAGCACCGCTAGTAGCTTTTACAAGTTCTTTTGGTTGTATCGGAAATACAGAATCTGGTGTGCCTGCTGCAGCCCAAATTTCTTCAAATTCCATTAGGTGTGGATCTACTACTGTCTTGAGTGGGACTGTGTGACCCAGCGGAGGGGTGCCTCCAATTGCATAACCTGTAGCGGCACGAACCTCACTAGCACCTGCAATTCTTATTTCTGTTCCTATGTATTCGGCCAATTTTTCTTCATCAACCCTGCGCGCTCCAGAGCAAAGGATGAGTATCGGCCGAACATCAGCCATGAAAACCAAGGACTTTACTATCTGATCTATCTTGCAACCGACTGCTGCAGCTGCGTCCGCAGCTGTTCGTGTCCCATCTGGATAACGCTGCACTTCGATATCCAACCCAGAAGCCTCAGCTTCACCAATGAATCTGTCAATTGCATTCATCCGCGCCATTTAGTGTTTTCCTCCTGAAAATATCGAAAGCTCAGCTGGACAACCTTCTCAAAGTGCAATGCTACGGGGCAAGTTATACATGCCCCCACGTAGATTAAAAATTTTCACAAAAATCGCTACCCCTAAGAGGAAAAATAATTAATTAAATCACCCACTTCTGGAAAGAGATAGCATTTCTTTTAATGCTTCCAGAAATAGTAAGAGCCGCTGCCGCAAATTTTGAGGATAAAACCGCAATTGAATGCGAAAATGGTATCTCTCTTTCATACAAAGATTTAGACAGAATCTCTGACGAAGTGTCAGGCGGTCTTCTAAAAAGAGGCTTAATGGAAGGGTCAATCGTTTTACTGTCTCTTCCTACCAGTATCGAATACCTGATTATCTATATAGCCGCATCAAAACTTGGTGTAATAACTGCTGGTGTTAATCCACGTTTTAAAGCTCTCGAGAGGAGAGCAATTTGTGAAATCACGGAACCAGATCTTGTTATTACTACTCTTGATCTGTCAGATGGAATCCCAACAGACCTTTCTGTTGAGACGATAGAAATTACTGAAAATAGTCAGAAACTACTACTAGATCTTCGTTCCGATTCATTCCAACCAAAAGAACTTGAAGAGAATTTTGATCGAGCAATCTGTGTCTGTTTTACATCGGGATCAACTGGCATTCCTAAAGGTGCCTTATTCACAAACAAGGAACTCCTTGCAATACAAAAAATGGATACAGAAGGCGTTTGGGGGACCGGTGGCCACCTGGTTCCCAGTACGGCTTTTGCACACGTGGGAAGTATGACAAAACTACCGTGGCAACTATCGAAAGGCTTGACGCTCCATATTCTTGATAGATGGAAAGCTGAAAAGGTTCTGGAACTTGTCGAGACACACCGCATATCTGCCATTGCAGGTGTGTCGGCGCAAATTTCACTACTCCTAAAAGTAGAGAACTTAGAAAATTACGATTTAGGTTGCGTTAAGGCAGTTGTCGCTGGCGGAGGTCCTTCTCCGCCTTCATTAGTAATAAGAGCGAAAGAGAATTTCAATGCCCCTTATTCGATTCGCTATTCATCAACAGAGTCAGGTGGAATCGGATTGGCCACTTCGCTCGAAGCTCCATTGGAAGAATCCCTTTACACAATTGGTAAACCGAGACCAGGAGTACAAGCAAAAATACTCGGTGAAGATGGACAACTTGTTGAAACTGGTGAGATTGGGGAACTGTTTCTTAAAACTCCAAGTTCTATGAACTCATATTGGCGCGATTCAAAAAACACAAAAAAATTTCTAGTCGATGGATGGTTAAAAACAGAGGACTTGGCAAGAGAGAGGGAGGGTGGGCTTTTTAGCCTTGCTGGTAGAACTAACGAAATGTTTATAAGAGGTGGTTATAACGTCTATCCGCAAGAAGTTGAATCAGTTTTAAGCACCCACCCTAAAATTGAACAAATGGTATTAATCCCAAAGCCTCACAATACTTTAGGAGAGACAGGAGTTGCTTTTGTTGTACCTTCAAAATCCGGAGAAAGTCCAACTCTGAAGGATCTGATTGAATTTGGAAAAGACAAACTCGCTAGATACAAACTTCCAGAAGAAGTAACCGTTATTGATGAACTGCCACTAAAACATGGTTTCAAAATTAATCGGTCTTTTTTGAAGGATCTTGTCTCTAAAGAAAATAGCTAGTACTAGTAGATGTCATCTGTTTTTACGTTTTGCAGTTTTCGTCTGTTGACCTGATAGTTCCTTCAAAAGAGCCTTATACCTAGTCAGCCTCCTTTCGTCTACTAAACCCTGTAAAACGTCTTCAATCACAGCACAATCTGGTTCGCTATCGTGCATACAGTCACTGAAACGGCAATCTTTGGACCGTTTTTCTAAATCAGCAAAAACTTTTTCTAAAGAATCTTTAGCGTCCCATATTCCAACAGAGCGTAAACCTGGAGTGTCAACTAACAAACCCCCATCTGGACAAAGAAGCATTTCTCGTGTGACTGTTGTATGTCTCCCTCTTTTGTCACCTGATCTAACTTCGCCTGTTTCTAAAATTTCACCACCCAATAGCGCGTTTGCAAGAGATGACTTGCCAGCACCTGACTCTCCTATTAGTGCAGCTGTATAACCTTGTTTTAACATTTGTTTTATTTCTTCTAATCCCGAATCAGAAGTGTTAGCTGAATCAACTGTAAGAGTTGCTACCTCTGGAGCTATAGCTTTAATTATTCGCATTGTTTCTTCTAACAATTCGTCTCTTTCTCTAACTTTTGTTAGAACAACGATCACCTGACTCTGACTGCTCCAGGCTAAAGTCAAAAGCCTTTCGATACGGCCGGGTGGGAGTGGACGGTCTATGCCATGGACTATTATCACTAAGTCCAAGTTGGAAACTAGGACTTGCTCCAGTCTTTCGTCTGAAGGGTCCCGACGAGACAACTTGTTCTTACGTGGTAGAACCTCCTCAATCACAGTGCCGATCTCCGGGATATTTGCCAATTTGACCCAGTCGCCTGTCACTGGAGCAACTACTCTCTGAGATCTATTCGAATCTGATACAGCTCTTACTTTTCCTTTTTCTGTAATTACATCACATTCGCCACGGTCCACTCTGACGATTCTTCCAACACCCTCTTTAGAGGAAGAAATACTTTCGTTAAATCCATAATCAAAAAGGTCGACAGACATAAACAAATATTAGGTTAGATATTAACCGAGTCTTAAAGTTTCTAGAGGTTCTAATCGTGCCGCTTTAAGAGAGGGATAAAGTCCCGCTATAACGGCAACAGCTACAGAAACTGACCCCCACCCGATTAAAGCCGGTATAGAGAGAACCATTACGTAACCCCTCATCCATGCTGTTAACCAGACAATACCTGCTCCCGCTAATGCTCCAAGAGCCCCACCTAAAATACCTACTACTAAGGCTTCAAATAGAAACTGGACTCCTATTGTCGACCGGGTATGCCCTAATGCACGTCGAATTCCAATTTCTGAAGATCTTTGAATTACGGAAATAGACATTACGTTTGCAATTCCCACACCGCCCACTACAAGAGCAAGTCCTCCCATCAGTTTTGTCAGATTGTTTAAACTCTCATCAACCTGCGACTCTGCATCTAAAAGATCGGTTGGGACACTAGTTCGCGCGCCATCTGGCCCCCCTAAACTCACAACGGTCGGTATCTCTTCTGATACTTGTTTCGTGTTTGTAGGCGCACGTACATAAAGTCTACTTGGGTCTTGATTATCGATTTCCCAGTCATTTTCTGCTGTTGGGAAGGTGATGAAAACGGCAGAGTCCATGGATGGTTCCAAAAGAACCCAATCGAGAACTCCTACTATTCCATAACTAACACCATTCAATGAAATAGTTCTAGATTCCCCTCGCAGATATCCGTATTCATCTGCCAAATCTCTTCCTATTACTGCTACTCGTGCCGCATTGCTCGAGTCAAAATCGTTTAAGAATCTTCCACTTACCATTGGGACTTCCATAGTTGTTGGAAGATTTAATCCAGTAGCTATCACGGGTACAGGAAAAGCACGGTAATAGTTTTCTGCGTCTTCAAATGGGAGCGTGACAATATTCGAAATTTGAAAAGTTCCTGTAACCGAAGTTACATCAGGCAATCGGGCGACTCTACCGATTGCATCTTCTGGTATTCGAGGATTTTGTCCAAAACCTCCTAGCGAGTCTTGTGCATTAGCTACTATCAAATCAGTTCCTAGTTCTTGAAGCTGTTCCTTTAAGTAGCCTTTTGAACTTTCATTGATTCCTATAGCAGAGACAATCGCTCCTACACCCAGAATAGGACCTAGCAGTATCAAGAAGGTCCTAACTTTTCTAGCTGTTAGACCTGCTGCAGCTACTCTGACTAGATCTAATATACGACTCATATTATTTCTCTCACAAGATCTTCGACAATTGATCCGTCTTTCATCGAAACTCGTCGGTCTGTAGCGTCAGCTATTTCCATATCGTGTGTGACTAAGCAAACTGCTCGTTCAGGAGACTTCAAACCAGCAAAAATTTCCATGATATTTTCAGCGTTTTCTGAATCAAGTGCACCGGTAGGTTCATCTGCTAGAACTACTAAAGGGTCAGTAACTATCGCTCTTGCAATGGCTACACGTTGTTGTTCGCCGCCGGATAATTGCACTGGTCTGTGATCACACCTTTCTGAAAGTCCAACTTTTTCGAGAGATTCAAAAGCTTTCTGTCGACGCTCAGCAACTGATAACCCTCTATAGAGCAAAGCAGTTTCTACATTACCCAGAGCGGTTAAATGAGGTATTAAATGAAATTGCTGAAATACAAACCCGATTGTCTGACCGCGTAATCGAGATCTTTCCACATCACCCAGACCGGTTGATTCCACATCCTTAACTATTACTCTTCCTGATGTCGGAATATCTAAAAGTCCTAGCAGGCCTAACATCGTGGATTTTCCTGAGCCTGAAGGGCCGATAATTGACATGAAGTCGCCGGACAATATATTCAGTGAAACTTCCCTTAAAGCGTGTACTTTTACGTCTGAACCGTAGGTTCTAGTTACCTCTTCCAAGGAAAGGAGGTTTTCACTCTCGATCATTTGTCTAGCTCAGGACCTGTCGATTTCTAATATCACAAACTCACCGGGTGACACTCCCGCTACGACTTCAACCCACGCTCCATCCAACATCCCCGTTTCAATGACGCGACGTTCAATTTTGCCATCTTTGGTAACAATTCTTACCTTTTCATCTGAGCCTTCGGTTAGTACTGCCGCAATCGGTACTACGACTGCATCCATCACTTCTGATACGACTACATCAATTGAAATAACTGCCCCTTCAACTGCAATAAGTTCATCCACAGTTTCTATTATTCCCTCATATAGTTCACTCCCTCCGTCACTACTAGCCGTGTCGTCGAGTTGAGTAATAACGCCCTCAGATTCTTGATCTCCTGCGTCAAGATTGACTGTTACTTCTTGACCAGTCTTCAACTTGGCTCTGTCTGTGGGGCTGGAAAAAAGAGTTATAGCAAATTGAGGTTCTGTTAACTTAAGTATTTCCGACCCTGACTGAACAAAATCTCCATTGTCAAAAGAGACACGTCCGATCCGTGCTGGCCAGTCAGCAACTATCATGTCTCCCGGCTTGAATACAATGTCATCTTGAAGAGATCTAATTGGAATGTCTAAAGAAGTTTCACCCGATCTAAGAAGCGCTGAACCTGTAAGCACTTGGTAATCAACACCTGCCTGAGCGCTGCCGGTAACGGAATAATTGATTGATGTGTCCACTGTTACAGCTTGATCTGCTTCAACAGTTACAACTGCAGTTTCACCTTCTTCAATCTTTCCGCCACCGATAAGTTTCAGTTCTGGTAAGTCTGGAGAAACAACCGTTATGTGTGCTTCGCTTTCTCCACTTAACGAATATTTATTGTTCTGATCTTCCAGTAAACGTACAATCAATTTTTCGTCATCTTCTACCAAACTGTCATCCCTAATTGTTATGGAGATCGATGCTTTTTTTGTACCTTTTGCAATTTCTGTATCTCCACTAGGCACGTTGTAATCAACTCCCGGCTGCACATCACCTTTGACCTCAAAAAAAACAGTTAAATCATCAACCATTTCACCGGTTGTATCCACAGAAAATACTGCAGTTCCTGGCTCAGACACAGTGTCACTAGACGCACTTAAGACCAAGACAGGCACATCTGGCACCTGTGGGTCATCCAAGATTACTTTTACTTCATCTTGCGCACCGACAATCCATCTTGCTGCTTGTGCTTTGCGTAATTCTTCCCGTTTCGATTCAACCAAGTAAACATTTCTTTCCAACTCGTCCTCCAAAGAGTCGAACAAGCTTTTAGAAGCAGTTAATTCTGCCGAATCATCCAAAACCACCTCAAGATAATCGAAGTAATCATTGAATGCCTTGTCTTGTTGTGCCACTGCAGTAGCCGAAGATGGGGAAGCGCAAACAAAATCATTATTATCAGGATTGGAATTAACGCAGTCATCTTTATCTCTTTGCAAAACCTCATTAGCGTCGTCAAGGATTTGATCTAAGCGAATTAGCTCTTGTGCTTCTACAGAAGTCACATCAGCTTCAATCGTCTGCAACATAGTGAGTATGCCGAGTTCTAATAACTCTTGTTCAATACTTGTCTTTTCTCTTACTATCGATTGCAAACCATCCCTTTCTTCTCTAGCTTCAGCTTTTTCCTCTTCAATTTCTGGACGTCGAGAAATCAATTCATCTAATTGAAATTCAAGATCAAAAACCTTTAATGTTTGTGGCGAGACGCTTTCTTCATCTTCAAATTGACCTACGAGCTCAACAATTAATTCTTCATTCGCCTCTAGCTCATCGTCAGAAAGAATTATAATTTCGGTCTTTGAACTGTTTTTACCTTTTGGTATCACAACTTTCTTTTTAATTTCTATGTAATCATCGTTTTCAACAGCGTCACCTGAAAATTTTATTTCAATCTCAATATCAGTCGGTGGCGCAGGCTGAGAAATAAGTTCTAAGACTGCTTTACCTCCTTCGACAACGACCGATGGTTTAGCACTAATTGTTACTACCGGTACTTGAGTGGCCGCTATAACTGGAGTTCCTTGGCGACCGTCTAAAATTAGATCTGTTTGACCATTAGCTGGAAGTATCTCTATTGCGACCGTATTCACAGCACCAACTTTGTATCCAGAAGGGTTGGACATTAACGATACTGTCACCATCTCTTCGACCTCAGACGTGACCCCACTAAAACCGAAATCTTTTTGCCATTCTGCTAGCCCTTTTCTTGTTTCTTCATCAAAGAACTGGTCCACTATCCCTACCGCATAACCGTTCTCTGAAAGAATACTTTCTAGCTGTTCGACGTCTGGACCTTGTGAACCAACACTAAGTTCCCTGTAAAAAGAAAAATTGCCATTAACTGCTACGGAGGGTCTTCCGTCAAGACTAAAAAGTTTCGCATCGGTTTCAATCATGTCTCCTTCTTCGAGATCAACCGAACTTAAACGCCCAGAAGAAGAAGCATTTATGGATTGGAGCTCCTCTCTTCTCATCTCTCCACTTATCCTGATTTCTTCAGTAAGAGTTCTGATAGATACTTTTTCTGCTATTAAACGATCAACTACTCCTCGCTCCCCCTGATTATCTTCCCAAGGACTCACATACAAAACTGCTATACCCGCACCTACTCCTAAAAGTAAAACAATCGTAAATAAGCGCTTCAGCATATTTCTCCCTTTGCCTCTAAAAAGTATTTCGAATACAAAATTGAGACAGTGTCTCTTCGTTTTAAATTGTCAACTTTCATTATTCACCCTCTAATGACAATTCAGATGCACAAGAGCGAATATCATCTGTGTTTATCTGACCGTCAGGACTAGAGAATTGACTTGGATTCAGTAAACCATTTTCATCCGGAGCTAAATCCCCTAAACTCCATCCCTTACCTTTAAGGCAATCGCCTAAAGCTATTGTTTGTTCGTTCTGCTCTCTTATCTCATCCGGCGTTAATTCATTTCGTGATTGTTGAAACTCCTGAAATTGACTCTGAATGTTTGTACGACTGTTGCAAAGAACTAGAGCCCTTAGATAGTCAGGGTTATTAACTGGATCTTCAGGTCCTGCTTCTTGATTAGGTAATCCCATAAATGAATACCCTTCAGATGATAAGCAAGAGTTAAAATCATCTAAAGATTCCATCAATTTTGCACCTGCATTCTCTTCCTCTTCGGCTATAGGAATTGTTTCTTTTGGAGGTTTTGTTGTGGTTGTGGTTGTGGTTGTGGTCGTAGAAGAAATTGTGGTCGTGGTCGTAGTCGTAGTCGTAGTCGTAGAAGAAATTGTGGCCTCTTTTTCATCACCATCTGAATCGTTGGGAGTTCCAACTACCACCTCTTCCACAGCATCTTCTATGGCGATTTCCATTTTTTCTTCTGTTTCAGCCACCAGAGCCTTTGTAGTTGTTGGCGGCAATGTAACTAGCACCTCTTCCTCAAATGCTCCTGGGGGTAGAACAATTTCACCGACTTCATCAGGTGTCAAAATCACAACGGTCCGGGATCCAACAGACTCACCACTGTCACTACAAGAAACTCCAAGAAATAGAGCCAAGAAAATTACTAAGGCGTTGTAACGAAACATTGAAAACCTTATTCAGACAAGTGACTTATTGAATATTTTGTATTTGTTTCTTCTAGCACTGCTAACACATTTCCTTTTACTATTTAAACCTTTTGTGGAATTACAAAATTAAGAATATCGTGGAGATGATGGGAATCGAACCCACGGCCTCTACGTTGCGAACGTAGCGCTCTAGCCAACTGAGCTACACCCCCTTACACAAATTAAGCGTATCCAGAAGATTTATTTAGTATAAAAATACTCTTAAATTGCTTCGGGGTAGTCGTACTCTTCTTCAATTGAACTAGCAATAAACGAATGGGTGAGAACTACTGAGGTTTCGCCGGTATCTAAATCACGGCGTTGTGTGATGAGAGTCAAATAACCAACCAAAACTAAATCCACAACAAAATGAACTGTCCAAAGAAAAATACCGCCCACCGCTATGGAAACTAAAAAGGTGAAAACTGCCATACCACTCATAAAAATAAATATGTCCCTACGTCTTCTTTTTGCAGCGGAAGCACTTTGTGGCAATGAGACTCTAAGACTCTTCATCTCCGGAACACGATAAACGTCAAGATGATTTGCAATCCCTGCGCCGGAAGATCTTGTTGAAATTTGACTTCTTATTAGAGGAGGTAGCAGAACAGCTGCCCATAACGCTCCCAAACCAATAAGTATCAACATACTTTTCCACCTTTAAGTTCCGCAATGAAAAAACAATAGTACAAGATGATTATAAATACAGGGATACTTTCGCGCTTTAAGCGCGAAAGACATTACTTAAAGCGCGAAAATAACGCTACTCAGATCTATGCCAGTTTCCAGACTTTCCGCCGGTTTTCTCTAATAGTTTGACTTCTTCAATAGTGACTGACTTATCCATAGCTTTGCACATGTCATAAATAGTCAACGCAGCTACAGAACAAGCTGTCAGAGCTTCCATCTCAACACCGGTTTTCCCAAATGTTTTGACAGTTGCCTCTATCTCAACGTGCTTCTCTTGAATTCTAAAATCTACAGAAACAAAATTAATTGCCAGTGGATGACAAAGCGGAATCAAATCTGATGTTTTTTTCGCAGCCTGTATTCCAGCAACTCTTGCGACTCCCAACACGTCACCTTTTTGCAGCTCTTGCTTTTTCAAGGCCTCTATGGTTTCAATACTCATAAAAACTCTTCCAGATGCAGTCGCACTTCTATTCGTGTCCCCTTTATCCCCAACATCTACCATCTGTGCTTTTCCGTTTTCATCTATGTGAGTCAATTCCTCACCGTCAGGTTTCAAAATCTTTCCTTTTCATCCACCGATTTGAGACATGCTTCGAGCTGGACGAATAAAATCAACATTTCCAATCCCGTGACCTTCACGCTTTGCCAGAACTGCCCGTTCTAAAAGCTCACATATTTCTTTGTCGGTATTTCCAGATCTAAGTGCTTCCTTAAGGTCGAATTCTTCGTTTGAGAATAGACAGTTTCTAAATTGTCCATCTGCGGTGATTCTGATCCGATCACAAGTGTCACAGAATTTTTGAGTGACACTAGCTACGATTCCGATCTCTCCCCGACCATCTATATATCGGAATCTGCTAGCAGGTGCGTTTGAGCGTTTAACAGGCTCTAGCGGATAAATAGAATTTATTGCGGAAAATATTTCTTCCAGAGAAACGACCGAAAGGGTTGACCACTTTTCATCAGCATCGAGAGGCATAAACTCTATGAACCTGACTATTACCCCCAGTTCTCTTCCAAACTTTGCAAAATCTATTATTTCGTCGTCGTTAATTCCGCGCATCACCACAACATTTATTTTCACGGGAGATAGACCTGCATCAATAGAAGCTTCGATACCAGTTATAACCTTTTCCATATCATCTCGTAGGGTGATTTCTTTAAACCTTTCGGATCTTAAAGAATCAATGGAAATATTCACTCTATGCAAACCTGCGGAATGGTAAATATGAGCGTTCTTGTTCATATTTACTCCATTAGTAGTAAGGGCAATTTCTATCGGCAACTCAGAAAGCATCGAAATCAAATCTGAAAGATTTGCTCGCAAAGTTGGTTCTCCCCCCGTGAGGCGAACACTATTTATTCCGTAGTTTTCAACCAGAATTTTAGTTAGACGGGTGATTTCCTCAAAAGTTAAAAGTTCTTCTCGTTTTAGCCAATCTAGACCATCTTCAGGCATGCAATACTGGCAACGAAAGTTGCATCTGTCTGTTACAGATATTCGAAAGTCTTTATGAACTCGACCAAAGAGGTCAACCAGTTCTCTACCCATAAATTAAGCGTAGAGGGCTAATTTATTTCTGGCTCGCTTAATTGCATAACCTCAACGAAATCTCCCTCTTTTACCCCTTCCCCATTTGGCAAAATAGCAAGACCTTGAGCATTCGCCATTGCCGATAGTTGGTGCGACCCTTGTCCTTTCAAGAATGACACTTCATAAGAATCTTTATTTCTCATAAGAGTCACTCTGGCAAAATGAACTTTGCCGTCTTTTCGGCGTTTTAATGAACTGACTGCCTTGGCTTTTAGATATGGTCGCCAAATTTGTTGATATCCCATCATTTTTCTTAAAGCGGGTCGCATGAAAAGCTCAAATGAGACCATTGCAGAAACCGGATTGCCCGGCAAACCAAAAATTGGCACATCATTTAGCAAGCCGAAAGCAAGAGGTTTAGCTGGTTTAATCGCTACTTGCATCCATTTCATTTCTCCTAGACGATCGAGTACCACTTTGACATAATCAAAATCTCCCATACTTACACCACCTGATGTCACTATCGCATCACATTTTTCAACACCAGAAAAAAGCGCAGATTCGATCTCTTTCTCGTCATCTGGAATCAGCCCCAAATCGATAACCTCAACTCCCATTTCATCCAAAAGAGCCTTTATTGAATGACGATTGGAATCACGAATCTGTCCAGGCTTTAGCTGTGAAGCGCCTTGAACTAATTCATCCCCTGTTGACATCACCCCTACTATTGGTCTTTTAAATACAGTTACTTTTTCAATCCCTATTGTTGCAAAGACACCTATGTGTGCAGCCCCAATTAAAGTACCTGGAGTGAACAGTTCTGAACCTTTAACAAAGTCCTCCCCTGGCTGACGGATAAAGTTTCCACTTTTAACACTTTCTTCTACTATTACTGAATCACCGGTTTCAACTTCTCTGGTTTTTTCGACCATCACCACAGAATCTGATCCTTCAGGGATTACAGCACCCGTCATAATTCTGACCGCTTCACTAGGGCCAACTTTAAAATCAGGAACCTTTCCAGCCGGTAATGTGCCTATAACGTTTAATTCAACTGGCGCAAGTTCCGTGTCAACTGCCCTAACTGCATAGCCGTCCATTGCTGTGTTTGGAAATGGCGGAATATCGTCATTTGAAATAACAGTTTTAGCCAATACAAGCCCGCGTGATTTGGAAATTTCAACCTCATCGGCAGAAAGTTTCAGACACTGGCCAAATACGAATTCTTGTGCTTCTTCTAATTCGATCACAAATCGAGAATAGCGACTAAATGCATTTATCCACCAGTCCCAAGTGAATGTTCCGATCCACTTAACAATCTTTTAAAATTTGCTCGGTGTCTTACGAGGATCAAAACAGACAAAGAAACAGCTGCTAGCAATTCTTTCAGGTCAGATCCCAAAAGACCCACGGACAAAGGCATCAACACCGCAATCGAAATAGATGCCGCGGAAACTTTTTTCGAAATTCTGGCTATTAATAAAAACCCTACTGTGCATAATCCTCCGACCAAGGGGAACAAAACCCAACAGCCTCCTGCACCTGTTGCAACTCCCTTTCCTCCACGAAATTTTCTTGTTACCGGAAAAACATGACCAAGAACTGATGCAAGCCAACAAGTCAGACCCAGTGAAGTGTCATCTAACAACAACCCAATTGCAGCCGCAATAGATCCTTTACTGAAATCTGCAAGAAGAACAAGTACGCCCGCACGACGGCCGACTAAACGTAACACATTTGTCGCTCCTGGATTGCCTGAACCGGACCGAGTCGGATCGAACCCTTTTCTATTAGAAACTAGATGAGCGGAGGGGAGACTCCCTAAAAAATAAGAAAGAGAAATCGCTAACACCCAAAGGAATACCATCCCTATAGCATGACCGATAATTAGAAAAAAATCATGTCATTGTTTAATAGCTGTATCTTTTATAGTCCAGTTCTTAAAGAATCAAATTAGGTGCCGATTATGCCAACATACATTTATAGGTGTCAGACCTGTGAAGAAGAGTTCGAGATAGTCCAATCTTTTAAAGATGACCCTCTAGAAGAATGCCCTTCTGAGTGTTCAGGTACCGTTAAAAAAGTATTTTCTGGAGTTGGAATTTCTTTTAAAGGCTCTGGTTTCTACAAAAATGATCACGGGTCAAATTCAAAAAAGAAACCTTCTGAAACCACCCCAAAAGAAACTTCAAAAGAGAACGAAAAGAAAAATTCAGACTCTTCAACAGAAAAAAAAGTCACTGAATCCGGAAAAAAAGAGACCAAACCTTCGAAGAAATCCAGTTCTTCTTCAACCTAATCAAAAGTAACTAAGCACCAGAAACAGTTAGTTCGTTTATTACCACTGTCGAACCCGCTGAGCTCATTGGAAGCCACTCTAAATCATTTCCTACCTCGCTAACGTCTTTCAACATTTTTTGAATTGTAGAACCTATTGTGAACTCACGGAGTGGTTCAGATAGCTCCCCATTACTGATTCTCAACCCTTCGGCACCGGTTGAAAAGTCTCCACTGATCGGATTAACACCTGAATGCAAGCCTGTAACGCTCTGAATCAAAATTCCATTGTCTATTCCCGCAATCAAGTCAACGGGGTCCCTGCCTCCGGGGTTAAGAGATACCGCTTGAATCCCAACTCCCGGCGTTGAAGCGTAACTTCGTATTGCTGAACCAGTGGAAGTAGACGATGCCTTTCTAGCTGTCCAAACATTGTGCAAAAACATTTTCAATTCGCCATTTTCTATAAGAACATTCCGTCGAGTCGCTAAACCTTCACCATCAGTTTCGGTAGCCGTAAACGCTTGAGGATTCGTAGGATCATCAACGAGAGAGATAATAGGACTTGCCACTTCCTCGCCTAGACGGTCAGCAAACAGGGACCTACCTTTTAATACCATTTCAGCACTCAAAGTGCTCCCTACTATTTGCAAAAATTGCGCAGAGACCCAGGGATCTAATACAACAGTTAATCTCTCTGACTTGGGTTTGGTGGAACCGAGCATTCTGGTAGCTCTGTCCGAAGCATCAAATGCTGCCTTTGCAATATCGAGATCCTCCGGAGTTCTACCTATAGAAAAACCAAAACCAGTTTGAGTCTCGTTATTCTCTTCGGCAAGAGCGTAAACCATTAAACAGCAACCACTCTCTTTCGAAGAGGAACGTATCCCAGTACTTGTAGCTATAGCGGACTCACTCACAACATCTGTGTATTCCGACGACTCAATACCGCTTATTCTCTTATCAGTAGACAGGGTAAGTTTTTCTAGTTCGAGGGCATAATCTATCTTTTTGCTTGTGGAAAGTGAGTTAACACCATCGCTGTACACCTCAAGTGAAACACTCTTCACCCCGTCAGGTTCAGCTAAACCCGAAAATTCATCAGGACTAGCGAAACTAGCGTTGTCTCTAGCTTCGCTTAAAACTTCTAATAACTCGTTTTCTTCCAAAGTGCCCGCATAAGCAAAACCTTGGCGCCCATCTTTTATTACTCTCACCCCTATACCTTGTGATTCTGCGACTGTCAGCGATTCAATTTCGCCCTCATACGCACGCACCTCTGTTTCCCTATCGCTCGTCACGACAGCTTCCACCTGTTCGTCTGAATTACTCCAACTGGTTACAAGTTCTGCTATTTCAATTAATTCGGAGGACATTACGTTGCTGTGCCTCCCACAGTTAAACGTTTCACACGCAAAGTCGGAGTTCCATCTCCAACTGGAACTCCTTGACCATCTTTTCCGCATGTGCCCGGTGAACCCATTGCGAAATCATCTGCAATAGCGTCAATATCTAAAAGAACTTGGGGGCCATTACCAATCAGATTGCCGTCTCTAATAGGGGCTCCTAGCTTTCCATTCTCGATCAAATACGCTTCCGTCATACCAAAAACAAAATCGCCTGTCGCAGTGTTAACTTGGCCACCTCCCAATTGAGCAACATAAATCCCGTATTCAGTATCTTCGATAATTTCTTTTGGATCACCGTCTCCTGCAGCTAGAAAAGTATTAGTCATTCTCACCATGGGTAGATGTCTGTAACTCTGTCTCCGTCCATTTCCTGAACTCAATCGTCCATGCTTTCGAGCCCGTTGCCAGTCCCACATGTAGTCAGTTAAAACTCCATCTTCAATTAAAACATTTTGGTTTGCAGAGTTTCCTTCATCATCTATCGCAAACCTCCCCCACTCACCGACCATTGTTCCATCATCTATCAAAGTCACATTCGGTGCGGCCACCATTTCCCCTTGTTTTCCTGCAAAAACTGAAGCTGACTTTTCAATCAGATCAGCTTCAAGTCCATGCCCACAAGCTTCATGAAAAAGTACGCCCCCACCACCTGGACCTACTACAACTGGCATCTCGCCACTAGGCGCGGGAACGGAATCTAATTTCGTAACAGCTCTCGTGGCGGCTTTACGCGCCACCTCCTCTACATTTACGTCTTCAAATAGCTCAAAACCAACTGTCATTCCAACAGATTCTCTTCCTGTCTGCATACCTGCGTCGCCCGCTGCTACACAGGAAACTGAAAAAGAACTCCTTATCTGCCTATCTCCGGTTAGCAGACCCTCACTATTTGCTATCTGTACGATTCGATGGCTGTCTCCATATCTAGCTGCTACTTGAGTCACAGGAAGTCCAGCTTCACGCACTGATTCGTCTGCTGATTTCAATAAAGCAACTTTCTTACTTTTTGATACATCTTTCGGGAATATTTCTATTTCAGAAATTTTTGGGGTTCTTTCATTGCCCAAATCGACTTCAACAACTGAT
>QCLO01000017.1 GCA_003214465.1 Acidimicrobiales bacterium AG-414-N20 | reverse complement strand
GCTGAACGTATTCTCGATGATCATATAGATTTAGAAGTTTTAAGAGAAATAGAAGCTTCGCAAGAGTGGTTTGATAAAGAACTCTGGGGCAAGTTTGTTTCTTCAGGACTGATAGGGGCAACTCTTAAAGAAGATGTTGGGGGTGCCGGCTTGGATATCGTTGCCCTTGCCTGTTTACTCCGCTCACAGGGACAACATGTAGCCCCCATCCCTTTACTACCGACCTTGGTTTCTTCTGTAACATTGGACAAATTCGCCACAGATGATCAGCGGAAATCTTTACTGCCTAAAGTGGCAGACGGCTCGAAAATATTAACTTTCGCATCTCAGGAATTTTTAAATGATCAATTTATGGAACCAAGCACTTCTTATGAAAATGGGCTTATAACTGGTAGAAAAATTGTAGTCGAATATGCAAACCATGCTGATTCAGCTTTAGTAACAGCCATGGGTGATGGCGAACCTTCTCTTTTCATAGTGGATCTAGAAGATTCAAATATTACTATGCGATCTACCAGCTCAACTCGGGGCGAACCTCTCTGGGAGTTGTCGTTTGAAGCTACACCTGCTGAAAAAATAGGCGGTAAGGAAAGTGTCGCTTGGCTTCACCAGATTTTACTCGTCAGCCTTTGCGCAACCCAGTTAGGGGTAACTGAAACAGCGCTGAAAATGACTGCCTCGTATACCAGCGAAAGGGAACAATTCGGAAGGCCACTCGCCACTTTTCAGGCTGTGACTCAACGTTTAGCAGACCAATTCATAAACGTAGGCGGCATAAGACTTACAACCTTTTCTGCCGCTTGGCGTCTCAGTGCAGGCCTTGATGCTCTTGAGGATCTTCTAGTAGCTAAGTGGTGGGCTTCAGAACGCGCCACAGAAATCGCACACGCTACTCAACATTGCCACGGCGGAATGGGTGTTTCAACCGACTACCCTCTTTACCGTTACACCCTATGGAATAAGCACATCACTACTTCTTTGGGAGCAGGTACTCAAACATTGCGTTCTCTGGGTCACCTTTTGGCTTCTAATTAAAAAGATGCCGCATCACGATCTATTAATCATTGGAGCGGGTTCAGGCAATACGATTATCGGACCTGAACACGACCACCTTGATATTGCAATCGCGGAACCAGCTGAATTTGGGGGGACATGCATGAATCGTGGATGCATTCCTTCAAAAATGCTCGTTTATGCAGCTGACCTCTCGCTTAACGCTCAAACTGCAAAAAAACTTGGTGTCAAGTCTTCATTTTCTGGCGTTGATTGGGATGAAATACAAAAACGAATTTTTGGAAGAATCGACCCGATAGCCGAAGCCGGTCTGAGTTACCGTGAAGGTCTTGAGAATGTGACGGTCTACAGAGATAAAGCTGCTTTTATATCCGAAAAGACTCTTTCAATAGCTGGAGAAGTGATTTCTGCTGATCAGATAGTCATAGCTGCGGGTGCTCAGCCTGACATTCCGCAATTACCGGGTTTGGACGAAACACCGTTTCACACTTCCGACTCCATTATGAGAATGAGTGATTTGCCTGACCGAATCGTAATTGTTGGTGGCGGTTTTATTGCAATCGAAATGGCTCATATTTTTGGAGCTTTCGGTTCTGAGGTGACAATGGTTTTACGTGGTGAAGAGTTCTTACGCGAGGCAGACTCCTCTATACGTAAACGGATTACAGAGATATACGAGGACAGATTTACTGTTTATCTTTCTGAGGAGGTTGAGCATGTCGCACACAAAGGGAAATTTCTTATTAATTTGAAAAAAGGAACTGATATTGAAGCAGACGAACTTTTGATAGCAACTGGCCGCAACCCCAATACCGAATTTTTGAACCCTGAAAAAGGCGGTGTTCGTTGTGATGAATCTGGTTATGTCATAACAGACGAGTATTTACGTACTTCCGCTGATGGAGTTTGGGCTTTGGGAGATGTGACAAATCCTCTTCAACTGAAACACACTGCTAACGCAGAAGCGAGGATAATTTCGAACAACTTGTTAAATCCGGAGAATCTAATAAAGATTGATCGTTCTGTAATTCCCAAAGCGGTCTTCGGAAATCCACAAATAGCATCTGTAGGTTTCACTGAAGATGATCTATTGAGCGACAAGGTTCCATACCTTAAATCCATCAGAGACTATTCTGATACTGCATTCGGCTGGGCCATGGAGGATCAACAGGGCTTCGTGAAGTTGCTAATTGATCCCAGTACTCGCCTTCTGCTGGGAGCTCATATCATTGGTTACCAGGCATCTACTCTTATTCAACAATTAGTGACCGCGATGAACGTTTCTATAACAGTTGACGAATTAGCTCGCAATCAACTTTACGTTCACCCTGCTCTACCTGAAGTTATTGAACAAGCATTACTAGGTTTTGAAGAATAAGAAGGATAGGTAAATATATGAAAGAAGTAAACAAAGAAACCGCGCTAATAACTGGTGGTGCTTCCGGAATAGGTCTCTCAATGGGTAAACGTTTAGCGGAAGCAGGAATGAAGGTAGCTTTAGCTGATATTGAAATTCCGGTTCTTGAAGAAGCTGTAGAAGAACTTAAAGGACTCGGCCATAAAGCCATGGGAGTTCATTGTGATGTAAGTGACATCACTTCTGTAGAGGAAATGAAGACTCAGATCGAAAAGGAGTTTGGTAGCCCTAAAGTAGTTTGTCTTAATGCCGGCGTCGGGTTTGGTTCTTCCATCTCAGAAGCAACGATAAGTGATTGGGAATGGGTCATGGGGGTGAATCTATGGGGGGTCATACATGGTTTAAACACTTTCCTTCCGGCTATAAAGGAAATGGACGAAGGCCATATTGTCATGACTGCATCTATCGCAGGGCTCATCTCCGTTCCAAATCTTGGGCCCTACAACGCCACAAAATTTGCGGTTGTATCTATAGCTGAAACACTACGTCAGGAATTATTGACAGAAAATTCTAATGTGGGCGTCAGTTGTCTTTGCCCGGGGTTCGTATCAACAAACATATTCAACTCAGAAAGAAACCGTCCGGAAGATTTACTTAATAGTTCAACTGGTGACTTTACTGAAGACGAACTTCTTCTAAGAGAAGCTTTTATGGAGTGGATAGTCACTAACGCCAAGCAACCTGACGAGGTGGCCGAACTCGTATACCAAGCAATTTCAAATAATAAGTTTTGGATTTTCACTGACGACCAGCATCTAAACGGTGTTAAATCAAGACATTCTTCCATAGTGACCGGTGAAGAATTACCATGGCCAGCACCACCTCTCATAGATCTCTAATCATGAAGATTCAGCTGTCTCACGTGCCCACCTGTAGTCGGATTTTCCATTAGGTCCACGCTTTAGTTTTTCAACGAAGATCACACTTTTGGGGACTTTATAGCCTGCTAAACGTTCTTTTACGTCGTTTAACAACTCTACCTCTTTCAAGGTTTCTCCTTTTTTAACTTCTACTACTGCCGTGACTGCTTGTCCCCAACGGTCATCAGGGAGACCCACCACATTACAATCGACGACTAAGGAGTTGATTTTTAATGCTTCTTCGACTTCTTCGGGGAAGACTTTCTCACCCCCTGTATTTATACACTCTGAACCTCGGCCTAAAAGCGTGATGGAGCCGTCTTTTTCAATTGTTGCCCAATCACCAGGTATTGACCATCTTCGGCCATTAATTGTTGGAAAAGTTAATTCTGTTTTTTCAGGATCTTTGTAATACCCGACTGGCAATGGATAACCGAGCGCAAGTTTTCCGATCTTTTCAGATCCGGGTTCAATTTCTTCACCATCTTCTGAAAGAACTCTTGTGTGTTCGCCAAGAAAAAACCTTGCTGTTCCCGTATCTTTTTTTCTTCGCGAAGTTACTTGTTTACCCATTCCAGTTCCTTCACTGGAACCTAATGCATCCAAAATAGTGCAACTATGAAGATCTAGGAGACGCTCTTTCAGAGGAGCGCTGAACATCACCCCTGATGACATCACGAGTCGCAGAGAAGAAAGGTCCCAAACAGTATCGCTTTTTAAAGAGTCTTCAAGTTCATCAATCATGGGTCTAGCGAAAGCGTCACCGACAATCGTAAGCATCGTTATTTTGCATTTTTCTACCATTTCCCAAAGCTCTTTAGGGTCAAATGTTCTAGAAGAAAGCGTGGCTACCAACCCTCCATGCATATGAGTACCCAAAGCGGTGAGGCTAGAGGTTCCATGCATTAACGGCGCAGCACAAAGTTGTCTTATCTCTTTACCTTCGCCTGTAACTCTTTTAGCTATTTCGGCTGCTTCTTCAAAATTTTCTGGAACTTTCTCTCCAAGTGAACGAAAAGTTTCTGCCATCCCTCCCATGAGTCCTGCATGTGACCACATCACAGCTTTCGGACTGCCGGTCGTACCACCCGTGTAGAGGAACCAAAGATCATCTCCTGATCTTTCAATCCGAGGAAGTGGGTCATTATTTACAGCATCTTCGTAATTGGTGATCCAATCCTCGGAAGGGCCTTCACCAACTCTTAAAAAAACTTTCAGTTTTGGACATCTTGAACGTACGGAGTCAACTCGCTCTGTCAAACTTGAATCGAATAAGAGTGCTTCAGCATCGGCATTGTTCAAAATATAAGCCAATTCTTCATCCAGATACCGGTAGTTAACATTTGCTGGAATGGCTCTTATTTTAAAAGCAGCAAATTGACCTTCTAGGTACTCCGGACCGTTGTAACAATAAAAAGCTACTTTTGAGTCACGTTTTAAACCTTTTTCGGAAAAAGTTTTAGCTAACGATGCGGAACGCTTTTCAAATTCTTCCCAAGATTCTGAATTTTCACCCGAATATATAGCTGTAAGATCACCTATTTGGTCGCTAATTGCCTCCCATGCGGTAGCTATATTTAGATTTCCATAGGTTGCAGACACGCTTTGAGGTTATCGCACTCATTTAATGAGACCTAGCGTGGGCCTAAAGCCCTCTATGATCTATGTAATGGGAAACACTTTCGGTTCTTTATTTAAAATATCCACCTGGGGTGAAAGTCACGGAGGAGGCGTAGGAGTGGTCATAGACGGCTGTCCTTCTTTGCTTTCCTTGGAGGAGGCGGATATTCAACGTGACCTTGACAGGAGACGTCCCGGGCAGAGCAGAATCACAACTCAGCGTGATGAATCAGACACAGCGGAAATACTTTCAGGTGTATTCGAGGGAAAAACGATTGGAACTCCCATTGCAATTTTAATCCGAAATGAAGATGCGAAACCTGCCGCATATGAACACCTAAAAGATGCTTACAGGCCGTCACATGCTGATTTCACTTATGATGCAAAATACGGCATTCGCAACTGGCAAGGCGGTGGTCGTTCTAGTGCACGCGAAACAATCGGAAGAGTGGCTGCTGGTGGCGTAGCAAGGGCGCTTTTAAATGAAACAACTGACATGGAAGTTCTTGCTTGGGTCTCACAAATTCACGATATAAAAGCAGACGTGAAAACAGAAACTGTCAATATAGATGACATCGAGTCAGAAATAACTCGATGCCCAGATCGAGAAGCATCAGAGGCGATGACTGCCGCAATAACTGATGCAAGAAAAAATGGTGATTCACTTGGCGGCATTGTCACATGCCTAGTAAGAGGCGTTCCTCCCGGTCTTGGAGTTCCTGTTTTTGATCGGATTGAGGCAGATCTAGCCAAAGCAATGCTTTCATTGCCCGCATCTAAAGGTTTCGATATAGGGAGTGGGTTCTCTGCTGTTGAAATGACAGGAAGTGAGCATAATGATCTTTTTGAACCTGGTTCTTCCAAGCCGGTCACTACCTCTAACCATTCAGGCGGTGTCCAAGGTGGAATTACAAATGGTTCAGAAATCATCTTCCGTGTGGCATTTAAACCCACTGCGACGATTTCCACCCCTCAGGAAACAGTCGACAGCAGCAACAAACCAATCACTCTGGAAGCTAAGGGACGACACGATCCGTGTGTTTTACCAAGAGCTGTTCCTATGGTCGAGGCTATGACCCTTCTGGTAATGGCAGATCATTGGCTTAGAAATCAATCTGCAAAAATTCCCACTAAATGATATTTTATTCAAGCTCAATTAAACTACTTAATGAGGTGTTAAATGAACGATGAAAAAGATGTGGAAGCTTCCCAGAGATTTCAAACAAGTCTGCCGTTGATGCATGAAATACCTGCTTTCGAAAACTTTGAAGATGAACGACGACATAGAAAAGAACGACTAGCAGCAGCGTTTAGAATTTTCGGACGTTATGGCTTCAGTGAAGGGGTAGCTGGGCACATAACTGCAAGAGATCCAGAGGAAACCGAGTGCTTCTGGGTCAATCCTTTTGGCATGAACTTCAGCCACATATCAGTCTCTGATCTTCTATTAGTTGACCATAACGGCGACGTAATTGAAGGAAGTTACGCTGTGAATCAGGCGGCATTCGCCATTCATTCTGCTATCCACATGGAGCGACCTGAGATTGTTGCAGCCGCTCACTCTCATTCTCTTTTCGGAAAGGCATTCTCATCGCTTGGAAAAATGCTTGACCCTATAACGCAAGATAGTTGCATATTTTACAACAATCATGTTTTATTCGATGATTACACAGGGGTGGTACTTGACCCACTTGAAGGTAAAAGAATCGCTGCAGCTCTAGGTCACTGTAAAGCAGCGATACTTAAAAATCATGGCCTTTTAACATTGGGTGAAACTGTAGACGAAGCACTTTGGCTTTTCGTAACGATGGAAAGAACCTGTCAAGCTCAGTTGCTCGCCGATGCTGCAGGTGATACTGAACTGATAGATGACGAAACTGCAGATCTAACCAATAAACAAGTCGGTAATGCTTTTTCAGGTTGGTTCAGCGCTCAGCCTTTATTTGACAAAATATTGCTTGACGAACCTGATCTACTTGACTAGTGAAACTATGCTGCGTCTGATAAAAAAAGTCTTTCAATGTCACTTCTGTAAAGAATGTGGATATTCAAGTCAGGTCGTTGCGCCCGCAGCCTTCTAACTTTTCGATTTTTTCTTGTCACCAGAGACTGTTTCAGTGTTGTGACTTCTAGATACAAATTATGCTCGGGTAAGAAAAAATCTGGTGTGAATGCAGATCTTGGCTGTCCTTGTGAATCCCTTTCCAAAACAAAAGTTGTTGGTTCATATTCCCACTTTATTTCATAAAAATCTAACAAAGCCGCTATTCGTTCTTCAGACTCATGAGCAAATCGCGATAGATCACGTTCTGGAAGTTTTCGAAGTTCACCCACTGAAGCAATCTCTCCTTACTTTTGGAGTCACTATTGACCAACTGCCTTATGGTCAATCTCAATAATGGATCTTTCGTCTCCCGGGAAAAGTTCCACAATTTTTGCATCAAGATCTTCTTTGACACCTGCCATAGGCAAAATGTTTAGAACGCCTTGTCCATTATGAATAAGATCGATTATCTCATCTTCTCCACGTTGAACCATCACAGAAGCTCCCTGGATAACTAAATTGACTTGTACCACATCTTCATCCAGTTTTTCTTCGAGAAAGTCAAATACTTTTCTGATCAAAGCCAGTCGTATCCCTGCATCTATTAAAGCCTTAACAGCTTTCAATTTGAGTAAATCTCGATAGGTGTATCTACGTTTTGTTCCGCTACCACTAGCATCAGAAAGGGACGGCCTTATAAGATCTGTCCTAGCCCAATAGTCCAATTGTCTGTAAGTGATACCGACAATCTTTCTGGCTTCGTCACCGCTATAACCTTGTTCTTGAACCATATTCTTCCCTCTCTCGCGCGAAAAAAACCTGATTCTCAAGTTTCGCTCAGAGAACTACATTGATGTTATTCAATAGGTTAGAACGTAACGAGCCACCGGTCAACAATCAAGCGTTATAAAGATTCGGTTTTTTTTCTAAACAGCTTTAACCGGCGAAATCATCAGGGTTTACGTTGTCAAGAAATTCTCGAAATTCTTCTACTTGATCATCAGTAATTGGTTCGTCCTGCTCAGGTGGAGCTATATATCCGGCTTCTTCAAGCACTTCTTCTTCCACGAAAACATCAGCCCCCATACGAACCGCTAACGCTATTGCATCAGACGGTCTTGCAGAAAGCGCATCAACACCTGCGGGTCCCCGTAAGTAAATGTCAGAATAAAAAGTGCGATCCCTTAGTTGTGTTATAACCACTCTTTCAAGGGTGGCAGAAAAAGTCTCCATAACCGTCACGAATAGATCGTGTGTCATGGGTCTGGGTGGTTCTTGACCAGCAAGAGTTAAACCAATAGCAGTTGCTTCTGGTAAACCTATAAATATAGGCAAGAGTCTCTCCCCTTCTTTTTCGCGAAGAAGTATCACGGGAGTATTGGAAGGTAAAACCTGCTGGACACCTACTACTTCCATCTCATTCATTCTTGCCTCCAAAACTATTAACTAGCATTCAACTGTTTCTTTGCCGCGAGCTATCTTCATGATTTCATCTGCCAATTCAGATCCACCGTCTGCAAATTCTTTATCTAAAAGTTCTTGATTTGCGGATACAACTGACGGAAGATTTCTAAACATTCCGAGATGGTCAATTCCATACCCAACAATAAAGCCTTCTTGCAGAACGAAACCGGAGTACTCGACTTTAACAGGAAGCACTCTACGGTCAGAACGGTCAAAAAGCGTACAGACCCTAACTTCTGCCGGTTCATGAGTTTCTAAGTGACGTCGAAGAAAATCTAATCTGAAACCAGTATCGACCACATCTTCGACCAGCAAAACATTTCGGCCTGACACATCAATTCCTAAATCTCTTGTAAGTCGAACTCTTCCCGTGTTTTCCTGGAAGGAGGTTAAGGCTAAAAAATCTGTCTCAATGTCATGACTAAGTTTTCTAACTAGATCTGCGAGAAAAGGTAAGCATCCTTTTAGTACGCCTACCACTACATCTCCTCTATTCAGGTAGTCATCAAGCTCACTAGCCAATTCCGTAACCCTGGCATCAATTTCTTTTTGATTTTGTAATAATTTTGGAAAATCCATCTCACCAAGTTTCTAGTCCATCTAGGGAGAGTTTTAGTAGACACTTGTGAATTTCTCTACCTAATGTGACAACTTCATCTAATTCTCGCTTAGCTTCACTTCTGGATTCAATATCTCCACTTTTAGTTTTAGCTGAGAATAACTGTTCAATGACACCTGCTTCTCTTTGGGCTGCAACTAAATACATCCGTAAATGCCTAGTTTCCATTCCTAGCTCAAAAAGACGTTTTGCTGATTTTATTGTCAACAAAGCGTCGCCCTCAAAGATTTCTTTACTCCCAACTTTTCTACCTTTAACCACTCCCAATTCAATCAATTCTTCGATTTTCTCTGTTGGAAGACCTGAAGCTCTTGACAACCCTTCAATATCTAAGCTGATCCCAGATGTCACTGCAGGCTTGTTTTCACTCACTTCTAAATCTGTCTTTTGATATTCAGCAGATGACTCAACATCAATACCTGTTCGCCGTATTCGTTCTTTTATAATTTTAAGTGGGACAAAATAGTCTCTTTGTTGTCTAAGGATCCACTCCAATTTTGCTAAATCAACAGTAGAGAACTTCCTGTAACCTGACTCTGTCCTAACAGGCTCAAGCAAACCCTGAGATTCCAAGTAGCGAATTTTTGAAACCGTAAGTTCAGGAAACTCCTCAATTAGGCTTTCGCAAACTTGACTTATATTAAATAGTTCGTGTTCTGACAAGTCAACATTCCATTAGTTACCGGCAATACCATGAAAGAAGACAAGTTTAAAGCGACCGATTTGAAGCACATCACCATCTGTCAATTCTTTAGAGCGAACACTTTCTGCGTTCAAATAAGTGCCATTTAAAGAACCAACGTCCGACACTGTATACATACTCTCGTTTCTTTCGATAATCGCGTGTCTTCTTGAAACTGTGACATCATCAAGAAAAATATCCGCGTCTTTTTCTCTGCCTATAGAAATTAATTCAGAATCAAGTGCGTAACGAGAACCTGAGCGTGGGCCAGACTCTATGACAAGTAAGCCTGTGTCTGTTTCAAAAATTTCCCGATCTAAACGGTGAGGAATTTCTGGATCTATTTCAATTGCATCGGTTACTTCATCGTCACTAAAAATCTCAAATCCTCCGTTTCCTCTAATTACCCCTCTAAAAGTAGACGATAAGAATTAGCATCCAAAAGTCCGCTTATCGGATCTAAATCGTCCCTATTCATTAGACAAACCCAGCCTTCTCCGTAGGGGTCATCATTTATTTTCATAGGGTGCAATTCCAAATCATCATTCACCTCGAAAACTCTTCCAGTTAGAGGAGCAGATATTTCTGAAACTGATTTACTCGATTCCACTTCACCTAAGATCTCACCTTTTTCTATCAGTAGATCAATTTCTGGAAGATCGACAAAAACAACTTCCCCTAAAGCGTCTTGAGCATAATCGGTTATCCCTACGCGAATAAGACCATCTTCTTCCACCCGGACCCATTGATGGTCCTCAGAGTACAAAAGGTCATCTGGGATGTTCATAAATTTGAAACTACCGGCAAAAGCAGCATTTTTATAATGGGGAGAAAAAAATTAATCCAAGAAACTACTTCTTTTCTCGAATTTCTTTAAGCGCTTCAGCTGCAAGTGGTATGTACATGAACGCAGCAAACCAAGAAATAATCAATCCCGGAATTCCAGTAACGTAGGCGAATACAGCAAAAAAATCGTTTATCGAAATTGTTGATTCGCCCGCTAAAAAAGAAGGAACAGCGAACAACATTGCGAAAGTTCCAGTCTTACCCCACCACAAAACATCGATTCTTCTAGCTCCCATAAGAGCCAGTGAAACAGTAGCTCCACCAACAAGTAATTCTCTGATAAGAGCTAGCAGAGCGAACCAAACCGGAATTGATCCATCAATTATCAATGAAGGAATGGAAACTATGAGTAATAGTCTGTCAGCGGTTGGGTCTAGAATTTTTCCCAGTTCCGAAGTTTGATTGAATCTTCTCGCGATCCAACCGTCAACCCAGTCGGTAGCTCCGAGTACTGCTAAAAGAATCGCTGCCCACGATCTATTTTCAATTCCGAAAAGAATCCATACAAACAAAGGTATGCAGAGAAGTCGTAGCACACTTATCAGATTAGGAACAGTAAAAATTCTGTCACTCATAATTTCAATCTACCTATCTTCTAATACAGAATCCCCATTGCCCGCGTTTGACCAAAGTAGTAATACTTGGAAAGCTAGTCTCCATGTCAACTATTTTTACCCAGATACTTGAAAGGGAAATCCCTGGACATATCCTCTGGGAAGATACGAAGTGTTTCGCTTTCCTCGACATAAGACCACTGAATCGGGGTCATACACTTGTTGTACCAATCCAGGAAATCGACATGTGGACTGATTTACCTGAAGAGACAGCTTCTCATTGCATGAAAGTTGCAAAAAAGATCGGAGAAGCCCAAATGAAAGTATTCAAACCAAAACGCATCGGTTTGATGATCGCGGGATTCGAAGTGCCACATGTTCATTTACATGTAATACCAATAAACGATATGAGTAATCTTGATTTCGCTAATGCCAATCCAGATATCTCAAATGACGAATTACTGTCGGATTTAAAACACTTGAAAGATTGTCTAACTTAGATCCACTAAAGATTTTAAGATTAATCCACTCCCGGTTTACGAATCCAAGTCTGAATCCCTTTAGAGTCGTAACGTCTATCAAATCCAAGTTTGATCATTTTCTCCTCGAATCTAATCAACTCCGAATTCGACCAATCGGCGATATTTTCATCGAAAATTACTGCATCTAAATGCTTCAACTGATCACTATTAGGAATAAAAGGAATATCGACTTCTAGTACATAAGCATTTTTACGTTCTGCAATTTCCGAATACATATTCGTCGGTACAGCAACGCTCGCATCTTCCCCAAGCCAAAACACAGACGTAACTCTGGCAATGTCAGTTTCATCTCTTTTACCCCATTCCCAGGGTTTTTCAAATGGTGAGGAAGCAGAGTCGCGAATAAAAAAGACACTAGCTGTCAGTAGTAAAACAGTTAAGATTTTTCCGCCAACTATAATCCGACTAACACCAGAGGATCCCATTTTCATAAGAGCATAAGTTGCTGCGATAAAAACAACAGCAAGTACAGCTGCGTCTTGCTGTGGATTACCTAGTACTCCAACAGGAACATCAGCAATCAGATAAAAGATGAGTAAAGGAACAGCAGGCAAGAGATACCTCAAATGGATAAGTGGTAAAAATAGAACTGGGGCAATGATCAGAATCAGTTGTTCGAAGTTGCTTCTAACTAGCAGATCTTTAAGTAGCCCCAAAGGATCAGACAGCATTCCGAAAACTACATCTAGAGGGCTACTTCCAAAATGTCGGAAGGCCGCAATATGCGGGTAGCCACCAGAACCAATTGCGGGCTGCACCCAAAAGGCCATGATTAGAAACCATGCCAGACCGCAAAGAGAAACTATCCTGCCGGCAACTTTTTTGTTTTCTAATAGAAAAATTATTCCGATAGCTGCTACTGCCAGTCCCAAATCTGCCCGCGAAGTTAAGACGAGAAAAATTAAGCCTGAACTCAACCACCATTTTTCGTAGTGTCCAGCTAGATACGCAGCCAGTAGACCAGGTATAGCTACTACCTCGGGATGGAAACCTGCAAGATTTAAATTATGTACAGAAGGGTGGAGAGAATAAGCGAAAGTGAGAACCACTGCACCTCCAGTTCTTAAATTTGCAGGACCTCTGGCTATTCGCCATATCGGTACAACAGCAATCCCTAACACAAGAGACTGGATTGTCAATAGAAACTCTCCAGTTGGAAATAATCGTGCAGCTATAGATATTGGCCAAAATAGCCACGCCGCTTGAAGTGCGAAGATATTTAACCCCAATTGAGTAATCTCCGGTGATTCCCCTATTGACATTAGATGTGAAGCCTGAATGTAGTAACCGATTTGCTCGCCCACACTCAGATCTCTAAATCTTGACAGGGAAAGAAGAGTGAGTGACAAACTAAGCAAAAAAGCTCCGAACCAGGGAAAGACACGATCGGCTATTGGAGAGTCAAAATGTGCTTGCCAACGCAAAAACGTTATGTCTGCTTTTCTGCGTAAGTTAACTATGGTTGTTGTGACTTGCTCACTGGTGCGCTCTAAACTTCTAACGCTGAATACGCCTTCTTGATCAAGAAGGAACTTTTTCCTATTCAATTATGCACGACCCTGCTATTGGACCTTCAGAACCCATGCCTAAATCTATTTCAAGTTCATCTCCCGGGGCACCACCAAATTTTGGTATGACTACATTTTCGACACCTTCTGGGACTTCAATTGTCCCTCGGACTGAAAGCACTTCCCAACCATTTGATTCCGCAGTAGGGCTTTCTATAGAAAATCTGACTTTCTCAGCCCAACCGACACCACCTTCAGAGAGTTTCTGGGGATTGTTCTTTTGAGGAATAGCTATTGGAAGAATAAGCACAGAAGCACCCAGGCATGTAGGTTGTGTTTCGTTCCCTTGAACTTGTGGAGGGCAACTAGCTGTTGGACCTGCGTAATGAAGAACATCTAATGGTCTTAGATTGCGTGTTGTAACAGACACCATCGTGCATGACTGCGAAACCCATCCGTCAGGTCCCACTAGAGCAATTTGACCCTCCCCATATTGAAAAACAGTAGCAGTCAATACGCCGGGAAGAATTGGAAGTACTTCATCGGGAACATCGACTTTTATACGATCCATCAATTTCTCTTCACCTTCTTTTACCGCTACAACTCGTTCGGCGGTGGCAACTAAGGCAGGTTCGGTTACTGGGTTAAATAGATCGAGATAGTTGTTGCTATTAGATTCAACGCTCTCAGTGCCCGAAACTTCAGAGAAGCGTAAACCCAATCCAACCTCCTCTTCGGAGCCTCCTGTTATAGATTTCAATGCAAAAAACAAAACGAGAACCAGACCAATACCTATTCCTGCTGTTATTAAACGTCTAAATAGAGCACTCTGAAGTTCTGATGCCACTGCCGCTTCGCTGCGTCGTTCGGCTCTAGATCTTGGTCCGAATGCTTCGGATCTACTACCTCCACTTAATAGAGTCGCCCAGTTTTTTACGGTTTCTTCTGGAAACCGAAGAGCCAAACGAGCAAACTCTTCTTCTTCATCTGGTCCGAAAAGCAGCAGTAAGTCATTTTCTTGTGCGAACTGGACTGGATCTGATACTTCAACCATTTCACGGTCCCCCGCTAAACGTGTTAAAAACTTCTTTATTTCCTCATCGGCTTCTTCCGATGACCATTTAGATCCTGGTGTGACCTGATACGCGGCCACTGGTGAATTGGATGATTTTCTAGCTCTGAAAAAAGTTTGTCGCCTCCCACGCGTTTCTTCAGAGACTTCCGTTTCTTGATTTGGTTCTTTCACCAATTCATTTACGTCTTGATCTGAACTTTCTTCGTCTAGTTGATTTTCGCTATCCGTATCGTCCATCGTCGCCCTCTGTGTCTCTCCAAGAGGCTACGCAATAGACGCTCCTGAGGTGAGTCACTTGAAAGTTTTTATTTACAATTATTAACTTGACACTTCATTCGCAATACTAGGCATTAGTCTCATCCGACGGTCGACATTTTGAGGATTTCAGGAGATTCAACTATGGCAAAGAGGAGTGTGAGGTTTTTCATCTTGATTTCCTTGCTCGTATCTGCCTGTTCTACCACTGATGATCAAACGAGTAAAACAACAGCTTCTACTGAAATAACAAGGACATCAGTGAGTTACGCCAGTACCAGCACAATTAATGAAAACAGCGATATCAATTCTTCTAATCAAAGTAGAAATGATGAGGCAATAATTAGTGAATACACGGAAAATAACGAGTACTTTAAGAATTTTTTATCGTATTTCTCTGAAGAGAATTCTCAAATTGACCGAACCCACCCATTTCAAACTCTAAATTCATTTTGCACCACTTATCCTCCTGTCAAAGAGGAAGTTGTCCCCGCAACTGTTGAAGTGAAAAGAGGTGACTCGCTCGCAAAAATAGCATCGAAGTATGAGTTAACACTCGAAGAGATACTTGAAATGAACAATATTGCTAACCCCAATTTAATTTTCGTAGGACAAGAAATTCGTGTTGGAGAAGAACTTCAAGTAGGACTTGGTCCTCAATCTACAGGCAGAGGAATAACGGAAAACTCGGTTTCAGTGGTCACCATAAGCTCATCAAATGACGAGTTGAAAACTTTAGGTTTTGAAGATTTCAGCGGTGATACAGCGGAGATGTTTTCTTCTTTCATACAAATACTCAATGAAGAATGTGGCGGTTTCCACGGCAGAAAAATTGATCTTCAAGAAGTTACTACTTTTCCATTGAAAGCCTTCAACATAGATATATCAACTTTAGGAAACATTGCTTGCATAAACGCGACCAAAGAAATCCCCTCTGTAATAGTGATTGATATTTCTCAATTCTCAGGACCTTTAGAACATTGCGTTGTCAACGAACAAAAAACAGCTTTAGTAACAACAAAAGTTTTATCTAAGCAAAATGTAACTAGCTCTGACAACAGACTTCTGCTTGACTCTTTCGAAACCGAACAAGCCCTCTCTCTCATGCTCGAATTTGCCGAAAATGAGGGGTTGCTATTGAACCAATCGATTGCCGTAATCGCAGATGACTCCTTAGGCAACTATGAATCTGTGATAACTGGGCTCGTAGAACCACTTCGTGAACTCGACTATGATCCTGAATTCCATTTTCTGAACTGCGAAGGTGGAATCCTTTGCAATGCAGGAATGGAAGTGGTTATTGATGCACTTGCAGAGAACCCACCTGATGTTCTATTCCCTACACTTAATCCAATTTCATTACCTGAATTCTTAAGCCAAATGCTTCAAAGTGGCATACCGAAACCACAAATAATTCAATCTGCTTTCAATTACCAGGACGATGAACAGTCCACTAATCACATCTTTAACTATGGGGGAAGCAGGGTTGCCGATTACTACAACGGAGCCATAATTTTCTCTTATCCTTACGTGGAAATGCAAAGAATCAGAGAGGGGCAATTCTCACCTTTTGAGGAGATGTGTATTGATGAGTATTTGCGTGTTTCTGATTTAGATCAACATATTGTCGACAAGCGCAGGACTGAAACCGTTTTAAGAATTTGCTCGATTACTCGCTATATTGCACGGGCTCTTTACGATGCAGGGGTTAATCCAACTCGACGAAGAATTCATGAATCCTTATCAAGCATTGGCCACGTGGACAGTCCCGGTCTTTCTTTTGGTTCGTTCACTCTGGAAAAACCTACAAGACCTTCATCGATCCAACAGACGAAATATCAGTTTCCGTGTGGCGTAGATCTAGAAACGGAAATTCAGAATTATTCAGGATGCATTCTTCCCGTTACTTCCCCGAAAAGTATTCTTGGAAATTAGTCAAAGTCTAATTTCGTAGTAAAGATTTGTTGGATCTTCTATTTTATGCTGATGAAAAGAAGTAAATCCGGCTTCCTTTATCATCACCGAGAGTAATTCCGGGTTTAAACCTAGAGTTCCTAATCCCAGTGTGTCTGTATCTGACATTGCAGAAGACAAGCATGTCGTTATCGAAGTGGCATACATTAATGCGAGTACAGGATTCCTTAAATTATCAGTCCAGGTAGCAGAAGATTTGATTTCTTTAACTAACAAAGTCCCATCATCTTTTAGTGCGCCATGGATTGCCTTAAGTGCGATATCGGGTCTTGGCATATCGTGTAGGCAGTCTAATGTCATCACAAAATCAGCATCATTTGAATCAGGGATACTTTCAGCACCAAGAGCAAAAAGTTCTACGTTTCCGTATGACGAAAATCTTTCTCGGGCTACTGCGATAGCTCTACTTGACGGGTCATACCCAATAAAAGTCGATTTAGGAAACTCATCAGCTAAAAGCTCTAGAGCTAGTCCTGTTCCACAACCCACATCAATGACTTTTGCTCCTTTTCTCATCTTCTCCTCCACGCCGTTGAGTATGGGTAGGACTTGCGAAAGCAACAATGCTTTCGACATTGGTCCGCACATAGCTTCAACTGCGTGCTCCGAGCCATCTCCTTGCCCGTCATAACTCAACCCGATTCCGGTTTTAAAAGCTTCTGCTATTCCATCTACAACTTCAATTGGTTTTAAATTTGCGAAAACTGCAGCTGCATAGGTGGGTTTGTCGGATTGAGCTAGAACCGCAGCAGCTTCAGGTTCTAATTCAAAATTAATTCCGTCAGCAGTTTTGATCAGACCTGCGGCCGCATTACAACGAAGCCATTCCAGAATCCACCTATCATGGCACTCTGTGAATTTAGCCAAATCTTTTGACGTGATATTTCCAGCTCCGTCCATCGCTTCATAGAGGCCCAAACGGTTACCTAGATGTATTACCAAAGAAACCATTTCACCTTGTTTGAATAGCCAAGTGTCTAATGAGTACTTCGACAATTTTTCTAAATCAAGATCTTTATCCATCTAGACATCTCCTTTTCCTGTAGATATCCAAAGTTTTCCATCTTTCTCATAACAAGGCATAACTTCAATATTCCCTTTGGGGTCTCTCCTACCTCTTATGTTCTCTTTACAACCTTGCCCTGTTGTTGAAAAACGCCAAAAGTGAGTAGTGCAAATTATTTCCTCTCCTACAACTACACCTTCATAAGCAAGATGTGTCCACTGATGTGGACATCGGGCTTCCATGGCACACAACTCACCTTTTTCTGTCCTCCATACAACTAGATCAAATCCATCTATCGAGGTTTCAGTTATCTGACCTGGCTGAGGAAGTTCTACATCAGTTATTTGATAGCTACCTTCTACTGGCAAAGGTCAGACATCCAGATATCTTGTTACGGCAAAAGCCGAGCCGATCATTCCTATCGCTGCTCCAATAACTAGTATCCAAATACTTGTATTCCATACGAATCCATCTGGAACTGCGAAACCTCTAAAAAGAGGGACCGCTTCTGATTCCTGAAAATAAGCTAGAACCTTGCTATCAACAACAAACAAAGCTGGAACTGCGAGCCCAGCCCCCATCAGTCCGTGGATGGTTCCTTCCAACATAAATGGTATTCGTATGAACCAATTTGTAGCTCCGACAAGTTTCATGACTTCAATTTCAGTTTTACGTGCTGATATAGCGGTGAAAACAGTATTTAAAATAAGGACAGCCGAAACCGCTACGAGAACTATTGCTGCCAATAAAAGAGCTTGACTGACTCTCGTTGAAAAATCCTCTATTTGTCTAATAGCCTCTGTCGCAGTTGCAACCTCTTTAACCCCAGGTTGTTCTGAAAACTGTCTGGCTAATTCTGTGACATTGTCTGCATCTGGGTCACTTGGAACAATCCGGTAGGAAGGAGGCATTATTTCAGGTGTTACGCTCTCTACCAATTCAGGCTTATCAACAAACAGTTCACGAAACTCTTCATAAGCCGCGAATTTGTCGACATAGACATACTCCTTAATTGCCGGACTTGTATCCAGGACTTTTCTGATTGCTTCATTTTGATTTTCCAGTGCATCAGCATTCATAAAGACAATAAACTCAACTCCTTCCTGGAATTGCGCCGTTGCCTGATCCGCGCCTTCTCTAATAAGTAGAGAGGAGCCGACTAACGCCAAAGAAATAGCTACGGTCAGAATTGCAGCGAGAGTCAAACTGAGATTTCGCCAGAGACTAACAAAAGTCTCGCGGATAAAATACCAGAATCTGAAAATCATTTCAGTCGACCTTCGCTATCATAAAACATTGCTTCATTCGTAAACCCCACGTGATTCATCGCGAACGAGCATCCCTCTGTCCAACTCGATTACCCTGCGTCTCATTGTGTCCACAATGCCACGGTCGTGAGTAGCCATAACAACAGTAGTACCACTCCGATTTATTCGATCTAAAAGCCTCATAATACCCACGGAGGTTGCGGGATCTAGATTTCCGGTTGGTTCATCCGCTAACAATATTAGGGGTCTATTGACGAAAGCTCTTGCAATTGAAATCCTTTGCTGCTCACCTCCTGAAAGTTCTTCTGGAAGACGATCTGCTTTTCTTGAAAGACCAACAAGTTCTAAAATCGCGGGAACCTGACGTTTGATGATAGGTCGAGGCCTTCCTATAACTTCTAAAGCAAAGGCCACATTTTCAGTTACAGTCTTTTTTGGTAAAAGCTTGTAATCCTGAAATACGTAGCCGATATTACGTCGCAAGTAAGGAACCTTCCATGAACTCAGGGAGCTAACGTCTTTTCCGGCAACCAATATTTTTCCAGCATCTGGGACTTCTTCCCTATTTATTAGTCGTATAAAAGTTGACTTACCCGAGCCTGAGGGGCCTACCAGAAATACAAACTCACCTCTCTGAATTTCTGCAGACGCTTCCCTGAGAGCGACTACTTCACCTTTATAGGTCTTCGTGACAGTTTCAAAGCGAATCATTTTGACCTCCTAAGGTGTCTCCATTGTTAAAAAGTTGAAGATCGCAATCCATTTCAGTCGATAAATCTCTCATAAAAATAACTTTCTGCACTGCGGAGAAGGTACCAGAAAGGTTACAACAATACATTTCATTAAGGTTTCTTCATGCAATTTATCGCGCTCTATTCCAACGTAGGTAAGACTCTATAAATTCATCTAGGTCACCATCAAGAACTCTAGCCACATCACCGATCTCGAAATCTGTTCTTAAGTCTTTAACCATTTGGTAGGGCTGTAAAACATACGAACGTATTTGACTTCCAAAATCAACATTTGACTGTTCACCACTTATTTCAGCAATTTGCTCATCTCGACGTTGCCTCTCTAGGTCGAGCAATTTTGCAGCTAGCATTTGCATCGCTCTGTCACGATTCTGGTGTTGACTTCTCTCGTTTTGGCACGAGGTGACTATTCCGGTAGGAGTATGAGTTATCCGCACCGCAGAGTCAGTTACATTCACATGCTGACCCCCAGCCCCAGAAGATCTATAAGTGTCTATACGTAATTCTGTTTCATCAATTTCTATCTGTTCTGTAACTTTTTCAAAAAAAGGAACTACCTGAAAAGAAGCAAAAGCGGTATGTCTTTTAGATTCTTTATTAAATGGGGAAATACGCACCAATCTATGCACACCTCTTTCACTTTGAAGAAATCCAAAAGCGTGACGCCCCCGGACTATAAACTCGGCTGAACTGATTCCTGCTTCAGTTCCTGGCGAAACTGAATCTAGTTCTATATTCAGACCTTTATTTTCAGCCCACCTTGTATACATGCGTAATAACATTTCAGCCCAATCTTGGGCATCAGTGCCACCAGCTCCTGATTGAATCTGACAGACAGCGTCTTCCGCGTCATATTCTCCTGAAAGAAGACTTTGAACCTCTAGGGAATCAAAATCTTCGACTGTCTCAGAAATTAATCTTTCAATTTCTTCATCCAAACTTTGATCTTTTTCTTCTACTGCCATTTCGATTAGCGTCTCAGCGTCCTCTATCCGACTCTGTAAAACCGAATAACGCTCCAAATCTTCAACCACTCTTGACAAGTCGGTCTGGACTTGACGGCCCTTATCCTGATCATTCCAAAGATCAGGGTCAGCAGATTCTTCCTCCAAAGAAATTTTCTGATTTTTAAGTTCGTCGATTCTTAGATATTTTTCAGCTTCGCTCAAACGTTGACGAAGAGTCGAAATTTCTTCTGGAAAATCGTTCATTTATAATTATTTCTCCTAAAAGTGGCGAAGGTCAATTCCTATAATTGAACCGTTATCAACGACCGTGACAATGTTTAAATTTTCGTCCAGACCCACAATGACAAGGAGAATTTCTAGGAGTTGCTTCTTTCACGTCTTTTATTTTCTGCTCCGTAACTACTTGTCTGCTCTCCTTCACTTCGGTTGGGGCACCTGCAGCCATGGCGACAGCCGCTGCTCCCGTTACTGGACCCTCAGGTCCACTTGTAGTCACCTCTTCAGGTGTACGGTCTTCATTGTCGGAAGACGACAACTGAACTCGCATAATGTAACGAACTAGGTCTCGTTGCAGAAGTTCTGTTAATTGCTGAAAAAGTTCAAAACCTTCTCTTTGCCATTCAGTAGTTGGGTCTTTTTGCGCCATTGCTCTCAAATGAATACCGTCGCGTAAATGATCCATTTCATATAGGTGCTCTCTCCATCTTTGGTCAATTATTCTCAGCATGACCTGTCTTTCAACTTCACGCAGAGTTTCCAAGCCCAAATCTTTTTCTCGAGATTCAAAAGCTTCAAGAGCGCTTTCTGTCAAGAATTCTTCGAGGTCAGAAATATTTTGAATTGAATCAAAATCACTCAAAGTAATACTGTTGGGCCAGTACCCGTTTATTTCATTTAATAACCCTGTTAAATCCCATTCTTCAGGCAACTCTTCTGAGCAAAATGTATCGAGTGTTTCACCAACAACTCCGTCAATAGCTTCTAACACAGAATCTCTGAGATCGGCACCATTCAGTATTTCATTTCGTCTTCTATAAATTACCTTCCTCTGTTCATTCATGACTTCGTCGTACTTCAGAACATTTTTCCTGGCTTCAGCATTTTTTTGCTCAACTGTGGTTTGGGCTCTCTCTATGGCTTTTGAGACCATTTTTGATTCAATCGGTACATCTTCAGGAAGGGTTTTGTCCATAACATTTTTTAAAGCTCCGGACGCAAACAATCTCATCAGTTCATCTTCCAAAGATAAGTAAAATCGACTCTCCCCCACGTCCCCCTGTCGACCACTGCGTCCTCTTAACTGATTGTCTATTCGTCTACTTTCGTGACGCTCAGTACCCAAAACATATAGTCCTCCGCTCTCAAGGACTTTCTCTCCTAAAGTTGACGGGTTCCCTCCAAGCATTATGTCAACACCCCTTCCAGCCATATTCGTTGCAACTGTGACAGCGCCTGGACGCCCAGCTTGCGAAACTATGTCAGCCTCTCGAAAGTGTTGTTTTGCATTTAGAACCTCATGATTAATTCCTCGTTTTTCCAATTCGCGTGAAATCTTTTCTGATTTTTCAACAGAAATAGTTCCTACAAGCACAGGTTGACCTTTTGATTGCCTTTCAACTATGTCACTGACTAATGCCTGGAACTTACCTGCCTCTGTTTTGTAAACAAGATCAGGTCGATCATCTCTAACCATTGGCTTATGCGTAGGAATAGTTACTACCTGCAAACCGTAAATACCTGACAGCTCAGCTGCTTCTGTTGAAGCTGTTCCTGTCATTCCGGAGAGTTTTTCGTACATCCGAAAATAATTCTGCAAAGTAATAGTAGCGAGGGTCTGATTTTCTTCTTTTACAGAGACTCTTTCCTTTGCTTCAATAGCTTGATGTATTCCATCTGACCATCTGCGACCCTCAAGCACACGCCCTGTGAATTCATCAACAATTCTTACTTCACCATCGGACACGATGTAGTCACGGTCTTTTTGGTAGAGCTCCTTTGCCTTAATAGCTGAATGCAACTGATGAACCAGATTAGATGAAACCTGATCATAGAGATTTTCAACTCCTAAAGCCCTTTCAACTGCTCTTACACCTTCTTCAGTCGGAGCAATAATGCGTTTCTCTTCGTCTACGTCATAATGTGTATCGCGTTTTAAATTTTTAACTACTGAAGAAAATTTTTGATAAAGCTCCAAAGCATCACTCGCTTTTCCACTGATTATCAAAGGTGTTCTAGCTTCGTCGATCAAAATTGAATCCACTTCATCAACGATGCAAAAAGCATGACCACGTTGGCTAAGTTCATCTTTACTTAAAGCCATATTGTCACGCAGATAGTCGAACCCAAGTTCATTATTAGTGCCGTAAGTAATGTCAGATAGATACGCCTGTCTTTTTTCAATCCGATCAGAAACAGAAGGCACGACTAAGCCCACAGACAAGCCAAGCCATTTGTGTAGCTGGCCCATCCATTCACTGTCTCTAGTGGCTAAATAGTCATTGACAGTACAAAGATGAACACCCCTACCCGTTAGACCATTCAAATATGCGGCAAGAGTCGATACAAGAGTTTTACCTTCCCCTGTTCTCATTTCCGCTACCCAACCAAGGTGAAGAGCTATACCTCCCATCATCTGAACGTCATAATGACGCTGCCCTATAACCCTTTGCGCAGCTTCACGAACAACAGCAAATGCTTCAACCAGTAAATCATTGATGTCCTCGCCTCTTTCCAGTCTCTGTTTAAACTCATCTGTTTTTGACTGAAGGGCGTGATCTGACAGTTTTTCTATTTCTGGTTCAAGAGAATTTATATCGGGGACCAAAGATTCAATGGCTTTAAGTTTTTTCCCCTCACCACTTCGAAGAACACGTGACAGAACACTCATTACAATTAAGACTATCTGCTGGCCTAAGAGGTCTTAGCCTTAAACTGCATCTCGAAGTAAATTTAGCTCAGCGAGACGTTGAGGCGCATCTTCTACAGTCGTGCCTATTATCGCTGCCAATGCTTGTAAATCGTCACGTCTAATAGTTAGCACCCGACCATTGAAATCTTGTCTTTTCACCTGAATGATCTTTAGATAACGGTTTATCACCTCAGATTCCGAAGTTTTAGATTCGCCGAGTTTTGTGAGGTCTATAACTATGCTTCGTTCAGTCATATCAATGTCTGCCTGAGATGGAGAACCTCCATCCAATTCATTCAGCACATCTTCACCAGGTAACAGTTGATCTACAGGAACGTTATAAAAATTTGCAAGTCTCTGAAGACGCGGCACAGAAATAGCTCTTTCTGCTCTTTCATAAGCACCAAGAACAGAAGCTTTGAATTCAGCCTCAGACCTTGCTTCAACTTCTTGCAATGAGAGACGCTTTTGTTTACGTATAGATCGAATTCGTTCCCCCACAAGGCCTCTATAGGCCTTGTCTTGATCTTCTGGGTCCTGTTCCATTAATAATCCTGTCTTTACTAATAATAACTTTATTACTCTCTGTGGTCATAACATGCCTAAGAGTGAGAATAATCTGTATTTTTTTTTGTTACCAACACCATGAGTGGTTGTAAAAATCCTTACATATAAATTTTGCACATCTAAACTGGTGCCTCCATATTTAAAAATCATCCGAGCCTCAAAGGAATTAAGCTTGTAATGTTGCTTTTATAGATGGGAGCACTATGAGTAAATCAACAATCGCACCATTATTTTTCGGGGCAATATTCTCAATAGCAGGAGCGATTATCGCTGGAGGACTGGTAGAAGAATGGTGGGCTTTTGCGATACTCGTGCCAGTAGGTTCAATAGCCGGATGGAAAATTGGAGAGTGGATCTAGCTTTAACGAGGGTCGACTAAAATTTTTAGTTCTCCTGAGGTTCCACTTGACAGATCAGAAAAAGCCTTATCTATATCTTTCAGAGGGACAGTACCGGTGTGAATAGCATCAAGGTTTATTTCACTATCCGCCACATATGACATAGCCATCTCAAATTCTTCATGTGTATAACCAAGTGATGCTGAGACATTTATTTCCTTCCGAAGCCACTCTGCCGGTTTAGTGAGAGCATCCGAAGCTGCGAGACCTATCAAAGAAACTGTTCCACCTCGTCGCGCGAAATCAACAGCACTCTGAAGTGCTGGCGCCACCCCGGCGCATTCATACACCACGTCGGCTCCAAGTCCTTTTGTGACTTCTTGTACGAGTTCCAGCGCCTTTTCACCTGCTTCTACCGCATAGTCCGCTCCTAGATTCAGAGCAACCTCTCTTCGCAGTGGATCAGGTTCGACTGAAATTACAGTTCCAGCTCCAGCGACTTGAGCCCATTGGAGAGTTGTTAAGCCAATCGGCCCCGCTCCTTGAACCAGGACAACGTCGCCAAGTTTCGGCGAAGTGGAACGAACCGCATGAAAGCAGATTGTCGTCGGCTCAATTTGAGCAGCTTGCGAATCACTAAGTCTCGAATCAGCAATCACTGTTCTCCAATGGTTTACAGCTATTCTGGGGGCGAATCCACCGTGGGGCGTATCGAAGCGGCCAGCTGCGACTGTTGCTTCTAAAACTGTATTACATTTATCCATTTGACCCGCCTGACAAGAAACACACAAACCACAAGAAGGGGGCACAGCGACCACAACACGATCCCCCTCTTTAATTCTTCCAACTTCATCACCCGTTTTACTGACAATTCCAGTCCACTCGTGCCCACAAATAGAGGCCCGCATTGGCCCCGGAGTGTTAAAGCCATGTATGTCAGTTCCACAAATGCCACACAAAGTTATTTCAACAACAACTTGATCCAAGTCTGGATCAGGATCATCAAATTCAAAAAAACTAATCGTTTCTTTTTCAGTTATTAATGCTGCTTTCATAAGTGGGCCGAGCGGGGATCGAACCCGCGACCGGACGATTATGAGTCGTCTGCTCTAACCACTGAGCTACCGGCCCAATGCAGTATTACAAAACAATCGCCAACTGCCTTAGTTCTGAGCTAGCAAGTACGATTATTTTTATAAGTAATAGACAATTACAGGAGTTTTGGTGGATTCCGAACGCTTCATAGAGATAAGAGATTTCGAAGCAATGAAAGTTGCAGGCGAGAAAACAACGAATGTAGACCTCAGTGTCGTCATACCTACCTTTAACGAATCATATGGGATTTCACGGATTTTAAGGGCATTGCATTCTTCTCTAGAAGAACTTCAAATCAACTTCGAAATTATTCTGGTTGATGATGACAGCCCTGATAGCACCTGGAAAATTGCAGCGGATCTCATAGAAGAAATTCCTGAGTTGACCGTAATTCGCAGGTTAGCCAGTAAGGGACTCGCTACGGCAGTCATATGTGGATGGCACTATTCAAATGGCCGACTCTTAGGAGTTATGGACGGAGATGGGCAACACCCAGTAGAAGTTATAAAAGACTTATTTAATACTTTCAGTGAGGATCGCAATGAGGTCGCTATTGCTAGTCGATATTTACCTCACGGAGGGATTAAAAAATGGTCTCTTTCCCGCAGGCTTCTTTCACGAGGCGCTCAAACCCTTGGTCAGTTACTCCTACCTGGAGCTATAGGAACAATTAACGACCCAATGAGTGGATTTTTCATTGTGAAAAGATCGATAATTACTGAAACAGAACTTGACCCTGTCGGCTACAAAATACTTTTAGAAATCCTCGCCAGATCCCAGACAAACAAAATACAAGAAGTCCCTTACGTATTTCTTGAACGTTCTTCGGGAAAATCGAAAGTAGCTCTCAGCCACTACATTTCTTATCTGCGGCATTTGTTGAGATTACGTATACAGCCTTTAAGGAGTCGTGCTCTTGTTAGATATCTTCTTGTTACCGCAGGAGCCTTGACGCTGGACGCTGTAATTTTCTTTTGGTTGTTTGATGTAAATAATTGGAACTTGACCAGATCTGCAGCTTTAGCAGGTGAAGGCGGGATACTATTTACGATCCTTCTCCACGATCTTTGGACTTTTGCTGGACGTCCAGTGAGAACTTTAACAGACCGGATTCGAAGACTTGTAGGAGTCCACATAGCACTTGGGGCTTTAATGTTTTTGAGACTATTAGCTATTAACGCTTTCGTTAATTGGTTCAGCTTGGATCCTCTGCTTGCTTTCCTTCTCACCCTCACTGTCGTTATGCCAGGTGGGCATCTTCTTGGCTCACGTTTCAGTTGGAGAAACATCCGCGTTTAGACTGGATTCTAGTTATGCAAAAAACCAGCAAAATAAAATTCGACTTTATAGATGCTATATCCCTTCCCATGTTTGCTTTGACTATGATCGCTGAAGCTAGAACTCTTCAGAATCGACCTCATTTGCGTGCATTAGGTGATTTGGACGAAGCATCAGAAGAAGAACTTTCCGGATCGGACTCAAATCCTGATCCTTTAGTACCGGTTGGGTATGAAACAAACGACACAAAGGCGAGTCTTAAGATGCTCGCTGGAAATATTACAATTAATACTCTTTTTTCCTTACTTTTAGGAAAGTTCTATCGGACTCTTTACTCCAATAGAATTTTTAATATCAAAAATCGCAAATTGTCATTTTTAATTGCGATGATTGGCTGGGATTTTCTTTACTACTGGAGTCATCGACTCCAGCATGAGCGAAGGATATTCTGGGCGAACCATGTGACACATCACTCGAGCGAGCACTACAATCTTTCGACTGCACTTAGACAACCATGGTCCGGATATCTTGTTTCTTGGGTTCACATGCCATTGCCACTTCTTGGGATTCCTGTTGAACAAGTAATGAAAGCTGGACAGCTCAACCTGCTCTACCAGTATTGGATCCATACTGAAACTATTGGAAGACTTTCAAAACCAATTGAAAATCTTTTCAATACACCCTCCCATCACCGGGTACATCATGGTGCAAATCCACAGTACATAGACAAAAACTATGCAGGTATTTTAATCACCTGGGATAAAATTTTCGGAACTTTTGAACCTGAGGTGCGAAAAGTAAAATACGGTCTAACGAAAAATATTAAGACGTTTAAACCTCTAAGAATCGCTTATCACGAACTTACCGACCTCTTTTCAGACTTTCGTAAAGAAAAAGGCTGGAAGAACAAAATTTCTTGTCTTTTAGATCATCCAGACTAGTTTTCCACACCGATTTTTGAGATGACTTAAAACCTAAAACTATGTTTGTATAAAAGGATCTTGCTCTTCTAAGTCTTTTTCTTCTGTCAGCTGTTTTTTTTCGTAAAGTTCAAAAACCTGCGCTATCAACTCCCCCACCTGACCTCTTCCTTTTATTTCATCACTCATGCAGAAAATACCTTACCTTTAGAAATGTAACCTTTTAAAGATTTTCAATTTCACTTAATCACGCTAGAGATTTCAGCTCCGGGGGTGGGGCTCGAACCCACGACCAGCGGATTAACAGTCCGATGCTCTGCCAACTGAGCTACCCCGGAAGGAGAATGAAATATTATCAGTCAGTTAACCTTACCTGTCGCTATTCAATGACTAAATAGTAATATTTAGAGAATTTACGCCTTTTAGACTTCTGCTTTCTCTATAAGCCAAGAACGTAACTGCATTCCTTCTTCAATCTGATGAATTCCTTCTTCGTTCAACTCCATCACGCTTCGCCTGAGATAAGAAATGTCTTCCTGATACTCTGAAAGTTCACCTGACTGGCGCGCCAAGGACTCAAACTCGACTGCTTTTCGTTCAGCGGCTAATGAAAGAAGTCTAGAAAACACGCCGAGCGGTTTGTCGTCTTCGGCCTCCTGAACGGATAAACGTCCAATCAAGTCAGATTCTTCCACCCCAAGAGACTGGTTAGCTTCGTGCAGGTCAGTTGAGTTTGTCAGCGCAATGAAAATATTCTCCGCCAATGGATCTGAGAACAAAACAGGGTGCAACCAATCTCTAACTTCTTCGGACCTATGGATGAGCATTCGTAAGGCCTGATATTCCGTAGTCAACTTTTCCCGTGCAACTTCAACGACTTCTCTGTTTTTAGCATTTTTTTCTGTTCCAGGATTTTCTTTCGAAGCTCTTCGTCTTATTTCATCCGCAGCTATAAGGCATTTGTCAGCTATCTGAACTATGTATTGGTCACGAATCAATTCGTCCGGATGCTGAGCAACCACCTTCATTGCTTCAATAGCGGCTTTTGCTCTGCCTTCCTTGCTTTCAAAATCTCCTTTTTTCAGAACTCTGTCAACTCGAAACTGCATATGGGGTTTAGCAGTGTCTATTATCTGTTTGAGGTCATCTGGATTAGAAAATGCTAAGTCTCCAGGATCTTGTCCTTCTGGCAAGTCGGCAACTTTGAAAAGTACATCAAATTCAGATTCCCATTCGTAAACTTTTTCCGCAGCAGACTGACCGGCGTTATCAGCATCAAAAGCCAAGACCACTTTTTTAGCGAATCGTGACATTTTTCTTACATGCTCTTTAGTTAATGCCGTTCCACACGTTGCAACAGCTCTTGAGATTCCGGCTTCGTGACATCCAATTACATCTGTATAGCCTTCGCAAACAACCAGTTCGTCAATTCTTCCAGCTTCTTCTTTAGCCCAATTAAGGCCGTACAAGATCTGGCTCTTTGAGTATATTTCCGCTCCGTCAGAGGTATTTTTGTATTTTGGTCCTTCTCCATCTGGAAGTTTTCTCCCGCCAAAGGCAATTGGATCTCCCTGTTCGGAGAAAATTGGAAACAGTATTCGATTCCTAAAAAAGTCGTATTGACCACCATTTTTGTTTATACCACCTAATCCAGAGGCTAGTAAATCTTCATTTGAAACTGCGAGATGTTTACATAACGAGTCCCATGAGTCAGACGCCCAACCGATTGAAAACTTTTCAGCGATATCACCACCCAAACCTCTTTGCTTGAGATACTCACGAGCTGGCCGTGCATCTGGATTCTCCATGTCGATTAATTTTTCGTGGTAAAAATCAACAGCTTGCGATACAAGTTCGACTAATTCTTTTCTACGATTTCGTGATTTGCTTTCTTGTTTATCGGTATACCTGAGCGGTATTCCATTTTGTGCTGCAAGTATTTCAACAGCGGCAACAAAGTCAAGACTGTCAATCTCGCGTAAAAACTCAATCGAGTCTCCTTTTGCTTGACAACCAAAGCAGTAATATCTACCGTTCTCCTGATTGACAGTAAAAGAGGGGGTTTTTTCATTATGAAAAGGACAAAGACCTTTCCAAGAGCGACCCACTTTTTTCAATTGTGTATGTTGAGTTATCAAGCGTATTATGTCGGATTCTTCACGGACTCTGCGAATATCGTCATCCATAATTCCCATAGCCGAAACTTAGCAGTGTGTACGGCTAAGTTGCTATAGGAAAGTAATTAGTCAGAGGAAGAAAGAACAGCTTGTGCTGCTGCAAGACGAGCTATAGGGACTCGGAAAGGTGAGCAGGAAACGTAGTCAACGCCTGATTCAAAAAGAAACCTAATTGATTCAGGATCTCCACCGTGCTCACCACACACTCCTATTTCAAGCTCAGGATTAGTTTTCCTACCGTTTTCAATCGCATACCTAATAGCATGTCCGACTCCCTGGAAGTCAAGTGTTTCAAATGGGTTGACGGAAAGAATTCCTTCATTCACATACATGCTTATTACACGACTTTCAATATCATCACGGCTAAATCCAAAAACTAACTGAGTCAGATCATTTGTTCCAAAAGAGAAAAAATCCGCTTTATTTGCAATACTTTCTGCCGTTATCGCAGCACGAGGAGTTTCGATCATGGTTCCTATATTTGGTCGCAATTCATCTCCTGCTGACGCAAGCTCCTCCTCAATCCACGATCGCACTAAATTCAGTTCATTAACTTCTGAAACAAGCGGAATCATAATGTCAGCGTTCGGTTTTTTACCGGCTTCTTCGACATCCACCAATGCCCCCATAAGCGCTCGAGTTTGCATCCGGTATAGTTGCTCTCTAATTATCGCCAGCCTCACCCCTCGGGTCCCCAACATAGGATTATGTTCTAACAATTCGTCAGGTGTTTCAGCGCCAAGGAATTCATGCAGAGGAGCATCTAGCAGTCGTATCGTTACCGGATTAGGCGCCATAGCAGATACAACCTCGGCTAGATCTAAACGCTGAGCAAGCATCAGTTCATTAAGACTTTCTTTTTCTTCTTCGCTTCCATCATCCGCGAGAATGAATCGCTGTATTAGTGGTAAACGATCACCCATAAACATGTGCTCCGTGCGGCAAAGTCCTATACCTTCTGCTCCAAACAAAAGGGCTCGCTCAGCATCTTCTGCGGTATCTGCATTCGCTCTGATCTTTAAATAACCAGAGCGAATCTCATCCGCCCATTCCAGTAATGTTTTAAGTTCAGGGATTTCTTCATTTGATTCTTGTAGTTCCATTTCTCCAGAGAACACTTCTCCGGTGCTTCCATCTAGAGATATATAAGCTCCTTCTTCTACAACAGCGCCTTTGATTTTTATATTTCCATCTGCAATTTCCAGATCAGAAACTCCTACTACAGCAGGTATACCCCACCCTCTTGCCACTACTGCAGCATGACTTGCCATTCCACCACGCACAGTCACAATTCCTTCAGCCATCCTCATCCCCACTTCATCTGCAGGGCTAGTTTCATTACAAACAAGAACCGCCTTTTCACCTTTATCAGTAACGTCAAGAACGGAATCACTTGAAAAACATGCAATTCCAGCTGCTGCACCGGGACTGGCAGCTATTCCTGTTCCGAGAAGTTTCAACTCGTGCGTCGATTCCGATGTTGCAGCGTCATGCATTAACGACTCGACTAAAGAGGTCGGCACTAATCCGACAACATTTTTCTTAGCTTTGTCAGTATTTTCTAAACTCGCACTGGCAACTAAATCCATTAACCAATTAAGTGAGTGTTCGTTTTGCATAATCGTAATTAAGGAATTAAGCGAGATGATAAATATTCAACAAGTTCTTTGATCGGAACGCGATCTTGATCCATTGAATCTCGCTCTCTGACCGTCACCGCTTTGTCTTCCAAAGTTTCAAAATCAATCGTGACACAGTACGGAGTTCCAATTTCATCTTGACGTCTGTAGCGTCGACCGATCGCTTGTGTCTGATCATAGTCACACATCCAATGTGGTTGAACGAGGTTAAGAACCTCCTTTGAAGGCTCAATAAGCTCATCTTTTTTAGAGAGAGGTAAAACAGCGACCTTATATGGAGAAAGACGATGATCTAATTTCAAGAGATTACGTACTTCACCATTTACTTCCTCTTCTTCATAAGCATCCATTAAAAAAGCCATGGCTGTTCTAGTGGCACCAGCTGCGGGTTCTATCACGTGCGGCACGTACCTTTCACCTGTACCTGAATCGTTATATTCAAGCTTGTTACCTGATGCTTGTGCGTGTTGAATTAAGTCATAATCCGTGCGATTTGCAATTCCTTCTAGCTCATCCCAACCCCAAGGAAATAAGAACTCTATATCTGAGGTCGCTCTTGAATAATGGCTCAGCTCATCTGAGTCATGCACTCTTAACCTCAGAGAGTCTTCTCTTATACCCAAATTCAAATACCAGTCCATTCTCTCCTTGCACCAGTATTCAAACCATTTATCTGAATCTGCCGGTGGAACAAAATATTCCATTTCCATTTGCTCAAATTCTCTAGTTCTAAAAACAAAGTTTCCTGGTGTTATCTCATTCCTAAATGATTTTCCTATTTGAGCTATTCCAAAAGGCGGCTTTTTTCTACTTGTATTTAAAACGTTCATGAAATTAGTGAACATTCCTTGAGCAGTCTCGGGTCGTAAATATACCTCTGCAGCGGAATCCATTACAGGGCCTGCATTCGTCTTGAACATAAGGTTAAATTGCCTTGCTTCTGTGAAAGAAGACTTTGCGCCACAATTTGGACAACTGTTTGGATCTTCTAGTTTGTCTTGACGAAAGCGCGACCCACACTCGCGGCAATCTACTAACGGATCGGTGAAATTTGTTAGGTGACCTGATGCCTCCCATATAGACGGTGGAGAAAGAATTGCTGCGTCTAAACCAACTACATCTTGACGAAACTGAACCATTGATCGCCACCATTGTTCTTTAACATTTCGAAGCAACAGGACTCCTACAGGACCGTAGTCATAAGTGGATCTAAAGCCACCATAAATTTCGGCAGACTGGAATACAAAACCTCTTCGTTTTGAAAGGTTTACGACCTTATCGAAAAGTTCCTCTTTGTTAACGCTCATGATCGAAGCGTACTAGGCAACAGAGGCTCATCTTGAAATATTTACTAAGTATCCATAACTCTTCGTGATCTTATTTTTCTTTCTAGATGAAACTCAACAGCTTCGGAGGCAATTCGATCTATTTCTGAAACAGTTTGCATATCCTTCACCTCAAGTGCCTGTTTTAATCCACCACCTAGAATCGCTCGCATTACAGCTATAGAAGTGTCTGAAATAGTTCTTCCTCGCTGGCATTTATTGCAAAAAACTCCACCTTCACTGATAGATATCGAGACAAGATTATCTGTATCTAGGCATTTGATACAGAAGCCCAATTCAGGCGCTAACCCTTCATGTTCGAGTAATTTTAAAAAAAATGATGGGACTAACAACGGGGAACTTTTCTCATCTAGTGTCTGCAGTGCTCCAAGGAGCATCTTGTAACGACTCGGATCTGGTGATTGATCGGGAGACACATGATCTACTACCTCAAGCATCGCTGAAGCATCGCTAAACAGTTCGGGGTTGGATCTAATATTTTGGAACCGATCTATAGTCTCTGCTTGCGTAACTATTCCCAACTCTCCTTTACCTCTGAATAACTGCAGTGCAACATGACTTGTGGGCTCTAATCTTCCGCCAAATTTACTTCGTGTTTTTCTTACACCCTTAGCAACGGCCCTAACTTTTCCATTCTCCTCTGTGATTATTACGATTATTCGATCTGATTCGCCTAGTTTCCAAGTGCGGAGAACTATCCCTTGGTCACGATAAAGAGACATTCTTAACTTTCACCAAGACCACCAAAACGTCGATCCCTGTCTTGAAATTCTTTGATTGCATCAAAAAGATCCTTACGGGAAAAGTCCGGCCACAACGTATCGCTAAAAACAAGTTCGCTATAAGCCAACTCCCAAAGAAGGAAATTGGAAACTCTCGACTCTCCGGAAGTTCTAATAACTAAGTCCGGGTCGGGCATTTCTGGGTTGTAAAGGTTTCTCTCTATGGTTTTCTCTGTAACTTTTTTAACTCCCAAATCAATTACTTTTTGAACGGCATCAACAATTTCTGCTCTTCCCCCGTAATTGAAAGCAACGGTAAAAGTCAAACCCGTATTGCTTTTGGTCAACTCCTCGGCCTCTTCCATTCTTTTGATAATTCGTTTTGGAACTTTTCCGTCACGACGACCAAGAAAACAAATTCTTACATTTCTCTCATTTAACTCTTCTTGCCGTTGGATGATTATCTGCTCGTTGAAATTAAGTAAAAACTGAACTTCTTTTGGGGGTCTTTTCCAATTCTCGGTTGAGAATGCAAATACGGTAAACCACTCGACTCCAATTTCTATAGCCCCTTCCACTACATCAAAAAGCGCTTTTTCTCCTGCTGTGTGACCGTCAGTTCTTTTCAACCCTCTCTTTTCTGCCCAGCGGCCATTGCCATCCATCACACAAGCTATGTGCTTGGGTATAAATTTGAGATCTAGATATTTAGGTATCACAACTTTGAAGCTATCTGTCTAGTAGTGGCTCGGGAAATCGTAAGATGGGTTTCATTTCAATATCCGAATCGATCAAGTGAACGAGGACGCTTTTGCCAGTCTTTTTCAACTTTTACTACTAATTCAATAAAAGCGCCATCTTCTAATTGTTTCCTTACTTCAGTTCCAACTTTTTTTAATACTTCTCCCTTATGTCCGATAACTATTCCTTTTTGTGAATTTCGCTCAACCAGAATCTCGCATCGAATATGTGGCCAATTCCAGTCCGTTACTCGTGTTGCTATCGAATGTGGTAATTCTTCACGGACTTCTGAGAGAAGTTGTTCCCTGACTAGCTCCGCAACCCAAAAAGCCTCAGAGAAGTCCGTTTCCATTCCTTCAGGAAAATAACGTGGTCCGGTAGGTAGCTCTGTCTTTACATGTTCCAATAGTTTTGAGACTCCTTCTCCCGTGGAGGCAGAAATTGGAAAATACTCTGTAAAAGAAAATTCTGAAGCTTTATTCAATTGCGTTAGTATTCTGTCACTTTTAACTTTGTCTATTTTGTTAAGAACTAAAACTGTTTTTTCTGGAGGCAACGATTTGGCAATAAATTTGTCTCCTTTGCCGATTACCGAATCTGCCTCAATCAAAAAAAGGACTAAATCTATCTCTTTTAACGTAAAACGTGCCGTGTCGTTCAATCTCGTACCAAGGAGAGTTCTTGGTTTATGAATACCGGGAGTGTCGCAAAAGACGATTTGAGATTCAGGAGTTGTGAGAACACCCCTTATCTCCGTACGAGTAGTTTGAGGTTTATCAGAGACAATCGTTATTTTCTTTTCGAAAAAAGCATTCAATAAAGTTGATTTCCCAACATTGGGTCTGCCCACTAAACTCACAAAGCCTGAAATGTGCCCGTCTGGAACTGCTGTATACGCGTGGTTGTCTGTAGTTTTTTTCATATTTACTGGCCAGGCGCCGTGACTCTAACCTGAGTGATCCTCCTCCCAACTACTTTTTCAACTACAAAATGGTGTTCCGCTATGTCTACATTTTCTCCCGCCTCTGGGGCATGCCCCAGTGCATCAAAGATCAGACCCCCCAAAGTGTCCCAATCGCCTTCCGGCAGAACCCCTCCCAATAGTTCATTCAACTCGTCAACTGGCATTCTTCCGTGTACACGCAATCCTCCTCCAATTAGGGGCTCTGCCAGAGCCTCTTCACTGTCGAATTCATCCACTATCTCTCCGACTACCTCTTCCAATAGGTCCTCTAAGGTGACCAGTCCAGCCGTTCCTCCGTATTCATCGACAACAATCGCTAGGTGATAGTGATTTGATTGCATTTCGCGCAATAGCAGTCCAGCTTTTTTTGTTTCTGGTATGAACTGCGGCAAACGCGCCAAAGTTTTCACCAAGATTTCACCATCGCCATCCAGTTGAGCCTCCATCATGTCTTTTGCGAAAACCACTCCCACTATTTCATCTAAATTTTCACTGCTGACAGGAACCCTTGAAAAACCGTTCAAAACAGCTACTTCCATGGCAGCAGAAACAGTGAAACTGTCGGGAACACTAACAATGTCAGGCCGCGGAGTCATTACTTCTCGTACCAGAGTGTCGCCGAAAGCCAATACTGATTCGATTAATTCATGTTCATCGTTTTCGATTGATTTCGACTCAAGAGCTTTTTTTGCGGTTTCTAAAAGTTCATTTTCAGAGACAATTCTGTTTTCCTTTACTTTGAAAAACTTTCTAGTTAGCTTCTCAAACATCATTATCTCTTAAGTGTTTTACATAACGCTGAGTGAGGATTCTTTCCATTTTTTTCATTTCAACTTCCGCAGATTCTTCATAATGGTCATATCCCAATAAGTGGAGTATCCCGTGTGTGAGAAGAAGAGCAATTTCATCTTCGAAATTTAAACCTTTCTCTTTTGCTTGACGTGCCGCCACTTCAGGACATATGCAAACGTCTCCCATGAGATAAATGGAGTCATCTGTTTCACCATCGGGGTCATCTATAGGAAAAGCCAGTACGTCGGTTGGCCCTGACTTGGATAAATATCTTTCGTTAAGGGCAGAGATTTCTTCTGGGTCTAAAAGAATCACATTCATTTCAAGTGGACGTTTTTTAGGAGCAGTTTCTTCGACAATTTTCTTAGCGAATTCCTCTAATGACCTAAGACTTATTTCACTATTTTTCCCTGATCGCTTGTCTATTACATCTATATAAGTCGCATCATCGGCATCTAGTGTTTTTTCCAGCAAGTTACTTATTACCACTATTTTTTTTGAATTGCCTTCCGGCATTTTCGTAGGCTTGAACTATATCTTGGACTATTTTATGTCTCACAACGTCTCGGGCTCCAAGTTTTACAAAGCCTAAACCGTCTATTCCGGAAAATATATTTTCCAGACCTTCAATTCCACTTCGCCCTCCAGGAACATCCACTTGGCTTGCATCACCTGTAACTATCACTCTTGATCCAAAGCCGATTCTTGTTAAGAACATTTTCATTTGTTCTGGTGTTGTATTTTGAGCCTCGTCAAGAATTATAAAGCTGTTGTTGAGGGTTCTCCCTCTCATGAAAGCAAGTGGAGCGACTTCTATTTGCCCCCTTTCAAGTAGCCTTTCTGCTTTCTCAGGGTCGAGCATGTCAAAAAGTGCATCGTAAAGGGGTCGGAAATAAGGATCGACTTTCGCCATCAAGTCACCTGGAAGGAACCCCACTCTCTCCCCTGCTTCGACTAAAGGCCGAGTGAGAATAATACGGTCAACTTCACCTCTTTGCATAGCACTTACTGCTAAAGCAACAGCTAACCAGCTTTTCCCTGTACCCGCTGGACCTACCGCAAATGTGATGATGTTCTTACTTGCAGTATCTAAATAGTTCTTTTGTCCCGAAGATTTGGCTCTAACTGGTTTCCCTCGCGCAGTTATAAGTAGTTCTGTCGTTAATATTTCAGATGGATTCTCGTCTTCTTTTACCATTTCAATGGTCTTTTTGAGAATGCTCGTATCAAGGGCCAATCCTCTTTCTAGCATTCTTGTCATTTCACGAAATATCTGCTCTACCAAGACAGCACTTTCACCGTCAATAGTAATCTGGTTACCGCGCACGTGAATCTTTGTCTCTGGGAAAGAAGTCTCAATTATCTGTAAAAGCTCGTCACCATGCCCTAAAAGTTCGGGCATGAGCTCATTCCCTGGAAGGTCGAATCTAACTTTTGTGTCCTGCATTTGAGAGATTCAGGCTATCCGAAAGAAAACTTTCAGCATCACTGGGTTTTCAATATTAAAGCCCAATAGAAATTTATTTCTTTCTACGTTTCTTATTTGTTTTGCGAGAAATTTTCTTTAACACAGAGCGTCCTCTTTTTGACTGTTGCTTTTCGAACTCAGCTAGAACTCTGGGCCCTGCCTCATTTATCACATCTTCTGCCGCATCTAGCAATGCTGAGATGCTTTCATCCTCACCTAAACTCGCGGGTTCTTCAGGTGTTTCTGGGGTTATTAGACTTCCATAGCTCCAATTTACGTCAACTCTTCTTTTCTCAAATGAAGAGCACTCGTCAGGGCACCTCCAGGGCGCTTCCGGAGCTTTATCTAAATTGCATTTTCTGACTGTTTCGCCGTTGGAATAGCTTCTACTTTCAAACTGCTTACAGTCTTCTCGCATTGGCATATAAATATTATGCCATTAGAAGTGGTATGAGTAATTTATTTAACCTACAGATCCTTCCATCTGTAACTCAATTAAACGGCTCCACTCAACTGCATATTCCATCGGAAGAGTCTTAGTCACTGGTTCAATAAATCCATTTACGACCAGCGAGGTAGCCTGCTCTTCTGACAGGCCTCTACTCATCAAATAAAAGAGTTGTTCGTCGGCTACTTTTGAAACAGTTGCTTCATGACCGATAACTGCATCTGACGTTCCAACCTCCATGTATGGGTACGTGTCAGAGATACTTTCATCATCAAGAATTAGAGCGTCACACTGAACGTGGCTTTTGCAACCATAAGCGTCATCTTCAACTCTTACTAAACCTCTATAACTGGTTCTTCCACCATCTTTGGAGATTGATTTAGAAATAATTTTCGAAGATGTTTCAGGGGCTGCGTGAGTCATTTTAGCTCCAGCATCTTGATGCTGTCCCGACCCTGCATAAGCTACTGATAAAACTTCACCTGATGCTTTTGGACCTGTCATTACAACTGCTGGATATTTCATCGTTAACTGAGAACCTATATTCCCATCTATCCACTCCATCCGGCCTTCTTCTTCGACTACAGCTCTTTTAGTCACAAGGTTGTAAACATTATTTGACCAGTTTTGGATTGTCGTATAGGTGACTCTCGCTGATGGTTTAACGACTATTTCAACAACAGCAGAATGTAAAGAGTCCGTAGTGTAAACAGGGGCTGAGCAACCCTCTATGTAATGAACCTCAGAACCTTCATCTGCAATTATTAAAGTTCTTTCAAACTGTCCCATATTTTCTGCATTGATTCTAAAATATGCTTGAAGAGGCATTTCAACTTTCACACCTGGTGGAACATAAATAAAAGATCCACCACTCCAGACTGCCGAATTGAGAGCAGAGAACTTATTATCGTTTGGTGGAATTACTTTGCCGAAATATTGTTTAACGATCTCTGGGTTCTCACGAAGAGCCGTATCCATATCTGAAAAAATTACGCCTTGCTCCTCTAAATCTTCACGATTTTTATGATAAACAACCTCTGATTCATACTGTGCTGTAACGCCAGCCAGATACTTTCTTTCTGCTTCAGGTATCCCTAGT
>QCLO01000016.1 GCA_003214465.1 Acidimicrobiales bacterium AG-414-N20 | reverse complement strand
ATAACGAACCGGCCCAATAGGTTCCCGCGTGCCACCTGCGGTGACTAAAACTGTTAATCCCGCAAGATCTCCAGGCAGATGTCCAGTATCTTTACCCAGAAGTTTTAAAACCGACTCCACTACATCTTCTGGTTCTGCTAACCGTCCAAAACCACTATCTCCTCCGGCAAGCCTTCCTTCAACCGGTCCAACTATTTCAACACCTCTCTCTCGAAGCGTAGAAATATTTTCAACTACTGAGGCCTGCTCCCACATCTCTGTATGCATTGCCGGGCAAATCATTACTTGTGCGCGTGTCGCTAAAAGAGTAGCTGTCAACAAATCCCCAGACCGCCCATTTCGATAATCAGATATCAGTCGGGCTGTCGCAGGGCAAACGATAATTAAATCAGCACCTTGTCCAAGTCTTGTGTGCGGGATCGCATGTTCCTCGTCCCATAAGGAAATCTGGGTTTTTTCTGATCCTAAGGCATCAAAGGTCGACTTCCCAACGAAACGAAGTGCCCCTTTGGTCAACACTGGTGAGACATAGGCTCCTGCATCGGTAAGTCGTCTGCATACCTCTATAGCCTTATAAGCGGCTATTCCACCGGTAACTCCTAGAACGATCCTGCGACCGTCAAGCTGACCCATTTGGGATATAAACGAGGCTAGGCGCTCTCGTCATCGTCAGGGGAAATGTCACCTGATTCTTCGTCTGTCAGTACTTCTGCTTCTACCTCTGCTTCGATAACTTCTTCGATTTCAGGTTCGTCAGGAAGTTCAATGGGAACAATTTTCTCAACCGATACCTCTTCAAAAGCTATTGACAACGGTTTTCTTGAAGTTGAAGTTATCTGAGGTGGAACTGAAGCCCCCAAACCTTCACCTAACTGACCAAAATAAGAAGTTATTTGTCGAGCCCTTCTAGCTCCTAAAACAACAAGACCAAATTTGGATTCAGTCGTGTCTAAAAGACCTTCTATCTCTGGGTTCATCAATGTGTCATATCGTCGCATAGCGACTCCTCTTGAAGAAATGCCATTTGCAGGCGGTTCCTGCAGCATATCCAAGGTATCAGGATGAGAGTAACTTCCCTACGGTCCTTCCAGTCGAGCTCTACAAATAATTTCGTATATTTCCTTTGTAGCCTTTGAAAGATCGTCATTCAAAACAATCCGATAATTGAGTTCTTTCGCTTCTTTTCTTTCTCTTCCTGCCTCGAGTAAACGTTTATCTATTTCACTTTGTTCATCGCCTCTTCCGGATAAACGTCTACGAAGTTCTGAATCCTCAACATCAATAAATACCAAAATTGCTTGTGGAATCTTTCGACATATTTGTCGTCCCCCAGAGACATCTATTTCCAGAATTAAATCTCTTTCGTCATCAGAGTCAGGCATAGGTGTGCCATACATGCAACCTAAGAACTCATTCCATTCGATGAAGCCTCCGTTGTCCTTGTGTTTGTTGAATTCAACATCATTAACGAAAAAATACGAATCTTTCTTATCGTCTGTCCGAGGCTCTCTAGTTGTCCACGACCTGCTAACAGTAATTGTCGGATCTTGCTCACATAGCTTGCTTACTATTGTTCCCTTACCTGCGCCACCGGGACCTGATATGACAATGACCAAAGGCGCCTTAGCTCCTTTAGGAGTCACGGTTGATCAGCAAAACGCGATACAAGCGAAGCTCGTTGTTGAGCACCTAAACCACGCAATCGACGACTTTCGCTGATACCGATTTCTTCCATGGTTCTCCGCGCTTTTACTTTGCCGAGTCGGGGCAATGACTCCAAAACTGCGAGAACTTTCATTCGAGCAAGACTTTCATCAGTATCAGAACGTTCCAGCAAGTCCTCTAGCGACAGAGATCCCATTTTTAGAAGTTCTTTAATCTCAGCACGCAACTTTCTAGCTTCCGCTGCCTTCATCAAAGCTTGGCGTCTCTGTTCATCTGTGAGTTGCGGAGGTCGGTTCATGCGATGACCATATTAGGCAATCTTTGGTGAATTTGCATTTTGCGGAAACAAAATTTTTAACCTAAGAGCCCACTTACTAATTCTTCGGAAGCATCTATAGGGTTTTCGGCTTCCGTTACCATTCTTCCGATCACTAACATGTCAGCTCCACCACTGATTGCTTCCATAGGTGTTGCTACTCTAACTTGATCATGACTATTGCCGCCAGGCATCCTTAAACCTGGAACAACCCTGATTAACTTCCCAGAAAAACTTGAAGTGACTCCGAGATCAGGGGCGGCACAAATAATGCCTTCGCAGCCTGCGTTTAGTGAAGTCTCACAGCGTGAAACAATTGTTTCCTCATTTTTTATAGAGTCGCTTGTTAGCACCGTCACTCCTAGCACACCTGGGGTTGGCAAACCTACGCTTTCTGCACCTTCCCTCAAACCCTCTACTGCCGATTTAAGCATTTCTTCCCCTCCTGCTGCATGAACCGTAACCCATCGTGCTCCTACAGAACCGATGACACGAGCAGCCTTATGAACTGTTGTAGGAATGTCATGCAGTTTCAAATCACAGAAAACATCAAAGCCTGCCTCTGTAAAAACTCCTACTGAGTCTGGTCCCGCTGCTGTATATAGTTCTAATCCAACCTTTACAGTGCCAAAAAAATCGGACAGAGAACCAGCAAGACGTCTAGCGTCAATCAAATCGTCTACATCCAATGCTAAAGCGAGGCGGTTTTTGACCTCTAATGGGACAGTGTCTTCTGACTCTTCGCTAATTTCGAAATTTTCATCTTCGAATAACTCATCTAATGACTCATATTTCTCAGTCATGTGCGCCTCCAATCAAGTCGCTGATTTTTTTAACTTCATGTCTCTCACACCATTTTGAGAGTCCTTCTATAACTTTTTTACAAATTCTCGGGTCTCTGAAGATTGCTGTACCTATCTGCAGCCCTGTTGCCCCTGCCAGAATAAACTCCAAGGCATCTTCTGCACAGTTAATACCTCCGACACCGATAATTGGCAATTCTGGATGCGCTTCGTAGGTGTCAAAAACTGCTCGAACAGCAATTGGTCTTATTGCTGGTCCTGATAGACCTCCACGTTTAGCTCCTAAAATCGGCTTTCTTGATTCAATATCAATTGCCATGCCTAGAACAGTGTTTGCTATTACAACAGCCTCAGCTCCCGCCTTATGGGCTGCTTCTGCGATATCTGGTAATTCAGGTGTATTAGGACTTAGTTTTGCCCAAAGCGGTTTTTTGACAACATTCACTGCTTCCACTACTTCCGTTATGGCTTGGATTGAATGTGAAAATAGTTTTCTCCGATCTTCCAAATTAGGACACGAAGCATTTATTTCTATTGCAACTACCTCAGGCGGCGTATCACGTAGGTGGAAAGCCGCTTCAGTGAACTCTTGGACTGTAGAACCCCAAATGCTCGCGACTATACGAGCTTTAGAGTTTCTTAATGCTGGCAACTTTTCATCTACCCATGTTTTTACCCCTGGTCCTTGAAGACCGACACTATTTAACATTCCTGATGGTGTTGGATGAAGTCGCGGCGCTAGGTTACCTTCCCATTTCTCTGCGTGGAGAGACTTAACTACAATTGCACCAATTTCTTGTAGGTCCATATATTCAGATAATTCATTTCCGTAACCCGCTGTTCCTGAAGCTGTCATAATGGGGTTTGGGAGGGTAACGGATCCCAGATTGGTCGTCAGATCGGTGTTTCTTTTAACCCTTCTCATAACTCATTCATCTTCCAACACTTCTGATTTAAAAACCCCAAGATGATATTCCTGAAGCGGTCTAACCGAAAGAGGATATTTGTTCCAATCTGTTAGACCTTTCACAGCAGCAAGTGCTGCTGCTGCTGTGGTTAACAAAGGAATGCCTTCTGCAGCAGCAGCCCCTCTTATATGGTCACCGTCTGCTCGTGGCCCTCGTCCGCGCGGGCTATTTACCACAAGTTGAATTTTTCCTGATCTGATAAGACGGACAGCATCAGTTCCTTTCTCCCCAATCTTGGCTACTCGATGAGAAACATTTACTCCATTTTCTTCTAAATAATCTGCCGTTCCTCCAGTAGCAACTATTTCCAAACCAAGCCTCACAAATCCTTTTGCTGCTTCTAAACCTGAGCTTTTATCGCGATCAGCAAGAGACATAAAAACTGTTCCTTCAGTTGGAAGTGCCCCTCCGGCTGCTATCTGTGATTTCGCAAACGCTAATCCGGGGGTTAAGTCAATTCCCATCACCTCACCTGTAGAACGCATCTCAGGTCCTAATACCGGATCTGCTTCCGGGAAACGATTAAACGGTAGTACAGCTTCTTTGACTGAAATATGATCACCTTTTACTGCCTCTTGAAGGAACCCTTCTTCACGCAATTTTTTGAGAGAAGTATTCATCATCACGCGACTTGCGATTTTTGCAAGAGGAATCCCCGTAGCTTTGGCAACGAAAGGAACTGTTCTCGAAGCTCTTGGGTTGGCTTCGATCACGTAAACCTCGTCACCCTTTACCGCATACTGAACGTTTATCAAACCTTTTACATCAAGGTCTTCTGCAATCTTTCTGGTATGACTTTCTATAAGTTCTACTATTTCTTTTTTCAGATTCGGAGGTGGAATTACACAGGCACTATCCCCGCTATGAATGCCAGCTTCTTCTACATGCTCCATCACAGCGCCAATAAGAACATCTCCCTCATGGTCACGCACAGCGTCAACATCAACTTCGGTTGCATCTTCAAGAAATCGATCAATCAGAACGGGTCTCTCTGCTGATAAACCTCCTTCTATTCCCAAACTCCCAAACTGGGTCATTTCTTCCATAGTTTTTTCGAGCTGGTTATCGTCATATACGATCTCCATAGCTCTTCCTCCTAAAACATAAGAGGGTCTAACCAAAACTGGATAACCAACTTTTTTTGCTACTTGAAGAGCTTCTTGAAAATCCTTTGCTGTTCCCCCTGGCGGTTGAAGAATTTTTAGCTCTGCACAAAGCTGATTCCAATTTTCTCGGTCTTCGGCCCGATCGATTGATTCTGGACTTGTGCCCGCTATCAAATTTGGCGGTAGAACTCCTGCTAATTTAAGTGGCGTCTGACCACCTAATGAAACTATTATCGCCTCAGGTTTTTCTATGTCGACTATATTTTTCACGTCTTCATAAGTAAGAGGTTCGAAATAAAGCCGATCACTAGTGTCATAATCTGTCGAAACTGTCTCTGGGTTGCAATTAACCATGACTGTCTCATACCCAGCCTCGCTTAAAGCGAAACTAGCGTGGACGCAACAGTAGTCAAATTCAATTCCTTGACCTATTCGATTTGGACCAGCTCCTAAAATGATAACTTTAGGTTTTTCTGAGGGTAAAACTTCATTTTCATCTTCCCATGTCGAGTAGTGGTAAGGAGTTTCAGAAGAGAACTCTGCTGCACATGTGTCAACTGTTTTATAAGTCGGCCATATATCTGCCTTTTCTCTTAACTCTCTGACTTTCTCTAAACTGCATCTCCAGAGAAAAGAAAGTTGTGCATCTGAAAAACCTAGTTGTTTTGCACGTTTCCACTCACTCGGCAATAATTCTTCTGGTGTCTGTTTTTCAAGAGTCATTCTTTCTTCTGTAATTATTAAGATCTGATCAATAAACCATGGATCTATCGAGGTCTCTTCATACAGTCTCTCGATCGAAAAGCCTCTTCGGAGCAGTGTCTCAAGTTGGAAGAGACGCTCAGATGTCGGAATCCCAACTTTGCTGATCAGAATTTCATCTTCTATCTCCGAAAATTTCTGCTCTCCTGGATCAGCATTGAGTCCTTGTCTACCGTTTTCTAAGGACCTCATGCCCTTTTGTAAAGACTCTGGAAAGGTCCTACCTATGGACATGACCTCCCCTACGGATTGCATTGATGTCCCCAAAACTCCTGAAGAACCAGGAAATTTCTCAAAAGTCCATCGCGGAATCTTCGTTACCACATAATCGATGCTTGGTTCGAATGAAGCGGGAGTTTCCTTTGTTATGTCATTAGTTATTTCATCTAATGTGTATCCAATAGCTAGTTGAGTAGCAATTTTTGCTATTGGGAAACCTGTTGCCTTTGAAGCTAAAGCTGAAGATCTGCTCACTCTAGGATTCATTTCTATTACTACTTGTTCTCCCGTACTGGGATTTACAGCGAACTGAACATTCGACCCGCCTGTTTCTACTCCGACACGACGTAAACATGCAAATGCTGCATCTCTCATTATTTGGTATTCGGCGTCAGTAAGCGTTTGCGCTGGAGCTACTGTTATTGAGTCTCCGGTGTGCACTCCCATGGGGTCCACATTCTCAATTGAACAAATAACAACGCAATTATCTGCTTTGTCGCGCATTACTTCAAGTTCGAATTCCTTCCATCCTGCGATTGATTTCTCGATCAGAATTTCATTTATAGGGCTAGCTTCAATACCGCGTTCTGCTATTTGCTCAAACTCTTCGTTTGTTGAAGCGATGCCTGTGCCCTTGCCTCCTAGAATGTAAGCGGGTCTAACTATCAAAGGCAGTCCAACTTTTTTGGCAATTTCGCGTGCTTCTTCAATGTTGCGAGCAACTCCTGAAGCAGGGACTCCAAGTCCTATTTCTGTCATCGCCACTTTAAATTTTTCTCGATCTTCTGCGGTTGCAATTGCATCTGCATCCGCACCAATCAGTTCGACATTATTTTTTTCTAAGATCCCTTCTTCCGCTAGTTCTCTAGCAAGGTTTAGAGCTGTCTGGCCGCCAAGCGTTGGCAACAAAGCGTCGGGGGCTTCCTTCTCAATAATTTCTTGTATTACATCCATTCTTAGAGGTTCTATATAAGTGGCGTCGGCAAAATCAGGATCTGTCATGATCGTTGCTGGATTCGAATTAGCAAGTATCACTCGGTAACCCTCTTCTTTTAATACACGACATGCTTGAGTTCCTGAATAGTCAAATTCGCATGCTTGGCCAATAACTATTGGCCCTGATCCGATTAGAAGAATACTTTTTATGTCATCTCTTCTAGGCATCAGATTTATCCCGCTCTCCCCAAAAGATTTTCAAACTGCTCAAAAAGATAGCTACTGTCATGGGGACCGGGGCCGGCTTCCGGATGATATTGCACGCTAAAAGCAGGAACGTTAAGACAATTAATGCCAGCTATCGTCCCATCATTCAAATTTATATGGGTAACTTCTGCATCTTTAATGGAACCTTCCGCGACACAGTAGTTGTGGTTTTGGCTAGTTATTTCAACTATGCCAGTTTTTAGATTTTTTACAGGATGATTTCCTCCATGGTGTCCAAATGGAAGTTTAAAAATTTCAGCTCCTAAAGTTTCCGCTAAAAGTTGATGCCCTAAGCAAATCCCGAATACAGGTACTTTTCCTAGAATGCTTTTTATATTTTCTCGGACATAATCTAAAGGTGCCGGATCTCCTGGACCATTAGATAAAAAAACTCCGTCGGGTTTCATATCTAAAACAACTTCGGATGAGGTCCCCGCTGGCACCACTATGATCTCACCCAACTTAGATAAGTGCCGAAGAATCGTTGATTTTACACCAAAATCATAAGCAACAATTTTTCTCGTACCACCAGTCGAAGCAACATTGTAAATTTCATCGCAAGTAACTGTTTTTACAAGATCTATGTTGTCTGTTCCTGGTTCTTTACTTGCAGCTAGTTTTAATTTTTCAATGCCAACATCTCCGAATGCTCCTGGCATCGCTCCTAAATTTCGTATGTGTCGGGTTAATCGACGAGTATCTACACCAGCTATTCCAGAAATTCCTCTTGATTTAAGCATTTCATCAAGACCCTGATTTGCTCTCCAATTACTGTGTCTTCTTGCCAAGTCTCTTACTACGATGCCTCTGCAAAATGGGGCGGAGCTTTCATTGTCCTCAGCGTTGACACCATAATTACCAATGTGTGGGTAAGTGAAAGTGATTATCTGTCCTGCATATGAGGGGTCTGTTATTACTTCTTGATATCCGCTTAGTACAGTGTTAAACACTACTTCTCCTGAAACAAGTCCTCCTTCAGGCACGGCACCGACCATCTCTCCGGTGAAAATTGTTCCATCTGAAAGAACTAGATGTGCTTCAACTAATTTTTTTTGGTCTTTCTTCACTTGGTAGATTCTCCATCAGAAACAACTAAAAGTCCGTTATTTATGGTGTGGCGCACGCGTCCTCTCAGGTTCCACCCTTCATATGGGGTATTTGAACTTCTGCTTAACATTTCTTTCCCTGAAACTGTCCATGTCTCATCTAAGTCAACTACACATAGATTTGCTGGGTTGTCTTTCTCAACTGTCATCCCGTGACGATTATCTATCCCAGCTATTTTCGCTGGTTGCCAAGAAAGCAGGTTCAGCACTCCTGGTAAATCCAATCCGCTGTGTTCTAGAGAAAGAGATAACGCTGTTTCCAGTCCGAGCATCCCAGGTGGGGCTTGATCAAATGGCATTTCTTTGGAATGTTGGCTGTGAGGTGCATGGTCCGTTGCTATTGCATCAATAGTTCCATCCGCTAGCCCTTCCTTTACCGCTTTTACATCAGACTCTGTTCTTAGAGGTGGGTGAACTTTAAAAACAGGGTCATAGCAGCTGCAGGCAGAGTCTGTGAGTGTGAAATGATGCGTAGTAGCTTCAGCTGTAACAGGTAGACCTGCAGCTTTTGCTTCCCTAACCATCTGCACTGAACCCAGAGTGGAAAGATGTTGAAAATGAATTCTTGCTCCTGTCATTTTTGACAATGCTATGTCTCGCATAACCATCAACTCTTCAGCCTCTGCGGGTTGTCCTGGTATTCCCAAAAACGAAGACCACTCACCTTCGTGCATGTGCCCACCTTCGGCTAGTTCATGAACTTCACAATGCTGCGCTAAGACTATGGGTCGACCTAATCGGGATTCAAGACCTGTGCTGTATTCCATCAAACGGCGCATAAGCTGCGGATCTTGCAAACCTTTCCCGTCATCTGTAAATATCCCTATTCCATTATCTACCAGTTCTCCCATCTGAACCATTTCTTTGCCTTCTCGTCCTACTGTCATCGCAGCAGATGGGATAACTTCACAAGACGACTTTTTTCCAAGTGTTTTGACTTGTTCAACTACTGCGAGACAGTCAGTCGTGGGTTCGGTATTTGGCATTGCAACAAGTGCCGTAAAGCCTCCCATTGCCCCTGAACGTGCACCAGTTTCTATAGTCTCTGCTTCTTCGTCTCCTGGTTCCCGAAGATGGACATGGAGGTCAACAAGTCCTGAGGTGATAATGCAACCGGAACAATCAACTTCAACATCTCCGTTTAATTTTTTGCCAGTCTCTAAAATTTTTCCGTCTGAACCTATAGATACGTCTAAGGACCTTTCACCTTTTCTGTCGAGAATCTTTCCACCTTTTAAAACAATGCCCATTTCTATAACTCATCCTTTTGATACGTTTCATGCTGTCCCAGAAGCATGAAAAGAACTGCCATTCTTACGGAAACTCCATTTGTGACTTGGTCAAGGATTATGGACCGTGGATCAATTGATACCTCGGCGGTTATTTCAACTCCTTGATTTTTTGGACCTGGATGAAGTATCAGTGCGTCTTTTGGAAGCATTTTGCACCTCTGTTCATTTAAACCAAAATCTTTTGTATATTCGCGCAAAGAAGGTACAAGCCCTTTGCTGTGCCTCTCGGACTGCATTCTTAGCAAATAGCAGGCGTCTAGGTCTGAAATAACATCATCCAAAACATTTGAAACATCAACTGGCCATCTCTCTATCGACGGAGGCAGGAGAGTCTTAGGAGCAATAAGTGTGACTTTTGCTCCTAAAGATGAAAAAGCTAAGACATTTGATCTAGCAACGCGGGAATGTCTTATGTCTCCCACTATGCCAATCGACATCCCATCTAAAGATCCTCGTTGCTGTTTTAACGTATAACAGTCCAACAAAGCTTGCGTCGGGTGTTCGTGACATCCATCTCCTGCATTTATAACGGAGGCATCAGTCCATTCTGAAACTCTTTTAGGGGTTCCAGCCATTTTGTGTCTGACAATCAAAACATCTGCACCGTAGGAGGTTATTACCTCAACTGTGTCGCGAAGACTTTCGCCTTTTGAAAGCGAGGATGAACCAGCTGAAAATGTCAGTATGTCTGCTGATAGTCGCCGTGCTGCAGATTCAAATGAAAGTCTTGTCCTAGTCGAATCCTCAAAAAATACAGAAGCTACAGTTCTTCCTCTTAATGCTGGAACTTTCGGGATTGGTCTTTTCCCAATTTCTGCAAACCTGTCCGTTAATTCAAGAATTAATTCTATTTGATCTCTAGTCGTGCCTTCTATCCCTAAAAGGTGCTTATTCGGTATTAGAGGAGTTTCAATATCTAAACTCATTTTCGCATCACTCCAAGGTCTACTCCTTCTTCAGTCACATCTACTACTTCATCAATCCTTGTAGGTAAATTTTTACCTATATAGTCAGGCCGTATAGGCAATTCTCGATGACCTCTATCAACCATCACAGCAAGTTGGATTGAGCGAGGACGACCAAAATGGCAGATTGCGTCAAGAGCAGCTCGGATCGTTCTTCCTGTGAAAAGAACATCATCAACTATTACAACTGTTTTGCCATCTATCAGATCAGGTAACTTTGTGACTGCCTCCGGCACAACCGGTCTCAGACCAATGTCGTCTCTATGTAAGGCGACATCCAAACATCCGGATTCTATTCCTCTTTCCTCGATCTCTTCTAGTGCTTTCACGAGATTCTCTGCTATCTTGACTCCACCTGTCTGCAAGCCCACTATGAGAATGTCTTCTGAACCCTGATTTCTTTCAATTACCTCGTGAGCCATGCGTCTTATCGCTCTTGCCATGTCGTCTCGGCTCATTACACGAGCACTTGCAACAAAAACGCCCCCAAATGGGGGCGTCATACGTCTTTCTCGATCGGCCATAGGCCTTATCTCCTTGATCCGTATGGGCCTCACTAGGACCCGTTTGACGGCCAAGCACTACCATATACGCGTAAGAGGGTGATTCGCGTATCATGCTTCGAAGAAATTTATCTTATGCCTCGAACGAAAACTGATTTGCGGAACAAGACTTTCTATAACCTGACTTGATTTGCTATTTGAGAAAGCAATCCGTTTACGAAGCGCTTGGAATTCTCTGTTGAATACTCGCCTACAAGTTCAACAGCTTCATTAATAACTGTAGCTATTGACGTTTCAGGAAAATTAATTAACTCAAGTACTGCCAATCTCAATACGGCTCTATCTACGACTGGCATCCGATCTAAATGCCATTCTTCTGCATTATTTTCGATCAGTAAATCTATTTCTTCTCGCTTTGATGCTATTCCTTCAATCAAGTCATAAACATAACTCTCTGGTTTCACTGGCTGTTCGTTCAGAACTTCTAGATTTTCTCTTCCTTGAGTTTCTGCCGCGTAAAGAATTCCTAACACTGTCTCTCTGTCTTCACGCCTAGAACCAAAACCTCTATTGCCTGCTGATGGCATTCCTAAACCTCTAATTGGCGGCGATCGTTATTTTTAAACACGACTTAGGTATTCGCCAGTTCTAGTGTCAATCTTTACTTGTTCATTTGGTTCAACAAAAAGTGGTACCTGAACAACTAATCCTGTCTCAAGGGTCGCTGGTTTTCTAGCCCCTGAAACCCTGTCACCTTGAACTCCTGGTTCAGTTTCAGCAATTTTAAGTTCAACCGCTGCTGGTAGTTCAACGCCTACAATTTCGCTTCCAAACATTAACATCTGTGCTTCGCTTTGCTCTGCTAAATAATTGACTGAATCGCCAAGAGTTTGTGGTTCTATAGACATCTGTTCAAAAGATTCGGAATCCATGAATACGTAATCATTGCCATCTCTGTACAACAACTGCATAGAACGTTTATCGATAATTGCTCGTTCTACTTTTTCTCCGGCTCTAAAAGTTCTATCAACCACTACTCCATTTTGTAAACCTCGTAACGTAGTTCGCACGAAAGCATGACCTTTTCCTGGTTTGACATGTTGGAACTCAACGATTTGATACAGTTCGTTCTCTAGTTCAAGCGTCATTCCATTTTTTAGGTCATTTGTTGTTATAACAGACATTTTCTTTTCTCTTTGTTATTAAATTATTTTCGGAGAGTGAGTTAGGAACTCACAACCTTGTTCAGTAACTATCACGGTGTCCTCCCATCTGACACCACCGACATCAGGTAAATAAACTCCGGGTTCAACTGTCACTACTTGACCCGAACGAAGAGTGTCAGTGGTAAGTCCAGAAAGAGTAGGAGCTTCATGAATATCGAGGCCGACGCCATGGCCTGTTCCATGGGTAAATGCTTCTGCTAAGCCAGCTTCTTTGAGTACTTCCCTACATGCAGCATCAACATCTGCATTCGGTACACCTTCTTTTACTGTTTCTAATCCTGCTTTTTGGGCTTCTAAAACAACTTCAAGCATTTCGGCTGGCTTGCCCGTTCCAGTTCCACCTATCCGAGTCGAGCGGGTCATATCAGACCTGTAACTTTTGTAAAGAGCTCCCATATCACAAACTACGAGATCTCCTTCTGACAAGATCCGGTCACCGGGTCGGGCATGTGGTCGGGCACTATTAGGACCTGCAGCAATAATTGTTTCAAAAGCGGTTCCTTCAGCTCCATGTTTTATCATCATTTCATCTAAGGCTGTGGAAACTTCTTTTTCAGTTACTCCAGTTTCGAGTATCGGCCAAATACTAGCTAATGCTTTGTCAGCTATTTCTGCTGCTGTTTTCATCAAAGCAATTTCACCTTTATCTTTTATCTGCCTAAGATCTTCTACAAGACCTTCCGTAAATACCAATTCTGAGTTTTCAAAAATCTTCTCTAAGTTCTTCATCCTCGCCCATGTAACTGATTGTGCTTCAAGTCCAACACGATTAGTCATTTTGGAAATAGTCTTAAGTTTTTCAGACTGCAGCGAACCAACCATTTCAACTTCGATTTGAGCACCTGATTTTTCCACTTCTTCAACTGCTTGTTCTCCATAACGTCCGTCGACTAAAAGCAAAGCTTTGTCTTTTTCAATCCAAAGCAAACCTGCGGAACCTGTAAATCCTGAAAGGTAATAAATGTTCGTAAGTGAAGTAACTAATAATGCTTCACAGCCTGCTGATTCAAATTTTTCAACGAGTCTCGAGAGTCGACCCTTCATATCAAAATCTGTATTGAAATTATTTACCATTATTGAATCATGCCCACTATGGCGTCAATTGCCATTTGATAACCCTTTGCCCCGAAACCAGCGATAGTACCCGAGCTTACCGGCGCCACGACAGAGGTGTGTCTCCATGGCTCTCTTGATGCTGGATTAGAAATGTGCAGCTCTATAACGGGGCCTTCGAAACTAGATAAAGCGTCATGTATAGACCATGCATAATGAGTGAAAGCTCCAGGATTAATAATTATTCCTGAACATCTATTTCGAGCAGCGTGGATCGAATCGACGATTTCACCTTCATGGTTCGATTGAAAATGCTCGATGATGAATCCACTTTCTGCCGCTTTGTTTTTAGCTGCTTCAACGTGCTCTTCTAAAGTTTCATCCCCGTAGGTTTCAGGCTCTCTTTCTCCTAAAAGATTCAAATTAGGTCCAGATAGAAGTAACAAAATTGGCTCGCTCATTTTTTTCTCCACTTCCTTATCGAAATCATCTAACTTTTTTGAGAGTTTCTCTTACAAGAATTTCTTCTATATCTTTTACTATTTCTAAACCGTTCGGACCATCTAAAACAAAAGTGAAACCCTCAACTGCTTTTTTATCTCGTGTCATTGCAAATAATAAGTCCTCATCGCTCATCGACACAGGTAGAGCGCTGGGAAGACCGTAACTTTCTATTACTTGACGGTGTTCCAGAACTCTTTCGTGATCTATGCGTTCTAAGTTGTAAGCAAGTTCAGCGGCATATACAAGTCCTATAGCTACTGCTTCTCCGTGTTTAATCTCATAGTTGCCAATATTTTCAATGGCATGACCGAGAGTGTGACCATAGTTAAGTAAAGCTCTTTTACCCTGCTCTTTTTCGTCTTGAGCGACAATCCCAGCTTTTATCTCTACTGCCCTTGAAATTCTGTCTTTCAGTTCCATTTCAATCAGTGGATCGCCAGTCAGAAAATGGTACTTGGCTAACTCGCCCATGCCCGAACGTAATTCACGCTCAGGAAGCGTGTCCAAAGCATCAATGTCACAAATAACAGCTGTTGGTTGCCAGAAGGAACCTACTAAATTTTTTCCTTCTGGGAGATTGACTCCTGTTTTCCCACCTACGGCTGCATCAATCTGGGCCAAAAGAGTTGTCGCAATGTGAATAACGGGAATTCCTCTGTGATATGTTGCGGCGGCGAATCCTGCTACATCTGTAACTACACCTCCGCCCACTCCTATTACGACGTCGGATCTTGTCAAACCCCACGAAGCGAAGGCACTGCAAAGCTCCCCGATTGTTGTCAAAGATTTTGCTCCCTCTCCATCATCAATTTCGAAAACCTTATTTTCGATTTCAGGTTCCACAGTTATTCCGATTTTCGACTGTGTAACAATTGCAGCGCGATTAGAAGCTTTAGGTATAACACTAGGCAACCTGTCCAATGCACCATTGCCAATAATGACTGGATACGTAATTCCGCTAGGTAGCGCTACTTCAACTTCATTCATTTTCTTCACCTAAGCGCGATTTTAAACTATCGAACAACATGTCAGAAACATTTGCAGCTTTCATATTGTTGGTATCTATAGTCAAGTCTGCAATTTCTTCGTAAAAGTTTGCTCTTTCTCTATCTAGTTTAGTTAGAACTTCTAACGGATCTTTTCCTTTTAAAAGTGGTCTGGAAGAACGCCGGCTTACACGTTTGACTAAAATGTTTATATCTGCGCGAAGCCAAATTACAAAAGACTTTTCTTGTAATAAAATTCGATTTGAAGACCTTTCTACAATCCCACCACCTGTTGAAATAACCAGAGGTTCTTGAGTTAAAAGTTTCGATTCAAGAGATTGCGATTCAAGATCACGAAAAAACTTTTCTCCCTTTTCTGCAAAAATTACGCCTATGCTTCTTCCTGTCTGATTCGCTATTACTACATCAAGATCAATGTGGTCATAGTTCATTAAGTTTCCGAGTAAAGACCCGATCGTTGATTTACCTGAACCCATATGGCCAACCAAGGCAATGTGATGTAATTTTTCTTGAGGCATCTCTTTAGATTACCTACTTGCAGACAGCTAACTGAAATGATTAGTTAAATGTTTCTTACTATGTCCTTTTTTTAATTTCGTCTAAAGCTGCTTTTCTCATAGCGTCCACTGGAGCCTCGTGGCCAGTCCAAAGTTTGAATGCTTTTGCAGCTTGAAAAATCAACATTGAGAGACCCCCATGGACTTCAACTTTTCGATTTTTAAGCGCTTCCATCCATGGAGTCGACATGGGATGGTAAATCAGATCTACCGCATGCTGACCTTTTGACAATAAATTTGGCTCTATAGGAAAATTTGCTGTGTTTCCGGCATCTGACATGCCAATTGGTGTCGCATTGACAACCAAATCAGCTTCTGCAGCGACTTCAGAAATTTTGTCTTTGTCTACATGCCTTGCAACTGAACCGGCCAGCTCAAGTGCATCAAGAGCCTTCTTTTTAGTTCTATTAATGACAGCTATTTCTCCTACCCCTGCTTTAGCAAGCGAATAAATAATTGATCTCGCTGACCCTCCTGATCCAATTATTAAGACTTTTTTATCGACCATATTTAACCCTGAGTCATGTTTCACTGCATCTAAAAAACCATCTCCATCAGTGTTATGTCCTTTTAATTTCCCTGCATCGTTAACAACGCAGTTCACCGCCTCCAACATTCGTGCACTATCACTAATTTCATCTAGCAACTGACAGACTTTTGCTTTGTGTGGCATAGTCACAGAAAGGCCCGCTACACCCAGAGCTCTAATTCCTTCGATAGCATCTGCAAGTTTTTCTTCAGGTGTTTCAAAAGCCGTGTACACCCAGTTCATTTCTGCTTCTCTGAAAGCGGCGTTAAGTATTGCAGGTGATAGAGAATGTTTTACTGGATTTCCGATCACTCCCACTAAAACTGTTGAACCATTGATACTCATATTGAAATTATCGCAGATCTAACCGCATCCCAGATCTTTATTTACGCATATTTTCCTTGCTTTCTGAAATTCATCTGCAGTAACAGCAAATGTGTGAGCACCAACTACTCCATTTTGATCAGTTCTGACGTAATAAAGCCAGTCACCTTCCACTGGGTTGAGGGCTGCTTGAATTGAAGCTCTACCAGGCGCTGAAATAGCTGTAGGTGGAAGCCCTAGTGAAACACGCGTGTTCCATGGAGAGTCATATTCCAAATCCTCAACACTAAGTTCCTGTCCAGAAGTTTTACCAACGGCATAGCGGGACGTTGCATCAATACCTAGCCGCCATCCTCTTTGAAGCCGATTGTAAATAACTCTCGCTATCATTGGTCTCTCTTCCGCTAGCTGTGCTTCTTCTTCAATCAACGACGCAATTATTAAAGCTTCATATGGAGCAATACCAAGGCTTCGTGTTTTTTTCTCTATTTCTTCTTCTTCAATAACTTTCAAAAATTGTCGATGCATTCTCAACAGAAGACCCATTTCATCTGACACTGTGGCTTCGTCTAATTGATAGGTGTCTGGGAATAACAAGCCTTCCGCTAAAAGAAATGAGAGATTTAAAGGGTAGTGCTCCCACTTTAGGCGATCGTCCAAGAGTGAAACCCGAAGCTCCTCTTCATCAAAAGCCGGCAATGCCTCTAACAAACGTTCAGTAATTTGCTCTAATGTCAGCCCCTCTGGGACTGTTACTCGTATGACTTCTTCTGGTATCGGACCCTTTCTAAGTTCTAAAACTGCATCTTGGAAACTTGAGTGTTCTCTGAGTAAATACCGTCCTGCTTGAAAGGAGTAATCCTCACCCGGACTACAATTCAAAAATCTTTTCAGCACGGTAGGACATCTCATCCATTGTCTAAACATCGTTGGGCTGTCGATTATTTCTAAATCGCCCAAAGTTGCTATTACATCATTTGTAGTCCAACCGTCTTCTATCGAAAATTCGACTTCCTCTCCTGGTGGTTGACTGGGTTCAACCTGATCATCTATCCAATTTTCAAGTCTCGTCCATCCACTAATAAAAACGATCATCAGCACAAGGGCTACTAAGCCCCATCGCACTATCGGTCCCATGGGAGGCCGGTAGCGAATCCATCGGACATCGGGTCTTAGCTCATAATCATCTTCGCCTAAATGGAACTCTTCGAAGCTGCTTTCTTCTTCAAGAGGAAGACTTTTTTCATAAGGCTCTTCGCTTGGTATTTCTTCAGTCACCTTTCTCCGTTCAAGCTCGGTTGTCTAACCATGATTGTAGAATTACTGATGCTGCAACCTGATCAATTACTTTACGTTGCTTCTTACTATCCAGCCCCTGCGAAGATAGCTCTTGGGCAGCTATTACCGTTGTTAAACGTTCATCATGCACATCAACCGGTACGGAAAGGACAGAAGACAGTTCTTTAACTTCTTTCTCGACCGCCTCGGCAGCTGGACCTTTGCTCCCATTGAGTGAAAAAGGCATCCCAACTACAACAAACTCTGCTTCCCATTCAGATACTAAATCATCAATTTTTTTATAATCCTCACGGGTGTTTTTCGAACGTATTAAAACCTGAAGAGGAGTTGCTACTTTTCCATCATTATCACTTATTGCAATCCCAATCCTTTTACCCCCGAGGTCTAAACCTAAAACTCTCACCTGCTCAACCTGCGTGGGCAACTGCTCTAGCTTGCTCTAATGCTTCGTTAAGATTTTCTGGACTCTTGCCACCAACTATTGTGAGTTCAGCATTTGCCCTTCCTCCGCCACCTATTGTTTTAGCCGCATCATTTAAAATGGTTCCCGCATTTAAACCACTATCTGCCTTAACAGCAGCTATTAAAGCTGCGCCTCCATCGGCTGGCGCAGTTCCCAGTATCACAGCTTTAATTTCTTCTTGGTCTCTTACGGCAACTGCTAATTCCCTCAAACTTTCTCTATCTATACTTTCGATAATTGAAGCAACTATTCCATTTTCTGCATTTTCTGCAAGCTCTTTAACCATCCCTAATGCATCTTTACGTTTCAAATTTTTGACTTCATTTTTCAATGATTTAAGCTCATCCATTCTTCTGTGGATTCCGTCCAATAGGTCTTCAAGTGGCACCCCTACAAGATCTGCGGCTTTTGAGAGAAGACTCTCAGCTTCTCTCAAATTTTTAACAGCGGATGTACCGGTAACTGCTTCCAATCGTCGAATATTAGAACCTATGGAACCTTCAGAGAGAATTTTTACTAATCCAATGTCACCCAATGCTGAAACATGCGTTCCTCCACAAAACTCAAGTGAATTTGGGCCTGCCTGTAAAACTCTGACACTCTCTCCGTACTTATCACCAAAAAAAGCTATTGCGCCTTTTTTCTCAGCTTCCTCACGTGTCATTTCTTCATGACTGCATTCAGGATTATTTAGTATTTCAGAATTAACCAGATCTTCTACAGAAAAAATTTGCTCATCTGTAACTGCTTCAAAATGACTGAAATCAAAACGTAAACGATCTGGTCCCACATATGAACCTTGTTGTTTAACATGTTCTCCTAAAACTTCTCTTAAAGCCCAGTGGATCAAGTGTGTAGCTGTATGGTTACGTCGAATTTGGGATCGTCTATCAGCATCAACCTCAGCAGTTGCCTCCTGGCCTAACTCCAGATGTCCTTCTAACAATTCATATTGGTGAACGTGTATTGCATCTAAAGCAAGAGTCGTATCAACAATTTTAACTTTGCCAGTTTTCGTGGAGATCATTCCTGTATCACCTATCTGCCCACCAGCTTCTGCATAAAAAGGTGTTTCATCAAGAGCTATCAGGGCATCATCGAAATATAAAACTTTAGAATCAGAACTATTTCTGTCATAACCCACAAAACTAGTTGGACCTGTTCCGTCAAGGATTTTTCTCAACTCACCTGTCTCATCGGTAATCACTGCGTCTTTGCGTGCTGAACGGGCCCTGTCTTGCTGACCTGCCATTGATTCTTGAAATCCTTCAATATCGACCTCAATAGATCTTTCTGCACAAATTTCCTCAGTTAGTTCGAGAGGAAATCCATATGTGTCATGTAATTTAAAAGAGATTTCTCCACTAAGTGTTTTATTTTCTCCTAGGTCTGATATTGCTTCATCTAGAATCAGAAGACCAGACTTTAATGTTTCACGAAACCTTTCTTCCTCTCTACTCAAAACTTCTTGAATGAAATCGACATTTTGTTTGAGCTCTGGATAATCAGATCCCATGATTGCTACAACTGATTCTGCTAGCGAAGACATCACTGAGTCTTCGAGTCCCAGAAGCCATGCGTGTCTTACCGATCGACGTATAATCCGACGAAGTACGTACCCTCTGTCTTCGTTGCTTGGGAAAACCCCCTCGCTTATCAAAAATGTAGAAGAACGAGCATGATCAGCAATAATTCTCATTGATACGTCGGATCTTTCATCTTCACCATAAGAGATCCCTGCAAGCTGACTAATTTCTCCAATGAGCTTGGAAATTTCATCTGTTTCCCAAACAGAATCAACCCCTTGCATTACTGTCAAAATCCTCTCTAAACCTAAACCTGTGTCGATGGCCGGAGAAGGCAGCGGCGTCGTCGAACCATCTGGATGTTGTTCAAATTGCATAAACACAAGATTCCAAATTTCGACGAAACGCTCTTCATCTCCGAAGGCTGGTCCACCGTCAGCACCAAATTCTGGCCCTTTGTCCCAAAAGATTTCTGAACAAGGTCCACACGGTCCGGTTTCAGCCATCTTCCAATAGTTGTCTTCTCCTAAACGTTGGACCTTGTCAGGGGACACACCCACTTCATTTATCCAAATACCCTCGGCTTCGTCATCGCTTTCATGAACCGTCACCCATAGGCGTTCAGGATCCAGGCCAAGATTTTCTGTTACGAATTCCCAAGCGTAAGAACAAGCATCGGATTTGAAATAGTCTCCAAAACTGAAGTTACCCATCATTTCAAAAAAAGTTAAATGTCGACTGGTTCTCCCAACTTCGTCAAGATCATTATGTTTCCCGCCAGCTCTGACACATTTCTGGACAGTTACAGCACGCGGCCATGGAGCTGGCTGCTCACCGATTAAATAGGGCTTGAACTGAACCATTCCAGCCACTGTGAAGAGCAATGTCGGGTCATGGGGTATCAGACTTCCTGATGAAACTCTTTCGTGGTCGCGAGTAGAAAAGAAATCTGTAAATTCGTTACGAATTGCTTTTGCCGTTGACGGTAACTTTCCCATAAAACAAGCCTAGCGCTATGAAGTGAGGCAAATAGGTAGGTCTAAGCTCAATTATACCTTTGGGGTCTTACGGGTCTGTGTTGTCGTCTCAAATAGCTTTCTTGCCCATTAAAGCGGGGGTTGGAATTTCTCATACTTCTAGTGGCAAAATCAGATTCTTGGCTGCTGAATCTTTTTTGGAGTCTTTCAAAGAGTTCACTTCTTTTATTGAATATTTCCTCTGGGACTATTCCGAGTTTGGAAAAAGTGTTTCGCGTATATTTATTTACACTGCGACGAAAACGATTTTCCATCCAATTTGACGCTAGAACACCTAAGGCCCAGCCCAGCAGCAGCCAAAATAAACGTCTACGCATTAGTTTTTCTCCTCTGACACAACTTCCACATTCGTGTTTTCCCTTAGTTCAGCCATTCTCTCTAGTACTTGCTGTTCAAGTCCATGTAGTGAAGGCTCATAATAAATATTTGACTCGACCTCTTCTGGTCTATATTTTTGCTCAACCCAACCTCTTGGGTCGTTGTGCGGATACTCATAACCTTCTCCATGTCCAATGCTTGATGCCCCACTGTAATGCGCGTCTCTCAAATGTGGCGGAACACGCCCCTCTCCCGCCGAAGAAACATCCTGCATGGCAGAAGTCAAAGCAAGTGTTACTCGATTAGATTTCGGAGCCGTGGCCAAATGAACCACAGCTTGGGCCAAATTGAGCTGAGCCTCAGGAAGACCTACAAACTCTACTGCACGTGCTGCAGCGTCAGCGATAAGCAAACTAGTTGGATCTGCCATACCGATATCTTCGCTGGCCAGAATAACTAGCCTTCGAGCTATAAATCTTGGATCTTCACCTGCCTTCAACATGCGAGCCAACCAATAGAGACTTGAATCAGCATCAGATCCTCGGACACTTTTTATAAAAGCACTAATTATGTCATAATGCTCGTCTCTGCCATAACGAATGGCTTTAGCCCCCAAAGACGCTTCTACGTCTTTTAAAGTTACTTTTCTTTCGCCTCTACCAATAGCTATTGCTGAAGCAACTTCAAGGCTAGTTAAAGCTTGTCTACCGTCTCCTGAGGAGCGATCGACCAATAGATCTAAGGCTTCTGGATCAGCCTGCACTCCTTCTTCTTCTACACCTTTCGCTAGTAGCTCTATTATCGAAGCTCTGTCTAAAGGTTCGAGACGGAACAATGTCGACCTTGAAAGCAAGGGAGCATTTACTTCAAAATATGGATTCTCAGTTGTGGCTCCTATCAGCACTATTAGGCCAGATTCAACTGAAGGTAATAACGCATCCTGCTGAGATTTGTTAAAACGATGCACTTCATCTAAAAAAAGTATTGTGCCTACTTCGGCTTCACCTAGACGTATTTCTGCAACTTTTACGAGTTCTCGCACGTCTTTGACACTTGCAGAAACGGCTGACATCTCATGAAAGTCTTGTTGAGTAACTCGCGCTATCACTCTAGCAATTGTTGTTTTACCTGTTCCTGGTGGTCCCCACAGTATTAAAGAGGAGAGCTTGTCTGTTTCTATCAGTTGGCGAAGGGGTTGATCTTTACCTATCAGATGCTTCTGACCTACTACATCATCGATCAGCAATGGCCTTAAGCGATCGGCTAAAGGTCCCCTATTTTTTAAACGCTCTTTTGCTACGTGCGTAAAAAGATCTTCGGTCACCCCTAGAACCTAGTTGAGTTCTATGGACCAATTAGTGCATCTCATGTAGAAGGGGGTAAAACTTTCAACCCAAGTTCTTTCAAATGTCGGTCATCTACAGGCAATGGTGCGCTAGTAAGTGGATCGGAACCTGATTGAGTCTTCGGGAAGGCAATCACTTCACGAATATTCTCTTCTCCTACAAGAATCGCTGTTAATCGGTCTAAACCAACGGCAAAACCTGCGTGTGGTGGGGCTCCGAATTTAAATGCGTCCAATAAAAAGCCAAACCGTTTTCTTGCTTCGTCAGGTTCTATTCCAAGCGCAGTGAAGATTCTTTGCTGAATATCTTGTCTGTGTATCCTCACACTTCCAGAACCAAGTTCCCATCCATTCAAAACCAAATCATAGGCGAGTGAACGGATACCCTCTGTTTCTCCATTTTCTAAAAGAACTAAGTCGTCTTCATGCGGCATCGTGAATGGGTGATGTGAGGAAGATGGATTTCCATTTTCGTCCGTACCTTCAAATAGGGGGAAATCTATAACCCATAAGAAATGGAATCCGCCCTCGTTAATTGGCGGCTTCCCTATTTCTAATCTTACTAGACCCAGAACATGACAAACAGTAGACCACTCATCAGCCACTAAAAGTAAAAGATCGCCTTCCTCGCCCGACATCTTAGATTTCAAAGAGGTTTTCTCTTCCTCTGAGAGAAACTTAGATATAGGTGAAACCATTTCAGAGTCTTCTATTTTTATCCAGGCCAAACCCTTCGCTCCCCAATTCTGGGATTTATCAGTCAGTTCGTCTAATCGACTTCTTGAATACTCTGCTCCGCCAGGAACACGAATTCCCTTTATACATGGTGCTTGAAAAGCTCGAAATTCAGTACTTTTGAAAAGATCTGTGAGGTCAACCAGCTCGAGACCAAATCTTATATCTGGTTTGTCTGAACCGAAGCGCTCCATCGCCTCTTGCCAGGTCATCGAAGGGATTGTGGTTATTTTTTCCCCGGTAACGGCCTCAGTAGCCTCAGAAACTGCTGAAGAAACAATGTCTCTTATATCTTCACCATTTACAAAACTTGCTTCAATATCTAATTGCATAAACTCGTATTGTCTATCAGCTCTTAGATCTTCATCTCTAAGGCATCTAGCTATCTGGTAGTACCTATCTATCCCTCCAAGCATGCAAAGTTGTTTGAAGATCTGGGGACTTTGAGGAAGCGCATAAAAGGAACCAGGATCTTTGCGCGATGGGACTACGAAGTCTCTAGCCCCTTCAGGGGTGCTGGCTACTAACATTGGAGTCTCAACTTCCACAAAACCTTGTTTCTCCATGGCTTTTCGAACAGAGCTCGTCACGAGAGCGCGTGATTGCAAATTGTTTTGGAGCCTGCTCCTTCTCAGATCCACATACCGGTGTCTAAGTCTCAAAACTTCATCAACATCTGTTCTGTCATCTATTGGGAATGGTGGGGGTTCTGACTCCGCTAAAACTACGACTTCAGAACCTTCAACCTCTATACCACCTGTATCGAGAGAATTATTTACTGTCTCAGATGGTCTCTCTCTAACCTTTCCTTTTACCTGAAGTACGTACTCTGAACGCAAATCGGCAGCTCCTTGAACTACGACTTGGATTACTCCGCTTCGGTCACGCAAATCTATAAAAGCGAGATGTTCACCGTGTTCTCTGCGTCGATCAACCCAACCACAAAGTGTTACTTCTTTTCCTACATCATCAACCCGAAGATCTCCGCATCTATGAGATCGCATAGAGGTTTCATAGTTTGTCATCAGAGCCTCTTTTCGAGATTGGCAACTATAGAATCTGAGGCAATTTCTTCTTGACCTTCTTCGCCTCTTAGGTCTCGAATCGTAACAACTCCCTTTTCCACTTCATCCTCTCCAACAATTAGCGCAATTTTTGCGCCGCTTTTATCCGCAGCTTTCATCTGAGCTTTCATTGAACGATCCCCAAAAGATCGATCGACTTTAAAACCATTTTGTCTAAGCTGATCCGTAATTACTAAAGAATTTTCTCCACCAGTTGTATCTATAACATAAACTTGCAATAGCTGTTCTGGCCCTATGAAAGTTTTTTCCGCTTCGCAGGCCATCAAGGTTCTGTCTAAACCTAGAGCGAAACCAACTCCTGGTGTAGCTGGGGCACCCATTTCTGCAGCTAAACCGTCATAACGACCCCCGCCTCCTATTGCGTCCTGAGCTGCATCAATACTTTCCGTTGAAAATTCAAAGGTGGTTTGGACGTAATAGTCGAGACCCCTGACAAGATTTGGCTGTACTAAATAAGGGATTTCCAATTTCTTTAAACCTTCTTCAACCTTACTGAAGTGGTTACTTGCTTCTTCAGATAGATGTTCAAGAATGCTAGGAGCTTGAGAAACCACTTCGATGTCTTCAACACGTTTCGAATCTAAAACTCTTAGAGGATTAGAACTTAGAGTCTCCTGCGCCTCAGTTGAAAGAAAACCTTTTTGTTTTTCTAAGTATTCACTTAAAGCTTCTATATATACGATCCGGTCCTGAAGAGTCCCAACAGAATTCAATGAAAGGTTGACTTGTTTGAGACCTAGAGCCTCATAAAATCTCCATGCGATAGCTATCACTTCTACATCTAGATATGGATCATCTGCCCCCAATGCTTCGATACCTACTTGGTCAAACTGCCTGAATCGACCTTTTTGAGCCCTCTCATATCTAAAATTAGGCCCTGCGTACCAAACTTTCCACGGCAAAGATGGTCGATGCTCGGCATAGGCTCTAACAATCGAAGCGGTTTGTTCAGGTCGTAAGGCTATGTTTCTACCGCCTTTGTCTTCGAAATCGTACATTTCTTTTCTTACAACGTCCGTACCATCTCCTAGACGTTGAAAAACTTCTACGTGCTCAAACATAGGAAGAACGATTTCGACATAGCCAGCACTGCTTACAATTTCCGCAAATAAATCTATGAACGAGCGTCTTCGTTCGGAATCTGGCCAAACTAAATCTCTGGTGCCTTTAGGAGCACGGTAAACAGAATCCTTCACAAAAACGAGGTTACTATTATTGGCCTAGTTCTACTGCACTTAAAATTTATTGTTCGTCTCCTCCGGGAACAACCCGGTGTACGTCATATACAGAATCGATCTCGCGTATTACATACATAAGTCTATTTAGGTGCGTTGGATCACTTATTTCAAAATCAAAACGCATGCGCGCCACTCGATCAGAAATATTTGTCGAAGTTTCAACTCCTATTACGTTCACCCGATTTTCTGACATGGCATCTCCTACATCTCTTAACAAGCCGGGCCGGTCAAGGGCTTTTATCTGGATAGAAGCCACAAAATAACCTTCTAGATGCTCATCCCATTCAACTTCAATGAGTCGATCTGGTTGGTCGAACGATAACGATGAAGCGTTTGCGCAATCACTTCGATGCACAGATACCCCACGCCCCTTTGTTACGAAACCCATAATTTCATCTGATGGTACTGGTGTGCAGCATCGAGATAAACGAATCATAAGGTCACTAAAACCCTCGACATGAACGCCTACTTTTGTGGAGTCTCTACGTTCTCTTTGTGGTTGGAAAACCGTCGCCTGTTCTTTGAAACGTCCTGGCTCTAGTTCATCCAAAACCTTTTCAATTTTTCCTATAACCGAACGGGCCGAAACATGATGCTCACCAATTGCAGCGAACAAAGAATCAAGATCTGAATAGTTAAGGTCATTTGCCACCGTTGCAAGTGTTTCACCGTCTAACGTTTCTTTGACCGGCAAATCGGCTCTTCTCAACTCTTTGACAAGGTCGTCGTGTCCTGCATCAATCGCTTCACTACGTCGCTCCTGTGAATACCACTGTCTTATTTTGCTTGCCGATCGATGTGACGCCACAAACTGAAGCCAATCTTTACTGGGCGCAGCTTCGCTCTGCTTCGATGTCACTATTTCTACGGTCTGACCAGAAGCTAATCTGGTGTCAAGAGGTACTAGTCGTCCTTCTACTTTTGCTCCTACACAACTATGCCCGACTTCTGTATGTATTGAATAAGCGAAATCAACTGGAGTTGACCCGATAGGGAGTGTAATAACATCTCCTGTGGGCGTAAAAATGTAAACTTCGTCTTGTTCTAGGTCTGTCTTGAGATTAGCCATGAATGCATTAGGGTCAGCTGTTTCTTCTTGCCATTCGACCATTCTCCCTAGCCATTCCATTTCATCTGAAGGGCTTTTGATTTTGTAGTCCCAATGTGAGGCAATTCCAAACTCTGCGCGTTGGTGCATTTCTCGGGTGCGAATCTGAAATTCTGCCTGTTTTGCTTGGGGACCGATGACGGTGGTATGTAAAGATTGGTAAAGATTGAATTTCGGCATGGCTATGTAATCTTTGAAACGGCCCTGTACAGGTTTCCATGTAGCGTGAATAGTCCCGAGAGCTGCGTAACAATCTCTTACATTTTCAACTATCACCCGGATTCCCACAAGGTCGTATATTTCCTCAAATGGTCTTCCTTTAACAATCATTTTTTCGTAAATACTCCAGAGATGCTTAGGTCTTCCTGACACATCCGCTTTGATACCCATGTCGTTAAACCGTTCTTTCACGTTCACTACTAGCTGTGTAAGGTACATGTCTCTTTCGGGAGCGCGATCTTGGACCATTTGTGCAATTTCGCTGTAACGCTTTGGATGAAGTGTCGCTAATGAAAGATCTTCTAACTGGACTTTCACATCCTGCATTCCTAACCGATTAGCCAGAGGGGCATATATATCAAGAGTTTCTCTAGCTGTTCTTTCCTGTTTAAATTCCGGTAAAGCTGCGAGGGTTCGCATGTTATGAAGACGGTCAGCGAGTTTTATGACTAAGACTCTTAGATCTTTTGCTACTGCTACGAGCATTTTCCTCATGCTTGCGGCTTGTTGGTCCTCGCGAGAATCAAAATTGATCCTGTCTAGTTTTGTGACACCATCAACTATGCTCGCGACTTCAGAACCGAAATCTCTTTCAAGATCTGTTAGATCTATCTCTGTGTCTTCTATCGAGTCATGGAGCAAAGCTGCTCCTATGGTTACATCGTCGAGACCTTGATGAGCGACGATAGTAGCTACAGCCAGAGGATGATGAACGTAGGGCTCTCCAGACTTACGGGTTTGTCCCTCATGTGCACGTAATGCCGTTTTGTATGCACGTTCTATTAACGCAACGTCACCTTTTGGATGCCGTTCTAAATAAGCGTCTATTAAAGCTGTTGTTTCATCGCTCTGTCCTGAGGCTCGTCGACGCCATGGAGCAACTCGACGTGTCGCTACCATCTAACGGCGCTTCTTACGGGGTCTGGGGGGGATTGTTCCAGAGTTTCGGGTGGAAGCGGGACGTCCACGTGCCGGACCTCGGACCCCTTCGATGCGTTCTTTTTTCTTCAAATCCGGTTTAGACGCTTCTTGCCGATCAATTCTTCTAACCGTCTCGAACTTGATTCCCTTTTGTTCAAGTCTGTTTCTTACTTGTTGCCATCTTTCTTCTTTTTCTTTAAGTCTTGAAACTAATGAAGACGCCAGAAAGATCGATGAATACGAACCGACCAGTATTCCAACTAATAACGCGACACTGAACTCTTGCAAAGTAGTTGCACCCATTATGAGCGCTCCGATCACAAGCAATGAAAGCACAGGTAGAGCCGATGAAATACTCGTATTGATTGACCTCATAGCTACCCGGTTAAGAGCGAGATTCATCATTTCTGTGTAGGAGTATTTTTCAGTAGCTCCTAATCTCCCTGTGATTTCTCTGACTTTGTCGTAGACAACAATTGTGTCGTAAAGGGAATAACCCATAATTGTCAGAAAGGCAACGACAGTGGCAGGCGTTATTTCAAACTGGAAAAAAGAATAGACACCGACGCTAATAATGATGTCGTGTACTACTGCCACTAGCGCCCCGAGCGCCATTTTCCATTCGAGACGGATTGTAAGATACACAGCCACTACGACAAAAAATACGAGTAGTGCTTTTATAGCTTTATTTGTTACATCCGATCCCCAAGTCGGACCAACCTGCTCAAATGTCTCAACCTCTCCTATCCGATTTTCTAGCAACTCTCTAAGTTCGTTAGCTTTTTGAGGGTCATCTATGTCAGATCTGACTCTGATCACATCATCACCTACTTTTTGCACTCTTGAGTCAGCGGCTCCGAGGCTTGAAAGAACCTCTCTAGTTTCAGAAACTGTCATGCTGGAAGAACGGACTTCGTAGGAAGTTCCCCCCTCGAAGTCAAGTCCCAAATTAAGACCACGGAAAGCAAAAGAACCTATTCCTATGATCAGAACGACCATTGAGGCAATGAAGGCTCGCTTCCATAAGTTTGGAAAGTTCACAGGGTTTTCGCCAAGATAGAGACTCTTCAAAGTTTTCATGTTGTCTCCGCAAGCGTTGAACTACTTGTCGATCTAGACTCACTTATTGCTCCAATAGATGGCAGTCCAAATCTCTTAGGATGATTTGCAAAACAGTCGGTTTTTGCAAGCACCTTTACGATTGGTCCCATAAAGAAATATGTTGCTACTAAGTCAAGTAAAGTTGCTAGCCCCAAGTAAAAAGCGAAACCCTTAACTGCTCCAACAGTGAGCCACCAAAGCAAAATTGCACCTATTAATGAAGCCATATCCGCTTTAACAATTGTAGAAAAAGCGATCGGGAAAGCCCGATCAACTGATGAACGGGCTGTTCGTCCATCAAGTACGTCTTCTTTTAGATGCTCAAAATAAACTATGTTCGAATCAACTGAAACACCTATTGCAACAATTATCCCTGTTATCCCAGCGAGTGTCAGAGCAAGCCCTTCTTGAGTGCCTAAATGAGAAATGATTGCCCAAAGGAGGGCTCCTGAAACCAAAAGACTGGATAGAGCCACTAAACCAAGAAGTCTGTAATAGAACATCATAAAAAGGGCTACAAGAGCTAGCCCTATAATCCCGGCTTTGACCCCTGCATCTAGAGAATCTTCTCCTATTGTTGCGGACACGAGTTGAGTGTTTTCGGCTTCCAGCTCAATAGGGAGAGAACCGTATCTCAATGCCAGTGCGACATTTTCAGCCTCTTCTTTTTCATAGGATCCCGAAATCACAATTCCATCCCTTTGAAACTCTGGTGCTCGGATTTGTGGTGCTGTAATGATTTCTCCATCTAATACAATCGCTAGGCGCCCATTTGTGAATCCAGGAAGTTTTGGGCATGATTCTGACCCGATATAGCATTGTGCTGAAACTGAATTGAAAGCTTCAATCCCGTTCTGGCCGGCTTTAAGGGCAAGACTTATCTGCCATTGATAGTCGAAGAAGTCCGCTCCAGCATCACTAAGTGCTTCTCCTGTGAGCACACTCGGACCAAGTAGGTAACTCGCCCCTGGGTCATCTTTGGAACTTAAAATGACAAAACTGTTGGCCTGGTCTGCTTCCTTTGGAGTTAATCCATCAGTACCAGTAACTGGTTGTATCTCTCCATTGATTGCTTGGACGCAAGAAGCCAAAGGGGCAGCCTGATAACTATTACCTTTATTTTCTTCGTTTTGGTTTCCAGCAGAAGAAAATACGTCGCAAACGGGGCGGAATCGCATTTCAGCTGTTGTACCGACTAATTCAAGCGCCCTGTCTTGGTCCTTGACGCCTGGCAAAGACACCATTACGCCACCCTCTATGCGAGATATCTCTGGTTCCGCCACTCCCAAACCATCAACGCGATTACGAATTATTTCTACAGTCTGGTCAAGCATCAATTCGTCTGCAGGTTGTGTTGCGATAAGTCGTACAGAAACTCCCCCTTGAAGATCAAGACCGAGTAAAGGTTCGTTCTTCCAAAGAACTGTTCCTGCTATTGACGCAATAGTTAATGCAAGAATGCCTATTAGAAGGGTTAGCTGTCGGCGCATTTTAGTTACCTTATGAGGACTAATCCTCTAAAGAACTCTCATCCAAATCTGTTTGAAATTTTCGCTCTACAGCAGTTCGGAGCACTTTTAATTCAAGATCTTGAGCTACTTCAAGCCATATGATCCCGCTCTCCTCTTCGACTTCTTTAACTACTCCGTGAATACCTGAGTTGAGTAGCACTTCATCTCCTGCAGCTAAGGAACGCACCAGAGCTTGTTGTTCTTTAACGCGTTTTTGTTGTGGTCGTATAAGAAACATATACATCAACAACATGATTATTATGAGTGGCAAAAATGACATTTGGGCTCGCTAATCTAGGGAATATTTACACTTAATATCTTACGCCGACTGGGGATACTAAAGTTCGAACTTACTGACTTCAAGACCAAATATCTAAAGTTTCCTTTCGGAAATTATTAAATTTATTTTCTTTGATTGATGTCCCCATTCGTTCCACGAAGTTGAAAAGCCATGCAAGATTGTGCAAAGTCAAAATACGTGCTCCGGTTGGTTCATCTGTAGCCATCAAATGCCGCAAATAGGATCTTGACCAATTGTTTCCAGGACTTTCAGGAAATCCAGGGTCAAGTGGGTCTTCATCTTTGGCGAAACGAGCATTCCCGATATTGATTCTTCCTGCTGAGGTTAAAACAGTGCCATGTCGTGCTAAGCGAGTTGGCAAAACACAATCGAACATGTCTATTCCTCTCTCGACAACATTTACTAGACCAACTGGGTCGCCTAGTCCCATGAAGTACCGCGGTTGGTCTTCAGGAATTAAATCCGTTACCACCGAGACTGAGTCAAGCATTTCATCTCTACCTTCACCAACACTCAGTCCGCCTATGGCATAACCGTCAAAACCAATTTCCAGAGTACGTCTTGCGCTTTCAGCTCTCAGTACAGAATTAACTCCCCCTTGAACTATGCCGAATTGACTTTGCCGTAAAGAAGCGTCTGGGTGATCAATAAAGGTTTTTCTTCCTCTCTCGGCCCATGCAGCGGTCATCTCTACAGACTCTCTTATAGTCTCTTCTGGTGCTGGCAAAGCAGGACAAATATCTAAAACCATCTGAACGTCTGCACCAATGTCAGCTTGTATATCAGCAGAACTTTCTGGGGTTAATTTATGATAAGAACCGTCATAAACGGAACGGAATGTTGCGCCCTCTTCCTCTATTTTTGGATCAAGTGAAAATATCTGATATCCACCTGAATCTGTTAATGTCAAACCCTTCCAATTTGCAAATGAGGCTATACCACCGGCATTTTTTACTATTTCTGCTCCTGGTCTTAGCATTAGATGATAGGTGTTTGCTAAAACTACCTGAGCTCCCAGGTCTTCTAGATCTAATGACGATAGATGTCTGACTGACCCCCTCGTGCCCACTGGCATGAAGCAGGGTGTTTTAAAAGAACCGGTTGCAAGTCTTACGGTGCCCGTTCTTGCCTCTCCATCTTGGTTCTCTAAATCAAAGTCAGCTCTCATTTGTTACATCCTAGTTTCTGAGAAATTGTCTTTGGACAAGCATGGCATCTCCAAAAGAAAGAAATCTGTAATTTTTATCCAGTGCTTCTTGATATAGAGATTTCCATCTTTCCCCTAAAAATGCATCAAGCATTATAAGTAAAGTTGACTTTGGGAGATGAAAATTAGTTAAAAGAAGGTCAACAATTTTAAAATCGTAGGGTTGCTTTATGAAAATATCGGTTCTCCCCTCTAATTTTCCTATTGCTGCCGTTTCGAGGGCCCGAACTGTTGTTGTACCTACGGCTATTACTCGCTTAGCTTCTTTGCATGCTTTAATGACGTTTTCAGGAACATTGTAAAACTCAGAATGCATTTTATGCTCTTCAATGTTTTCTGAATCAATAGGTCGGAAGGTGTCTAATCCAACCACAAGTTCAACGAATTCTATTCTTGCGCCTTTTTCAACACATCTGTCAAGCAATTCTTTCGTTATGTGTAATCCTGCTGTAGGAGCCGCAGCAGATTTTGGTTTTTCACTATAAACAGTTTGATATCTTTCTTTATCATCTAGTTTTGTTTTTATATATGGAGGGAGAGGCATCTCGCCATACTTTTCGATTGTTTGAATAAACTCGCCTTTTACATTTAGCTGAACTTTCCGTAAGCCCTTTCCAAGGTCATCGAGAACTTCTATTTCGAAATCTTCACCAAATTTAAAAATAGTTCCAGTATCTATCTTTCGACTTGGTTTAACTAATGCTTCCCATTGATGTTCGTCTTCACTTTCTTCCAATAAAAGAATTTCTACTTTGCCTCCAGTAGATTTATATGTTTGGAAACGTGCCGGTAGAACTCTCGTGTTGTTCATTACAATTAAGTCACCTGGTTTTATAATTTCGGGAAAATTACAAACTTTAGAATGGTGAATCTGATTTTCAATATCGATAAGTAGCCGAGAGTCTGTTCTGTCCAATAACGGCTTTTGCGCTACTGCAGATTCAGGCAGGTTGTAGTCAAACTCATTAAGATTCATCGCGCATTATTTTAGAAGGGTTTTAATCTTTATCAGTTGTCAAATAATGACTGTTTTTTATCCGATGGGACGCTTAGCCCTAAATGTTCATAAGCGGTTGATGTCGCCACTCTGCCTTTTGGAGTTCTAAGAAGTAGCCCCTGTTGAATTAAATACGGTTCGTAAACATCTTCAACAGTATCTTCTGGTTCACTAACGCTTATGGCCAACGTTTTAATGCCAACTGGACCTCCAGAAAATTTCTCGCATAATGAAATCAAAATAGATCTTGAGGCTTTATCTAAACCAAGATTATCAACTCCGAAAAATGTAAGACCGTCTCGTGCTACATCACCATCGATTTTTCCTTCTCGCTCCACTTGAGCGAAGTCACGCACCTGTCTTAATAGCCGATTTGCGATTCTGGGAGTGCCTCTTGAACGTTTCGCTATTTCAGCGGCTCCATCAACATCTATGTCAACTTCAAGAATTCCTGCAGTTCTTTGAACTATGGACTGCAATTCTTCGGATTCGTAATAGTCCAATCTTGCCGTAAGTCCAAATCTGTCACGCAACGGTCCTGTAATAAGTCCAGTTCGAGTTGTAGCCCCAACCAAGGTAAATGGAGGTAAATCAAGTCTGATTGAACGTGCTGCAGGTCCTTTTCCTAGGACAATATCTAATTCAAAATCTTCCATAGCTGGGTACAAAACCTCTTCCACTGCTCTTGCAAGTCTGTGAATTTCATCGATGAAAAGAACATCCCCTATGTCGAGTTTTGTCAAAATAGATGCCAAGTCGCCTGCCCTTTCGAGAGCTGGACCAGAAGTGATATGAAGCTCAGCCCCCATTTCCATAGCGACGATATGAGCTAATGTTGTTTTACCTAGTCCTGGTGGCCCAGCAAAAAGAAAATGATCTGAAGGCTGCTCACGTTCTCTTGCTGCCTCTAACATCACTCTTAAATGGCCTTTTAGCTCATTTTGCCCAACGAATTCAGCTAAGCCTTTAGGTCTTAGACCCACTTCTATTTCACTTTCTATCGGTTCTTTGTTAGGGGAAAGCAGTTCTTCACGCATGATAAACCTTAAGCAGTAGCTAGTTTCTGGAGAGCTTCTCGAAGCAAGACAGAGGAATCATCACCGGCAAGGTCGCCTAAAACCGAACGTATCTCCTCTGGTGAATAACCAAGTCCATCCAGGGCTTCTTGGACTTCTAATATCGCTGATCTCCCGATTCCTGTATTGTCAGCTTCAATAGATATTCCTTCAATTGGCATTTTCAAAACACTTTTCAATTCGACTAAAAGTCTTGTTGCTGTTTTTTTACCTACCCCTGGGACTAAACAAAGAGAAGAAATATCATCATTGTTGACGACCTGAAAGAGTTCATTTGGACCATGGACGCCTAGAACTGCTAAAGCTAAAGAAGGTCCCACTCCATGAGCTGTTAGAAGTGCTTCGAAACAGATTCTTTCGGCGCGATCCAAAAATCCATAAAGAGCTTGATCTGCCTCTCTAATCAAATGATATGTATATACAAATACTTCGCTTCCTTCTTCTCCAATTTTCACAGCGGTGGTGGGAGTCACGATTATCCGGTACCCAATTCCTGCCGTCTCGATAAGAACCTCACCTTTTTCTGCTTCGGAAAAACGTTCCAAAAGCAAGCCTCGAATCGAACCAATCATCCTGCTGCTGCCTTATATTGCCCTGGAATCATTGCTAAATGGCATAGGGCTATTGCGACTGCATCCGCTGCGTCAACAGGTTTCAAGGGCGAGTCGATCTTGAGTAACGTCTGGACCATCGTCTCTATTTGATCTTTTCCGGCACCGCCCCAGCCAGCTACAGCTGATTTAATCTCATTAGGTGAATAGAGAGTTACAGAGCATCCTGAAGCTGCACCTTCTGCCATGATCACACCTGAAGCATGACTGGTTTGCATAGCAGTTTTTGCATTTACTTGAAAAAGAACTCTTTCCACAGCAATTGCATCTGGTTTTTGTTCCTCGATGAGAGTACGAATATCGTATTGAAGGTCAGCTAGGCGCTTAGCAAGCGCATCGTTCGGATCGGTTCTAATTACCCCTGCGGCTTCTGCAGTAAGTTGACGTCCTTCTTTTCTGACTAGCCCATAGCCACAACGTGACAAACCCGGATCCACTCCCAAAACGAACATATGTACGATTGTATACGAACCTTAGGTTCGATGTTGGTATTATTTGAAACTTCCAAAACTACAAGTTTTCTAACACCTCATCGGGTATATCAAAATTTGCATAAACGTCCTGTACGTCATCGTCTTCGTCGAGAAGATCTATAAGTTTCAACACCGCCTTGGCCTCTTGTGAATCGCTTACTTCAACAGTTGATGTTGCAAGCATTGTGACATCAGCATTTTCAAAAATAATTTGGGCTTTCTCCAGAGCTTCTCTAAGTACAGGCAGATCGCTTGGCGAGCAAGTTAATCGCCAACTCGCTCCTTCCTTGACTAGATCTTCAGCACCGACTTCAAGGGTTGCCTCCATAACCGCTTCTTCATCTATAGGGTCTGAAAAAATAACCATTCCCTTCCGTTCGAACTGCCAAGCAACAGAGCCGGGCTCTGCTAAAGAACCGCCATTTTTCGTTAAAATTGTTCGAATTTCAGATGCGGTTCGATTCCTGTTATCAGTCAAAGTCTCTACGTAAAGAGCCACTCCATGTGGCGCGTATCCTTCGTAAGTAACACTCTCGTAAGCGACCCCTTCTAATTCGCCAGTCCCTCTCTTAATCGCCCTCTCAATAGTGTCAAGAGGCACCGACGAGTCGCGTGCTTTTTGATACATGGTTCGCAAGGTTGGATTGGCGTCAAGATCTCCTCCGCCTTGACGAGCTGCCACCTCAACCTGCTTTATCAATTTGGCAAAAAGCTTTCCACGTTTTTTATCAGCTGCACCTTTTTTATGTTTTATGGTTGCCCATTTAGAATGGCCTGACATTAAGTTCTCCTATCGGGAAGCTGAGCTCATCAACTGTTAGAAACCATTTCTAAGAATTCTGCATGTATTCGGTCATCATCCGCTAGCTCAGGGTGGAAAGAAGTGACAATTGTTGATTCTTGTCTGCACATAATAGGTTGTCCATTTAGTTCTGCTAGAACATCTACGTTTTCCCCTACACTCTCAACAAGGGGAGCTCTGATGAAGACCCCTTTAAAGAAATTTTCGAAACCTTTTATCATTAGGTCTGACTCGAAAGAATCGATCTGTCTTCCGTAACCATTCCGTCGAACTTCTATGTCTATCAATTTCAAAGGTTTTTGATCATTTCGACCATCTGTAATTTTTGATGACAATAAAATCATCCCTGCGCAAGTACCCAAAATTGGCATCCCATTATTTGAACGTTCCTGAAGGGCTTCGAAGATACCTGATGATTCAAGCAGGAACGACATCGTTGTCGATTCACCACCGGGAATTATTAATGCTTGTGAAGCTTCAAAGTTTTCAAGAGTACGAACCTCTATTGCTTCTACTCCGAGTCTCTTTAAAGCTTGCACATGAAGCTTGAAAGCTCCTTGGAGCGCTAGAACTCCAACTTTCACGTCTTACCAACCGCGCTCTGCTAACCGAGTTTCTATCGAATCCATTTCTATACCTGTCATTGGTTCACCCAATTTTCTGCTAACTTTTGCAAGAATTGACGGGTCTAGATAGTTCGTCGTAGCTTCAACTATTGCACGCGCTCTCGGAGCTGGGTCTTCGCTTTTAAATATTCCTGATCCTACGAAAACAGCCTGAGCACCTAACTGCATTACAAGAGAAGCGTCAGCAGGTGTTGCAATGCCGCCTGCACAAAAAATAGGAACAGGCAATTCACCAGTTTCTGACACTTCTTGAACCAGAGGCAAGGGGGCTTGAAGTTGTTTTGCCCAATCGAAAAGTTCTGCAGAGTCAGCTTGAGAAATTCTCCCTATATCTCCAAGAATCGATCTCAAATGCCTGACTGCTTCAACGATATTACCTGTACCAGCTTCTCCTTTTGAGCGAATTAAACATGCTCCTTCTGAAATTCTTCTCAATGCTTCACCTAAATTTGTAGCACCACACACAAAAGGGGCATCAAATTTCCACTTATCTATGTGATGCGCTTCATCCGCTGGAGTTAGAACTTCACTTTCATCTATGTAATCGACACCAATTGACTGCAGCACTTGTGCCTCAGCGAAATGCCCTATCCTAGCTTTAGCCATAACCGGCACCGTGACAGCATTTTTTATCTCTTCAATCATTTCAGGGTCAGACATTCTGGCAACGCCCCCATCGCGACGTATGTCAGCTGGCACTCTTTCTAATGCCATAACCGCAGTTGCTCCTGCATCTTCAGCAATTTTGGCTTGGTCTGCGTCGACAACATCCATGATTACCCCGCCTTTTAACATTTCTGCAAGGCCTCTTTTAACTAAACGGGTTCCTGTATCACGATTAAGTTCATCCATGATTTAAGTCTAGAAGAGGTTAGGTGATATACCTTTCGAAAATTTAAATGGTTAACTTTTGCTTTTATCCAGTTAAAACTGCTGCTTCCACAGGAGTCAACAAAGATGCTTCTCCTAGTTGTGCCAAAATGAACCACGTTCTCCCGTAGTCAAGATTCACTGATTCTCCTGTGTCATCATCGAAGAAAGACCATTTCAAAGCCTCAAATTGTCGATCCCATGTGATCCCCACAATTTTTCCGTTTCGAAGAAGCCATCCGTCTCCACTGCCCGTACTTTGAGCTTGAGGGGAATTCGGATCAGCATTTGATCTGGAGTAATCCACGTAAAGAAGTACAATATTTTCCGAATCCAACTGAATGCCGTTGGAGTCGATCATGGGAGATCCGTCCTGAAAACGCTTCCACTTTGAAGACTGCTGATCCCAAAGGTACTCGACAACACGTCCGTCGGTTTCCCAACGTAACCCGAAAGTCGACACTGCAGTAACCGGAAGTGCTCCATAATCAAATACTGCAATTGGTGCTGAAGCCGGAACATCACCGATTAGATAAGCAGGGTTCAAGACACCGTCATATGGTGAGTTCCCTCTTGAAGGGTCGCGAGAAAAAGCTCCGGAAGAATTTACTTCAGCACTTTGCCTGACAAAAGTTCCACTTCGTTCTGCTTCTTCGACTTCTACCCCTACTCCTTCATTGCTGCCCCAATACGCAAAATGCGGGTTGCTTAAATTACCGATAAGGCTGATATCCGTAGACCGTGCTGACCTAACCGGAGCTATACGTTCAGGCAACGAACTCTGATAAATGCCTAAAAATCTTGTTTTACCTGCTTCTATGAGAGCCTCATAAACTATGTCGGCTTCTGCAAGTCCTTCGTGTGGAAGGGAATTAAAGTCATTGTTGCCTATCTTCACTGCTAAAGCAGGTCTAGGGACTATCCCTTCCAAAGCTGGCAAACCGGTAAGTGGATGTTTAGGACCTACCCACTCTTTAGGGTCAATTGTTGTTGTAGTTGCAATCACAGCTTCAGTGCTAGTTGTGACCTCAACAACTGAACTAGTTGTTGACGGAAATGTTGATGGAGGCAAAGAAGTAGTCGTCGTATTAACGCTAGTTTTTTGACTACCTCCACATGCAACTACGAAAAGTAGACCTGAAACCCCTAAAAGAAAACTTTTTGTCAATGCAAAATTTCTTGTAATTCTCACAATTCCTCCATTGCTGAGACTCTTTCCTCAGTGGATGGGTGCGTATCTTCAGTATTCAAACCTTTTGGGCTCATTAACCATAGATGGGAAGTCGATTTGGGTGCATCTTCAATTTCTGTTCCTAGATCCTTAAGTGCTAAAAGTGATTTTTGAACTCCTGGAGGGTACCGAGTCAGTTCCGCTCCTTTTACGTCTTCCAGCCGGACATCATTTACATATTTCTTATTGTCAACAAAAACGCCAATAAAAGGGAAACTGAGAAAAAACGCTTCTACCGTTTTTTTCGGTAGACGCTTATCAATACACTTTGCAATCAATTGAGCTAAAAGACCTTCGATCTCAATAAGATTTAACGAATCTATTGCTCCCGTGGTTAGAACAACTGCTTGTGAACGCTTGTCGGCAACGGCAGCCGCATTACCTCTAGGATTATCTATTACATAAACATCCGGTTTATCTAGACCGTGATTTACGCAAATCCCTTCAAGAGCATTGTGCAGCCGAGGGAACTGTTTTTCGTTAGCGGGAATACTGTCAAATGATCTAAGAACAGCACCTGGAGCAACACGAATCATTATTAAAATCAGCAAAAAAGATGAGGCCAGAACAACAACTAAGGGTATAAAAAAAGATTTCTCTACAAGAAAAAATACCGGAACCCCAACCAACAGCGAAAGAAACAAATATGTAAGAAAAACTGGAGATCGTATGTCGAAATTATTCATTTTTACCTAGGTGTAAATAGTTATACTTCTTCTAGGCATGTTAGGCATTTATTCGAGTCAACTGTGGTCAATTAGTCAAGATCGCTTCATAAGATTCCAAATACGTCTCCGCCAAACGTCGCATTGAAAAAAATTCTGCTCTTTTCATACCTCGGGTAACCAATTCTTCGGCCTGATCAGAATTTCTAAGAATTTTTTCAATGGCACCGGCAAGGGCCTGCGAATCACCAGCCGGCACCAAAACTGCATCTTTCCCCTGGCTCGCCACTTTCGCATAGCCAGGAATATCACTTGCCACAACCGGAGTCCCACAAGCCATTCCCTCTAACAAAACAACTCCAAAAGATTCCCCTCGCAAAGAAGGTGCGCACAATATATCCGCTCCCTTCATCCGTGACAGTTTCTCCTCTTCACTTATTCTCCCTAACCACTTAACTCTATGATCTCCTGCCGATTGAGCTTTAAGTTCTGCTGTCTCAGGTCCGTCACTTGCGACCCAAAGGTGGGTATCCGGTGGAAGAAAGGACATAGCATCAAGTAAAACATTTAGACCTTTCCGAGGTTCATGCCTGCCAATAAAAAATATTGTTGGATTTTTTTTCGGCCACGAATTTGCTGAGATGTATCTGTCTATCTCAACCCCATTGAAAAGAATCTCGTACTCTCCCCCGAGAGCAGTGTGGGCCATTGTTGCTGCATCCTCAGATACGGCAAAAGCATAATCGAGTCGATTTCTCAACCACTTCACGGGACCTTTCAGTAAGTCATATGCCAAACTTTTACCCGCTGCGTGAAATGTTCCTACCATAGGTCCCTGCGCTAGAAACAAAGCTGTCAATGTAGGCCCAGGTGCTAATGGTTCGTGTAAATGAAGAATGTCGAACTGTTCGTCACGCAAAGCTCTGATTGTCCTTAACGCACAAGGAACGTCAGGAGCAATTGGAGCGACAGATCCATTTGCTGTCGTAGGTATACTCATACCCAAAGGTGTGACTCCAGTATCAGGTGGTGGACCATCACAAGGTCCTAGCACTCTGACAGAATGGCCCAAGCTTCTCAACATTTTCGCTAAGCCTAAAACCTGCCCCTGGACTCCCCCGGGGACAGTCAGACTGTAAGGACATATAAGACCTATACGCATACTAGACTCTACCTTTTTCTGACTTGGAGTCAGAAGGCCAGTTTGGTTGCATCAAATGCCACTGTTCTGGAGCTTTTCTGATCAAGAATTCCATCTCTTCCGCAATTGTTTGGGTAATACGTTTCACATCGGAACGAAATTTTCCTTTTCTTTCAAGAGAAATAGCTGGACGGACGACTCCATGGCAACCATCACCCTTGTTGTATATCGCTACTGGCAACAAAGTCGCCCCAGTCCTCAAAGCAAGAGTTGCAGGTCCTGCCGGCAATAATGTTTTTTCACCAAAGAACTCAACTTCAACAGAAGAACCCCCGATATCACGATCTGAAACGAGCACAATAACTCGCTTGTCAGATATTGCTTTAATCACTTGAGATCCTGCGTCAGGACCTACAGGTATTACCTCCATACCTAGAGCATTTCGACTGCGTTTAAACCATTCAAATAATTCTGGCGGCTCGAGTGGTTCCACCACAGCAGTAACCGGAACACCTTTGATTTTAGAGATCCATAAGCCACCCCAATCCCAAGCTCCTAAATGAGGTAAAACCAAAATGACGCCGGGATCTTCTTTAATAGCTGTTTCGATTAACTCCCAGCCATCGTGAGAAAAGGTCCTTTCTAACTCTTCTTCAGTCATGTCGATAAGCCGGAAAGTGTTTAGCCAATAATGTGCATATGACTCAAATGTCTTGTGGAGAAAATCTTTTACTTCATTTCTCGAAAACTCAGAATCACTTAACCGAGCAGCATTCCTAATCACTTGACCCCTGCGTTTCTTATCAATTCTTGCAACTGCATGCCCCAAAAAAGAAGCAACGCTCAATCCAATTTTTCTAGGAAGCTTTCGCGATAGTAAAGCTGCCAGTTTGTAGCCAAAAAGGGCCGTTGAGGCCAATTTAACCCTGACGCTGTGAAGATCGACGCGCTGCTAAACGCTGGCGGCGCTCTTTTCTACGATCTAAACGAAGTTGACGTCTTCTCTCTGAATTCTGATGAAGCGGTGTCTCTCTAACTGCACTCGCTTGCTTCCAGACTTTAGCAAATCTCTGCACAGCCGTAATGGAGCTTAAAACTAACATGATCCACAAAATGACTATTAGAGCTTCTGCAAAAAGCAACCCTATTGCTAGGACAATAAATCTCTCTGCTCTCTCCATAAGACCACCTTTGGCCTCAAGGCCCAAGGACTCAGCTTTAGCTCTCTGATAGGAGATAAGAAGGCTTACAAACATTACTGCGACCGGAAGCATCACCGTATATCCAGGTTCATCACCGATCAAAAACCAAGCAATTCCTCCTAATAAAAGAGCATCAGTTAGACGGTCAGAAACCGAATCAAAGAAGGCCCCTCTCAAAGAGGCGGCTCCTGATGCTTTTGCTACAGGACCATCAAGCGCATCTGAAATACCTGTCATTACAAGGAGAACAAAACCTAGACGCAAAGAACCCAATGCCACAGATATGGAAGCAGCCACTGCCATTAGTATCCCAATGATTGTCACCACGTCTGCCGTGATACCCGCTCTATGCAAATTTCTTCCGATAGGACTTAAACCTCTATCGACTACGTTTCGCCAATTTCCATCTAACAATTTATTCACCTCAAATCGCTGCGAACA
>QCLO01000015.1 GCA_003214465.1 Acidimicrobiales bacterium AG-414-N20 | reverse complement strand
GGGTCCTAACAATGATGTGGTGGTGTTGCAAGAAGTTTTAGGTGTAGATGCTGATGGTTGGTATGGACCGGGAACTAGAGCATCTCATATTTCTGAAAATGAAAAAAGAGGCCTTTCGTTAGGAGGTATACCGCCAGTACCCACCACTACTACGACAACACAACCTCCGTCTGACTCGACCGAGACTGTTACAACTGTTCCTGTTGTAACACTTCCACCAATTGCAGTTGTACCTGCATTCGGTGGAATGGGTGCAGAATTAGTGGCCCAGCTGCTTGGGCAGCCGTGTATAGCGGATGGGAATTTAAGCGATTGTCCACCAGAAGTTGGTGTTCTAATAGCTGGGCTCGTTGGCTAAAAACTAAGCCAGTAAATTTAATTAAGTTAAATAACTCTGGGCAAGTGCGACTTCAACCACAATAGAGGTGTGAGAAATAGCTTATTTGTGTCTGCCTCTTTAAGGGCTATTGATTCGCGCCAACGGTTCGTAGCGCTCATCATTGGAGTCCTTATCGCTTCAAGTGGAGGTTTAGTTTTAGCTTTATCCGAAGACACACTTTCACAACTGCCAGGCCTATTACTGTTACTTCCGGGGGCAATCGCTTTACGAGGAAATATTTTTGGGTCCATGGGAAGCAGGTTAGGAACAGCGGCCCATATGGGAACATTCGGTCTTAGCTACCGAATTGACAGCGTTTTAATTCAAAACTTACTTGCTTCTGGTTCGTTAAGCCTTATATCTAGCCTCATTCTCGCTGTTTTAGCTAAAGGTACTGCATCTGCATTTGGTTTAAGCCCAGCTATGTCACTTGCAGATTTTATAGTTATTTCGGTACTCGGAGGAGTCCTTTCTTCAATTGCCTTGGCTGCTGTAACAGTTGTGTTGTCAGTCGGTTCAGTTAAATATGAGTGGGATCTTGACAACGTAGTCGCACCATTAGTCACCACCACAGGAGACCTCTTAACAGTACCTTCATTGATCTTTGTATCTTATTTGGCTGATAGATCAGATCTAACAAATGGCTTAGCTTTAGTCATAGCTTTAGTGTCAATAATTGTTCTGATTTTTTCTCTTAGAACTTCTTTAGAGCGTTTTCGAAGAGTTTTCCGTCAATCTATTCCTGTTTTAGGTTTAGCCGTGATTTTAGATTTAATCGCAGGGTTCGTAGTTGAGAAAAGACTTAAAGATTTACTTGAGGTCGAAGCAGTTCTTATTCTCATACCAGCCTTTTTGGGAATTGCAGGAGCCTTAGGAGGTATTCTCTCAAGCCGCTTATCCACGCAGTTCCATCTAGGTATGGATGATGCCTCCCCTTTACCGAGCAGGTCAAGTTCACGAGGTGCTATTGACTTATCTGTATTGGCAGTTCCTATATTTATTTTTTCAGGAGTTATCGCTCATTTAATAGCTGTTGTAGCGGATCAATCAACCCCCGGAATAGCCAAATTAATTTTGATTTCAGCGATAGCCGGCTCAATAGTGACATTATTTGTTGTTGCAGTTGCTTATTACACAACAATGGGATCTTTTCGTTTTGGTCTCGACCCTGATACTTATGGAATTCCTGTTGTTACATCTTCCCTTGACCTAGTTGGAGCATTCACAGTTATTTTGGCAATGGTTTTAACGGGGGTTATATGAGTTCAGAACTATTAATTTTTGCAACATTTGAAAACAGTTTTGTCTTCACGCGGAGTCAAAGCCTAGATTATTGGACAACACTAGTAGGTAGCTAATGGAAGAAACACCTCGAAATTTAAGAATCATGCTCGCCGAAGCAAAAGACACATCCGAATTGATGGTCGATCTTGCGTACGCCTCAGTTTATTTTGGTGATCGCGATATGGCAGAAGAGGTTGACGGGCTTGAACAAAGAATGAGTGATCTTGTTCATGATATGAGAGCTGTTTGTGTTCTTGCTGCCAGAAGTTCCAAAGAAGCAGAAGGAATGTCATCCGTGTTGCAAGTAATTTCAGCAATTGAAAGGATCGCAAATGATGCTGTTGATATAGCAAGAATAGTTACACATAAGCTCGGAATTCCACAACAGCTTGTTGCCGATCTTTCTGACGCTGAAGAAGTATCCCACCGAGTTTCTGTTAGCGAAGGATCGCATATGGCGAATCGAGTTTTGTCATTTCTCGAACTTCCTGTTCAAGCTGGCATGAGAGTCATGTCAATCAGAAGAGGGAATGAATGGATAATAGATGTAGGAGGTGAAACAGTTCTTATTCCAGGCGACGTTCTCTTTTTAAGAGGGTCTCCTGATGGGATTACCAGACTTCGTGAACTGGCCGCTGCCCCTATTTGGGAGCCTCCTAAACCACAAGAGAATGATGATCTTACTGACCTCGACCGTGCTGTCGATGTTCTTGTGGAAATGAAAAACCTCTCCGAAGCAGCAGTCGGTCTCGCATACAGTGCACTTGTTTTAGCTGATACAGGATTGGCATCTGAAGTGAGACACCTTGAAGACCGTCTGGATGAAATGAAGGACCATCTTGAGCTTTGGGTATTACGTTCAGCTTTAAGTGATGTTGAACCTGAAAAATTGAGAGGATTATTGCACCTAGCGGAAGCAGCAGAAGATATTGGCGACCAGGCACAGGCGATGGTCTGGTTAGTCGAAAAAGAAGAAGAACTTCACCCGATTCTGGAAATAGCTTTAGGGGAAGCAGATGAGGTTGTTGTTAGATACCCAGTAGCTGCAGGCTCCTCAGCGGACAATGTTTCCTTGTCTGAACTAGGTCTAAATATTGAACCGGGCTTCACAGTTTTGGCAATTCGACGAGGTGGAGGATACCTATATATGCCAAGAGGCAAAGTGCGTCTATCATCTGGAGACGAGATTATAGCGAGTGGACCTGAAGAAGGTCAGACCCTTCTAGCACGCCTTTGTGGCTGGAATTTGGTTCAAGATGACGAAGGGAAGGACGAATTGACTCCAATTAGCAGTTAGCTAAAAAACTATTCAGTTTCCTCTTTTTCTGTTTCCTCATTCGATTCGTTTGTTTGAAAAAGTTCAGCAATTGCTCCTATTGAACCCATAGTCGCACTCATTTCCGCTGGAATGAAAATTTTTGTTGCTTGACCATCTGCAATAGTCCCAAGTGCCTCTAAGTACTTGATTGCTATTAGATCAGGCGAAGGATCTCCATCATGTATCGCTCCGTAAACACTGCGTATTGCTTCTGCTTCACCTTCAGCAACTGTTTCAAAACGAAAACGATCCGCTGAAGCTACAGCTCTAATGGCTTCAGCCTCACCTTCAGCTGTGAGGATTGCCTCTTGTTTTATACCCTCGGCAGAAAGTATTGCAGCTTGCTTCTCTCCTTCTGCTATGGCAATAGCAGCCTCGCGGGAACCATCGGCTTCCAATACAACAGCTCTACGGGTCCTTTCAGCTTTCATTTGTTCGTGCATGGCGTCCATAACATCAACGGGCGGATCGATTCTTTGTATCTCAACTCGTACTACACGAACCCCCCATTTATCAGTCGCATCATCAAGGACTTGCCGTAGCGAAGTATTGACGTTGTCGCGTGAAGTAAGAGCATTATCAAGGGTCATGTCGCCAATAACATTCCTGAGATTGGTTTGGGCAAGTTTAGTCACGGCAAGAATAAAGTTCGCGACGTTGTAGACAAGTCTCTGAGCGTCAGTGGGTTCGTAGTAGATAACCGCATCAACTGTAACTGTTACGTTGTCTTTGGTAATCACTTCTTGTGGTGGCACGTCAACAACTTGTTCCCTCATGTCCACCCTTTTCATACTTTGCATAATTGGAACAATTAGCTTAAGTCCAGGACCAGTTGTCATTTTATATTTACCGAGCTGCTCGACGATTCCTTGCTGATATGGCCGTACTATTTTTATTCCTGCTGCTGCAAGAACGAAAACAAGAAAAGCGATTACTAATAAAGCTACAACTGCCATTTTTACTCCTATAAATATTTTCTAAAATTTAACTTTTTAAACTGCTTCAACGACTAGACGGGTTCCCTCGATATGAATTACTTTCACTCGAGTCCCCATGGGGATATGTTCCATATCTTTAGTTTCAGCGGGCCATTCTTCTCGCCCGATTTGGATACTTCCATTCTCTTTTAAGCCCGCACCCAAATCTTTCGTTACTACACCTATTTCTCCTATCAATCTGGTAGAACCGACCTTTGCAGGTTGTTCTTGAGCGTTAAGTTTTCGCGCTAAAGGGCGTAACCCAGCAAGCGAAGCAACCGAAACCACAACAAATGCAACCCATTGCAAACCTTCACTTACATTAGAGAAGGCCAGAATTGTTGCAACAGCAGTCCCCGCCCCAAAAGGAAGAAGAAAAAAAGATCCAGCCATAGCCAGCTCACCGAGAATGAAAATTCCTGTTGCAGCAAGCCAAATCCATTGCCAAATTTCAGGATCCAAATTAACCTCCGAATTTCTAATGAATACGGTATCTTAATTTAAATTTTTTTAAATAGTCCAGAAATTGAATACTGAACTTGCGCTAACTCCTGTACCGTTTCGCACGTGACAAATACTTCTTTCCCTGAAAATGAACGAAGACTTTTAAGTATCCATGCCCATCCTGATGACGAGGCATCAAAAGGAGCCTCTACAATCGCTGCCTACCACGACAAAGGTGTTTACTGCGCCCTCGTATGCTGCACGGGGGGTGAAGAAGGCGACATTCTTAATCCAGCTATGGACCGCCCTGAAATAACCGACAATCTTGCTCAGGTCCGTTTATCAGAACTACAAAAATCAGCAAAAATAATAGGTTACGACGAAGTAATTATGCTCGGTTACAGAGATTCAGGAATGGCTGATTCTCCCGCAAATACCAACTCAGACGCTTTCGCTAATGCGGATCCTGAAGAGGCGATAGGAAGAATCGTTTCGATAATTAGACGAATAAGACCCCATGTCATCATTTCTTATCCAGATGAAAGGGATTGGTACAACCACCCAGACCACTTACAGGTGCACGATCTTTCAGTCCCTGCATTCGAAGCTGCGGGTGATCCCGCTCTTTACCCAGAACATGGAGAGGCTTGGCAACCTTCAAAACTTTATTTTTCGACTTGGTCGAGAGAAAGAATAGAAGCGATGCATAAAAAATTCTTAGAATTTGAACTTGAATCACCTTTTGAAGGCTGGTCAAAAAGACCTTCTCGCGATCATCTTATTTCTACAAGAATCCCTATTTTGGACTACTGGTCAATCAGAAAAGAGGCTTTATTAGCACATGAAACTCAGGTTGACCCCAACTCCCCATTTTGGTTCGGATTACCCGATGAAGTTGCACGTGAAGTCCATCCTTATGATGATTACATTCTTGCTCTCTCAAAAGTTGACGTAACCAATGAAAACGGTTATGAAAATGACCTTTTTACTGGCATTAATTAACAGTCTTGGTTGTAAAAAAGTAAAACTACTTTCCACTGTTTAAAAAAATTTAAGCAGCCAAAAGAGCTGCAAATTTACGTTTTTTGGCAAGCAATTCGCGAGCCTCAGCAATACCTTTCAAGTTTCTTTCACGAGTTTCACTGTCAAGTGCTGAGTACTCCGAGTGGTTGTCATTATTGGAAAAAATCTGAGTTGGCAGTTCTTTTATTAGACAAAGTTGTTCATTCATATTATTAATTGTTGCAGTGAGGTGTGACAGCCTTTAAGAAACCTATAGAACTAAAGGCCTGAGGATGGTTAAACAAAAATCGCGTTACGGGATGACTATTCCACTGCCAGATCGTCTAGATGATCATAAAGAGATTTTCCGAGAGTTAGTCGAACTGGGTTATACAGACGTTTGGTCCTCAGAAGCCAATGACACAGACGGTTTGACACCTTTAGCACTTGCAGCAGCCTGGGCGCCCGAATTAAGACTAGGAACAGCCATCTTGCCGGCCTTTACAAGAGGACCAGCGCTTCTGGCTCAAAGTGCAGCTGCAATGGCCTGTGCGGCACCGAATAATTTCGTCCTCGGCATAGGCACTTCATCAGACGTTATTGTTGAACGCTGGAATGGGATCCGTTTTGAAGACCCATATTTAAAAGTTAGGGACACAATTCGTTTTCTCCAAAAAGCATTACTAGGAGAGAAAATTTCGGAAGAATTCGAAACTTTCAACATTTCAGGCTTTCGTCTAGCAAGAGTTCCTGAAAATCAACCTCCGATACTTTTAGCAGCGCTCAGAGAAGGAATGCTTCGCTTAGCTGGCAGGGAAGCAGATGGAGCAATAATAAATTGGCTTTCCGCTGAAGACGTTGAACGTGTGGCAGGCATCGTAAATAATGAAGGACCGGATAAAGAGATAGTTGCCAGAATATTTGTCTGTCCGAGCGACAAAAAAGACTTGGTTTTAGCAGGTGGCAAATTTGCCATGGCAGCATATTTAAATGTTCCTGTATACAAAGAGTTTCATAAATGGCTTGGTAGAGAAGAAATGTTGTCAGAGCATTGGGAACAATGGGATTCCGGTGACCGTAAAGGCGCTTTAGAAAAAATACCTGATTCTCTAGTTGACGAATTGATAGTAAATGGAACCCCAGATCAATGTCGAGACCACATTCAACGCTATGTAACAGCTGGGGTCACTTGTCCAGCTCTCGCAATAATGCCTCTAACGGGTGATGACGTAAGAAAGTCCGTGAGAGATTTGGCTCCAATTAATAAATGATGGTGACTTATGTCTAACATGCGCGTAATGTATGAAAATAAGTTAAGTTAAAGTAAGTGAACGTCGCAAAGGGAATCAAATGACAGAAACGCTAGAGAGTAACAGTACGGAAGAGATGATTGATGAGATCAGGGCAATTATTGACCGTGGGCTGGGCGACACTAAAAGCCGGCAGGTTATTGCTGCTTCAGAGGTAGCGGATCTGCTTCTTGATCTTCGTCTGGTTCTTGACTCAAGCGAAAATCAAATGGAGTCAGTTTCCCAAAATTAAATCAGAATTTTTACAGAGGAAAAAATTTCTTAACTATTCGACTTAATCCCAGTCCAACAAGGGCTCCCGCTATTACGTCACTTGCATGGTGAATCTTCACGTGAATTCTTGAAGTTGCAACAATTCCAGCCAATCCATACCAAAGAGGTTTGAATTTGGATCGTTCTGCAAGGAGGGTCGCAGCCAAAAAAGCCGCTGAAGCATGACCCGAAGGAAAACTAGAAGTCAACGGTTGACGAAGTACGTGTGGCCTTTCCTCAATATGGTCAGGTCTGTCACGCCTAAATAGAGATTTCAAAATTCCATTGACAATACCTGATTCGGCGATCAGGGCTGCAGATAAACGAACGGCTTCACTTTGAGCTGAGCTGCTGGTAAGGCCTTTGGACAATCCCATAATGTGCCAAAGAACACTAAAATCCGCCAGTTCGCTTGCAAGATAGAAAGTTTTGTCAAGAACAGGCTGTCCACGAAAACGTTCCCAAACAAGATCAAATTTCTGATCAAAAGCTGCAAAAGCCGGGCCCAAAGGATGCGCGGATGTTTCTTCCGTTTCTTCGAACTCAGATCTATCAGGAAAAGGGATAAGATTCCCTTCCTTAGCAATACTCATAAGTCCAGTTTACGGTTATAGGCACCTTCAGAATCAAAAACTCCTTTTTTCCACCTTTTTGGTGTAAATAAAAGGGCTCTTGGATAGTCCTCAAACATCCAACGCGCAAAATTGCGTCGTGACCACTGATTCATAGATGCTAAACGAAGAGCATTTTCCGCTCCTGTCGGATGGGTGAGTACCTTTTGCAGTGCAATAGACATGTAGTGGTCTGCGAACAGGTGACTCTTCACCGACTTTTCATACAGTGAAGTTACTGCTTTTCGACTACCACCAGATTTGATTGCCTCACCAGCAAGAATTCCAGTTAAAAGTGCCTGTCCAATTCCTTCACCCGTCAAAACATCTGTACAAGCAGCTGCATCACCCACGAAGATAACGGATCTACTAGTCAGTTGCTGGCTGGTTACTCTGGCGGGAATAGGCCAGGCGGTTTGACGCCCCTCAAGTTTAATATCATCCCCAAGAGTCTCAGAAATAGACTTTCTGTTTAGAAGTTCGCGAGCCAGCTGAGCTGTTTCGGAAGCGGAAAAATGCTGTGATTTTAAAACGCCGAAACCCACATTTGCTTTTCCGTTTGGCAAAGGAAAACTCCATGCATAGCCCGGAAGAAGATCTTTCTCGAACCAAACATGCAGCTCGTTGTTATCAGATGCAACTCCTGAAATGTATTGACGGAAAGCAAGCCATTCTCCTCGCGATCGCCCCTCACTTAAATTAAGTGAACGACGCACAGGAGACCACGCTCCGTCAGCAGCGATTACGAAAGAAGTTTCTACCTCTCCTAAGCCGTCAATATTTAGAAAAGTTTTTTCTTTATCAAAATTGATTGAAGAGAATTTATGCCCTAAACGAACATCAACCGTTAATTCACGAGCTAGATCTATAAGAGCCAGATCATATTCGGCTCTGGGCACGATCGAAGCGAATAGACCCTTTTTCGGTAGAGGAAAAATCTCCTTTCGATCCGAAGGAAAATGGATCACCGCTTCATCAACGACTTCAAGATTTTCTAAATTTTCTAAATTTAAACCAAGTCCTTCACTCAATCTGAGAGCCATAGTCGTTAAACCATCACCACAACACTTATCACGAGGGAATTCAGACTTATCAATAAGAAGAACCGACAGTCCACTTTTGGCTATCGTGCAAGCAGCCGATGATCCAGCAGGCCCACCTCCAACTATTACAACATCATAAAACATCAGAAAAGACGTAAGCGATTAGATTCGACACCGCGGATCTCGTCATAGTCGATTACAACACACTGAATTCCTCTATCCTCGGCTAATACTTTTGCTTGTGGACGAATTTCTTGAGCTGCAAAAATGCCACGAACAGGTTTTATAAGTGGATCGCGATTCAAAAAGTCTAAGTATCTTGTTAACTGTTCAACGCCGTCTATCTCACCTCTTCGTTTTATCTCAACGGCAATCGTTTCACCTTTAGACGTTCGGCATAAAAGGTCAACAGGTCCTAGATCAGTCGGATATTCACGTTTGATCAATTCAAGCCCTTCAACTAAAAAAGAAGGGTCATCAGCTAAAAGTTCCTGTAGGTGTGCTTCAACACCGTCTTTTTGCAGTCCAGGGTCAATTCCCATTTCATGCGAGAAATCACTAAAAATCTCATGCAGAGTAATTATTAGCACTTCACCTTTTGGATTAGAAACTCTCCAAACACCTTCTTCTTCAACGAGCTTATTGGGGGCGTTCATCCAATTTAATGGTTTGTAAGCACCGCCATCAGCATGAATAGCTACACAGCCATCAGATTTGACCATTATTAGTCGCGTGGCCTCAGGAAGATGGGCGGTAAGACGACCTTCGTAGTCGACAGTGCAACGGGCAAAAACTAAGCGCATGAGATCAGCTATTCAAAATTTCTAAAACAGGTCCAGCTAAAACTGGATTACAAATTAAAAGATCTGGCAGCCAAGGATCTGGATTGTTGTATGTCAAAGGGGAACCATCAAGGCGAGATACATGAAGTCCCGCCGCGAAAGCTACAGCAGCTGGAGCACAATTATCCCACTCGTATTGACCGCCAGAATGGATATACATGTCAGCTTTTCCTCTCACGACAGCCATTGCCTTCGCTCCCGCTGAACCCATTTCAATCAACTCCCCATTAAGCCTTTCTGCGACTAAAGATGCTTCAACAGGTGGCCGTGACCTGCTCACTGCTATTCGAACTTTTTCATATTCAGTTCTTTGATAGATCTCCGAAAAATCATTACACGTTGAAAAAGTTAGATTCAAAGCAGGAATAGCTACTGCCCCAACGACAGGAAGGCCATTAATAGCAAGCGCTACATGTACAGCCCAATCATCCCGCTCTAGTTCACCAAACTCTCTAGTCCCATCAAGTGGATCCACAATCCACACGCGGTTTGTATCGCTGCGGTTTGGGTGAACTGGGTTTGCCGAACCCTCTTCTGAAAGAACACCATCTTCTGGCCGCGCGGATGCAAGCTCTTCCATGAGGAAATTGTGAGACTCCTTGTCGCCTTTTTGTTTCAAAGTTTCAGGATCAGCGTCCCGGCCAAGCTTTCTCTCTTCGAGCAGCAAAAGTCCCGCACGAGTGGCTAAATCTTCAGCGAGATAGTGATCTTCATTGTTTACCTTCAAGAGTGACCATCTTAGAAGGACAGGGTTAGCATGGGGTGCAGAAAATGCGTATTGCTGGGAAGAAATGAAATGAGTATCACCACATACGAACTAAACCATTTAGATCAATTAGAAGCAGAAGCTATACACATCTTCCGTGAAGTAGCTTCAGAGTTCGAACGTCCATGTCTGATGTTTTCAGGAGGAAAAGATTCAATATTGATGCTTCATCTAGCCACTAAAGCATTTTGGCCAGCTAGATTGCCTTTCCCAGTTCTACATGTTGACACCGGACACAATTTTCCTGAAGTGATTGAATATCGCGACCAACGCATAAAAGAGCTGGAAGCAAGACTCGTAGTAGCTTCAGTCCAAAAATCTATCGACGAAGGTCGAGTCACAGAAGAAAAAGGACCGAGAGCAAGTAGGAATCGTTTACAAACAACGACCTTGTTGGACTCCATTGAGGAAAACAAGTTCGATGCATTATTTGGAGGAGCTCGAAGAGATGAAGAAAAAGCAAGAGCCAAAGAAAGGTTCTATTCATTTCGAGACGAATTCGGACAATGGGATCCCAAAAACCAAAGGCCAGAACTTTGGAATCTATACAACGGAAGAATAAGACAAGGTGAACATATTCGAGTATTTCCAATTTCTAATTGGACTGAACTAGACGTATGGCAATATATCGAACAAGAAGAGATAGAAATACCCAGCGTTTATTTCGCTCATAAAAGAGAAGTCTTCCAACGCGACGGGATGCTATTAGCAGATTCAGATTTTGTAACTCGTTCAGAAGACGAAAAACTTCTGACGCTAAAAGTTCGCTACCGAACAGTAGGAGATATGAGTTGTACGGGAGCGGTGGAATCAGAAGCAGAAAATTTGAAACAAATAATAGAAGAGATTTCTTCAACGCGTATAACGGAACGAGGCGCTACGCGAGCCGATGACCGTGTTTCAGAAGCAGCTATGGAGGACCGCAAAAAAGAAGGTTACTTCTAATGGAGTTTCTTCGATTTGCTACAGCTGGAAGTGTAGATGATGGGAAGTCGACTCTCATCGGACGACTTTTATACGACACCAAATCAATTTTTCAAGATCAGCTTGAATCTGTAGAAGCAACTTCAAAACAAATGGGAAATGAACATACTAATCTTGCTCTTTTAACTGATGGTCTCCGCGCTGAACGCGAACAAGGCATAACTATCGATGTTGCATACCGCTACTTCGCTACGCCTAAACGAAAGTTCATTATCGCTGACACTCCAGGGCACATCCAGTACACGCGTAATATGGTTACTGGCGCTTCAACAGCAGATTTAGTATTAGTCCTTGTAGACGCCCGTCATGGAGTTGTAGAACAGTCACGACGTCATGCATTTTTAGCATCATTGTTACGGATCCCGCATCTTGTTGTATGTGTTAACAAGATGGACCTAATTGATTATGACGAGAAAGCATTTAACGCCGTTAAGGAAGAGTTTAGAAATTTTGCTATGAAACTCGAGATTCCAGATCTCTCATTCGTCCCAATATCAGCTTTGCACGGAGATAATGTTGTCGAGCGATCAGCTAAAATGCCTTGGTACGAAGGGTCTTCTTTGCTTCATCACCTTGAAGAAGTTCATATAGCAAGCGACCGGAACCTTATAGATGCTCGTTTCCCAGTTCAATACGTAATCCGCCCCCAAAATGAAGAACATCATGACTACCGTGGATACGCAGGAACGATAACCGGAGGAGTTTTCAAACCTGGCGACGAAGTGGTTGTACTGCCCAGCGGTTTCACTTCAAAAATAGCTTCAATCGATTCTTATGACGGTCCTATATCCGAAGCCTTTGGGCCCATGTCAGTAACAATGAGGCTTACCAGTGAAATAGACATTTCGCGTGGTGACATGATTTGTCGTCCCAACAATCAACCCACGGTAAGTCAGGACTTGCAAGCAATGATTTGCTGGATGTCAGAATCAACTGAACTAACTCCCCGAATGAAACTAGCTTTGAAACACACGACTAGATCAAGTCGTGCTCTGGTGAGTGAAATTCAATACAGAATTGATGTCAACACCCTCCACCGTGACGAGAAGCCAGAATCACTAAAACTAAATGAGATAGGAAGAGTGTCATTGAGAAGCACACAGCCTTTATTTTTTGATGATTACAGAAGAAATCGAAACACAGGATCTTTCATACTGATGGATGAGGTAACAAATGCCACTGTCGCAGCTGGCATAATCGTTGGTTCAGGCTGATATGTCAAATGCAAATCCCAATCTCACATGGCATTCCAATAATTTGAGTAAAGAAGAACGCCGCTCATCTCTTGGGTATATAGGGGCAACAATCTGGTTTACAGGTCTTTCAGGATCAGGAAAATCTTCTATTGCTTCCGCAACTGAAAAGCTAATAGTCTCTTCCGGACGTCCTTCTTATCTGCTCGATGGTGACAATTTGCGATTAGGACTTAACGAAGATTTAAATTTTAGTGCTGAAGATCGCCATGAAAATGTTCGACGAGTGGCCGAAGTAGCACGTCTGTTTGCTGATGCAGGCCTTGTAGCGCTAGTTCCATTGATAAGCCCATACCGAAAGGACCGCCAAAATGCCCGAGAAATACATGATCGGTTTGACTTAAAATTTATAGAAGTTTTTGTTGACACCCCAATTGAAGTATGCGAAGAGCGTGATCCAAAAGGGTTATACAAAAAAGCTAGATCAGGAGAAATTAAGGGATTTACAGGAATCGATGACCCTTATGAAGCGCCAAATGATCCAGATTTGATTTTGACTCCTGAGAATGGATTACCAGAAGATGGAGCCAAACTTGTATTACAACTTTTGGAGATGTAGAACTAGTCGCGTGAAAGAGGCTTGTACTGAACCCGAGTAGGTACATTTTCCCCACCTGACTCTCTACGTTTTACCTCTTCGTATTCACTGAAATTTCCTTCAAACCACCGGACATAAGAGTTTCCTTCAAATGCGAGCACATGGGTAGCTATTCTGTCCAGAAACCAACGGTCATGGCTAATAATGACAGCGCAGCCTGGAAAGGCTTCAAGACCCGACTCAAGAGCTCTTAAAGTATCTACATCAAGGTCATTTGTTGGCTCATCAAGAAGTAAAACGTTGCTCCCAGTTTTTAAAACTTTTGCCAAGTGGACGCGATTTCTTTCACCTCCAGAAAGATCTCCGACCTTTTTTTGCTGATCAGATCCTCGAAAATTGAAAGATGCTACATAAGCTCTTCCATTAACTTCACGATTACCAACTGAAATAAATTCCTTATCTCCGGTTACTTCTTGGTAAACGGTTCTATCCGGATCAAGAGAGTCTCTCGATTGGTCTACATATCCGAGTTCAACCGTTGAACCTATTCTTATCAAACCAGAATCTGGCAAATCTTCACCAGACTCCGAGTTTTGAAAAGCCGCTACTAACATTTTGAACAAGGTCGTCTTGCCAGCCCCATTACCTCCGACTATTCCCACTATTCCAGCGGGCGGAAGTGAGAAAGATAGGTCCTCAATTAGCAAACGGTCTTCAAAACCTTTATTAAGATTTTCAACTTCAATCACCTGATCACCTAAACGCGAGTTAGCTGGGATTTGTATTTGAAGTTCGGCATCTCGTTTCTCTGTTTCATTTGCTTCAGCTATGAGTTTGTCGTAAGAGGCTAGTCGTGCTTTCCCTTTCGCTTGTCGCGCTTTTGGAGCCATGCGGATCCATTCCAACTCTCTTTCAAGAGTGCGTTTCCGTGAAGAGTCAGTTTTTTCTTCAGCGTCAAGCCTTGCACTTTTTTGATCGAGCCAGCCTGAATAGTTACCTTCATAAGGTATTCCTCTTCCGCGATCAAGTTCCAAAATCCAACCAGCTACATTGTCAAGGAAATACCTGTCATGCGTTACCGCTACAACAGTCCCCGAATAGTCCTGAAGAGTTCTTTCAAGCCAGGAAACTGATTCAGCATCCAAATGGTTTGTCGGTTCGTCTAAAAGAAGTAAGTCAGGTTTTGAAAGCAGCAGTTTACATAAAGCCACACGACGACGTTCTCCTCCTGATAATACGTTTACATCTGACTCGCCGCTTGGAAGACGAAGTGCGTCCATAGCTATTTCGATATTTCTTTGAAGATCCCAAGCACCTGCAGATTCAATGAGACGCTCAACTTCCGCTTGCTGCTCACCCAGTTTTTCAAAGTCTGCTTCTGGGTCCGACCAGCTAGCGAGAATATCGTCATAGCGTGACAGGAGAGAAGCTACGTCTCCAACACCTTCCATTACATTTTCCAAGACATTCTTCTCGAGGTTTAAGACAGGTTCCTGTTCAAGAAGCCCTACAGTAAATCCATCAGTTAGCTTTGCTTCGCCATCATGGTCTAGATCCTGTCCGGCCATGATAGATAACAGGGAAGACTTACCGGAACCGTTATTTCCCAGAACTCCGATTTTCGCTCCAGGAAAAAAAGATAGAGAAATGTCTTTTAGAACCTCCCTATCAGGAGGGTAAAAACGACTTACCTTTTGCATCGTGTAAATAAACTGAGCTGCCACGAAAAAAGAGGATATCGGCTATAAAAGTAACCGAGATGCAAATTAAATGATTAACATGCTTTCGTGATTGAAGCAGTCTTATTTGATTTCGGGGGTGTGATCCTATCGAGCCCTTTTGAAGCGTTCGCAGCATATGAAAAAGAGATCGGGTTGCCGGCTAACACTATTAGAAAAATAAACGCAACTGATCCCGACTCTAATGCCTGGGCACAATTTGAGCGGAGAGAAGTTAGTACAGAAGATTTCGTACTTCTTTTTGAAGAGGAAGCACTAGCGCTAGGTTACGAATTGGACGCGCAAAGGATCTTGGAGGGATTGCATGGTTCACTGCGACCGTCAATGGTCGAGGCATTGAGTAAATGTTCATCCAAATTCAAAACAGCGATGCTGACAAACAACATCACCCCAATGGGTGAACAAGATTTAGATGAAGATGTACAAAAGGTAGTAGAAATTTTTGACCTCTTAATCGAATCGAGCATTGAAGGATGCAGGAAACCAGAAGAAAAATTTTATGAAGTCGCGTGTGAACGTCTTAATGTAAAGCCTGAAAATTGTGTATTTCTTGATGATTTAGGAATCAACTTGAAGCCAGCGCGAGCTATGGGAATGACAACCATAAAAGTTATTGACCCTGAAGATGCCATCAAAGAGTTATATGAAATTCTGGGATTCACATCTGATTAAGCGCTAATGTCATCACAATGCGCATAGTCACATGGAACGTAGCAGGATTAAATGCTCGATTACACAGAGTCAAACTCTGGATTGAAGAAAATCAACCGGATGTGCTTTGCCTGCAAGAAACAAAGATGGAAGATGAAGTTTTCGAAAAAAAAGCACAGCCTATTTTTAAAGAACTTGGTTATGAATCTGTTCACAACGGACAGAAGTCATGGAACGGTGTGTCAATTATCTCAAGAGTTGGTATTGAGAATCCACAAAAAGGATTTGATGACGGTAGAAAAGATCCTGATCCAGACGCCAGAATAGTTTGGGCAACTTGTTCAAATATTCGAATAGCTTCCTGTTACGTACCGAACGGAAGGACACTGGGAGACGACCATTACAAGTACAAACTTGACTGGTTGAATCGTCTTCATGACGATTTGAAAAAAAACTCAGATCCATCAAAGAATCATGTAATCACAGCTGGTGATTTCAATGTTTGCCCTCGACCTATTATCGACGAATGGGATCCGAAAGAGGAGTACACGAACTTTGACTGGAAGTCAAAGAAAACATTAACTGAAACTTTTGACCTGCCGGAAACACACATTACTTCTGAGGTTCGTGGAGCAATAAAAAAACTAGATGCCCTGGGTATGAAAGACGTTTTTTGTGAACGTTTTCCAGAAGAGAAGGCAGATACTTTTTGGGAATATCCCAAAAACGCCTTTAGAGATAAAAGGGGACTCAGAATCGATCTAGTGCTGGCTTCTGGAGTGGTGGCAGAGTCTCTCAATTCAATTGAAGTGGATATGCGTGAGCGAACTCCTGAAAAAATTTTAGAAAAAGAAAATAAAGATTTACTTGAGAAATACAAGGACGCAAAAGGAAAATTTGTGAAACCCAGTGATCACGCACCGCTAGTGGCTTCTTTTGATTGGAGCGGCTAAAAGTCAGCAGTGCTTTGAAACTAGTTCAAGTATCTCCTTGCCGTAACGTTCAGCTTTCACAGGTCCTATTCCCTTTATTTTGAGCAGTTCATCCAAGTTTGTTGGTTGAACTTCAACAAGGTCTAGCAATGTTTCATCATTAAAGATCACAAAGGCCGGCACGTCTGCAGCGCGAGATGCTGAAAGTCGCCACTTTTTAAGATCCTTTACCTGTTGGGTTTCAGGTAGAACGTTTCTTGTTTTTTTACCCCTAGCGGATCTAGCCTTGGTTATTTGCTCCTTTTGAGTGAGAGGTTTTTCCAGATTTTGTATCGCACGTTCAATATTGAACAACCACGGAGACGGATCTCTTTTTCTCTTGTTGCCCGAGAAATGCCTGTTGCTAGCCCAAGAGCAGAGGATGCGGTCCTTCGCTCTTGTAAGAGCGACATACAGGAGCCTGCGCTCTTCGGCGATTGCATTTGAGTCTTTTGCATGCGCTATAGGCACAAGGCCCTGTTCTAAACCGGCTACATGCACCACAGGCCATTCCAAGCCTTTAGACCGGTGAAAAGTCGAAATTTCAACCGCGTCATCATTCATCTCGTACAAATTTTGTGATTGAGATTTAAGCCACAGAACAAAAGAATTACTTTTTGCTGCAGGGTCAAGAGCAAGATACTCTTCGGCAAGACGCCCAAGTTCAGCCAAAGCAACGACCCTTTCAGTGTCAGGTGTTATTTGATCTTCATTGTTCGTTGCAGAGCCGTCAAGACCCACTTCTTTAAGATCGCCGATCTCCTGAACTAACGGATTACTTGAATTAGCTAATTCAGAAATTACGGTCTTTATATCTTTTCTGTCGAGCAGGCCACTTCCTGAAACTGTTTTTGCTGGAATTCCTTCTTCACGAAGAGCACTTGCGAATATTTCGGTTTGCGCATTTGTTCTTACCAGAATCGCCTGATTTGACCATTTCTCTCCAGAAGAATGAATCTCTGCAACTTTTTTGGCAACACCTGCAGCTTCGGCTTCTTCGTCTGAATAGCCGGCAATGGAAGGTTTTAAACCTCCGCCCCTTACAGCTTCAACTCCCGAGCTTTCCAGGAGGCAAGAAGCTGTCTCAACTATTTGAGGGGTGCTTCGGTAATTTTTGCCCAGACTCACAACAGTCGAATCTCTAAAATGTTCATTGAATCTAATGAGATGATCAGCCTCTGCGCCGTTCCAAGCATAAATCGCTTGATTGGGGTCACCGACCACGCAAAGACTTGGCCTGCCATCGAGCCAGGCTGAGAGAAGAGAGAACTGTAGAGGGTTTACATCTTGGAATTCGTCGACATAGAAGTTCCGAAATCTCCATTTTTGAGCCTCACCAAAAGAACGGTCACTACGGATCGTTTTAGCACAGTAACTCAGAAGGTCATCAAAATCTAAAAACCTTCGTTCAGTTTTAAGCTCTTCATAATTCTTATAAATACTCGAAATTTCCTGAAGAGCTAATGGTGGTGTCCTTTCGTGCTTTTCAGCTTCTGCAAAATAAGTTTCTGGTGAAATGCGACGAGCTTTTGCCCATTCGATTTCACCCACAACATCAAGAGTGTCAGTAGAACGTTTATCCCTCGGTAAGAGGTTTGTAACAAAAGAAATTTTATTTGTTAGAAGAGACGGTTCCTTTATGCCTCGATCTTGCCAATAGATCCGGAGTTGAGCGTAAGCAACAGAATGAAAAGTTCCTGCAGCAATTTGATCTCTGAGGCCAAGTCTCGAAAGTCGCGAGCGAAGTTCTCCAGCAGCTTTACGAGTAAAAGTAAGAGCTAATACACGTCTGGGATCCTCTTTTCCTTTCATTGCTCTCCAAGCAATTCTTCTGGTAAGGACTCTGGTTTTACCAGAACCGGCTCCAGCAAGAATGGCTATGGGCTCTGCTTCTACAGTTACAGCATGGAGTTGGGACTCATCTAGCCCTAGAAGTAAATTGTCTGATTCGTCAAAGTCGAGCTCTTCTGAAAAAGCAGAATTTTCTCCCTTGTAAAGTTTTCCCATAAGGCGCACTTTATCCACTAAGTGCAGTCGGGTGCCTGAGCGGAGAGCTAATCAATTTCCCTTTTGTAAACCATTGGCACATGCAGAATTCCCGAATTTGAGTCATGTCCACAACCTTCTTCGAAAGCTTCACCATTAGTTGTAAAACCTATTTCTTCATACCAGTCTTCTAGATAAGCCTGAGCGTCGAGTATCAGCTCCCCAGAAGTAGTGTCAATCACATGTTCTATTAGAGATTTCGCCATACCTTTGTTGCGATTGTGAAGAGACGTTGCAACTCGACCGATTTTGTAAACTTCTTTACTTATTCTCAGAACACGGAGATAACAAACTGGAGAATCTTCATCTTTGATCCATACATGTCGAGTATTTGGATCCACATCGAATCCGTCTAGTTCCGGATAGGCGCAATTTTGTTCCACCACAAAAACATCGACCCTCAGACGTAAAATCTCGTAGAAGGTCAGAGGTTCTATTTGATTAAAAGTTTGATCAAAAATTTTATTCACATAACGAAACTACTGCTGAATTCAACGAATTGGTAATGAGGCCAGCAGATAGTCTTAATTTGAAACTTGAAAAAGAAAGAAACTTGATGCCTAAGACCCTTCTCTCTACAGGGGTGAAAATTTGTTACGAGACTTTTGGTTCTTCGACGGACCCGACACTCTTACTGATCCACGGATTAGGAAGCCAGTTGCTGCTATGGGAAGAAGGTTTCTGTAATAAGCTAGCTGAAGAAGGATTGCATGTAATCAGATACGACCAAAGAGACAGCGGACTGTCATCAGAGATGCAGAAAGAGTACAAACTATTAGACATGGCTTCTGACGCTGCAGAGCTGTTGGAGCATTTAGCAGTAGAAAAAGCTCATATCGTGGGCATGTCTTTGGGGGGTATGGTTGCTCAAATTTTTGCTGCTGAATTTCCAGAGAAAATCAGCAGTCTCACCTCAATGGCATCTAACACTGGCAAGAGAGGTTTTGGTATCCCAAAGGGGAAGGCATTAGATGCCTTGTTAGCACCTGCGCCGATCGACCCACAAGAGCGAGCTTTAAAAGATCTATCTGACAGACGTATCTGGGCTAGTACTGAATGGCACGATGATGAATACTGTTTAAAAATTTTTGAAAGATATGCCGAACGCACCAATAAATCGAATGAAGCCAAAGACCGGCAAATGCGGGCCATGAACTTAAGCGGAAACCGCGAAGAAACACTTATGAAAATCAAGGTACCTACACTCGTACTTCATGGAAGTGCAGACACTCTTGTCGATCCAAGCGGGGGACAACGCACGGCAGAAGTGATACCTGCAGCAAAGCTAGTCATGATTGAAGGGTGGGGACATGATCTCCCGCCGGGTTCTTGGCCAAAGATCACAAATGAAATAATTAAGCACGTAAAAAATGCTGAAAATATAAGTTAAAAAAACAGGAGACAAAATGGGTGCTTTAGACGGAGTGAAGGTCTTGGAGCTAGCAGGAATAGGACCTGGTCCTTTTTGCGGAATGATGCTTGCTGATATGGGCGCAGATGTCGTACGTATTGATCGTGCAGGTTCAGTGAAAGAGTTTGATGAGAATTCCCCACCAAATGACATAATCAGCAGAGGAAGAAAAAGTATCGGGATCGATCTTAAAAATCCGCAAGGAAAAGAAACAGTTCTCAGATTAGTCGAGGCATCTGATATTTTTTTCGAAGGCTTCAGACCAGGAGTAGCTGAAAGATTAGGGGTAGGACCAGATGACTGTCTGAAGAGGAACCCCGCTTTGGTTTACGGACGAATGACAGGGTGGGGGCAAGAAGGACCTTATGCAAACGCAGCAGGACATGACATTAACTACATTTCATTAGCCGGTGTCTTGGCCCATATAGGAAGAAGTGAAAGTGGGCCAGTGCCACCATTAAACCTTGTAGGAGATTTTGGAGGAGGAGGCATGTACCTAGCTTTTGGAATGGTGTGCGCACTTGTTGAAGCTAGACAATCTGGGCAAGGTCAAGTTGTCGACGCTGCGATGGTTGATGGTGCGGCAAGTTTGATGAGTTTCTTTTATGGAATGATGGAAACAGGTTTTCATCAACAAGGAAGAGGTGTGAACCTTCTAGACACGGGAGCCCATTTCTATGATGTTTATGAATGCTCAGACGGAGAATGGATATCTTTAGGATCAATAGAACCCCAGTTCTACAAAGAAATGTTAGAGAAATTTGAACTTGATCAAGAAGAATTTGCATCCCAACACGATCGAGAAAAATGGCCAGAATTGAAACAAAAAATGGCCGAATTGATAGCTACAAAAACTAGAACTGAATGGGATCAACTACTTGCCGGTAGTGATGTTTGCTACGCACCTGTTCTTTCTGCATACGAAGCAGTAGAACATCCACATAATGTAGAAAGAAAAACATTCGTAGAAGTTGCGGGTGTAACCCAACCAGCACCAGCTCCGAGATTCAGTCGTACGCCAGGAAAAATTGAGAGACCACCGGCTCATCCAGGCCAGCACAGTAAAGAAGTGCTTATGCAGTTTGGATTTAAAAAGGAAGAGATTACTGAACTGCTTAGTAGCGGCGCTGTGTCCTAAAGATCTCGATGTCGACAATAGTTTTCTTTCACGCTCACCCCGATGACGAAGCACTGTCCACAGCTGGAACGATGGCTTTATTGTCTGAATCTGGAGATCGCGTAATTCTCGTAGTCGCCACCCGTGGAGAAGAAGGAGAACCTGTACCAGGAATCCTAAAAGATGGGGAGCCTTTAGAGGAAAGACGAACTCTAGAGCTGATTAAATCAGCGAATATTTTGGGAGTAGCACGAGTCGAATTCTTAAACTACAGGGACAGCGGAATGATTGACACACCATCCAATTCCAACCTTGATTGTTTCTGGCAGGCGAACGTTGAAGAAGCGAGTTTCAGATTAGCGGATATTTTACGCGAGGAAACTGTTGATCTTTTGGTTATATACGACCCAAATGGAGGGTATGGGCATCCGGATCACATTCAGGTCCATAGGGTGGGAACTCATTGGGCAGATCAGATTGGAATTGAAAACATCAGATGGACGACTCTCAACAGAGATTCGATTAAGAAAACAATTGAATTAGCTATAGAAACAGCTCCGGATGAAGGACTCGCTGGAATAGGTGATGACTTGGAGGAGAGGAGGCAACGAGTAGAAGAGGAATCTTTTGGTTCTGCCGAGTCTGAAATCACTCACGCTATAAATGTTTCAGATTTTATCGAGAAGAAAAGAGCAGCGATTTCCGCTCACCGAAGTCAAATAGATGAAGATTCGTTTTTTTTACAGATTTCAGATGACCAGTTTGTTAATGTTTTCGGCACTGAATGGTTTATAAATCCAAAAGAATCAAGAAAAGAAAATGAAACTTTTAAATCCAATCTATTCAACTGACAGATCTAGCAACACTTAAATTTGATGAATGTATTAGCTTCCTTTCGAGTGACTCATGAAGTTATCGAGTGGTCAATGGTCTTGTTGAACGCCGTGGCTGGCGTCTGGTCCCTCCAAGCTCACAGAAACAAACTCTTCCGACTTCCAATACTTTCATGGCTAACAGCAATTGCTCAGATTATGGTTTTAGCACACCTTTTTTCAGGTGTTGCTTTAGCATCGTCGGAAAATATAGAAGTTCCCAAGTTCCACTTACTGTACTGGTCTGCTGCAGTGCTCTCCGTGGGAGTAATTTACGGTTACCGGAATCAATTGGATAATAGAAGGTATTTGCTTTACGGGTTTGCTGGACTTTTTTTAATGGGATTAGGAATTCGCTCGATGCTCTTAGGGGCGATTTAATTCAACTTCCCAAACCTATTCGAGCTTTTAATTTGTCGAGTTGAGAAGTCATCTCTTTAGGGAGTCGATCCCCGATAGCTTTTAGATGCTCTTCAATTAATGGAACCTCTTCACTCCATGAATCTGAGTCAACTTCAAGAAGTCTTTGCATTGCTAAATCATTTAGATCTAGACCTGAGGTATCGATGCCGTCAATTTCAGGTACTAGACCCAAAGGCGTCTCCACTGCTTGAGCTTCCCCGTCTATACGATCTAAAATCCACTTAAGAACACGACTGTTCTCACCGAAACCTGGCCAGAGAAAACTCCCGTTTTCATCTTTTCGAAACCAGTTAACCCAAAATAATTTCGGCAATTTACTAGAATCATTAGCTTTTCCGATTTCTATCCAATGCTTAATATAATCGCCCACGTTGTAACCCATGAAAGGCAGCATTGCAAATGGATCAAATCTTACTTCACCAATTTTTCCAGCAGCTGCAGCAGTCTTCTCTGAACTCATAATTGAACCAAGGAAAACTCCGTGCTCCCAATCACGTGCTTGCGTGATCAATGGAACATTCGAAGCGCGTCGACCCCCAAACATGATCGCCGAGATTGGCACTCCCTCCGGATCTTCCCATTCTGGAGCGATCGAAGGACATTGGCTTGCAGGTACGGTAAAACGTGCATTTGGGTGAGCGGCCGGTTCTTCAGACTCACTAGTCCAGTCACGCCCTTGCCAGTCGACAAGTGAGTCAGGCTTCTTTTCTGTCATCCTTTCCCACCAAACATCATTATTCTCATCAAGAGCGACATTTGTGAAAATTGCATTTCCCCAAAGGGTCTTCATAGCATTTTCATTAGTTGAGTTAGAAGTCCCCGGAGCAACACCAAAGAAACCTGCTTCAGGATTGATGGCACGTAGTTGCCCATCAGAAGAAAACTTCATCCAAGCTATATCGTCCCCGATGGTTTCAACTTTCCAACCCGGAATAGTAGGAACCAGCATCGCCATATTCGTTTTGCCGCAAGCAGAAGGGAAAGCAGCAGCTACATAACGCTTTTCACCATCAGGAGGCGTGATTCCAAGAATAAGCATGTGCTCAGCCAACCACCCATCTTCACGAGCCATTGTGGAAGCTATGCGAAGAGCAAAGCACTTCTTACCTAATAAAGCATTTCCGCCATAACCAGATCCGTACGACCATATTTCCCTAGTTTCGGGAAAATGCGATATGTAACGTACATCTTTATTACAAGGCCATGCGACATCTTCTTCATTTTCCTCAAGCGGAAATCCGACTGAATGAACACATGGAACGAAATTTCCGTTACCCAACTCATCCAGAACAGAACTTCCCATCCTTGTCATAATTTTCATACTTGCTGCCACATATGGAGAGTCTGAGAGTTGAATACCTATATGTGAAATAGGTGAACCTATAGGTCCCATACAAAAAGGAATCACGTAGAGGGTTCTGCCTTTCATGCACCCTTGATAGTGAGAGAGCATCTCTTCTTTCAGTGCATTGGGTTCACGCCAGTTGTTTGTCGATCCTGCATCAATTTCTTCAACTGACGCTATGTAGGTCTCGCTTTCAACACGCGCTACATCATTAGGGTCTGATCGTGCCAAAAAACTATTTGGGCGAAGCTCGTCATTAAGACGGATAAAAGTCCCAGAATTAACTAGCTCTTGAGTGAAGTTTTCATATTCACTCTCAGAACCATCACACCAGTGAACTTGACTAGGTTCGAAAATTTTCTCCCAGTGATCAACCCAGTCGGTCAGAGACCTATTTTTTGTTGGCGGATTTTCAAAACTCATATCAATCTAAGTCAGGTGTGCCCATATCTACTTCAGATCCGAGTTTTAAACCGGTTGCATTATTGTCGCCATCTAATTCAAAAACCACTCTTTGACCTTGCCGAAGCATTCTAAATATCGAGCCTTCAAGAGCTCCCTCTGCCATTTCGAATTCAACGAGATCAGAGTCACGAACTATGAGACCGTCACCACTTCCTGGATCGTAAGACTTGACTACGCCTTGCAACTATTTTTCTCCTATCTAACTTTTGGAGGCCGCCGGGAGCCTAGCCCACTAAAAGCAGCGGGTGAATAGTCCTGATCGTATGTGGGTATTCGGCAGTTCCAAACATAAAAACAGAAACAAATGCATCGAGGCCAATTAAGTGGGTACTATCGCAGTTGTGGTAAAAGAAACTTTAGATGCAAAGAACCTTGCAAGTTTGATGTACTGCTTTCGAGACTCCCTTCAAGAGCACAAAGAAAGCCTCAATTCTTTAAACGTCTATCCCGTGCCAGATGGGGACACAGGCTCCAACATGGCCGCCACTCTCAATTCAGTGGTATCTGAGATCGAATCTTTAGAAGAAAATCTTGAACTTGAAAACATAATCGACGCCATCTCACACGGTTCTCTTATGGGAGCCAGAGGCAATTCAGGAGTAATTATTTCTCAAATACTCAGAGGCTTTGTTTCCAAAATAAAAAACGCATCACGAAAAACCATTGATGCAAATTTGTTTTCTGAAGCTCTTAGCGAAGCCGCATCAGCTGCTTATGAAGCAGTCGGGAATCCAGTTGAAGGAACTATTCTGACTGTCGTCAGAGAAACAGCAGAAGCGGCAGAAAAGGCAGCATCAGAGAAACTTAGCCTGTTGCCTCTTGCGGAAATAGCTCGAGAAGCAGCTAAACGCTCTTTGGATTCAACACCCGAACTTTTGCCAGTTTTAGCTAGGGCAGGAGTTGTTGACGCTGGTGGAAGCGGATTCTTGCTCATGTTGGACTCACTCCTACACATAATTGATGACCGCCCAATGCCTGAACCAGAGGTTGTAACAGCCTCTGTGGATTCTTTAATCCTAGATGTGCATGATGAGACGAGTAATAGCGGAACCAGATATGAAGTAATGTATTTCTTAGACGCACCAGATGACTTGATACCTGATTTTAAAAAAGCTTGGTCAGAAATAGGCGACTCCATAGTCGTAGTTGGCGGCGAAAATATTTGGAATTGTCATGTTCACACAAACAATATTGGTGCCGCCGTTGAAGCTGGAATATCTATCGGTAAACCATACGAGATTCGAGTAACCGACTTATTTGAAGAAATCGCAGGCAACTATCATGACCACGACATCGCAGATCCAGTTGGATGTTCTGTGATAGCGGTTGCTAACGGTCACGGAATAGGTGAAATTTTTCGATCCTTAGGAGCCACGCGGATAGTTAATGGTGGACAATCAATGAATCCATCAACCGCAGATCTGTTAGAAGCAGCAGAAGCCACCGCATCTGAGCACGTAATAATCCTGCCTAACAATTCAAATATCGTTGCGGTGGCAGAACAAGTAGATTCCCAAACATCAAAAACGGTTCGCGTGGTCGGAACCCACACCGTCACAGAAGGTTTTGCATCTTTGCTTGGTTATGACCCGGAAGCAACTTCAGATAAAAATCAAACAGGCATGTTGCAAGCTTCACAAATGGTTGAATCAGGAGAAATAACCACAGCTGTTAGAAACTCGACAAGCGAAATTGGTGAAATAAAAAAGGGAAATTTTCTAGGCTTGCAAAAAGGAAAAGTAACAGTGGTAGCTGAAACGATCGTCGAAGCTACCAATAATCTTTTAAAGGAAATGATTAGTGACGAACATGAAATCGTAACTCTTGTATCAGGAGAGGATTCCAATAAAAAAGAAACAGATGAAATAGTCGCATGGGTTAACGCTGAGTATGAAGAGCTTGAGGTTGAAGTTCATGAAGGTGGACAGCCCTTATACCCCTACTACATAGGTATCGAATAGGTGGTTAGGTGTCGGATCCCGGCGTCACTCTAAAAGAGTTAGAGGGCCGTCCTTTAACCGATCTTCATGGTGTCGGGGAACAAACTTCTGCATCTTTAAGCAAAGTGGGTATAAATACGATTCTTGATTTGATCAGTTATTATCCACGTCGTTATATAGATCGAAGCAAAGAAGCGACCGTAGATTCTCTTCAATCAGGTGAAGAAGGGATGGTTCTCGTCAATATCGAAAAAGTTAGAAGCCGGCGAATGCGCTCCAGAAAGACTCTAGTCGAAGTTACTGCTGCAGATTCAACTGGTTCCTTGAGGTTGGTTTTCTTTAATCAGCCATGGCGAGAAAAACAACTAAATCAGGGTAGAGACGCTGTTGTTTTCGGCAAAGCAGATGTTTATCAGGGGCAACTACAGATGACCAATCCAATTGTTGATCTTGTCGGCGACAAAACCGGCAGGATTGTAGCGGTCTACCCTCAGTCAGGAGTTGCAAAACTACACAGCTGGGATGTTGATCGACTAGTTGCTGAAGCTCTTAGAAGAGTTATGAAAGTAAGAGGGTTTGCAGACCCCGTCCCTTCAGAAATTCGTAAAAAATATAGGTTGGTTGATCGTTCAGCCGCCTACAAGGGGATACATCGACCTGATTCAATGAATGAAGTAGCCGAGGCAAGAAGAAGGCTTGTATTCGATGAGCTTTTCAGGATTCAACTTGAATTGTTGCAGCGAAAAAAAATGATAGAAAAAACATCAATCGGAATTAACCATTCGAAGGAAGAGAACTTGACGGAGATTTTTTTGAAAAATCTTTCTTTCGAGTTAACGGACTCTCAAAAAAGAGTCATGGATGAAATACGTAAAGATTTGCAAAAAGAAATACCGATGCATCGATTACTCCAAGGAGACGTAGGATCAGGGAAAACTATCATAGCTGTTTTTACACTTCTAAAAGCCGTGCAGGGAGGCCATCAAGGTGCTCTTATGGCACCTACAGAAGTACTCGCAGAACAGCACTATTTAGGTATTTCAAAATTTTTAGGCGACCTAATAGTTGAAGATTCAACCACACTTCTCGGAGATAGACCTTTGCAAGTTGATCTTTTAACAAATCGGACATCTTCAGTCGACCGAAAAAGAATAAATCGTGGACTTGAAGAAGGAACAGTCGACTTCATCATCGGAACTCATTCGTTGATACAAGAAAGTGTTTCCTTTAATTCTTTAGGAGCTGTAGTGATAGATGAACAACACAGATTCGGGGTTGAACAGCGCGCATCTTTAAAAGAAAAAAACACAGATGGAAGAGTGCCTGATGTTTTAGTAATGACTGCAACTCCGATACCTCGAACTGCTGCAATGACCGTTTATGGCGACCTCGATGTGTCGCTCTTGGATGAATTACCTCCAGGGCGCATACCTATAGTCACGAGTTGGGAAGCCGATAATGCAAAGGTTTGGGAGGCTGTGAAAGAAGAGGTAAAAAGTGGCCGTCAAGCTTATGTTGTTTGCCCACTAATAGAAGATTCTGAAAAGCTGGAAGTTCATTCAGCAGAAGAGGTTTATAAAGATTTAAGCGACGGTCCTTTAAGAGGTCTAGAACTGGGATTGCTACACGGGCGACTGGACAAAGATAAAAAAGAAGAAACAATGAGTTCTTTCAGGTCAGGAAAAATCGATGTGTTGGTGGCGACCACTGTCATAGAGGTGGGCGTTGATGTGCCGAACGCCTCGATTGTGGTCATTTTGGATGCCGCCCGCTTCGGGATAGCTCAACTTCATCAACTCCGCGGGCGAGTGGGGAGAGGCGAGCACCCAAGTCAATGTCTCTTAGTGGGTGACGCAACAACAAAAGAAGCGGAAGAGAGAATAAAAGCAATGGTCCGCACTACCGACGGCTTTGAACTGGCTGAAGTGGATCTTGAACTAAGAGGCGAAGGAACCGTGATGGGGGAAAGGCAGAAAGGACGAAATGACCTACGTTTGGCTTCGCTCCGCCGAGACAAAGAATGGGTTGAAATCGCAAGAACAGAAGCCTCAGAGATTCTCATGGAACGAGATCTTGCTTCCATCAAAGAACTAGCTGAAGAAGTGACTCTTTTTTTAGGTGAATCTGAGGCAGACTATCTTCTTAAGTCATGAAAGGAAGACGCTAATGGATAACTCTGAAACCTGTGTCGCGGACCCCAAGCAATACCCAGACGCAACGGCTTCGCTGACGGAGGCGTTTCTGGAAGACCCGGTCCTCTCATATTTGTTTGAAGACGAAGAACACAGACCTCTGTTGCAGTCAGCTTTTTTTGCAAACCGTCTGGCGTCTAGACCCGACACTGACGTGCTGCTACTTCCTTCGGGATATGAAAAACTTGCTGCTGCTCTATGGGAGAAACCTGAAAAAAATTCTGAAAATGATTCTTCTTACTCAGGAGCTATCGCTGCCGCAGTTGCTGTGCTAGGGGAGCAGTGGATAACTGATCGACTTCTAAATTTGAATCCTCTGTTCGAAGCCAAGCCTAAAACACCACATTGGTATTTAGCTTTTATAGGAACACGACCCGAAGAGCGTGGTAAAGGCTTAGCGTCACTCTTGATATCAGCAATTACAAAAATTTGTGACGAGGAGAAAATACCCGCTTACTTGGAATCTAGTAATCCTGAAAATGTATCTCTGTATGAAAAGCACGGTTTTAAAGTCACCGGTGAAGTCACTTTGAAGAATGGTCCAATAGTTCCACTAATGTGGAGAGACCCTTTATTTGAATAAAGAAAGAAGATCTAACTTGTACCTAAATTTTTTGAAGTCTGAAACATGAGGGTAGTGGCTGGAAAAGCGGGAGGTATACGTCTGTCAGCTCCAAAAGGTGTAGATATAAGACCTACTTCTGACAGAGTTAAAGAAGCAGTTTTTAATTCCTTGCATAGTCGATCCGCAATCGAAGGAGCTGAAGTTCTTGACCTTTTTGCTGGCACAGGTTCTTTAGGTATTGAAGCTCTTTCAAGAGGGGCTAAAAAAGCGACGTTTGTTGACGAATCATCTGAAAGTTTAGAACTAGTGAAAGAAAACTTAAAAAAAGCAGGATTCGAAAAAAATTCAGAGATTATCAAAGGAGATTCACTGGACTGGTTGCAAAAAAGCTCTAAATCTGCAGATCTGGTACTTTTAGACCCACCCTACGGCTTTGAAAATTGGGCTGAACTGCTAGACACACTCCTTCAAAAACGACCAGGAATCGCAGTAATTGAATCAAATAGAGAAATAGACCCAGGTCCTAAGTGGCATGTTGACTCCATACGCCAGTATGGGAGTAGCGTAGTAGTAGTAATCGACCCAAAATAAAATGTACCTATTAGCTTTTAGTCAACGATTTGGCATTAAATGCCAGGGGGTTTATTAAAAATGGCTTGCGTCTTATATCCAGGATCTTTTGACCCAATACACAATGGACATGTTGAACTTGCAGAAATAGCTTCCGACCTCTTCGATGAGGTGGTTGTTGCTGCTTTAGTGAACCCATCAAAGGGTGATGGATTGTTCGACCTGGAAGAACGAATGTTTTTGATAGGAGAGAGCCTTAAACACCTTCCAAATGTTCGGACCACAAAGTTCAATGGGCTGGTAGTCGATTTAGCAACAGAGGTAGGAGCCGATTTTATAATAAAAGGACTTAGAGCCGTTTCTGATTTTGAATCCGAATTACAAATGGCTCAAATGAACACCGCTCTTTCCGGCGTTCAAACCCTATTCCTACCTTCAGCTTCACGAAGTTCGTTTTTAGCTTCAAGACTTATTCGTGAAGTTATAAGGCTTGGCGGCGATGTGTCCCAGATGGTTCCTGAGCTAGTGCAAAAACACTTAGAAGGAAAGTTCTGATTTTGAACGACTCAGTTTTTCCCGAACCCACACCAACAACTCCGGATCCGTATAGACCGCCTCAAGTAGAAGCCATCTTCCGACAGATAAGAGATCTCGTGGCTTCAGCTAGACCAATGCCATTATCTTCCTCATCGATGGTCAATCAGGAAGAACTTTTAGCAATGGTCGACGAAGCCATATCAAGGCTTCCCGAAGAGGTAAGAGCGGCAAGGTGGCTCTTAAAGGAAAGGGAAGAGTTTTTAACAAAAGTGAGACGCGAAGGTGATGAAATACTCGAACTAGCCAGAGCAAGAGCAGAAAGACTTGTGCAGAGAACCGAAGTCGTTAGAAACGCTGAAACGCGAGCACGCCAAATGATCGAAGCTGCACGAGAAGAAACTATCCGAATGCGAAGACAAACAGAAGAATATTGTGACCAGAAACTCGGCAATTTTGAGAGAATCTTGGCGACTACAAAAGATACCGTTACAGCCGGCCGTCTTCGCCTTCAAGAGACAGAGCTAGACAGAGAAAAAGAGAAAATGATGGCAGAAGAAATAGAAACTAAAGGCCCATCAAGCCAACAAACGGAAGCTTTTCTTTTTGACCAAGATGACACTGACCTCTAGTGGACACTGAAATAGAAAATCTGCGAATAGCTTTAGCAACTGTTCGACGAGGCGGCGAAAAACCAAGAGAAATTTCTCTTACAACTTCGCTTACTGACCTGCAAATAGGCCTTTCAAAGATCAATGATGGGAGAGTCGAAGTCAATATCCAACTGATTCCTGACGGAAATAAAGTCAACGCACAAGGAACGCTTCTAGCAGAGTGGACCGGAGAGTGTCGTAGATGTCTTGAACCAGTTCAGGGGGAATTGGAATTGAATGTAAACGAAAGTTTTGTCGAAGAAGAAAAAACATTTGATAACCAAGAAATTGAAGTAAGCGAGAAAGCAGACTTTTATTTTTTCGATGAATTGGATCTGAATCTGGAGCCTCTGGTGAGAGACGCTGTTCTTTTGGCTTTGCCCTTATCTCCGTTGTGCGACTCTTCTTGCCAAGGTTCTGAACCCGAGAAGTTTCCGGTAACAGAAAATGGAGGAAACTCACAAAATGAAGAAAAAGGTGACCCACGTTGGGCAGTTCTAGACCGTTTGAAGGAATAAACAGGTCAAAGGAACCTAATAGAATCCTGAATCTGGTGTCAGTTCACTCACGGTTGCGCTAGCCTTAGTTTGCTCCCAAAGGTAGAGCAAAATACCAAACTCAAGGAAAAGCAGTAATGGCTGTCCCAAAGAAAAAAACTTCAAAGGCAAAAGGTAGAAGCAGAAGAGCATCAGCTTGGCCTATAGGACAAGCAGCTCGGAGCACTTGCCCGCGCTGCGGAGCTATTAAAAGACCCCATCGGATCTGTTCTAATTGCGGCTGGTACGCCGGAAGACAGGTCATTGACGTTGATTGAAAATTGTGAATTTGATCACGGTTTTACAAAACGTTTAATAAAAGGTTAAAGGAATCTAAATTGCTACCTGTCGCAGTCGACGCTATGGGCGGTGACAATGCTCCGCACGAAATAATCGCCGGTGCCCAAAAAGCTATCGATAACCATGGAATTCCTGTTTTATTAGTAGGAAAACCTGAAGTGTTAGAAACAATGACGGAAATACCCATTTTGCCAGCATCAGAAATTATCGAAATGGATGCTGAGCCTGGGTCAAGCGTCCGACAAATGAAAGACTCTTCTCTGGTGAGAGCTGCCGAAGCAGTAAGAGATGGAGTGGCTTCTGCGATGGTCAGCGCTGGGAATACCGGAGCAACAATGGCTAGTGCATTATTAAGAATGGGTCGTATAAAAAATATTGCTAGACCGGCGATTGCCACCCTATTGCCGTCACCTGGTGGAACGCCAACTGTTCTTTTGGATTCTGGGGCTAATTCCGAGTGCAACTCAGAATGGTTGCTTCAATTCGGTCAAATGGGTGCAGTTTTTGCACAGCACAGACTCGGCATAAAAGAACCACGAGTAGCTCTACTTTCAATTGGTGAAGAACCAGGGAAAGGCAGCCCCTTAATTAAAGAATCTTTCGATAGTTTCTCAACTGCGCAGTTCAACGGAGGATCTTTTATAGGGAATATAGAAGGAAGGGATCTACTCACAAATGTTGTTGATGTAGCAGTAACGGATGGTTTTACAGGCAATGTCGCTTTAAAAACAATTGAAGGAACCATGAAGACGTTTTTTTCAACAATGTTAGAAAAAATGTCTACTCGGCCAGAAGCAACGTCGGCTTTGGAAATCTTAGGACCGGAACTTGATGAGCTACTTAAACTCTTTCACCCAGACACATATGGAGGAGCGATGCTTCTTGGAGTTAAAGGGGTCTGCATAATTAGCCACGGTTCTTCAGGAGCTTTGGCTATTGAAAATGCTATAAAAGTCGCCGCGGAGATGGATGAAGCAAAAATAGTCGAAAGTTTAAGAACATCTTTCAACTAGTTTGAATATGTTTCAATATATTTAGCCCCTTAAGCCTAAAACTTGACACTCGGCTAGGATGAGTGCACGCTGGAGAAAATTTCCAGCCAAAAACAAGGAGTTCTTTTGCCTGCAGAAACCCATATGGAAGGCGCCCCAATAGAGCGCGACGAGGTCTTAGACCTTGTGAGAGAACGTTTAGCAGATATTCTTGAAATAGATCCTGCTGGCATCGCAGAAGGTGCTTCATTTGCTGATGACCTCGGAGCAGATTCGCTTGCTTTAATCGAACTGGTAGAAGCTCTAGAAGAAGAATTAAGCGAACGCTCTTCTGGTTTCAGGATCGACGATGACGATCTAGAAGACCTTAGGACAGTGCGAGATGCCGTTGACTATGTCGTCTCTCGTTTCGATTAATCCGGAACTCGGGAAACAGCCAGTCCTTGAAAAAGAGACTCGACTGAAACTCGAAGAAGGAATCGGCTACGAATTTAAAGATCTTGAGATTTTGTCTATCGCCCTAAGACATAGATCTTGGTGTTCGGAAAATGAGGGAGATTCTAATGAACGCCTCGAATTTCTGGGAGACGCTGTCTTGGGTTTACTGGTAGCAAAAAATGTTTTCGAAAACTATCCAAAAAAACCAGAAGGGGACCTCGCAAAAATTAGATCTGGCGTGGTCAGTTCACAAGCTCTATCTGAAGTTGCCCAAGAGATCCATTTAGGCGATGTTCTCGCTTTAGGAGTCGGTGAAGAGCTAGCACAGGGAAGAGAAAAAGAATCAATTCTAGCTGATTCTTTAGAAGCACTTTTAGGGGCAGTTTTCTTAGATGGAGGAATAGAAAGTGCAAAGTCGGTAGTTGAAAAATTATTTTCAGAGAAGATTGGTTTGACATCATTGGAACCCGGTTTTACTGACTATAAAACCCGACTGCAGGAGCTAACAGTGCAAATATCAGAACCAGCACCAATTTATTTAGTTGATTCTGACGGGCCCGACCATGAAAAACGTTTTTGTGCGATAGTCGAGATAGGTAGCTATAGCTTCGGTCCAACTTACGGAACCTCTAAAAAGAAAGCTGAACAGGAAGCAGCAAATCTGGCATACAGTTTTTTCGAATCAGAAGCGAAAGGGGAAAAGACTTGAATCTCCCTCTAGAACTCCCAGAGATTGAAACGATTAGACGTGATCTTGATCGCGAAATAGGAGGAAAAAAAATTAAAGCAGTTGATGTTTCGTCAGCCGCTGTTATAGAAGGTTCCAAAAATAAGAAGGCATTCAATTCAGAACTGATTGGCACAAAACTGGGTTTAGTAGAGCGAAAAGGCCTCTACATAATGACAGAATTAGACAAGAAAAAACTTCTTTTTATAAAGCTTGGAGTGGGAGCGTCATTAAGAAGAAACGCGACGAAAGACACTACTGATAAGGACACCGTTTTAAAGATTACCTTCACTGTAGGAGGCCAACTAAGGCTTATAGACCCTGAAGAAAGTTCGAGAGTCAGTGTATTTTCTTTAGAAGACTTAGCGGACCCAGAGTTCATCGAAGAGAAATTTCCAGAGTTTAAACTTATGGGAATGGACCCTGCTCTTGAGCCAGAACCATGGACCGAATTCGCAAAACGTGTACTTAGGGAAGAAGAATCGATTGACTTGAAGTCACTTTTATGCGATGACTCAGTAGTTGTGGGTGTAGGTGATATATACAGTGATGAAATTCTTTTCCATGCAGGATTAAGACACGATAGACAAAGCGATTCTCTTTCTATACAAGAAGTTAGGCGTCTTTACCGCTCAGTCGTAGAGGTAATCGTAGAGGCAGTCAAATACCGTGGCACTTCAATTGAAGAAAGACCATTTATTGACGTATTCGGTGAACCTGGCGGATTCGCTGAACATTTGGCAGTTTATGAAAGAGAAGGTTTGTTTAGCCCTACAAGTAAGAAACCGGTTCAAAAAGTTAAACACAAGGGCCGCTGGACATTTTTCTGTGAAACTCAAGTCTGAGACTCAGAGCCCAAAAACTAAAATTTTTTCTGAATGAAACCAAGACTCTTTGCTTACTGACTATGGTCGCGTAAGTGTTCTTGAAACGTCTAACCATAAAAGGGTTCAAGTCTTTCGCTGATTCAGCGACACTTGACCTTGAGCCTGGTGTAACTGCTGTTGTTGGACCAAATGGAAGCGGTAAATCCAATGTAGTTGATGCGGTTGCGTGGGTATTAGGGGCACAAGCTCCGAGCGCAGTTAGATCACAACGAATGGATGACGTGATTTTTGCTGGTACGACTGAGAGAAGTGCTCTTGGAAGAGCAGAAGTATCTTTAACAATCGATAACTCTGATAGCAGTCTTGCTTTAGATTTTCCAGAAATTACCATTACCAGAACCCTTTTTAGAAGTGGAGAAAGTGATTATTCACTTAATGGTTCACCTTGCAGATTGCTTGATATTCAGGAGCTGCTTTCAGACGTTGGAGTCGGAAGACAACAACACGTCATTATCTCACAAGGTCAAATAGATGCTGTTCTAAATGCAAGAGAAGAAGATCGTCGTTCCATCATCGAAGATGCTGCAGGAATATTAAAATTCCGAAAAAGAAAAGAGAAGGCAGAAAGGCGACTTGACTCAACAGGCTCTAACCTTGATCGACTTGGCGACATGCAGCGTGAAGTGAAAAGACAGTTAAAACCCTTAGAGAGACAAGCAGATGCAGCCAGAAAACATGGAAATTTTTTGGAAGAATTGAAATCTCTTCGCTTGTTCAGAATAAATAAAGAATTTAAGGAACTGAAAAGCTTAGCTTCAAGTGAATCAGACAGACGGTCGGACCTTGCTAAACAAGAAACTCTCACCGTGAATGAACTAAAACGCTTCGAAATCGAAATTTCAACAGCTGAAAGTGAATTAGCGTCAAGAGGGGAAGACGACTTGGGTGATCAACTAGTACGTTTTGAAGCTCTTCGGGAACGAGCCCGGGGTTTGAAAGCGGTCTTATTGGAGCGACAAAAAGGAATAGAACGGGATCGCGACACCCTTGTTTCTTCAGAAGTAATAGCTGGTCTAGAGGTTGAACTTATTAAAGCAAAAAAAGAAGAGGAAAGTTTAGTTAAAGAAGAGGAATCACTTTCCCCTGAAGTTGAGGCTCTTAAGCAGTTAGAAGAAGAATTAACAACTGATTGGGCAACTTTTAAAACTGATTGGGCTGATGGAGTTCCAATGATAGGAGGTCGCGCTTCAGAGATACGAGGCGAACTAGGCGTTCTCAAAGCTTCCGTCAATCAAAAAGAATCTGAAAAAGAAAGATTCCAAAGAAAGTTGAATGAAGTTAAAAGTCCTGAAAGAGAACTTAACGAAAAAATAAGCTCATTAAATAAAGATCTGAGTTCATTGCGACAAGAAAATGAGGCTTTAACTGAGAGAATCACTCGCGATCAAGAAGAATTAAAGCGGCAGAGAAATATTCGCAATACTGCATGGGAAGGTTTGGTTGAAGCAAAAGCAAACTTGCGTAGCACGCGAATAGAAATAGAGGCTTTGACTCAAGCGATTAAAGGCATCGGTCAGACACCAGCAGATCAACAGACTGTGACAAGCATGGGTAGTTTAGGATTTTTGTCAGACTTAATTGAAATAGAGCCTGGTTATGAAAAAGCTTTTAAATCCACAGTCGAAGATTCTCTTTCTACGATTATTTTTGACACTAAAGAAAATGCAATAGAAGCGTTAAGTAAAATTGACTTAGAAGCAAGCTCTGCTTCAGTAGTAGCTATTGATACAAGATATGAAAAACCGCATCTTAAAAATGTTGGGAACCCACTCCGCAGTCATATAAAAGCGACGACTGGAACCCTTGATCTGTTTTTAGACCAACTTCTTGCCAATGTGGTAGTGCATGAAGGCGGGCTTCGCGAAATAGTTGAAATTGTTGTCAATAATCCTGAAATCACTGTTGTAAATAAGACCGGTGACAGGTTCGGTTTTCTTGGTTGGCAAGTTGGCCAAAAAGAACAAGGGAATATAAAGAATATTTTGGAAGATGCCAACAATCGTCTCTCAGCAGAAGAGGGAAAGGCAAAAGAAAAACAAAGCATTTTTTCTGAGAGTGAAGCACGAATTAAAGAAAGTGAAGATCGCTTGGATGAAAATCAAAAAAAGTTTGAAGTGTGTAAACGTGATGAGTCTTCGTTATCTGGATCATTGCAGAAAATAAGAGTTGAGCAAAAAGCCAATGATGTGGAAAACCTGACAATTCAGGATCGAATAAATGAAAACAATCAGCGAATTAAAGATGAAACCCGTCAAATAACTGAATTACAAATTCGGTTAGAAGAATTAGAGGAAGCTGAAAAAACTTCAGTTCAAGCAGCTCAAAGAATGACGGATGAAAGAAGTCGACTTGAAAGCAGATCTGCTGAAACTGCCGCTAGACGAACAGAATGCGAGGTTAGGTCTGCAGATATTAAGGGAAGATTAGCTGTTGTAAAAGCCAGAGTGAGTGAACTCGATGTTCGCTTAGAAAGACTTTCTGGGGAGAGAAAAGAAGTGGCTGAACGAAGTGAAATAATTGAAAAGAAAGAACTAGCTACGTCCTTCTTAATTGGATCACTCGAAAGTAGAACTGAAATCATAGAACAGCGTTTAACAGACTTGAGGATTAATCGAAGGGATCAATCCGATCGTGTTCGGGAGGTAACTTCACAGCTAGATGAACTCCGGTCATCACGCAGAAAAAAGGAAGACGAAGTAAGGACTTTACGGGAAGAGCAGTCTCGTTTAGAAATAGAAAGAGCGGAGACTCGATTAAAGTTAGAGAATCTGACTGAGACTATGCGGTCTGAATTTGATAGAGAGCCCAACTCAATAGGCGAACTCTCTGCTCCAGAATTACCAGAAGGGGCAACTGTCTCTGAACGAATAGCTGAACTTGAGAGAGAATTAAAACTAATAGGGCCTATAAATCCTTTAGCTTTGCACGAATTTGATGATTTGAAGGAACGCTATGAGTTTCTCGAAGAACAACTTGATGACGTCCGTTCAACCAGAAAAGAACTAAGAAAGGTAATTCGTTCTATTGATATTGAAATTAAAGAAGTTTTCGCTTCAGCATTTGCTGAAGTGGCAACTAATTTTAACGATTTATTTGAAGTTCTCTTCCCGGGTGGACATGGAGAACTGTCTTTAACTGATCCGGACAATCTTCTAGATACAGGAATAGACATTGAAGCTCGACCCTCGGGAAAAAATGTGAAAAAACTTTCCTTACTTTCTGGCGGTGAAAGATCTTTGACAGCTTTAGCTTTTCTTTTCGCAGTTTTCCGAAGCCGGCCTTCTCCGTTTTATGTAATGGACGAAGTTGAAGCTGCGTTAGACGACGCAAATCTTTTCCGTTTCCTCGGGTTGGTTGATCAATTCCGCGAAGAGTCTCAGCTTCTAATAGTTTCGCATCAGAAAAGAACCATGGAATCGGCGGATTGTCTTTACGGTGTTTCTATGGCTTCAGGTGGTTCTTCAAAAGTTGTTAGTGAAAGAGTGGAGGCAACGCGTTCAGCAGAACGCCTTGGAATGCTAGCTAGCTAGAAATAGCCACTCCGATTACCTCACACTTGCTAGTCAAGGTAGCGTCAAAGTGTGCGTATTTTAGTAGTTGACGATGAACCCGATCTAGTAACAGCTTTAGAGCGGGGACTCAAGCGAGAAGGTTACGCAGTAGATACTGCTACAAGTGGAGAAGAAGCTTTAGCTAAAGCATCTTGGAACTCATATGATTTGGTTTGTTTAGATCTGAATATGCCTGATTTAGATGGTCTCGAGGTATGCGACTCTCTCAGGAGTTCTTCATTTCAAGGGATCACACCACGAGTTCTAATGCTTACTGCTAGAGACACTATTGAGGACAGGATTCGAGGCCTAGATGTAGGTGCCGATGATTACTTGGTGAAACCCTTTTCTTTTGATGAACTAGCTGCCAGAGTCCGCTCGTTGCTGCGTCGTGATTCTGGACAGACAGGTTCCCTAATAGAGATAGGCCCTCTTGTGATTGACACTTCTAGACATGTAGCTAAAAGAGGCGAAAGAATACTTGAGCTGACTTCAAAAGAATTCACATTATTGCGATACTTTATGTCCAAACCCGGCCAAGTGATTCCCCAATCAGAGCTACTAGATCATGTCTGGGATGAGCATGCTGACCCAGTCACGAACACGGTGCGGGTAACTGTCGGAACACTAAGGCGCAAAATATCAATCGGGGATGAGACTGACTTGATAGAAACAGTCGTTGGTAGTGGGTACAGACTATTAGAAGATCCTCCACAAGAAACTTTTGATAAGTAAGGGTAAGTATTGAATCCAGGCAAAAAAACTCAAAGACTAGGAAGTATAAGGACACGAATAGCGTTGCTTTACTCAGTGCTCCTATTCGGCCTAGCTGCAATAGTTTTAGGCGTTATTTATCTTTCATTTTCAGAGTCACTTTCGGACGAAAAGATTTCACAGCAACATTTAGAAATAGAACAAGCTGATTTAAATAAAGATGGATCTAGTCCATTTGAAGAGATCGATGAATTAATTCTGTTTGAAGAAAATGTCAATCGGAATGCGGTCGAGCAGTTAAGAGACTACATATTTCTGGCTCTTGCTGGACTTCTACTGATAAGCCTCACGGTTGGTTGGTATGTAGCAGGAATTGTTTTAAAACCTATAAAACATATTTCTTTTGCGGCACGTGAAATATCTGCTACTGACCTGTCGAAAAGAATTGATTTAAGAGGGCCGTCTGATGAACTTCGTGACTTAGCAGACACTTTTGATGAGATGCTCGCAAGATTAGATAAGGCTTTTCGGAACCAACGTGAGTTTCTTGAAGAAGCAGCACATGAGCTACGAAACCCATTAGCTGTTATGAGAGCGAATTTGGAAGTTGTAAGCGCAGATCCAGATTCGACAATTGAGGATTATGTTGCAGCTAGCGAAGTAGCAAGTCGAGCATCAGACCGGATGGGGAAGCTCGTAGACGACTTGCTGCTTTATGCCCATCATGAACGTCCTGACTTGCAACGTGTCAATTTAGATTTGACTGAACTAGTCATCAACACTGTTGAAGATTTTCAAGCGGAAGCAAAATCGTCAGAGGTTTTGCTTGAGATTGAGTGCGACTCTAATTTGGAAGTTGTAGGCGATCATTCAGCTTTGAGGCGTGCTTTTGCGAATATTTTAAGCAATTCCATTCGTGTATCTGAAAAGGGAAAACATATTTATGTAAAAGCCGGGAGTGATAAAGAAATGGTTTGGATTTCAGTGAACGACGAGGGTCCCGGATTGGACCCTGAAGATTCTGAAAAAGTTTTTGATCGATTCTGGAAGGCTGATGGGGTTTCTGCTCGAGAAGCTGGTCGCTCAGGTCTTGGTTTGGCAATAGTGAAAACCATTGTTGAAACCCATGGCGGCAGGAGCACAGTTCGTTCAATAAAGGGCGAAGGTTCCACTTTTACGATCTGGTTACCGAGATTGATAAAAGGATGAAATATTGAGTTCTTTTTGACCTGAGAGATAATAGATTTGTTTTATGGAAGAAGAGCTAGAACCGCTTGCAGGCGAAGAAATGAAAGAAACAGAAACATACAGTTCTGATCAAAATGAGCAAACGTTTCCAGATTTGTTGCCCGCGCCAGTAATCTCAGATCAAAAAAATATGAGAAAAATTGGACTGCTATTTCTTTCTGCAGGTTTATTTATAGTTCTCTTAACCGGTGCGTTAATTTTTAGTTGGGTTATAAGCGGGGATGATAGCGAAGTCTCCTCAGTAAATCTGGCATCAAGTCAAATCGTCGCAGTCCAAGAGTTGATGGAGGCACTTGTCAATAATTCGTCAGAACTAACTGAAAGTGAAGTAGCAGCGATTATTGCGGAAATGACTTTGACCAATTCAGAAGTAGAACCTGTAGTAGCAGTAGCAGACACAGTCTCTCGTTCTGTAGTAATAGTTCGTTCTGAAACTGGACAAGGATCAGGAATAGTTTTAGACGATAAGCGACGTGTTGTCACTAATGCCCATGTCTTGGAAGATTCCGAAACGCTTCAAGTGCTTTTGCCTAGCGGAAGAATGGTGGAAGCTAAAGTCATCGGGTCCGACATCAGGCGGGATGTGGCAGTTATTGAGCTTGATAATGTTGATAATAGTTTGACGCCTGCACAATTTGCTTCAAGTCAGAATCTGCGTGTTGGGCAATTAGCTGTAGCAGTTGGAAGTCCTTTTGAATTGAATCAAACAGTTACAGCCGGAATAGTAAGTGCGATTGGGCGAGTGGAACCTTCTTACGGCTGTGAAATAGCGGGGATGATGAGCGCTGAATGTGCAGGGGTTGCGATGATACAAACTGACGCCCCGATTAACCCGGGCAATTCGGGAGGACCACTTGCTGATAGAAACGGACATGTAATAGGAATGAACACCTCAATAAGAACAGAGGGTTTTTTGTCAGCAAACGTCGGAGTTGGTTTCGCTATACCTAGTGACACTGTTTTACTTGTGGCGCAACGTTTAATTTCCGGAGAACCTATAGGGACTGCTTTTCTGGGAATACTTGGAGAGACGCCTACAGACGGGAGGGCAGGGGCTTTGATAATAGAAGTTCAAGAATCCTCACCGGCGCATAAAGCAGGATTGGAAGTAGGGGACTTAATTATTCGTGTGGACAGACGGCCGATATTAAATATGCAAGCTTTAAGGGCTGATATCCAACTTCGACTTCCAGGTGATGAAGTTACTCTTGAGTACATTAGGGGAGAGAAAATTTCAGAAGCCGTTGTTCGTCTTGCTTCATTAGATGATGAGTATCAGTAGGAAGGGACCGTTCTTATGGGTCGTGGCGAAGTTTTAGTTCTGCATGGCTCTCTGGAGATGCTTGAATATTGTTTTTTACCATTTAGAATTGATCTGCAGAACGAGAATGTAAAGATCTGAATTTTTTGCGTGTTTCTTTAAAGTGGCGTGAATCCTGTCAGAATAAGGCAGACTGTTGGACTGTAAAGATGCAAAAATATCTTTGGTATGAATTAGAAAAAGAGAGAGTGGTATAGACGTGACCGTAAGACTTCGTTTGATGCGAATGGGCAAGAAGAAGCAGCCGACCTACCGAGTGGTAGCGGCGGATAAGCGTAAAGCACGCAATGGTAAATTCATTGAAGTTATAGGCTTTTATGATCCAAAGCAGGATCCTTCAGTCATAGAAATTGAGAATGAGAAAGCCGTTCATTGGCTTAACAATGGAGCGCAGCCTTCAGAGAGAGTTGAGAAGTTATTAAAAATTTCAGGTGCTTGGGACGATTTCAAAGGCTTACCTGAAGGAACTAGTGTGACGGCACCGCC